>JBDTQH010000015.1:0-111304 GCA_039932335.1 Chloroflexota bacterium
TGTCGCCAGCGGTGGGCGGCCTCCAGTTGACGAACTCCTGCCCGATGTTGGGGGCCAGCACCATGCTCCCGGCACTCATTCCCACATAGACCGTCTCGCGCAGCTCCGTCCCACCCAGGAGGTCCACCAGCCCCGACTGCTGCATCCAGTAGCACAGATACAGCGGATCGCCTCCTCCCACCAGAAGAGCGTCTGCAGCTCTGAGTTTCGGTAGCCAGGCTTCCTCCGGGATACTGGGCAGGGCAGTTAGCTCCAGCACGCCGAACGCTTTCCACTCCTGTTGTAGAAGATTTTGTGCCGACCGCCCGACAAAGAAGGGTCCGAGCGGTTGCTCCGCTGTGGGCACGAACAACGCAGTGGCCTCGGCAATCGGTTTGCCCATCATATCAACCAGCGCGTTACGAATGCTGTTGTTCACGATGCCACCAGAAGTGAGCAGTAGTTTCATAATCCCCCCAGGTCCTCTCCTTACCGAATAATTGCTGCACTAAAACTCAGGCGTTTCCAGACCAAGCACGCCGAGCATGAGGGCAAGCTCCCCGGCATGGCACAGGTCGTGGTCGAGCATCCCCCAGACGGTACGCAGGCCGTTCTCTTCCTGCTCAGACACTGTGCCGGGGTCGGAGTCATCGCCGGCGTCGGTGGTGGATGGCTCGATGTAGGCTCGCAGTATGTGCCATGTGTGCTGGAGCCCCGCCACTACCTCGGCGGCTGAGCGCGGCGGGTCGTCCGGCTCGTCCCAGTTCATCATTGGCTCAAGCGAAGGGTCGTCCACGACCTTGTGCACCCATAGTGCACGTCCGCGCACGATATGCTCGGCCTGCTCTCCTAACGTGCGCACGTTGGGTGCGATGCGCGTATTCATTTGCTCGTCGCTCAGCAGCCCAACTACGCGCACCAGTTCATCCTGCATAAACTGCCAGATCTCCAGCGCCCGCTCCGCCGCGATTTTCGATTTTGTCATTGGTTATCCCTCCCTTTTGACCCTGAAGCGCAGGTGTGTAACGTCAGGAGCCAGCACGGCGATGGTGCGCTCCAGCTTGATCGGCTCGACGCCCAGGTATTCAAACAAGCGAATGCCCCGGCCGAGCAAGATCGGCACCAGGTCTATCTCGATCTCGTCAAGCAGCCCGGCCTTGAGCGCCTGCTGTGCTATGTTGGCGCCAGCTACGATCACCGTCTTTTCGCCGGCGACCCGTTTCGCTTCCTCGATCGCGCGCTCGACCGCGCTCTCGACCGCGCTCTCGGCGCCGTCCGCGACATCAGTGACAAAGGTGAAAGGTGCGTTGTCGCGGGGCCAGCCTTCTGGTAGTTCGGGCATGCTGTGGCTGACTACGAAGGTCGGCACATTAAGCGGATGGCTGCCGCCCCAACCGCCGGCAATGTCGAACATGCGCCGGCCAGCCACAAGCGCCCCTACCGTCTCCCATATGTCGCGCATCACCATTGCGCTGGCGGGCGAGAGGCGCACGGTCATCTTGCCGTTTGGAAGGGCGACCTCTGTATCGCCGCCATCGAACCAATCGAACAGGCCATCAGTGCTGTCACTGGGGTCGGCGATAAAGCCGTCGAGGGACATCGTGAAGCCCGCAATAACAGTCGCCATAGTGCTAAACCTCCTGTACCAGACGTATTTTAGACGCACTCCTACGTATTCCTACTGCACCATCCCGAAGCGTTTGTTCTTTGCCGTCATCTTGAGGAAATAGCGGAGGCGCTTCTCGAACTCTTCCGGGCGGTGGCGTGCGCCGTCGATCCATCCAACTCTAATGCGCTTGTAGCTTTCGGGGAAGCTTTGAAAGTTCTCCCAGGTCTGTGGGTCGGCTTGCAGAGCGGCAACTATATCGGGCGGCACTTCAAAAGCACCAGAGGTATCATGGAGGGAGTCACCGAGCTTATCGAGACCTGCCTGCATCATCCTCCCCTGCTCGATGAGGCGGCGCGCCCGCTCCTTGTTCATAGGGGAGAAAGGGCTGCGGGGATTGCGCGGCGAGAAGCGCTGGGCGAACTTCTCTTCGTCGATGTCTTTGTACGTGCTGTCTATCCACCCGAAGCAGAGCGCCTCGTCGACCGCGTCGTTGTAAGCAAGGCGGGGCTTGCCACTTTCTTTGCGGTAGTAGACGAGCCAGACGTCAGGCTCAGTGGCATGGTGCTCCGCGAGCCACTTGCGCCACTCTTCGCGGTCGGTGATGTAAAGGGTGCTGGTTATTTGCACTGTCGTTCTGTCGTGCCTTTCAGGTTAGTTGCTTACGCTGCCCTAATAAGCTATGCGCGATCGTTGGCAGGGCCTGAATGGGGCAGCGAAGCGGGTGCTCAACAACCCACGCGGTATGCGCTGATCCGGGTGTCATGGTAGGGCCGCAGTAGGCTCAAGAGGCGTTCTGTCTCGTTCATGCCGGAATCGAGCCCCACTACATTATGGTCAGGTATTTCTCCTGGTGGTCAGCGATTACAATCACCGGATTCAACTGGCTGGGGGCGATGTTGTATCTCGGTAGCCAGTTCTCCCTGACTTCTCCTGCTTGCTCAGGAGCGACCCTAAACCGCGCCGCGAGTGCTTGACCAATAACTATCTGATCGTACCTTCCGCACATGGCGAACCCCCCCGGATTGCACAGAATACGACAATTTTCTCTGCGTCCATTATAGAACAAATAAGCTAAAAGTACAAGTGGACAAGGAGCAAAGCAACTGGACCGCACCGGCGGGGACCAGAAGGAGCCTCCTGCCGGGGTAAGCAGCCGACCGACTGCTGGCCATGCCGGACGGGCAGGTGTTCGCCGTCGACCCACGCGGGCGCGTCGTCCGTCACTCGGCAGATGGCAGGGTGGCAGAAGAATTGAGTGTGCCGACCACTGGTTTGCGAGGGGGCGACCACATGGCACGATGGGGCAGCGTAGTAAGTGTCCAGAATAGGGGTAGCGGGGTGCAGGGGCGCAGCCCATGACGGGGTTGGGGGTGTCCCCCATTCTCCCCTTCTCTTTAGACTCCCCTCCCACGTGTGGGAGGGGTTGGGGGTGGGTCTTGGCTTACCTGGGTGTCAGGTTGCTCCACCCCTAATCTGAGCATTTACGCAGCATAACATCCATGCACCTTCTCTAACCCTGCACTATGCTATAATAGGCCGTCGCCGCCGCGCGCTAAAGCCGCAGGCACCGAATATCACACCTGGAAAGTTTGGCCTATCCTTTGAAAGTCGTCGTCACAGGCGGAGGCACAGGCGGGCATGTCAGCCCTGCTGTGGCCGTAATAACTCGATTGCGAGAGCGGAGCGCCTCAGAAGGGTGGCCGCTCGAATTGCTGTATGTGGGCAGCGTGGCGGGCGTAGAAAGACGTACAATGTCCTCGCTCGATGTCCCCTACGTGCCCATCCAGACGGGCAAGCTGCGCCGCTACATCTCGCCTCAAACACCTGTGGATTTACTGGTAAGATTGCCCGCCGGTGCTATCCAGGCGCTCGCCGCGGTACGCCGCTTCAAGCCCGATGTTATCTTCAGCACGGGCGGCTATGTCTGCGTGCCAACTGTGATTGTCGGGTGGCTTCTCAGGAGAGCCGCGCTCACCCACGAGCAGACCGCCCTTGTCGGCCTTGCGAACCGCATCGCGGGCCGCTTTGCACGCGAGGTGGCCGTCAGCTTCCCCCAGTCGCTGAAATACTTTCCGCAAGGCAAAGCCATCGTCACAGGCAATCCCCTGAGACCCTCCCTCTTGCAAGGCGACGCCGCAAAAGCAGCCGCCCTCTTTAATCTGGACGCAACCCAGCCCACCGTGTATATCACAGGTGGCGCGCAAGGCTCTCACGCCATCAACATGGCTGTGCGAGATGCGCTGCCTCGCCTGCTGGAATGCTGTCAACTAATACACCAGTGCGGCGAAGGACCCGACGGCTCAGGCGCGGACCTGAAAGCGCTCACGAGTGTGCGGGAGAGCCTCCCACCCAGCCGGAAGGCGCGCTATCGTGTCCAGGCATACGTTGGCGATGAAGTGGGCGATGTCTATGCGTTGGCCTCGCTCGTGGTGGGCAGGGCGGGCGCGGGCACCGTAAACGAGCTAGCAAACCTGGGCAAGCCTTCCGTGCTAATACCCCTCCCCGGCGCGGCAGGCGGCGAGCAGGAAGCCAACGCACGCGCCCTCGAAGCGCAAGGCGGCGCGGTGGTCCTCCTCCAGCCCGACCTCACCCCCGACACCCTGGTCTCTACCGTCTGCGCTCTAGTCAACGATAGCGCCCGCCTCACCACCATGCACAACGGCGCGCTAAAGCTGGCCACCTCAGGAGCCGCCGACGCCATTATCGACGAGCTAATCAAACTGGCTGGGCGCGGTCGTTCGTAGTCAGTTGTCAGTTGTCAGTGACCGTCAGCGTAACAAATCTAAACCCATAACAACCTTGGCGTCTTGGCGTCTTGGCGTTTCAAAGCCGTACTCACGTTTCACGTTTCACGCCTTACGCCTCACGTTCTCCAACTTGGTACCATACCACCCGCCACGTTATAATGGAGTGCCACATATTTGGCTGAGGAGTGCTAATGACCAGACCTTCTTTAGACCCGTATACGGTTGCGGTTGCCCAGATCAATGTCAAGCTGGGCGACCTCGACTCCAATCTCGAAAAGCACCTGGAATACATCGAACGCGCCAAAGAGGCGGGCGCATCGCTCCTGGTTTTCCCTGAGCTAAGTCTCACGGGCTACTATTTACAGGACATCACAAACCAGATCGGCATGTCGATCTCGCCGCCCGCTCCTCCTCTGCAAAAGCTAATGGACGCCTCGAAGCGTCACGACATGGATATCTGCATCGGCTTCATCGAAGAAGACGACCGCTACGTTCACTATATCGCCCAGGCATATATCGGGCAGGGCGAGATCAAGCATGTGCACCGCAAGGTCTACCTGCCTACATACGGCATGTTCGATGACATGCGCTATGTTGGCATGGGCCGCAGGGTGCGCGCCTTCGATACGCGCTTCGGGCGGATGGGCATCCTGATCTGTGAGGATTTCTGGCATCTCTCGCTCCCCTATTTGCTCTGGCTTGATGGCGCAGACACCCTGCTGATGGTGGCGGCCGGGCCCGGCCGTGGGGTGAAACCGGGCGACGACTATCTTGACACCACGTTTGACGTCATAACCACCCACCGCATCTACGCCGAGCTATTTACCACCTTCATCTACCACAGCAATCGAGTAGGCTACGAGGACGGCGTGGCGTTCGGCGGCTACAGCAGCATCATCGCCCCCGACGGCGATTTCCTGGCGCGAGGCGAGCACTTTGAGGAATCGCTTGTAACAGCTACGGTCAACCCGGAATCTGTGCGCCTGAAACGCCGCAGCCTCCCCCTCCTCCGAGACGAACGCCCCGAACTAGTCCTCAGAGAGCTAGAAAGAATAGTAGAAGAGCGATACAGCTAACCCTCAACCTCAACGCCATTTACGTTTTACGCTTTACGTTTTACGCCACGCCAAACGGAGACACGCATCAATGGACACAACCAAACGGATTCCAAAGGTAGTCGAGGAACGCAGTGTAACCGAACGGCTCGCCATCAACGCCGAGCTGACCAAGCGGCTCCTCGTGGAGTTCATCCGGGCTGAGATACGCAAGTTCGGCTTCAATAGGGTCGTGCTCGGCGTGTCGGGCGGCCTTGACTCGGCTCTATCGGCCACGCTGGCTGTAGAGGCGCTTGGCCCTGAGAACGTGGTGGCGCTCATGCTCCCCTACAAGACGAGCAGTCCGGAGAGCGAAGGCCACGCCCGCCTCTTGATCGAGCACCTGGGCCTGTCCAACTACGACAAGATCGACATCACCCCGATGGCAGAGCCACTTTTTGAGCACTACAGCGAGATGAGCAAGCTCCGCAAAGGCAACATCCTTGCCCGCACCCGCATGATTGCCGTGTTTGATAGGTCGGCGGCCGAGAATGCGCTCGTGCTCGGAACCTCCAACAAAACCGAGTACCTGCTGGGTTACACTACGTGGTATGGAGACAGCGCCGCCTCTATTCAGCCTCTGGGTGACCTCTACAAAACGCAGGTGCGCGCTCTTTCCAGGGCGGTTGGCGTGCCCGCGCCTATTGTCGAGAAAAAGCCCAGCGCCGATCTATGGCCCGGACAGACCGACGAAGCCGAGATGGGGCTTGTCTATGATATAGTCGACCAAGTGCTCTACTTGCTGGTAGACGAGCGGCTGGATCCCGATCACATCGTGGAACGCGGCTTCGACCCTGTTCTGGTGGACCGCGTAGTCAAGAATGTAAGGAACATGCAATTCAAGCGCATGACCCCGGTGATAGCCAAGGTAGGCTCGCGCACGCCGGGGATCGACTTCCGCTACCCGCGCGACTGGGGCCATTGATAGCAGCGATTGGCCCAGCGCGTCAACCTGTAAACACTAATCATATCCGGAGGCACAATGGCACTCGTCAAACTAACAGTTGAAGATTTTATTGAGCAGCTAGCATCGTCCACCCCCACACCGGGCGGCGGAAGCGCAAGCGCACTTGCAGGCGCGATGGCCGCCGCGATGATTGAGATGGCATGTAACCTCACCATTGGACGGGAAAAGTTCCGCGATGTCGAAGATGAGCTAAAGGTGGTGTTGGAGAGGGCAGGGCAGTTGCGCGAGCAGATGCTTGCCTCTGTAGATGAAGATACCGCTGCCTATGGCGAGGTAAGCCAGGCATATAAGCTGCCAAAGAGCAGCGACGAAGAAAAAGCCGCCAGAACAGCCGCAATCCAGAAGGCACTCCAGTATGCCACCGAGGTGCCGCTGCGGGTCACTCAAGCAGCAAGAGAAACAGCACAGTTGGCCGTGATCGCAATCGAAAAGAGCAACCCTAACGTGGCATCAGATGCCGTCGTGGCCCGCCTGCTAGCCGATGCCGCCAGCGAAGGCGCTGCCGCCAACGTAGAAATCAATCTCGGCAGCATCACCGACGAGAGCTTTATCGAGCGTATCCGGTCCGAAATGGAAGCATAGACAAGAACCGAACTGTAATAAGAGACGGCAGTCCACAAAGGCTGCCGTCTCTTCTTTGTCTAGCACAACTTATTACGCCTCTTCAAGCAAGCGCGCTTCCAGCACCTGCCCGCGCTTGAAATCTGTCAGGCGCAGATAGAAGTCCGCAGCGCCGATCAGCGCATCGAGCGGCAGCAGGCCCACAACTTCGCTCCCCACCACAGGCACACCGTGGCGCTCGGCTTCAACCTTCACCAGCTCGTAGGCGCGGTGTATGGGAGTGCGCGTATAGTCGAGCAGATTCATCGAAACCTGCACCATGCCCTGCTCTGCCAGGTCGACGCCAAGAGCCTGCACGTTCACCAGGCCGCCGCTGCTCTCGCGCAGCCCTTTGGCTATGTTCTTGGCGATTTGCAGGTTGGTCGTGCCCAGGTTCACATTGAACGCGATCAGGGGCGGGCGAGCGCCAACCGCTACTGCGCCCGCGCTGGGGTGCATCTTCGCTTCGCCGTAGTCGGGCTTGCGCTCCGGGCGGCTAATAGTCTCTTTCAGCCCCTCATATTGCCCCTGCCGCACATCGGGGAGGCGCTTCCTGGCGGGCGTTGTGGCCGCGGCCGAATATAGATACACAGGCAACGATAGCTCGCTTGCTATCCGCTCGCCAACCAACTTCGCGATAGAGACGGCATCGTCCATTGTCATGCCCGAAATCGGCACGAACGGCACCACGTCCATAGCCCCCATGCGCGGGTGCTCGCCCTTTTGCTGCTCCATATCGATCAGCTTGACCGCCTCGGCTGTGGCCGCGAAAGCAGCCTCCGCCACCGCTTCCGGCGGCCCGACAAAAGTCAGGACGGTCCTGTTGTGGTCGGGGTTGGGCGCGACATCAAGTAGCCGCACGCCCTTAACAGCCCGTACGGTCCCCGCGATCTGCTCAATCACATTCTGGCGGCGTCCCTCGCTAAAGTTCGGTATGCATTGTAGAAGTTTCTGCATTAGTAAGAAATACTCCGTATAGCAAGCTGCCCTTCCCCATATGGCGCGTTAATCACGTCAATAACCTGAACACCTGACACCTCGCGTCACTCCCCCGATTGCTTCGCCATGCTGTTCAAGGCGGGCAGGCTGACTAGCATGCCAACAAGACCCAGCGCGACGGTGCCGAGAATGGACACCAGGGGGTTCCACCCACTCAGCATATAGACAAGGAACCAGACCGAGAAGGCCAGCACCGACACAACGACCATAACAGCCACAATCGCCAGCGCGAAATCGCGGCGGGGCGAGATACGCTGCCACACCCAGTAAAGGAAGCCTATATAGATCAGCGCAAGAACGATCGGGAAAACGCTATCCTGGCTCAGAACGCTGGAATAGTAGAAAAAAGAGTACATGGCTGCCAGCACAAGGCAAAAGCCCGTCAGCAAGCCGATCCAGGGCATCGCTTGCTTCCGCTCTCCGCGCTTCCACGCCTGCCAAAGATCCCAACTGTCAATTTCGGCCAGCGGTGGGCGGCGCGCGTGCCCACGACGGCGCGGTTCGGTAGGCGGCTTGTCCGGGGTAGGATCAGGATCTGCAGGCGAATTGGACATAGACTTGGCTCAAGCAAACGGGCGTGCCGTCCGCTGATGCTTCCCTTCTACATTATACTTGCGCTCTGCCTTCGTTGGCAGCACACTAGCGTGCTCCTACCCTGCTCACTACACTCGCCGCGAGGCGATTGGCGGAGCGAGCAGCGGTCGGCAGGTCGCGGGTACGCAGGTATTCTACCACAAAGCCCGCAGCGAAAGCATCGCCGCCACCCGTAGCATCCAACATACTCTCCACCGGGTGCGCCTCATATCGCGCCGTTTCTTCACGGGTTGCCACGATGCAGCCCTGCTCGGCCAGCGTCAGCACAACCAGGGGCGACAGCATCAACAGCCCTGCCGCAATGGCTTCGGGTTCGTTCTCGCCAGTCAGCAAAATACCTTCCTCAAGGTTTGGGATTATTATGTCAAATTGCGCCTGCGCCAGCATTTCGCGGTAGCGCTCGACGCCGAACTCGACTATGAGGTGAGGCGGGTTAGGATCGAGCGAGCAGATAGGAGTGCCGCTTGCACGTGCCAGCCTGAGCGCCTCCAGAGCAGCGGCGCGCGGCCCCTCGCGCAACAGAGAGTAGCCCGTCAGGTGAAATGCGTCCAACCCGCTGAACCACGCCGGGTCGAGGTCCTCTACGGCGATTGTGCCACTAGCACCCGGATAGGACCACATGCGGCGGTTCCCTTCGCTGTCCACCATCACCAGCACACGCCCCGTGGTTGCGCCTTCGACCACCCGCACGGCAGGCGTAATCCCGGCCTCCTCCAGCGAGTAAAGAAGCATATCGCCCGGCAAATCGCGTCCAACCCGGCTGATATAGCGCACGTTAGCATCAAGCCGTGCTGCCCACACCGCGAAGTTAGCTGCCGACCCACCCGGCCAGAGCTGCACAGCGTCTGCCCCGGCGTCAGCCTCACCGGACAGCGGATCATACCGCACCACAACGTCGAGCAACAGATCGCCAAGAGATAGTATGTTTGGAGTGCGAATGGGCATGGTCTACTGCGTATTGCGTACTGCGTAAGGGGTCAGGTGGCCGTTACGACCGCCGACGGCAGACCGCCATCGCTGAGGCGAACCCTGACCGCCTCTGTCTTGTGCCGCTTACTCGCTTACCTCACTACTCCTTAATCCGTAACAACCTCTGCGTAACTTTGCGCCCTCTGCGCCTCTGCGCCTCTGCGGTGAATCCGTAATATACTGACACCTGATACCTGATACCTGGCCCCTGACAACCGGCCCACTCCTACACGTAGTTAGGAGGCGTTATGGCCCGGCTGATTTCGGCGGCAAGGGCGGCGTTGTTTTCCAGGAGAGAGCGGTTGGCTCCCAGCGAGTGCCCTCCGGTGCTGCGCGAGAGGGCACTAAGCAGGAAGGGGGTCACAGCCCGCCCTTTCACACCCTGCTCGCTCGCATCCTTTAGAGCCGATTGTATGGCGCTCTCTATCTCGTCATTATCGAGGGCAAGCTCAACGGGAAGGGGCTGGCAAACCAGCAAGCCGCCTCTGAAGCCAAGCCTTGCGCGCATCCTGAAGATGGCGGCCACCTCTTCGGGCGTATCAACCGAGGCGTCAACGGGCAAGGGTGGCTCTGTCGAGCGAGTATAGAAGGCGGGAAAGTAAGGGGTGCGGTAGCCGAGCACAGGCACGCCGTGGGTTTCCAGCCATTCCAGCGTGGCGGGCAAATCGAGCACCGACTTCGCCCCCGCACACACCGTCACGATAGAGGTATCCCCCAGCGCGGGCAGGTCGGCTGATATATCGAGCGTGCGCTCCCAGCCGCGATGCACACCCCCGATCCCGCCCGTAGCGAACACTCTTATGCCCACAAGCGCCGCGATGTGGGCTGTGGCCGAGACAGTCGTCGCGCCGCTCTCCTTGCGGGCCAGGAGTACAGGCAGGTCGCGTAGACTGGCCTTCGATATGTCCTTAGCCGTGCCGATCCGTTCCAACTCGCCCGGGGTGATTCCGACATGAATCTTGCCGTCAAGGATGGCGAGGGTAGCAGGCACAGCCTTATGCTCGCGCACAATCGATTCCATCCCGGCTGCTACTTCGAGGTTGAGAGGATGCGGCAACCCGTGGGCGATTACGGTCGATTCAAGCGCCACGACTGCCCGGTTTTCCTGCAAAGCCTGCGCAACCTCAGGCGTGTATTGGACGAGGTCCATAATATCTCTGTTCATAGCCATAGCATACGATATTGGACCGTGCTGGACAACCTAGTGACGCTGGATTAGCGTTCAGAGGGCTGGTAGCAACCTGGCAGATCGGTAAGGGAAGACCCACCCCCAGCCCCTCCCGCAAGCGGGAGGGGAGTCTAAAAAGAAGAGAGAAGGGTTAGGGGACACCCCTAATACCCCGTCATGGGCTTTGCCCCTGCACCCCGTTGTACTAGTCTGGACTAGAACGAGAGATCCCAGCAGGGGGACTCCCCCGCACCCCATCCCTATGCCAATGCTGAACACTTGCGCTGTCCGTGGCTCACTTGAACGCGACCACGCCGAAAGCATCGTACTTGGGGACAATGCGTGCGAAGCCTGCTTCCTTCAACCGCTTTATGGCTCCACGGCTCACCTGTCCGCCTTCGCCACTCTTGAGATTGCCTGTGTAGTGAAATAGCCGGCCTCCACGTGTTAGCACGCGATAGCAATGCCTGTAGAACTCGCCTGAATAAAGCTCGCCCGCGAGGCTGAATGTCGGCGGGTCGTGGATAATGCGCGTGAAAGAGCCGTCCGGTAGGTCCTGTATAACATCGAAGCTGTTACCCATCAGCTGCTTGATCTTCGGGTTGCCGAACAACTCCTGCGACCAGGGATTGAGCCGTGCAACATCAAGCGAAGCCGGATCAAGCTCCACTGTCGTAACGCTGGAGGCTGTATGCGCCGCCTCTATAGCGGTATAGCCTAGTCCCGTAGTGGTATCGAGCACATTCCCCACGATCGGGGCGGCTGCCTTTACCTTCTGAATGGTGTCCTGGTGCGGGTCCGTGCCCTTGATGCGGTGCATCGGGAAGCCCCCGATCACCATGGTTGGACAGCCTCCCGTCGGGTAGAGGCTGCACACCCGCCCTGTCATCTCCGAGAAGACCCTTATCTCGCTCAAGGTGCTCCCGTTGAGGTGAAAGCACTTCGTTTCGGAGCGGGCGATATCTTCCACACCCTGCCAGTCGAGTTCTTCGCCATCAGGGAAAGTTACCCCACCCGTAGAAAGCGCCACTTCAACCACGGTGAGCCCAAGATCGGGCGACAAATTCGCCGTAGCGCGCCCCGCCTCGCGCGCTTTGAGCAGAGGCTTAACTTCGTAATAAGAGAGGACTATCAGGTCAGGCATTGAAGAATTGTACAATGGAGGCAGCCAACCGTTCAACAGGCACGCGCTCAAACTGGTGGAGTGTTCCCGGCAGCACCTCAAGCTGACCCAGCGGCAGCGCTCTGTAAACCTGGGCGGCTTCCTCAACACTCACGGTGCTGTCGCGGTCGCCAACCATCACGCGCACAGGAATCTGCAGGCCGGACAATGCATCAAGAGGGAAGCCGCCCGCTTCGCCAAGCGATGACAGCATGGCGGCAGTGCTGTGCAGCACGGTTTCCCAGCCCAGGGATGTGTGGCGCGCTGCCAGCGTCTGTGCGAAGCGGGGAACTTTAGCGGCTATCTTCTCAGGATTGAGCAGCGCCACTTCCTTCGCGGCCGACTCCTTATTCCAAAGACACTTTGTGCCCAGCGTCACTATGCCTTCTACCAAGCCGGGCCGCGCAAGCGCAACTAGGCAGGCCACGTACCCGCCCATGCTGTAGCCGAAGATATATGTCCGCTCAATATTGTGAGCACTGAGAAAGTCGAGGACGTTCGCGGAGAAACGATCCATGCTGAATGGGTCCTCGGTCGCGTGGCCGCTGCCGTGCCCCTCAAAATCGAGGGTGTGCAACTCAAAGTAGTCGCCAAGCAGGGGCAGCAGGGCATCAAACTGACCGCTAGCGCCCAGCGCACCATGCAATAAGAGCAGGTCGGGCCTCGGCATATGGCTCCAATCTCTACAACCGCTTTGAGGTCAGGCGATGCGCCTTTAGAAGCGGATGCTGTGGTCTGGCAGCACAATACCGGGCCACAACTTCAACCCGCGAGATAGCTGGTTGCCCGCACCAGTGTATGCACCATCTCCCACAATAGCTGCGCTATCGACCTCAGACTCAGGGCCAACATGCCCATTTGCGCCAATCACGCAGTTACGGCTGCGGCTCTTCGCGTCGAAGCGCGCATTGTTCCAGGCGACTACACCTTCCAGCAATGCCTCGTCGCCCACAATGCTATTATCACCCAGCACGACGGGGCCTGTGATGCTCGCCGCCTTTCCTATGTGGCAACCTTTCCCCATCACGACCGGGCCTGTGACGCTTGCTCCAATATCGACAAATGTGCCCTCGCCTGCCCATACGCCGTCGGACAGCAACTCGCCAGCAGGCTCAATTTGCTGCTTCAGGAGAGCGCCGAGCAGATCGGTGTGCGCCTGCAAATACTTGTCGGGCGTGCCAATATCCATCCAGTAGGCGTTGCTGCGGTAGCCGTAAAGCGGCCTGCCCTCTTTGAGCAGTCCGGGGAACACCGCTCGCTCCACCGACCACCTCTGGCCCGCCGGGATGCCCACCAGCACTTCAGGTTCCATGATATATGTGCCGGCGTTTATCCAGTTGGAGGTCGCCTCTTCACGTTTCGGCTTCTCGGTGAACCGCGTTATGCGCCCCGCTTCGTCCATATCCACCACACCATACTGGCTTGGGTCTTCCACAGGCGTCAGAGAAATGGTGCAGACTGAGCCGGTTTCGCGGTGATACTTTAGCATGTCCGTCAGGTCAAGATCTGTTAGCACATCGCCGTTGAATACCAGGAACGTCTCATCCGCGTCGAGATGCGCTTCCACATTCTTAATCGCCCCGCCCGTATCAAGCGGATCGTCTTCGTACACATACGTGAGGCGCATTCCCTGGCTCGACCCATCGCCGTAGGTCTGCTGAAAGCTCTCCGATTTATACCCGACCGCCAGCACTACCTCGGTCACTCCGTGGTGGCGCAGCATAAAGAGGGTATGGTCGAAGAACGGCCTGTTTACCAGCGGCAACAACGGCTTGGGTGTGCTGAGTGTCAATGGGCGGAGCCGTGTGCCGAATCCGCCGACAAGGATTACTGCTTTCATACTGTCAGAGGGGGGCGAAGGACGGAACGCGTAAAACGTAAAACGTGAAACGTGAAACGTGATGCAATGAAACCTACGTTTTACGTTTTAGGCTTTACGTTTCGCGTTTCACGTTTCACGCCCCCCGCTTCCCTCCCACCTCTTCTCTCCAATAGTGTAATATGTCGCGGAGCGTTTGCTCGATCGGTATTTCGGGCTCCCAGCCGGTGCGGTGTTTGAAGCGAGCAGGGTTGCATACAAGGCTCGGGATGTCTGATGGCCGCATACGCGCAGGGTCCTGCCGTACTTCTACCTTTACGCTGCTCATGCCGACCAGCGTGTCGAGTATCCACTGAATAGAGCGTCCTTTGCCATAACCAATATTGTAGACCTCTCCAGGCTCTCCAAGTGTGATGGCAAGGTGATAAGCCCGCACCATATCGCGCACATCAGTGAAATCGCGCTCGGCCTCCAGATTACCGACGTAGATAACAGGCTCCTGCTCCCCTGCCTCTATCAACGCCACCTGTTTCGCGAAGGCCGCAGTGACAAAGTGCTCGGTCTGGCCCGGCCCGATATGGTTGAAAGGACGCACCCGTATCGTCTTCTGCCCATAGCTGAGGAAGTGCTGCAACGCGAGCATATCCTGTGTCACTTTGCTTACAGCATAAGGGTTATTGGGGCGAAATGGCGTATCTTCATCAATCGGGATGTATTGAGGCTGCACCATACCGTACTGCTCAGAAGAGCCAGTTATCATGATGCGCGCCTGTGGGGCCGCCTTGCGGAGCGCTTCCAGCATGTTCAGCTCGCTGACAATATTGTTTATGATTGTGCTTTCCGGGTCCTGGAAAGCACGCTGTACATTGCTCTGGGCGGCGAGATGGATCACATAGTCGGGCTTCATCTGGGCCACGCTGGCGACGGCCTCTTCGTGGTCGGTCAGATCGATAGCCAACCAATTCACGGCCGCTAGAGCAGGGTCGTCAGGACGGTGGCGGGCGTTGCCGTACAATTCCCAGTCAGTATTGTATGTGAGATAGCGAAGCAGGTGCTTGCCGACAAAGCCACCGGCTCCGGTGATAAAGACCCGCTGCCGGGTTATCGATTGTGGATCGCGGGTTGCGGATTGTTCGCCCGCGCTGTTAGCTGGAGTCATCGGTTGGTTATTCTATCATCCCAGGCCACTAATCCGCAATCTGTCGAATGTGTAAGCAGCGCTGATGCAAAGTCGGTTACAAGAGTGCCCTCATGGCGGTGTCATTCTGAACGCAGTGAAGAATCAACCTCCATAGCAATCTGCCAGGCGTAGCGATTCTTCACTGCGTTCAGAATGACAAAGTCTAGGTGGTGGTCCGTTCACCAGCATTCCAGACTTTGCATCAGCCATGTGTAAGTGCTCACACGGGGGATGGTTATCTTACATCTTGGTAAGGCAAGACCCACCCCCAGCCCCTCCACGTGTGGGAGGGGAGTCTCTTAGAAGAGAGAAGTGTCAGGGGACACCCCGCCCCCGCTTCGCTCATACCCCGGCAGGCGTTCCCCTGCGCCCCCTTCATAACCTTCATAAGTCTGGCATTACAACCAGCACTCCTGCCTACCACACTCTGAAATATACAATGCGTAATCGAAGTCAGGGGAGCGCAATAGACACTCCCCTGGCTCCTGATAATACTTCATAGCATGCGCTACGCAGTATGTCGCTTAGCACGCCACTACGCCTGCTCTTTTCCTGGCGTGGGGCGCGGTTGCTTTAATTATGCTGTGACAAGCACCTCAACGGCGGCTTCGCTGCCGAGTCCGGCTTCCTTGCGAAGGATGTCTGCCTTGTCAGTCGCTTCCCAGGGTGCATCGATGTCGGTGCGCCCGAAGTGGCCGTAGGCTGCTGTTGCCCTGTAGATCGGGCGGCGCAGCTTCAGGTCGCGGATGATCGCGCCGGGGCGCAGGTCGAAATGCTTGTTGATAAGTGCAAGTATCTCGTCATCGGATATGCGGCCTGTTCCGAATGTCTCTACCATGATGGAGATGGGGTGGGCCACACCGATTGCATACGAAAGCTGTAGCTCGCAGCGCTCGGCCAGGCCGGCGGCGACTATGTTCTTCGCGACGTGGCGAGCGGCATAAGCAGCAGAGCGGTCTACCTTCGTCGGGTCTTTCCCCGAGAACGCTCCGCCGCCGTGGCGAGCAATTCCACCGTATGTGTCAACGATGATCTTGCGCCCTGTCAGGCCCGCATCGCCCATTGGTCCGCCTGTAACGAACCTGCCGGTGGGGTTGATATAGAACTTGGTTTGCTCGTCCAGCAGGTGTGCCGGGATGATCTCGCGGATAACCTCGCGCTCGATGGCTTCCTGTATCTCGCTCAGCGACACGTTCGGTGCGTGCTGCGTGGATATGACCACAGCGTCGACGCGAACGGGCTTGCCGTACTTGTATTCAACTGTGACCTGGCTCTTGCCGTCGGGTCGCAGCCAGGAAAGCGTGCCGTTCTTGCGAAGCTCAGCGAGGCGGCGGGTCAGCTTGTGGGCCAGCGAGATAGTAAGGGGCATAAGCTCCTCTGTCTCGTTGCAGGCGAAGCCAATCATCATGCCCTGGTCGCCCGCGCCGGTCGCCACCGATAGGCCGTCCGACATCTCGCCCTTTTTCGACTCGAGAGCCTCGTCCACGCCCATCGCTATATCGCCCGATTGCTCGTGCAGAGACACAAGCACCGCGCAGGTCTCTGCGTCGAAGCCGTAACCTGCGTCGGTATAGCCCGCCTGTTCGACGGTATCACGCGCAATCTTCTGCACGTTAATCCAGGCATCGGTGGTAATTTCGCCCATTACCACTATCAGGCCGGTAGTAGTAGCTGTCTCGCAAGCCACGCGTGCATCGGGGTCCTTTTCGAGGATCGCGTCAAGTACGGCGTCCGAGATCTGATCGCACAGCTTGTCAGGGTGGCCCTCAGTTACCGACTCGGAAGTCAGGAATAACTGGGGCGACGACATGAAAGTTGTCTGGTGTGTTTCTTTTGCCATTTTAGTAGTTTCCTTTCTCCTTTCAGGAGTTGCTAATTGCAAGTTACAGAGAAGAAATCAGATAGCCGAATGCTCGAGTTTGGTCATAATATATTTCTTCCGGAAGTTGGCCGCTCATAGTATGTATTCCGGCTGCCGGTTTCATGTCTGTAACTTCTTCTTCCCTAGGCACTCACCTTGCCGGCAAAAGCCTTTATCAGTGAGGCCGTATCCCTTCCAATGGGCTTGCCGTGTCCCAGGCAAAGTACACGCACGTTCAGGTTAGCTACCCGCTTTATGCTCTGCTTTGCCTGGTCCATATCGACCGTGACCATGCGGAACGGCAACTGAAGCCTGTTGCGCCTCAGCGCCATCATAACATCGCCGCAGAACAGCACACGCTTCTCCGGCTGCCAGAACGCGATGTGTCCCGGTGCGTGCCCTGGCGTCGCCACGACATGCAGCCCGCCCATCACTTCTTCAATCACATCGCCGTCATGTAAAACGCGGGCAACCGGGGTTGGCTTGAAGGTCATGGCCGGTGAGCGAAGCAGCTTGAAGATAAACGGCTGCTTTTCGGGGTCGGGTCCGGGAATAGGAGCCTCGTCCTCGACTACAGCGCGTTCGCCTCCCGACACAAACACCTGCGCCCCGGTTTGTGCCTGTAGCTCACGCAGCCCACCGATGTGGTCGGGGTGCGCATGTGTAATGAGGATCCGCTTGATATCTTCCGGTTTGTAACCAAGCTCTGCAATCTGCTTCACGATCTTGCTCGGAGCAAACGACACGCTGGCATCAACCAACGTCAAGCCATCGACATCCTCGATAGCGTAGACCCGCCCAACCAGCAGGCCGGTAAAAGTATATAAGCCTGGTAGAATCTTCTTCATTGTGTCGTACTGCGTACTGCGTACTGCGTGTGGCCGCCGACGGCAGACCGCCGACCGCCATCAACTGACAACTACGTAGTACGCAGTACTCGCTACTTCCTACGTTCCGCTTTCCCAGGAGGCAAGATACTTCTTCTGCTCTTCGGTCAGGACGTCAATGCTGACGCCCATCGCGGTAAGCTTCAGAAGGGCTATCTCATGGTCAAGCTCCTCCGGTATGACATAGACCTTCGGCTCAAGTGTAGGACCGTGCTTTACCATGTACTCGGCGGCAAGCGCCTGGTTGGCAAAGCTCATGTCCATCACTGAGGCTGGGTGGCCTTCGGCGGCTGCCAGGTTCACCAGGCGGCCATCGGCCAAGAGGTAGAGCTTGCGGCCGCTCGGCATTACAAACTCTTCCACGAAGTCGCGCACTTCCACGCCGCGCCCACCGGTCAACTCGACCAGCGCCTGGATGTTGATTTCGTCGTTGAAGTGACCACTGTTCGCCATGATCGCGCCATCTTTCATCGCTTCCATGTGGTGCCTGTCAATTACGTTCAGGTCGCCAGTAACGGTGATGAAGATGTCGCCCTGGGTTGCAGCCTCCATTAAAGGCATAACTTCGTAGCCTTCCATGACGGCTTCAAGAGCGCGCACCGGCTGTACTTCTGTTACGACAACCCGAGCGCCCATGCCGCGTGCTCGCGAGGCAAGACCGCGTCCGCACCAGCCATAGCCGCACACTACCATTATCTTGCCCGCCAGCAGCATGTTAGTGGCGCGCATTACACCGTCGATGGTGCTCTGTCCGGTTCCGTAGCGGTTGTCAAAAAGGTGCTTGGTGTCCGATTCGTTTACAGCCAGGATGGGGAACTTTAGTACGTTGTCCTTCTCCATGGCGCGCAGGCGAATAACGCCTGTGGTGGTCTCTTCGCTGCCGCCCAGCACATCGCTGAGCAAGGAAGCGCGCTCCTCGGCGCTGATGCTCGATGCCCACTCGTTCACCTTGGGGTGAACATCCTTGAGGCGGTCAAGCGCGATAAAGAGCATGGACGAAACCAAATCGGCACCATCGTCCATTGTGATCTGAGGACGGAAGTCGAGGGCAGCAACGATGTGGTTATAGTAGCTCTCGGTGTCCTCGCCCTTGATGGCGAATGTCGAAACGCCGAAGTCCTGCACCAGCGATGCAGCCACATCGTCCTGTGTCGAGAGGGGGTTGGAGGCGCAGAGCGCCAGTTCCGCGCCACCCGCCTTAAGGGTACGCATCAGGTTAGCGGTCTCAGCTGTTACGTGAAGACAAGCCGACAGGCGGATGCCCTTCAACGGCTGCTCGTTCTCGAACCGCTCGCGAATCAGGCGCAGCACAGGCATTTCTGCCTCGGCCCACTCGATCCGACGGCGGCCGCGCTCGGCCAGGCTAAGATCCTTTACGTGTGACTTTACGGGAGCGCCTTCGGTCAGAGGCAATTCAAATTTCTTGTTGGTTTCCAGTACCATTTCAGTGTTCTCCTATTTTGGGTTGATTGATCAACTTCCTGGATACTACGTGCAGTTTCTAGCGCACCGCGCAGGGCGTTTTTGTTTTGACTTTACGCAGTACGCAGAACGTAGTAACGTCTGCGTAATACGGATGGCGGCGTGTTGCTCCCCCAACACCTTGCTCGCGTCACGTTCCACGCTTCTTCATGATCAATAATGTAAAGGGCGGGGCTTTCCAGCTATTACCGGTTTTATCACACCTGGTTCGCCCCACCGTCAATCGTCAAATTGCCGATTTCTTGTTGCCGGAGACTTTCCCGGCCTATCTTTTCTGCTCTGTTCGCTTTGCTTCCATATTGGTAGCCGGGTCCAGTTTCCGGCTCATCATTTGCAGAAGTTCATCCACATCAAAAGGCTTGATCAATATACCTATCGACTTCTCAGCGAGTACGCCTTCCAGATCCTGTAACTCTCTTACAGCACCGCTGCAAATGATAACCGGAACACGCTCAGTGCCTCTGTCCATGCGCAATTTCTGTACGAGCTGCCAGCCAAGGGCTTCCTTACCAAACATGTAGTCGCAGATAATCAAGTCCGGTTTCGCCTGTTTGATGTCTTCCATCATCTCCGGCTTGAAGGTGAATGCAATCATCTCGTGACCGGCTTCGTCCTCTATGATGGAGCGGAAAAGCTCCAGTATTTCTTCTGTGTCGTTGATAACTACGATGTGCTTTTTAGCCATTTCTTGCTCGCCTCTTCTTAACCCTGCCGTGGGCATTCTCGTCGGACGCATTCTCATCCTCGGATAGCTTCATAGCCACAAGCTCAAGCAATTCATCTACATCGAACGGCTTATATAGGACACCGATGTTCTTTGAAACCAGGTAGCCTTCCATTTCTTTCAGTTCTTTGATAGCACCGCTGCACACTATTATAGGTATGGGTGCCGTTTCGCGGTCCATCCGCAGCCTTTGTATAAACTGCCACCCGACCTTCTCTTCTCCGAAAACATGGTCGCTAATAATCAGATCAGGTTTAAGCTCCTTGACCCGATCCAACATCAGCGGGTGAACGGAGTCCAGGGTAACAGTATAGTCTGCTTCATCCTCCAGGATGGCGCGGAAAAGCTCCAGTATCTCCTGTGTGTCGTTCACCACAAGGATGTGCTTGCCCGACAACACTTCCTTACCATTTGGGTTATTTTGCAGGGTTGACCGTTCCATAAGCTTCCTACTTGGCGGCAGAAAGGGCCTCGGCGATTACAGGCTCCTCGCCAAAGTTCTCCTTGTATCGCTCCGCGAACTCGGCATGTGTGTAGGCGTGTGCCTGCGTGCCATAATTCTCTACAGCATAAACAGCCGCCAACGATGCCACACGGCCCGCACGATGAACGTCCATACCCGCGTTCAAAGCGTAAACAAGCCCACCCAGGTAGGCATCGCCCGCACCGACAGGGTCAACAACTTTGAGAGGCGTGGCGGCAGGAATAACAGCAATTTCGTCACGGGTCATGATAACAGAGCCGTGCTCGCCTTTAGTGGTCACAACCATCTCGGCATGGTCGAGTATGCCGTGCTGATCGAGGCCCGTCTTGTCCTTGATTAGCTCGTATTCGTAGTCGTTGGCGACCACGACCTTAGCGCCACGCACACCCTCTGCAAGTTCATCGCCACTCATCCTGATAATCTGCCAGATGGGCGAGTAAACATAAGGCACGCCCAACTCCTGGCACTCGCGGGTAAAGCGCACAATCGGCTCAGGCTCGGTTGGCCCGATCACCACGAGATCAAGCTCTTCACGCGGCACCGACTTAAGCGAGCGCTGCTTGTCACGCGCCATCGCACCTGTGTAAAAGCCTGTGATCTGGTTGTTATCAAGGTCTGTGGTTATATAGCAGGTAGCCGTGAATTCGTCGGGCACCACCTCGACAAAGCGAGTGTCGATGCCGTGCTTGTCCAGCCATTCCTTGTAGTCAGTCCAATCGTTTGCACCCACGGAAGCAAAAAGAGAGGGGGGCGCACCAAGGAGAGCCATTGTATAGGCGATGTTTGCAGCGACACCGCCGCGCTGCCGCTTCAATGTATCAACCAGGAACGAGAGGTTTAGCACATGGATCTTCTCCGGTAGGATATGGTCCTTGAAATGGCCCGGAAAGTCCATGATATTGTCGTAGGCGACAGAACCCGTAATGAGTGTGCTCATATATGTTTGTTGTTTCGAGCCAGGACGCTCAGCTTATCAATGGGCAAATCAGGGCCTGGCGTGAAAATACTCCTTTGAAATAGCTCTTTCTTCAACCGAACGTCCAGCCGTCCATGCTTGCTTCAGGCTCTCACCATAAGGCGCACGCGAAATACCAGACTCGGCAATTATAGCACTTATCAGCCTGTTAGGGGTGACATCGAATGCAGGATTGTAAACGGCAACCCCATCGGGCGCGTATAGCTTCCCGCCATGGTGCGTAATCTCGTCAGCATGGCGCTGCTCTATGACAATATCGCTGCCCGCGGGGCAACTCAGATCGAACGTGGATGTAGGGGCTGCCACATAGAACGGTATGCCGTGGGCATGGGCCAGCACAGCCAAACCGTATGTGCCTACCTTATTGGCAGTGTCACCGTTCGCGGCGATGCGATCGGCACCCACCAGCACGGCATCGACCTTGCCCGCAGCCATGAGGGACGCCGCCATATTGTCGGCTACAAGCGTACACGGCACGCCCCACTGCTGTAGCTCCCAGGTGGTCAGACGCGCACCCTGCAACAATGGGCGCGTTTCATCTACCCATACGTGCAGACTCTTCCCCTGGCTGTGCGCTGTGTAAATAACGCCGAGCGCAGAGCCAATGCCGCCCGCAGCGAGCGGCCCGGCGTTGCAGTGGGTGATGATGTTCATGCCGTTGTGGAAAAGCTCGGCACCCGCGAGGCCCATTCGCTTGTTAGCGTCCTGGTTTTCGAGGTCCAATCGGAGCGCGGCGGTATGGATCGCCTGTTTGACCGCGTCAATGCTGCCTGTCTGTGCCGCTGCGCGAGCAGCCTGCAAGACTTCCTCAAGCGCCCACGCCAGGTTGACAGCCGTAGGTCGCGTAGCCGCCAGTGAAGAGGCGGCCTGCTGAACATCATCGAGAAGCGACGATACATCAGCAGCATTGGAGTTAGCGGCCGCTAGACAGAGGCCGTAGCCCGCAGCAACACCAATTGAAGGAGCGCCACGGACCTTGAGGGTACGGATACTATCGGCCAGTGTGTCAACATCGCGGCAAAGGATATACTCCAGCCTGAGCGGGAGTATGGTCTGGTCCACCAATCGGAGGGTGCCGTCGGGCAACCACTCCACAGGTGCGACAATGCCGTTTTCTATTGATCCTCTGACTGTAAGTTGTGACATCCTCTTTATCTACTTGCTTGCTTTCTGCGTTGTTCCTTCCTAAAAATAAGGAACAATACGCAGTTTATATGCCAACGGGCAAAAAAAAGTCCTCTCAAAATGAGAGAACAAAGCATGGCGGTGCCTGTTGGTCCTCTCTCATCTTTCAGGCAATGCCTGACGGATTTGGCACCGACGGTCGAGCATTTTATAATGCCTGACCCGGTTGCCGGGCTTCACGGGGCCGATCCCTCCGCCCATCTCGATAAGAGTCCTGATATCGGTTTTCTATTGTACAGCCTCAATGGTATCACAACAGCTATAGGGTGTCAAGTAAGCAGCTGCGCCTTGCGCCTGACGTAAGGGGTTGAGGAGAACGCCCGCAATCTCCCGAACCAGAAGGGGATGACAGGGGCGGAGCCCATGACGGAGGTATGGGGGTGTCCCCCATTCTCCTTCCCAAATAAAAAGCCCCCTTGCCCCGCTTCGCGGGGAGAGGGGGTTGGGGGTGAGGGGCGTTTGTGCTCTACCCAACCAGCACAAAAAGGATGGGCACGGCACGCCGCATCCAGGTGGTTAGGATGTCCCCCAAACAATCCAAACCCTTGCGTTTTACGTTCTACCGCATATACTTGCATATAGTCATTCTCCAGGAGCGCATGCAAACATGACAGCTCACCGGTACGACACGGTTGTAGTAGGCACAGGGCCATCGGGGGCCACAGCCGCCTACGGCCTTGCGCGCGCCGGTCTGCGCACACTCCTGCTGGAGAAAGCCAAACTTCCCCGCTACAAGACCTGCGGCGGCGGCATAACATTCAAGTCTGCCCGGGCTCTCCCATTCAGCATAGACCCTGTAATAGAGCGCAGCCTCTACAAGATGGACATCAGTTGGCGCACTACCGCGCCGTATATCCGCGAAAGCAAAGAGCCGCTCGTCTATATGGTCCAGCGCAGCCGCTTTGACAACTATCTGACAGAGCAGGCGGTTGAGGCGGGCGCCACCCTCATGGACGAAACCACCGTCGAATCGGTCGAGATGGACAAGCATGGCGTGAGCGTCACCACCTCGAAGGGCAACTTCACGGCAGACTACCTCGTAGGAGCGGACGGCGCGACCGGGCGCGTGGCGAAAAACCTCGGGCTAATGACCGACCGCTGGGCGCTCGCCGCGCTTGAAACAGAGATCGAGGTAGAACCCACCGCGATGGATTACTGGAAAGATAAACTCGGACTGGATCTGGGCGAGCTTCACGCATCTTACGGCTGGGTCTTCCCCAAAGGCGATCATCTCAGTGTCGGCGTAGGCGGCGTGCCGAGAATCGCGGATTACGGCAAGCACCTGAAAGAATACGACGCCATGCACACCGCAGGCCGTGTGCCCGGAACAAGGCGCGAGATCAGAACCCACGGCTACTTGCTGCCGTGCCGTCGCCCCGGTGCTGCTGTCCAGAAGGGACGAGCCTTGCTGGTTGGCGACGCAGCCGGCCTGGTGGAAGCCTTCACAGGCGAGGGCATATACTGGGCAATCCGTAGCGGCCAGCTGGCGGCCAACGCCATAGCGCAAGCCACAGACATCCCTGACTACCAGCGTCAACTCGATACGCTCCTCATGCCAGACCTCGCCTCAGCGCGCAGATGGCTGCATATTTACATCTATTTCCCGCGCGCCTGCTACGTGCTCCCCAAGCGGATGCCGGCGTTCTGGCAGGCTGTATGCCGCATCATAAGAGGGGAGCGCCGCTTCCGAGACATCCGCCCGGCCCTTGGCCCGCTTGGCCTCATAGAACCCCTCTTGCCCGACACCCTGAACGCGCATAAAACCCCAGGTAAGGTCTAATTACTTTAGCTTTGCGCCTCCGGTCACTATCCTACTTCGTAATCTCTTTGCGACCTGACCTGATAAACCGCAATGAGCTAGCTAATCAAGAGGGGTTATCACTTCTTAGAGCATTTGGCAATCAGCGACTCAACTGGATTTGGTTGGTTAAGCAATGACGACAGCAAATCAGGGATCCAATGACAATTGGGAAATGATTCAACAGAATGTGGGGCATACAGGCACGGAAAATGGCACTATTATGAGCGATGAGCGTAACACTCAAGGCGCCCAGATCACTCTAGAGAGAGACACTTCTACAGCTGCCTTTGCTATTACATGTGGTATCGGCGGCTGGCTGGTTCATACCAGGTATCTGTCGAGTATAGAAGTGGCACAATCTGCATATGACGTAATGAAAAGCGAACTTCAAAGAATTACAGACTTGATAACGTACTCAGATAGCGACGAGTATGTGGCAAAAGTGGTTACTGAACTTAAAGGCTTCGTTAGACGATTCCCATAGGCAACCCTCCTTAAGCTACCCGTGCTTACCTGACTACATCTGCTGGGGTATATCACCCCCTGCCCGCCAGCACCGTAGGGGCGAAAGAATAAACACCCCTCGGCTTACTCCATTGTGACCCTTCAGGACCCGTCTAAGGTCATGCCCCATCCGGTCTTACAGTCCTACCCGATTTACACACTAAGACCGATTGTCCCAGAACAAGCAGCAGGGTATATTATTACTTCAGAGATTAGACCCGAAGCACAACCATGGAGGCACGATGTTCGAGCGAGAAGAGAGCAAACAAGCCGGCGTAGAGACAAGCACTGAGCGTGTTACATTTATAACGATCCTGAGGAATCGTAACTTTCGCAACCTATGGTTCGGCCAGGTAATCTCCCAGATGGGCGACTATTTCGCCTTCCTTGCAATCATGGTCGTGGTTGGAACCTTTTCAAATGATGTTGCCGTGACTACGCAGCAGGTGTCGGGCGTTATGATCGCCACCACGTTGCCGCGCCTCCTTTTCGGCATACTCGCTGGAGTATTCGTGGACAGGTGGGACCGCCGCCTGACCATGCTCGCCTCCGACCTCATACGTCCCGCCCTTACCCTGGCCATGATCCCCGCCTTCCTGACAAGAAATCTCTGGCTGATGTACTTCCTTGCGTTTGCCCAATCGGCTGTGGGAACCTTCTTCAACCCCGCCAAGGGCGCGTTGATACCCAAGTTGGTACCGCCCGAGCAGCTGACCGCCGCCAACGCCCTCTCACAGACCTCAATGACGATGGCCTTTGTGCTTGGCCCTGTGCTTGCCGGAGGGACATTCTTCGTGCTCGGCGCGGGGAACGAATGGATCGCCTTCGTCCTGGACTCGGCATCATACCTGATTTCCGCTGTCGCCATCTGGAAGCTGCGGCTGCCCAAAGAGGCCACGAACCCTGCTCCCGAAATGCCCACTGAGGGAGGCGGATTCGCCAGGGTCGGCAAAGAGCTTGTGATCGGAGTAAAGGCACTGGCCTTCAATAAAGTCATGGCGACCCTATCCGTTGTGTTCGGGATAACCATGCTGGGTGTTGGCGCGCTCAACGTCCTGTGGGTATCCTTCCTTAAGTCGGAGTACGGCATTACCGAGTCGGGCGAGCTTGGCTGGCGCTTCGCCGTCATTGACACGGCATTCTTCGCCGGAATGGTGATCGCGAGCGTAGCTGTCGGCAACTTGCTCTCCAACCGTAAGCCTAAAGAGTTCGTCGTCTGGGGCCTTGTTATCGCGGGGCTTGCCACGATACCGATTGGTTATCTGCCCAGCTACTGGCTAGTGGTCGCTGTCATGTTCGTGGTAGGGCTGGCTATTGCGCCAATCAACACCGGCGTGATGACACTGATGCAAATCGTCGTTCCCAACAACCAGCTAGGGCGAGTTGGCGGCGGCATTGGCACGATTAGCGACACAGCTAGCCTCGGTTCGATGGGCCTGGCTGGATTGCTCGGCTCCGTGATAGGCATCCCGCTCGTCTTCCTCCTGTCCGGGGTAATGTGCGTGCTCGGAGGCACTGTGGCCTTGATTGGTCTGCCTGCCCTGACCCTTGCCGACAAGCTCGAGGATACCGGTGACGCATCGCCCTTTGGTGCCGAAACACAGGTTGCTCAGGTAGCGTAAACCTTACCTCACACACGCACAGCAAAGAAGAGGCGCTCCATATACTGGGGACGCCTCTTCTGTTCGTACGCCACATAGAACAGCCAGGATATTGTTATCTCAAGCAACGCGGGATGCGAATATGTCGCGCCAGCGAGGCGTCAGGGCTTCCAGGCCAGCTGCTCTAAGCGAGTCCTCCCGGTTCTCGGGGTCGAAGTAAAGCAGGTGAATCACCTCGCGCACAGTCATGCGCTCAGGGTGCGTTTCAACACGCTCGATCATATCGCCCGCGCCAACTTCGCCCTCTTGCAGCACTCGCAAGTAAAAGCCCACCCTGCCGCTCGCCAGGAACAACTTGGGGAAGCTGGGCCTGCCCATCCTTATACCCAGCTTAAAGCAGGGTCCGCGCGGCTGCGTAACTTGCACAATTGCCCCGCCCACTCGAAAGATATCACCGATGTGCACCTCATCCTCAGGCATCCCTGTAACAGTGAAGTTCTCCCCGAACTTGCCGAAGCCGATTTTTTCCAGTCTAAGCTCGTCTTGCCAGTGCACAAAGTTCTCGTGGGTGTAGACATATGCAGCCCTGAACGGCCCGCCATGGTTGTCCAGATCAGCCTGCCTATCGCCATCGAGATTGAGCGTGCGAAGCATCACCCTGCTTTCCACCGGCTCCTTGAAGATTCCTGTGCTCACCTCTTTCCCTCTGTAGGCAACTTCCCTTGGTAGCGTCACATTAACGGAGATTAGTTCCATTGACATCCTTCTAATCCAGTTTACCAGCCGATTTCAGGCAGGATTTCATCTCCATTATAACTCCAAACAAAGGCGACGCGCCCTTCCCCGTGCCTTTAAGCGTTGTACGCGTTGTGAGGAGGACCAAGGTAGGGGAAATCCGAGATGAAGTCCGTATGTGGGCCCACCTTGTCCTCAGTAATCTTTCCATTGGTTAACAGGGTGAAGGTCGTATCGGCTACATCATCGGTGAGAGCACGACCGTTGTGAGGGTAGGCCACCGGCTGACTGGGGTTGTAAGGCAGGATATCCGGCAGCAACGTTCCCGCTACGCGTTTGGCTTCCTCTGGGCTATACCCACCTGCCTGCTCCAGTACGTGCGCGAAGCTATCGAGGAAGCGGGAGTCACCGGACGGTTCGCCGCTGACATACGCCACCTTCTCTTCGTTCGGGCAGATTATCGGCACTTGCTGAGTACGTGCCCCGCGATCTGCCTGTACCCAGCCCTCGCCGGCACCATCGGCCGGGACCAAGACCCGCAACCAGAGGCCCACTCTGCTCGACGTGAGCGCACTGTTGGGTAACTCCAACACGATACTACACACATCCTTGTCAGCAAAGAAATCGTCGCCCGTGAACTGAAAGTTGTTTAGTGCCCCTCCGGCATCGAAAAAGAAGGGATCACTCCTCCAGCCCGCGAAGAAGCGGTAATCGCCGGCCTCCACCACCTGTGCATCTCGCCCGGTGGAAACGGGCGCGTCTGCAACGATTACCTCGCCTCTATCACCGCTTCCGGTGGTGTCTGCCCCCTCAAGGCGGCGGAGAGTGGACGTTGTGGCCTCATTGCCCGATGACGAAAACCGGACGCTGTAAGTTATATTTGCGACCGCATCGCCGTCGGTGTCGATCCTGATCTCGTATATTGCCTCAGGTGCGAATGGTTCCGTTGTAGTGGGACCGGGAGGATTCACACCGGCTGACGGATGTACGTCCATGATCAGGATCGATCTGTTGGCATCCCCCGGCTTCGGGAAGGCGAACAGGTCGCACACATCGAGGCGGGCATCTCCATTTGGAAAGCTGAAATCGGGTCCGGAGTAGTGATGAGACATAGTTGCTCCTTTGGTCCAGTGAGCAGTTGAGGACGTTCATCGCTCAACAATCACGGCCTGTAACTATCACGCATTTCTTGTAGGACGCGGGTGTAGGAGTGTTGTCAAGTATACATCCGCCGAAACAGCAATTTCTAGTAATAGAACCGCACTTGTTGAAAATCAGCGATCAATTCGATACAAGAGTATTGACATCATGGGGAAGTTGATATATCATGAAACTGACTGACTGGTCAGTCAGTTATTCTAAAGGTGAAGAGGAGCTATCTGGCTTATGACCCCGAAACCCGACGTAAGCGAAGAGCGCCGGAACCAAATTCTTGAAGCAGCCACCGCGGTGTTCGCGAGGTTGGGCTTCCACAAGGCGCGCATGGAAGATATCAGTGAGGAAGCCCGCCTGAGTAAAGGAGCTCTCTACTGGTATTTTCGGAGCAAGGACGCTATCATCGACGCTTTGCTCAAGCGCTTTTTCGAGCGCGATTTCTCCGAATTGCGTACCCTGCTCCATGCTGAAGGCCCGGCTAGCGAGCGACTTCTCGCCTATGCCCGGCACAGCGCTGTCGAGATAGAGCGTACGGCCTGGTTCACCTCTCTGTCCTTCGATATTTTGGGGTTGCTGGGCCGCCAGAGTTTTGTGAAGCAGTACCTCCTGCAATACTTCAAGCGCTACCAACAGGAACTGGGAGCCATCGTCCAGCAAGGAATCGACGCCGGTGAGTTTCGCGAAATCGACGCGCAGTCCTCGACCATAACTATAATCGGCATATACGAGGGTCTGCTGCTGCTCTGGGTAGTCGATCCCGAAATGGTGCCATTGCGGCAGAGCATGGAGGGGTCGATGAGGCTACTGCTGGAGGGGATGAAGAAGGAGCGTTGAGTACGTTCACGCGAACCTGACACTTCCACCTGACTGCCGGGCTCTACATGTTAGTTTTCGGCGCAACCGGCTTCTACAGCCGCTACGAAGAGCGGTTAGCGGTAGATTCGGTCAAAAAGAGGAGATCTAAGAGAGATCTGAAGGAGAATGCAATGTCCGTCTTGCAATCTATGTCGCCTACATCGTCCGTGTCGGCTACATCGCCGGAACCATTGATTGATCTGAGGGCGCTCACGCGCGATTACAAAATGGGCGAGGTTACCGTCCAGGCGCTGCGCGGCCTTGATCTGCTCGTCAATCGGGGCGAGTTCGTGGTGCTGCTCGGCCCGTCGGGGGGTGGAAAGACTACCATCCTCAACCTGATCGGCGGGCTGGACAGGCCAACGGGCGGGTCGGTATACGTGGATGGGGAGGACATAGCCCGCTATGACGAGCGACAACTGACCGCATACCGCAGGCGCAAGGTTGGTTTCGTGTTCCAGTTCTTCAACCTGATCCCCACGCTGACCGCGGCCGAAAACATCGAGCTGGCTCTCGCCCTCGTAGAAGGGGATGGGAGCAGGCAGCGGGGCGAGTCGATCGATCTCCTCGGCCTGGTGGGCCTGAAGGAGCGTGCCCATCACTTTCCTTCCCAGCTATCGGGAGGCGAGCAGCAGCGTGTGGCTATTGCGCGAGCACTTGCTACACGCCCCCCTCTGATCCTGTGTGATGAGCCGACAGGCAATCTCGATGCAGCCACC
Source organism: Chloroflexota bacterium (assembly GCA_039932335.1). Lineage (GTDB taxonomy): Bacteria > Chloroflexota > Chloroflexia > QHBQ01 > JADMIH01 > JADMIH01. The sequence continues at coordinate 29,857 of JBDTQH010000015.1, forward strand.
GGGCAGCAAGTGTTACAGGTGATCCGCGACCTGAACGAACAGGAAGGTTCTACCGTCTTGTTGGTCACTCACAACACCGCGATCGCCCCTATCGCCGACCGGGTGGTGAGGCTGCACGATGGCATAATCGACCGCATAGAGGCCAACGCTCACCCCCTCCCGGTGGCCGAACTGACCTGGTAGCCTGGTAACCTCGTAGCCGTCAACCCATAGATTTATGGGTCAGTAAGACCCAGGAGATTTCCCCGGTGAACATCCTTTTACGCAAAACATTCCGCGACCTGCGGTCATCGATGGCCCAGACCGGTGCGCTGGTCTTCATAGTAGCGCTCGGCATCGCCAGTTTCATCGCACTGGTTGGGGCGTACCGTGACCTGTCTACCTCGTACAACAGCACATATGATCGCCTCAAGTTCGCAGATGTTACTTTCTCTGTACAGTCTGCACCCGAGAATGCTGCGGCCTCCGTGGCGCAGGTGCCAGGCGTGCAAAGTTCGACCGGCCGCCTGGTTGTAGACACCGGCTTCCAGCTTTCAAGTGGCGAGCAAATACGCGCCCGCCTGATCGGGCTGCCTCCAGGGCAGCACCCTTCGGTAAACGACATACTGGTCACGCAGGGCAGCTATCTTGCCGCAGATGATACGCGTACCGCCCTGGTCGAAAAGCACTTCGCAGATATTTACGGGATCCAGCCGGGAGGCACAGTCAGCCCGATCATAAATGGGCAAAAGATCGACTTTACGGTGGCCGGGGTAGCCGCCAGCCCTGAGTATCTAATCGTTACCCCGAGCAGGCAGGATATACTCCCTTCGGCCAGTACTTTCGCCGTGCTGTTTGTGCCGCTGCCCGAATTGCAGCAATTGCAGACGCACACACAGACACAGGAGCAGGAAGGGCAAGAGAGCGGCGCAATAAACGATATTGCCGTGCGCTATTCCCCAGGTGCCGACCGGCAGAAGGTGCAAAACGATGTTCAGGCCACGCTTGCCCCCTATGGCGTGACTGCCGTGACCCCGCGTTCGGCCCAGCCGTCCAACGAAGCACTCAGCCTTGATCTGGACGGTTACCGCGAGCTGTCTATACTAATGCCTGCCTTGATCCTCATTGTATCTGCTATTTCGATGTACGCGATGCTGGGACGCACGGTGCGCGCTCAGCAGCCGCAGATCGGACTGTTGAAAGCACTGGGCTACAGCAATGGCGCTGTCGTAGCGCACTATCTGACGTTCGGGCTGTTAATCGCGCTGGCAGGAGCTCTTATAGGCACACCAGGCGGGCTGCTCCTCTCGAACGTGGTCACAAGCGAATACGCGGGAGAACTGGGTATTCCACTGGTAGAGTCGCGCATCTACCCCGACTTGGTGCTCATTGGACTGGGCCTTAGCTTGCTCTTTTCGCTGCTCGCCTGCGCCGGGCCGGCTCGTGCCGCTGTGCGCTTGGCCCCTGCCGATGCGATGCGCATGGATCCCGCCCTGGCGCTGGTAAGCGGGCGGGTATCCTGGTTGGAGCGGATGCTGCGGGGTCTGCATCCTTCCATCTGGTTGCGCCTGCCGCTGCGCAACGTATTTCGGGTGCGTGGTCGCTCGCTCAGTACGGGACTGGGTATACTGCTGGCCTTCATGCTTATCCTCATGAGCTGGGGCATGTTCGACTCGATGTCGTACCTGCTTAGCCACAATTTTGAGGACGTAGAGCGCTGGGACGTCTCGGCGACCTTCAATGAGTCTCAACAGCAGCCCATTCTCGACCATGTCAGGGGTTGGGCGGGCGTGAAACAAATCGAGCCGATAATCCAGCTTCCGGCCAGCCTGCAAGCCAACGGACAAAGCGTGGACGCCTTTGTCACAGCGTTCGATCCCGCCCAGAAGATGCATGCGCTGCAAATCTCCGAAGGTACCACGCCCGAGGAGGCCCTTTCGGGCAATAGAATAGTGCTCACGCCCGGGCTGGCCGGCAAGCTCCATCTCTCCGCAGGTGATACTCTCCGGGTGAGCACTCCTATGGGAAATGCGGACTTCACGCTTGGAGGCACATCCGAGGAATTGAGCGGTTCGGCGGCATTTGTTTCCCTGAATGCCGCCCTGAACCTGGCCAGCATGAGTACAGGTGGAGCGGGTAGTGAAGTATCCTCCCGGCCGGTCTTCAACGGGCTGTATCTAACTGTGGACAGCGCACAGGCGCACGCTATTAAGGCCGAATTGTACAACTTGCCAGGCGTGGCAAGCGTGAAACTAAAATCGGAGGTTGAGAGCGATTGGCAGTCGCTCATGGGCCTCTTCTATGCTTTCATGGGTGCGGTGCTGGCTTTCGCAGTGGCCATGGCTTTCGCCCTGCTGTTCAACGCCATGACGGTGAACGTGTTGGAGCGCAGAAGAGAGTTTGCCACAATGCGCGCTATGGGTATGGGAGGCGGCAATATCACATGGCAATTGACGCTCGAGAACGTGTTCATGTGGCTCGCGGCCCTCATACCGGGCATCCTCCTGGGAAGCTGGGTGGCATCTCAGATGGGCGCGGCTTTCTCTTCAGACCTGATTCAGTTCAAGATCGTGATCGCTCCGCTGAGCTACGTGCTCGCCTCGGTGGGCATTCTGTTGACGATGGAATTGGCCGCGCTCCCCGCAATCCGGCGTGTCAACAGGCTGAACCTGGCGGAAGCCACCAAGGCCCTGGCGTAGTAAGGAGAAATAGAAGAATCTACCCTCAAGGTATTGGCTTCCGAGTATCACCGGAACCAATATGCACGCCGGGGCTAAGCCGACCGTGTGGGTAGATCATGGCGGTAAGCTGTAGAGAAACTGGAACCATAAGTGTGTGCGCTTGCAGCCCCTATGGTGGCCCTGTCTGCCCGGCAGCAGCACCAACATATGAGAGTGGAACATTGCTATTTACCTGGAGAGATGCAATTGCTCGCAGTCGCGGACAGTTGCTCCTACTCAAGCTCTTTGCTCACTTGGTACTACGATGGCCGCCGGCGCCTGATCCTGGCTCACAATCTGCGCCCTACAAACGTGCTTGCCTCTCTGTATTCTTTGACAGCCCCCTGATTACTTGACATCAATACTGTGCCATCCCTTGACATTGCTGCTATAATTAATGTTGGTATATCTGGCGAGCATAGTTCTTAGCTATGTCGTTTGACAACGTCTTTTCAGCAGAAAGACGGCGTAATATCGTCCGAGGCATCTATCATTGATAGACGTTGTCCCCTGATGTCTCCGTAATTTAGTGCGTCCAGAAGACGCGATTATTTTGGAGGAACAGGACATGGGTAAACAGAAGTGGTTTTCCATCTTAGCTGCGGGCACTATGCTTGCGAGCACCTTCGCTTTCGTCGGCGGTGGCTCCTATGCACAGGGTACCTCGCAGACTTTCCCAGAGACGGGTAAGACCGTGAGCGGTCGCTTCCTTGAGTACTGGAAGGCCAACGGCGGCCTACCTCAGCAGGGCTACCCCATCACCAGCGAGATGCAAGAAGTCTCCGCTACCGACGGCAAGACCTATACAGTTCAGTATTTTGAGCGTGCCGTATTCGAGAAGCACCCCGAGAACAAAGCCCCCAACGATGTACTTTTGTCACTACTGGGCAACTTTGCATACAAGGCGAAGTATGGAACAGCGGGAGCACCTGGCCAGAAAGTAAGCACTGAGAACCCCACCAAGTTCAGCCAGACCAATCACAGCGTTGGCGGCAAGTTCCTGGCATACTGGAACAAGAACGGCGGGCTTGCACAGCAGGGCTATCCCATCTCGGATGAGTTTACCGAGAAGAGTGACCTGAACGGCAAGGACTACACGGTCCAGTACTTTGAGCGAGCGGTATTCGAGTTGCACCCTGAGAACCAGGCTCCTTATGATGTTCTCTTGAGCCAGCTCGGCACATCGCAGCTAAAGGCCAAGCAGAATGCCATCGCCTACCCCACCGGGACAGGCACGATCACGCTCTGGCACGGCTACACAGGCACAGAAGCTGATACTCTTGCTAAGGCTGTCAAGATGCTGACCGACAAGAACCCGGGCTTCCAGGTTACAGTCCTCGCAGTTCCCTTCGACTCCCTGAAGCAGAAGTTCACCACAGAAGCCGCGACCGGCGGCGGACCTGACCTCGTCATCGGCCCGTCAGACTGGATCGGCGAATTCGCTGAGGCCGGCATTGTTTCGCCCCTCGACGAAGTGGAAGGCTCCAAGCCCCTCGTGAGCGGCCTTACATCGGCGGCAGTGGGTGTGGCTACATACAACGGCAAGCTGTATGGTATCCCCACATCTATGAAGAACGTAGCTCTCTACTACAACACTGACCTCGTCAAGAGCGTTCCCAAAAACCTCGATGACATGCTGACACAGGCAGGCACACTGGCCACAGGCAACGTCAAGTACGGCCTGGCCCTGAACGCAGGCTTCTATCACGCGGTCGGTCTGAACTATGCCTTCGGCGGCAAGCTCTTCACTGACGCCACGCACGTTGACCTGACGACCAAGGGCACCATCGATTGGTTGACCTGGTTGAAGAAGGCCAAGGACAGTAAGGGCGTCTTCGCCAAGGGCGGCGCGGATGCCGACATCGACACATTGTTCAAGACCGGCGGGGCCGCCATGGTCGTCAATGGTCCCTGGGCCCTCGGCGATTACCAGAAGGCTCTTGGCAAGGACAAGGTTGGCGTGGCTATCGTTCCTAACACCGCTGCGGGTGGCAAGTTCGCCCCCTTCGTCGGTACAGAGAACTACTACGTGAACGCAGGCACCAAGAACGAGAAGGCAGCCGTACAGTTCGTCTCCTTCATCGTCTCGGCGGGCATCGGCAAGATGTTCGTGGACGCCGGCCAGATCTCGACCAACCCCAACGTTGACCTGTCGGCCAACCCCTCGCTCGCCGCGTTCGTCGCGCAGGCAGCACAGGGCACAGCTTTCCCGAACGTTCCCGCAATGGGCAAGGTCTGGGATCCCGCAGGCAACATGATCACCGAAGTGCTCGACGGCAAGGCCAGCCCCGCTGACGCTGCCAAGAAGGCCACCGACGCGATCAACGCTGCAATCGCTGCAGGCGGCAACTAGTCTCTTGTAAGAGATCGGCTGTTAGCGTCTAGCGTATATGAACAGAAAAGAGACCGAGAAGCGAATTGTGCTTCTCGGTCTCTTTCTATAGTGCGTCAATATATGTAGCAATCTCAGCATCATGGCCGATGTCCAATATTCATGGTAGCAGTACAATCGGAGCGACAAACGGTGTAGCCAACAGGTGTCAGGTGCCAGGGGATCAGGGATCAGGGATCAGTATATAAGGGATTCACCGCAGAGGCGCAGAGAGCGCAGAGGTTCGCTGAGGTTTTTGAGGTTTGCATGGTACTGTGGCTAGCGAGTAAGCGGCACAAAGCCGTCAGCGGTCGGCGGTCTGCCGTCGGCGGTCGTCTACTAACAACTGACAACGAGTAACCCAGGGGAGGAGGGACAGAAATGTTCAGAAGATTTGCGGTCGTGGGGATTGCGCTTGCAATCGCCGCCACTTTGAGCAGTTGCACGATAGGAGGTCTGACCGTGATAGAAGGATCGGGCAACAAAGTAACCCAGACGAAAACCGTCAGCGGCTTCAACAACATACAACTGTCGGGCATCGGCAAGCTGATAGTCAAGCAGACCGGCAGCGAATCGTTCAGCATGGAGGGTGACGACAATATCCTCTCCAAGATCAAAGTAGAGGTGTCGGGAAGCACGCTCAATATCGCGATGGAAGAGGGAACCTCGGCAAACCCCAAGACACCGCTCGTCTACAACATTACTGTGAAGAATATCAAGACAGTCGGCCTATCCGGCGCGGGCAGCATCGAAGCCAACGACATCAACACCACTACACTCGATGCAACGATCAGCGGGGCAGGCAACGGGACAATCAACAACCTGACAGCCGATACCCTCAAGATCACGCTATCCGGGGCGGGCGACTTCACCGTAAGCGGCACTGTGACCACACAGAACGTGACCATCAGCGGCGCGGGCAGCTACAATGCCGGCAGCCTGGAAAGCCAGGGCGCTACGGTCACCACCAGTGGAGCCGGCAGCGCTACAGTACGAGTAAGAGATAACCTCAACGCTAACGTAAGCGGCGTCGGTAATATCAGCTATTACGGCAACCCCAACGTCCAGCAAACAAAGTCGGGCGTGGGCAGCATCACGAAGATTGGCGACAAGTAAAGGCTAACCACAGGGGCTCTACTGCACAATAATCGCCCGGACAGGGAACGTCCGCCCTCCCCTGTCCGGGCTACGGGTTATCACTACATTAGTAGTCAATTGCCCGTAAGTGATGGCCACCGACGACCGTCCCTAAGAAAGCGAACCGCTGACAATTGACAATTGACAACCGACATCCGACAACGGTGAGCATCGGAGATGCCGTCCGCCACATCAACCCCGCAGGGCTAGCTTGGCTGCCGCCAGGTCCCACAGCGCATTACCCACGCTCTTGAAGATAACCGGCCCACCTGTGAGTGGGGGCAAATCAAGAGCGTCCTGCAAAGACGTCACGCGCTCCCAGTCCACGCCTGCCTGAATAAGGTCACCCGCATCCGACTGCGCTCCCTCAAGCGTATCCACATACACGCGCGAGCGCAACACCAGATCGGGCGGCAGTTCGGCCATCTGGGGAGTATAAGCGCCCACTGCCACTACAAAGACGTCATCCCGCAACACAGCACCGGCGGGAAGCACGGGCACACTGCTAGTTGTAGCTGTCACCACGAGCGACACCCTTGCCAGCACCTCAGACACGTCGGCAACAGGCCGAGCCTCTACTCCCTCAGCAAGCGTGCGAGCATGTGCCGCCAGCTCCTCCGCAGCTTGCAGTGAGCGCGAAAATGTGTACACCTCGCGCACACCCAACCCTTCCACAAAAGCCTCGACATGCGAACGGGCCTGCGTGCCTCCACCCACAACCAACAGTGGGCCGGAAGGCTCAACCGCCAGCAACCGCGCCGCCAGCATCGACAGCGCGGCGGTACGGCGTGCCGTCACCATGTTCCCATCCAGAGTCAGCAGCCTGTGGCCGGTCGCGGCCTCCATGACGATCACATCGGCCTGCACAGCAGGTAGATCCGCGACACTGTTTCCCGTATGCACAGTAGCAAGCTTCGTGATAGCAATCTGTTGATCGGCGGCGGGCATCAAAAGCAGCACACCCCCGCCAGCCAGCGGCACAGCAAGCCGCGGAGGAGCATAAGCGCGCCCGGCCTTCCTATCACGCAGCACCCCAGCTAGCTCATCCGCCAGCGGCCCATAAGCCAGCAACCGGCGTGTCTCGTCTGCATTCAATGTCCGCATGCCGGGTATTATACCGGATATGTTGGCTGAAGTATTTTGTGTCTGCCCAATAGAGGATAGGCAAATAACACGGTTTCGCATAAATATAAAGGTCCATAGTGTCATTCCGATTACTCGGCTAATAGCATATTATCAGTTCCGCCGCCTCCACTCGCCATTGTCATTCTGAGCGAAGCGAAGAATCTCGCAAAGCAGGACTAGGTTTCCTTATAGCCAATTGTCCGAGAAAAGAAGGGGACGAGATTCTTCGCTTCGCTCAGAATGACAAGGGGGAGAGGACGCGACAATACGGACTTTATTCTGTCCGTTATGAGGGCATTGGCCATACTACCGATGCTAACGCGAGACTGCGTTACTGACGCTTGTCCCCAATAATTGACAGAATGCACCCTGGCTATGTATCATGTAACACGACCTTATAAGGTGGCGCATTGTCGCGTATGATAGCCATGCGGATACGAGTAGAGTAGATAGAACCCCACTGATGAACATCCTTTATTTGGACGCGACTCGCGGCCTCTTCGGGGCCAGCCGCATGATGCTCACCCTTGTCGAAAACCTCGATCGTGGTAAGGTCTCCCCGTACGTGATTCTCGCCAACGACATCAACGATGGCGACCTGCGCCTCACAAAGGCCCTGCGCAGCGCACGCATCCCCACGCTTGAATACAGGCTAGCAGTTCTGAGGCGAAGCAAGTACCTAAATCCGCGCGGTATCCTGTTCATGGGTGCCGCGCTAGTCGACTCGACCATGCTGGTTGCCCGCCTCATTCGCAAATACCGCATCACTATTGTGCAGAGCAACACCAGCACGGTGCTAACAGGCGCTCTCGCCTCGAAGCTAACAGGAGTACCTCATATCTGGCATGTTCACGAAATCTTCCGTCCCTCCGATGCCAGGCTCTTCCCCCCTCTACTCGACAACTTCTCCACCCGCGTCGTAACCGTCTCAGACGAAGCTGCACGCAGCCTGACAGGTTACAGGCCATCCCTCGCCGACAAGCTAACGGTAATCAAGAATGGTGTTGACCCTACCCCGTTCAGGAACGTCAGCCCGGAGAGTGTCGAGCGCCTGCGATCGGAGTTTGGCCTTGGCCCCGAAAATAAAGTCGTGGGCATGGTTGGCCGCATAGGCATGGGCAAGGGCGAAGAGAACTTCCTGCAGATGGCTCGCCTGGTAAGCCAGCAGATCGAGGGCGTGAAGTTCCTCGTCGCAGGGGGCACATTCGACAATCGCGATTACCTGCTGGATGCTCTCCGCGCTCGTGCGGATTCGCTGGGGCTTGCTGGCAACGTCATTGTAACAGGACGCCGCACCGACATGCCGGAGATAATGAATTTGCTAGACTTACTGGTGCAACTTCCCGACCGAGCAGAATCTTTCGGGCTGGCCGCGGCTGAAGCAATGGCTGCGGGCAAACCTGCGGTTGTCTGGACAATGGGCGGCCTCTCAGAGGTTGTGTGCGATTTCGAGACCGGATACCATGTCTCACCGGGCGACATAGGCGGGGCCACCGAACGTGTTGTCGAGCTACTTACCAACGACCGTCTTAGAAAGCACATGGGCAAGGCCGCCTCCCGCCGAGTAGACCGCGAGTTCTCGGTCAGCCGCTATGTCACCCAATTCCAGGAGCTTTACGACGTAATCGCCCGCCAACGCCCACCAACCACCAACCCCTGGCCCTCAACCCCTTACACAGTACGCAGTACGCAGTAGAATCCTATGAATATAGCAATGCTTGGCGTTCGTGGAGTACCCACCGTGCACGGAGGATTTGAGACCTGCGCGGAGCAGCTTGGCGTGCGCCTCGTCGAGCGCGGGCACAAAGTTACAGTGTACTGCCGCCCGCATTTTGTAGACAAGAACCTCAAGCAGTACCAGGGAATGAGGCTGGTTACGCTGCCAACTGTCAAGAACAAGTACCTCGACACCCTGGTTCATACACTGGCCGGATCGCTTCATTCGCTCTTCCAGCCGTATGATCTCTGCCTGTACTTCATCGCAGGCAACAGCCCCGTTTGCTGGATACCCCGCCTGACGGGTAAGCGCACTGTAATCAATGTTGACGGCCTTGACTGGAAGCGCGAAAAGTGGCCCGGCCCGGCCAAACAGTACCTTCAGCTTACAGAGCGCCTAGCGCCCAAACTCGCCAACGCGACTCTCACCGACTCACGAGTGGTACAGAAGCACTACGCGCACACCTATAACTCCAAAGTGCATTACATTGCCTACGGGTCAGAGCTAAAGCATGTGGCTGCGGGTGAAACGCTCAATAAGTGGGGACTCGAAGCTCGTAAATACATCCTTTTTGTGGGCCGCCTGGTTCCGGAGAACCGTGTAGAGCACCTGATTGACGCCTTCCGTGGTCTCAAAGAAACGCGCGGCATGAAATGCGTTATCGTTGGCGACTCCTCCTATGAAGAGGGGTATGTAGCGCGGCTAAAGCAATACGCATCCGACGACATAATCTTTACGGGATATGTCTACGGCGACGGCTATCGGGAGCTTAGCGCCAACGCCTACTGCTTCGTGGAGACCTCGGCAGCCAGCGGCACCCACCCGGCCCTCCTCGAGGCCATGGGATATGGCAACTGCGTGATTGCCAACGATACGCCCGAAAATCTCGAAACGATGGGCGATACAGGGCTGCACTATTGCGGCAGTGATGGTGCGGAAGGCTTGCGCCCCTTGCTACAAACGTTGATCAGCCACCCGGAGCGGGTCGAAGAATGCAGATCTATCACTGCCGCACACGTGCGAAAGCATTACTCGTGGGACGCAGTGACCGGCGAATACCTGGAGCTATTCAACAAGGTCCTTCACAGGAAGCGCCGCCGAATTGGGCGCGGAAAGCGGCAATATCCAGCAAGCAGAAATGATTGATTGGGCGCTGGTGGCCGGCGCGGCGCTGGCCCTCTTAGGAGCGGCCATAGTCGTTGCGCGCCTCAGCTATGGCTATAATGCCGCCCTCCCTGCCGGTAAGCCCGGCACAGAGAAACACTCCCTCACGGCGCATACGCGCACTGCAAGCAATACCATCCTGGCAAGGATCACACAATTCGAATTGCCGATCCTGCTATTGCTTGCTCCCGCCGTCCTTTTCTCCTCGCCTTTGACGATTCTGGCCGTAGCGATCATCTTTGGGCTATGGTGCATCAGGCGCATAACGCGGGGCTATTTTCTACCGCACACGCCGCTCGACTGGGCAATCGCCCTGATGATGGTTATGCTGCCGGTGAGCCTGCTTGTCAACTCCGATATCGGCTTCAGCATGGGCAAAGCAGCCCTGCTCATCTACGGTGTAGCCCTCTACTATGGCATAATAGACTGGGCTCGTGGACAAGAAAAGCTTGAGATTGCCGTCAACCTCTATCTGCTGGCTGGCGGTATGCTGGCCTTGCTGAGTCTGCTTGGCACTAATTGGCAGCAGAAAGTGTCCGGACTGAGCGACATTGTCAGCCTGCTTCCTCAGGTTGCCCAGGGGCTGTCGCGGGATCAAACCGGATTCCACCCCAACATAATCGCGGGGGCGCTTCTCTGGGTTGTGTTCCCTCTGCTGGCCCTCACCATCACGGCATGGTTAGCCAACCGCCCGCCCGGGTACAGGGAGCGGTGCGCTCAGATCGTCCTGCTGTTACTTCTCCTCCTGACGTCGGGTACTCTTTTGCTCACCCAATCCAGGGCGGCACTTGTGGCGGCAGCCGTGGGCGGCGTGCTGCTCCTATGGCTTGCAGCGCCAAAGTTGCGCTCCTGGCTGGCAGCCGGCGCGGCCATACTGGTTGTGGCGGTAGCCGTAATTGGCCCGGCAGGCTTCACAGGAGAAATAGCAAGCGCGCAACTGGGCGAGATAACCAGTACAGACAACCTCGTGGTGCGCATCGATGTCTGGAAGAGTGCGCTCCACGCCATAGGCGACCGCCCGCTGACAGGCATCGGCATGGACGCCTTCCGCCGCATCATGCCGATTAGCTATCCCGCCCCATCCGTCCCGGATGCATACGATATCGGACACGCGCACAACCAATTACTACAGGCCGCCCTCGACCTCGGCCTGCCGGGTATGGTAGGCTATCTGGCTCTCTGGTTCGTTGCAGCCGCTCTTGCCGTACAGAGCTACAGGGCGGCTCCCGATAGCTGGCGTCGTGCCCTCGCGGCAGGTATTATGGCCGCGCTACTGGCGTCCTTCCTGCACGGTCTGGCCGACGCCGTTGTAATGGTGTCCAAGCCCGGCGTGCTATTCTGGGCGCTATTAGCCATAAATAGCGCCCTCTGGTTCGACTTACGTCTTGACCGCACACGTAGTTCCCGGTATCCTATGGCGGCCCACTCCACAGGCGGTTGAACTGGTATGTCAGCAGAGCGCGGGCGTCGCGGAAGAGGTTGTCCCGACGAGCATCAGGTGTGTGCCAACCGGCACTGTCCGTAGCGGGCGACATAGTGATTGTGAGCCCCGCATCACGCGCTATTAGAGCAGCACGCTTGATATGGTGCGGCTCCGTCACGAGTATGGCTGTCCTCCAGCCGTTATCGCGCATTAGTCTGCGGCTGAACTGGATATTCTGGACAGTGTCGCGCGCCTGCTCTTCGAGTGCAATAGCAGCGAGCGGCACGCCATCCTTCTGCATCAGTTGGGCCATAGCAGCGGCTTCACTCGGTGGCGGGCCTGTCAGACCGCCGGTCGGGATAATATGCGCGGCCAGTCCTCGCTGATAGAGCGAGGCTGCATGGTGTGCGCGTGCCTGAACGCAGGCGCTGAAAGTCGTGCTTATCACATTACGCTCATAGCTGGGGCAGCCAAGCACAATAATCACGTCTGAAGGAACCGCGTAATCGGTCTCATTATCCGTCGACACATAGGCCAGATCGGCGGCGGGCCATACTATGAGTAGCAACAGGACTACCACCAGCAATCGCACCGCAATTCGCCTTCCGCGCCACCCTCTCAACAAGGACACCTCTTCATGTATGCCATCAGCATCGACAAAGGCCGCATACCACTGGAAGCGGCCCATACATAAGGTAGGGTAGGCGGCTGGCGAGTTGCCATTCTCTCTCAAACATATGAAGGTTCACTTCTCTACTTCGCCCCATTGCTCTATTAACTTCCTTTGAGCCAGTTGTACTCGTTCGAGATAGTCAGGCATAAAGGGTTCAGCAAGTTCGATTTCCAAATTGGTCAAGACGACCGAAAGTGCGTGCCATTCGGCGTCATCTTCAATTTGGAGCGTGAAGTTGAGTCCGTTCATCTGCCATCGTCCGAGCAAGTTGTCGAGCACAAGTGCTGCGTTCTTGCCTATTGTGATAGTAATTGTCTCCTCGTTTTCCTCGGTATGGTGCTTTTCCATCCGCCCCCTCCGAACCGGACGTGATATTTCGCATCATCCGGCTCTCCAATGTCATTGTAGTTTATAGTCTTATTCTTTCAATCATGTTCACGAATGATAACAAGGACGGTTCCGGCAAAGCCCATGACGGGGGCTTGGGGTCCCACAACGCTCTCTTCATTCCCTGAAGTTGCACTGGAGCAGAACAGACAGCCGGTATCAGCGATATGGCCTGATACCGGCTACGAAACGAGTGCCCCAGAACGGATCGAGCAGGCTAACGTAGCGCACGCCCAGCCTCTCGCTCCGCGCCGCAATCATCATATTGTTACCTGCATAGATACCCACATGTGTGATACCCGGCTCCTCTGTGGTGTCCTCAAAGAAGACCAGATCGCCGGGAACAAGGGCGCTGGTGCTGCGGATGACGCGCCCATATCTGCTGCTGAACTGCTGGGTCGACCCTCCCGGCAGCCAGACGCCTAGCTGGCGATAGACATACCATGTCAGCCCCGAACAGTCGAAGCCGCTTGGATTGGAACCACCCCAGACATAGCGAGCACCAAGATGCTTCTCCGCGAGCCTTACCGCGTCATTCGATGCTGAGGTGGGTACATTACTTCCGCCATACATGTCCGGTATCCAGTCCAGCGGTACGTACTCGGCGGCTACCCAGCCAATATTCCCCCTGGACGTGCGAACGTTATACCACGCGTCCTCTATCGCCAGCACCTCCAGCACAGTGCTATCGCTCAGCCTGGCCGAAATGGGATAGCCGGTTCCGGGGCCGGTACGCATGTTCACCACTCCAACCGTGGCCGCGCTACCAATACTCTTCGGCTGCTCACCGGACACCGTCTGCGTAACAGTAAAGAAGTCGGTGCTTACCCAGCCCTCTGCCGCCCATGGTGTCACTATGCGATACCAGCCGTCCTGCTCATCCAGGATCTGTGACGGCGTATCAACAGGAAGTTGAGCAAGTATCCGGTAGTCGGTGCCGGGACCTGACCGCATGTTGACACTATCGTCCGTGGTAATTCCGGTGCGGGCGGAAGCGGGAAATGTGCTGGAAGCCGGTGCAAACGCGAATGCGAGCAGAGATGCTGTAGGCTGCTGCCGGAAGGCTAACTGCTCGCCTGCTGCTCCGCCAGTATTCTGGGTTGCCATAAGAGTCAGCGTGCGGCTTTGTGGGCTGAGGTCAGGGATGCTGCCGAGGCCGCTTGATGGAGCAGTGGTGCTTACGCTACCCGCCACCACGAGCAAGCAGCCTGCAGCAGCGCGTGCAATGATCGCAAGCCGGCGTCGATGTAATGGTTCAGTAAGGCTTCGATGCAGTCTCACACCGCTTCTCCTATCTTGTTACACGCAGCCAACCGCCATCAATATAGTATGTTGAGCCCACACAGTAGCTAGCCCGTGGCGAACAGAGAAAGACAAACAGGTTGGCGATCTCCTCGGGCGCGGCAAATCTCCCTATAGGTGCGTTGTCCCGGGCAATCTGGTCTAGATATTCTTCCCAGGTGATGTCCTTATCTTGCGTCAGCAATTTAGCCGTCTTCTGCCAATCCGGTGTCATTACCAAACCGGGGTTGACAGCATTCACCCTGATATTGAAGGGAATAAGCTCATTGGCAAGGCACTTGGAGAACATGACCAGGGCCGCTTTGGTGACGTTATATATAGGCTCGTAGCCCAGGGGTTGGGTGGCGCAGATAGAGGCGTTATGCAGGATCACCCCGCTGCCCCGCTGCTGCATGAGCGGTGCCAGCGCTCGCGAGAGACGTACGGCTGCCATAACATGCAGCTCCCAGTAATACTGCCACCGCTCATCCGGTGCGTTCATGACCGTCTCATCGCTGCCGGTCCCTGCGTTATTGATTAATATATCTATCCCGCCAAACTCCCGCTGGATCGCGGCGGAAATTCGATCAATGTCCTCTGCCTTGCTCACATCGGAGGGCACACCGACGGCGCGCACACCGTACTCATCGGCAATAGCGCGTGCGACCTGCGATACACGCTCCTCGTTTCGGGCGCACAGCACTACATTGGCGCCTTCTGCGGCAAGCCCACGGGCGATGGCAAGGCCAATGCCCACGCTGCCGCCTGTGATGGCAGCAACTTTATCCTTCAGACCAAGGTCCATAGATATGACCCCCTTCAGGTTAGGCGTGGTTACGCTCCAAGATCGCAACTATAGCTGTAGATTGGCGCAATAGCGTCATTCTATCCGGCGCATACAGACCCATTCTAAGGCACACCGAGCAAAGTAGCTAGAGCAAATTACGGGCGATCTACAATGAAGTCCTTGGTGGTCACTCGCGCGGCCGGCATGACTCTTCACGCGCTCCCATAGGGGATAACGGCAGCATAAAGGCATGAAGTAACAGCGGTCAAAGATTAGCTCAACCGCTGCTATTCATGCCTAAGATGCGATATTCTTGCCCTAGCGGACGCCGAGCAGAAGTTCCATCACCAGTTGGTCCAACTCCTCGTAGCGGCGGCCCCTCTGGGCTAGCCCGCCGGTGTCGAACTGCCGGTCCTTTAGCTTTGCAGCCGTCTCAGAATTGTAGGCAGTGGCTGTGGGCCCATCGTAGCTGTTGTCGCCCTCTCGCAGGTCGGACAGTAGTGCCTGGATATCCGCGTCTGCCTGGAAGCGCTGGACTTTATCCTTGAGAATGAGGTAGGAGCGCATGCAGCCTGTGGCAAAGGCCTTCACCCCGTCCGCGTCCTCGGTTCTGTAGGCGTGCGCGTCGAAGTGGCGTGACCCTTCATAGCCGCTCTCTTCCAGCAGCTTGACCACGAAGAACGCTCTCTTGGGACTCTCCGAAGCGAAGCGGAAGTCCTGGTCATAACGACCGATCACCTGGTCATTAAGGTCGATATGGAAGAGCTTGCCGGCCTCTATAGCCTGGGCCACGCCATGCACGAAGTTCAGCCCGGCCATCGTCTCGTGAGCAAACTCCGGGTTGACGCCCACCATCTCCGGGTGGTCAAGGGTGGTTATGAAGAAGAGAGCGTGGCCCACAGTAGGTAGATAGATGTCGCCTCGCGGCTCATTGGGTTTGGGCTCCAGCGCGAATCTCATTCCGTAGTTCTGGTCGTTTGCATATTCGCACAGGAAGTTGATCGCGTCCCGGAAATACTTTATGGCGTCTCGCGGATCCCGGTAGGCATCCGTTTCCGTGCCCTCGCGCCCGCCCCAGAAGACATAGGTTTTGGCGCCAAGCTCAGCGCCCAGGTCGATGGCGCGCATGGTCTTCTGCAACGCAAAGGCGCGCACCGCCGCATCCGATGAGGTGAAAGCACCGTCGCGAAAGATGGGATGGGTGAAGAGATTGGTGGTGGCCATAGGCACGACCAGCCCTGTCTGCTCGAGCGCCTGCTTGAAGTCGCGCACTATACGGTCGCGCTCGGCAGGCGTAGCGTCAAACGGCACCAGGTCGTTGTCATGGAAGTTTACGCCATATGCGCCAACCTCGGCAAGCAAATGAACAATATCGACAGGAGAGATTGGCTGCCGCACAGGCTCGCCAAAGGGATCGCGGCCGATATTGCCGACCGTCCATAGGCCAAAGGTGAATTTATCTTCCGGTCTGGGTGTGAAGTCCACAGTAAACTCCTTTGTTTCTTTGTATGGTTCAACAGCAATCAGCTTATTGCTACACAGGTTGCCACAATATCACGCTGCCTGTACTCTACGACATCGCCGCCCAGTGTCGCCACTTGCTCTGACCGGATGTCGGCAGAGGATGCGCCCACCGAGAAGGTGAAGTCGCCAGGCTCGGTTACAAAGCGCATCTGCGGGTCGTAAAAAGCCAGTCGCGAGGGGTGCACCGTGAACGTCACGCGCCGGGTCCGGCCGGGATCAAGCGGCACGCGAACAAAGCCGATAAGCGCGCGGTCGCTCCGTGCTACCGAGGCAATGTTATCGCGGTAGTATAACTGCACAATCTCATTGCCCGCACGCTCCCCGGCGTTGCTTATTTCGACCGACACCTCAAGCGGTGCTGCCGTCGTAGACGCCTTAACTTCGATATTCGAGTAGTGGAAGCTTGTATAGCTCAGTCCGTGCCCGAAGGGGAAGAGTGGGGTCGCGGGAGAGTCTATATAATCGTCAAAGAACATCGGACGGTCGCCGCCCGCCCGATGGCCGTAGAAAATCGGCACCTGACCGACCGTGCGTGGCATCGTGACAGGCAAGCGGCCCGACGGATTTACCGCGCCGCTAAGCACCGCTGCAAGCCCGCTGCCCCCTTCCTCACCTGGAGGAAATAGCTGAATTAAGGCGTTCGCCTGCGCCGCCACCCTCGCCAGCGTGTGCACGCGACCGCTCAGCACGACCACCACGAGCGGCTTTCCCGTGGCGGCCACCGCATCGATAAGCTCTTGCTGGACGCCGGTCAGATCGAGGTTGACCGCGTCGTTGCCCTCGCCCACTGTGGAGGGCCTCAGCAGCCCGCTCTTGCCCGCCACCACCACTATGGCTACATCGGCTTCGCGCGCTGCCTCAACTGCCGCCTCGAAGCCCGATCTGTCCTCGCCCAGCACCTCGCAGCCCTTCGCGTAACCCACCTCGACGTTATCACCCAGCGCGGCACGCAAACCGGCCAGCGGCGTTACATGCGGCGTGTAGTGCGGCCCCGGTGCGTATGCCCCACCCGCTCGCGGCAGCAGATTGCCTTCGCCAATATTGCTGAGAGGTGACGCCTGTTCAGCCGCGGCATAGATCATTTCGATGTGGGCAGGGTAATGGTAATCCCCTTGTAATAGACGTTGGTCGTCGGCTCCCGGCCCGATAAGCGCGACGCGTCTCGTCGAGGGCGATAGTGGTAGCACGCCATCGTTGCTGAGCAGGATCACCGACTTTGCAACGACCTCAGCAGCAAGGGCGCGCTGCTCTCGCGTCTGGAACTTCGCGCTCGCGGCCTCGGGGTCAACATACGGGTTCTCGAAGAGGCCCAGCTTGAACTTCATTGCCAGCACGCGCCTCACTGAGGTATCGAGCAATTCCATCGACACCCGCCCGGCGTCTATCTCGGCCCTGAGTGGTGCGCCATAGAAATCGGTGGCAGGCAGTTCCATGTCGAGACCGGCAGCCAACGCCATCGCGGCCGCTTCACCTCGAGTCGCGGCCACCCGGTGGAATGAGAGAAGTTGCGAGATGGAGAAATAGTCAGCCACAACCGCGCCGTCGAAGCCCAGTTCGCCGCGCAGCAGTTCAGTCAGGATAGCATAGCTACCTGCACACGGAATGCCGTCAATCGAGGCATAGGAGTTCATTATGGACAGGATACCGGCATCGCGAATAACGGCGGCGAACGGCTCGGCGTACACCTCGCGCAGTTCGCGCGGTCCCAGCTGGACCGGGTTCCAGTTGCGTCCACCCTCGGATACGGCATAGGCCAGAAAGTGCTTGGCCGTGGCGCCAACGCCGTTGCGCAGGTCACCGGTTTGGAGGCCGCGAACATAAGCCACACCCAGCGTGCCGCTCAACACTGGGTCTTCACCGTAAGTTTCCTCGACACGGCCCCAGCGTGGGTCGCGCGCTATATCAAGCACAGGCGCGAGTCCGAGGCGAGCGCCCACAGCCAGCATCTGCTCGCGAATCACCCCGGCCACCCGCTCAAGGAGTGGAGCGTCCCAGGTGGCAGCGAGACCGATACCCTGCGGAAAGACAGTCGCGTCACGCTGCAATAAGCCGCCGACCGACTCCTCGTGGACGAAGATCGGAATGCCGAGCCTTGTGCGCTCAACGGCCACCTGCTGAATCGCGTTCATAAGGGCGGCGCTCTCACGGGGCCGCAGTCCGGTCGAGGCACCGATACGGGTTACTTGCCCGATACCGTGCGGCATCCTTGAGGCGGCGAAGTCAGGGTCAAAGTCCCCGCCTGTCACGAGCGAGGTGCTCCAGACGCACCCAAGTTGAGCGACCTTTTCCTCGACGCTCATTTGCCCGAGCAGATCCTCAACGCGTTGGTCGAGAGGCAAAGTTGGGTCCTTATAGCTAAGTTGTGAAATCGACATATTAGTCCTTCTTGCGCGTTGGCCACGCATCCATAGGTTGCACGTTGCCTATCCCTTGACGGCACCCGCGGTGAGGCCGGAAACGATGTGGCGCTCGGCCAGCAAATAAAAGACGATGGTTGGAACAAGTGCTAGCGAGATAAATGCCAGCACTTTGGACCAGTCGGTTCCGAACTGGCCCTGGTACTGCATGATGCCCAGCGGCAGTGTGTACAGGTTTTCGTGGTTGAGCACCAGCAGGGGCAGGAAGTAGTTATTCCAGCTTGCCACCATTGTCAGCACCACCACAGCAGCCAGGGATGGACGCACCAGCGGCAAGAGCACACGCCAGAAGAAACCTATGTAGCTGCAGCCGTCGATGATCGCGGCCTCCTCTATCTCGACCGGCACGGCAGCGAAAAAGCCGCGCAAGATCAGAATGTTGCCCGGCAAGCCGAAAGCGATCTGCGGCAGGATGATGCCCCACAGGTTGTCTATCAGGTTAGCCTGGCGCAAGGTGATATAGAGCGGCAGGATCGCCACCGTGAGTGGAAAGAGCAGCCCTAATGTAAAGAAGTTGAAGAGCACTTCCCGGCCACGAAAGTTCATGCGAGAAAAAACGTACGCAGGCATGCTCGCCAGCAGCACCACACCGGCCGCCGTCGCCAGCATTACAAGGGTACTGTTGCCAAGCTGCTGCCAGAAAGAGGGGCTTTCCAGCACGAGCTGGTAGTTGGTCAACTGAAATGGGTTGGGCCATGTGAACGGGCTGGTCACCAGATCAGGTGTGGTTTTGAAGCCGCCAAGCACGGCTGTGCCGAGCGGTACAAGCACCATCAGGGCAATGAAAAGACAGATGCCGATCTTGACAAGCTGGAGCGCAGCGCGAGCAGGATTCGCCTGCCTGGGAGGCGTGGTCACGGATGCTCTTACTGCCGGTACTGTAGACATGGTAGACCTCCCTCCTACAGGTTCTGGTAATCGCGCCGCATGACATAGCGCTGGTAGACGATTGAGAAAACAAGGCATATTGCGAACAGCACTACGCCCACGGCGCTGCCGTAGCCTATAGCGAAGTTCTTGAAGCCAAACCTGTATATATAGGTCGCCATTGTCTGGCTGGAGTTCACCGGGCCGCCGGCCGTCATGACCCATATCAGGTCAAAGATCTGTAGCGAACCCAGCACCGACAGAAAGAGCGAGAGGCGCAGAGTAGGTGCAAGCAGTGGGACCGTGACGTGGCGAATCACCTGAGCGGGGCTCGCCCCATCAATGATAGCTGCTTCCTCCAGCTCCGCGGGGATGTTTTGCAACCCTGCCATGTAGAGGATGAGGTAAAGCCCGAAGTACTTCCACGAGATAACCACGAAGAGGGCGAACATTACCATTTTGGTGTCGCCCAGCCAGCCTTGCGGCTCAAAGCCGGGGAACACGGAGAGGATATTGTTCAGCAAACCGACCTGCGGGTTGAAGATGAACGACCAGAGCACGCCCGTGATTACTTCGGAGAGAACATAAGGCAGGAAGAAGATCACCCGGAATATCCTGCGGCCGGGCAGGTTCTGCCTGATGAGGAGCGCCAGGCCGAGGGCCAGCGGCAACTGCACCAGCGCCGATAGCGCAACAATGAGCAGGTTATTGCCAAGCGCCCGCATGAAAATACCATCGCGAAAGACCTGGACATAGTTATCCAGGCCGGTAAAGTTTTCCATGGGTCCCAGGCCGTTCCAGCGGAAGAAGCTGAAGTGCAGCGCCTGGATAATCGGCAGCAACACCAGCCCGAAGTAGATCAATGCAGGCGGCAGCAGGAAGATGACTATGACGACGACCTTTTGCAGATCGAACCGCCTGCTCGTGCTCTTAGGCGTGGCGCTCACTGCCACAGCAGTCTGTGGCCTGGAAAGCAGGTTCATAAAGCTGGCCTTTCAGGGATCACGCGTGACAGGTCACGAGCCGTAAGCAGCTGGCATAGAGCCGGACCGGCAGCTCCCACTCCCACATGGGTAGAGGAAGCTGCAAGCCCTGACTCTTATTGCCAGTCACAGGCTACTAACAACTGTCAACCGGTCACGCCAAACCCGGATCACTTGTTGCTTGCCACAGACTCGTCAATGGCCTTGGCTACAGCGTCAGGAGCTCCAGATCCCGCGAAGATGGTCGCGGTCTGGTCGTTCACCATCTGCCCCACAGCCGGGCTCATGTACTGGTCGTAGTATAGCTGGTAGTACTTGGCCGCCGCGACCCGCTGAGCCACATCCTGCATGATAGGATCGGTCAGCGACTTCTCAGCGCCCTTGACCACCGGCAGAACCGCAGTATTTGCAGCCGCCATAGCCGACTGGTTTTCGAGACTGGTCAAATAGCGCACAAAGTCTATCGTCTCAGGCGGGGCGTTCTTGCCGATAGCAAAGCCGTCAGCGCCGCCCAGCACGTCGCCGGGATCACCCGCGCCGCCCTCTACAGACGGGAAGGGGAAGAAACCGAGGTTATCGTTGTAGGCCTTGACATCTGTCGCCACAGCGCGGTCAGCACCCGGTGCCCACTGCCCCATCAACTCCATCGCGGCCTTACCGTTAGCCATCAGCGCCTGCTGATCAGGGTACGAAGCGCCCAGGAAGCCGGTCTGGAACGGTTGCAGATCAACCAATTGCTTGAGTGTGGTGCCGGCGTCAACGAATGCCTTGTCATTGAAAGAGCCGGTGCGGTCATACGCCTTCTGGAAAGCAGAGCTGCCGCCCAGGCGTGTCGCGAGGTACTCCCACCAGAATGCGCCCGGCCATTCATCCTTACCGCCAATTGCGATCGGGGTGATGTTGGCAGCTTTCAGTTTCTTTACGTCGTCAAGAAGGGCGGTCCAGGTTTCGGGTGGGGCGTCGATGCCGGCCTGCTTGAATAGGGCCTTGTTGTACCAGAAGCCGACCATACCGGCTTCCCACGGCACGCCGTAGTTTTTATCACCGACCTTATAGAGGCCGAGCGGCGCGGACTGGAAAGTGTCGCCCCAGCCGTTTTGCCCCAGCGCCGAGGTCAGGTCTTGCACCAGGCCGGCCTGCGCGTACTGAGTGAGCACGCCGCCGCCCCAGCTCTGGAAGAGATCGGGTGGGTTGCCCGACTGCATAGAGGTTGCCAGCTTGGACTTGAAGGCTTCGTTCTCCAACACTGTGATCTCTATTGAGACGTTGGGGTGGTCTTTCACATATTTATCGGCGAGGTTTTGCCAGTTGGCTCTCTGGTCGGGGGCGGTGCTGATGTGCCACCACACGATCTTTGTCGAGCCATTGCCCAGGGTAACGGGACCAGGTGTCTCGGTCGCCGCTGCTGCAGGTGCTGCGGTATCTGTCGCCACAGCGCCCGCCATAACTGTGTCGGTGGGCTGTACACTTGCAGCGGTAGGCGCTGCTGTCGGGGTGGCCGCCTCGCCACCGCATGCGGCGAGTAACGGTAGGAGCAAGAGCAGAACGCCAACCCTGGCCGATGAACGGAGCAACAATGCTAGTAGTTTCATGACTGTCTTTCCTCCAGATGAGTCTAATTCCTTAACGGGTTGTTTGATAGCCTCAATGCATATTGTGTTCTTCTGTTCCTCCTCTCCTCCTCCCTCATTGGGAGTAGCTTGTGTGCCTGTTGTCTTCCGTTTCCCGAGAAGTAAAACAAAGCGGCTGGTGGATCGACTACTTCTCATCTATCCTTGTAATCGCTTACAGAACGCTCAAAGCGGTGTTACTTCTGTGTAAGCGCTTACATGATTAGCTGCAAAAGCCTTCTTCCGATAAGAGCCAATTGAACAACCGGCCTGTAGTTGGCGTGTGTCTACGTCAGGCGCGGGGTGGTCGGCACGATTGCCGTACTACTAACGAGGTGGGCAGTGTCACGGGCTGTATATCTGCCTGCGGGTCCGCGATCAATTTCAACAGCATCTGAGTAGCTACCCGACCCATCTCTTCCAGCGGCTGGCGAATAGTGGTGAGCGGGGGATAGACTAGTGCCGCTTGCTGTATGTCGTCGAAGCCGATAATCGAGAGGTCGTCGGGTATGCTCAACCCACTGTCACGCGCCGCCTCCATTACACCCAGGGCCATAACATCGTTGGAGGCAAAAACAGCAGTGGGCCGTTCCCGTAGTGATAGCAGCGCGCGCCCGGCGACAAAGCCGGAGGGCTGGCCGAAATCGCCCGGGCTAACGAGGTGCGCATCGAAAGGTATGTCATTGTCGGCGAGAGCCTGGCGGTAACCTTCCAGGCGATCAGTTGCGCAGGCCAGATCGAGTGTGCCTGCGACAAAACCGATCCTCCGGTGTCCCAGGCCGATCAAATACCGGGTGGCATCGTACCCGCCTTGCCGGTTAGTCGCACCAACCGAGTGCTCGGTGTCGCCCCTACCCTGGTGGTCAATCAAGATGCAGGGGAATTCACGCGCCCGCAACGAGTCGAGGTACTGCTCGGAGTTGCGTGGCAGCAACAGCAACAGTCCGTCGGCCATACCGCGTGTGATGGTGGCGACGTAAGCCGACTCCTTCAGCTTGCGGCGGTGGGTGGTATAGAGCATGAGATCGTAGTTCGCGGCCTCAAGCTCGGCGTCAATGCCGCGCAGGATCTCGTCTGTATAGCCCGTGCTGAGTCCGTGCAGCAACAGCCCGATCACCTGAGAGCGTCCACCTGCAAGGCTGCGGGCTTGCTGGTTGGCAACAAACCCAAGGCGGTCCACAACCTGCATCACTGCTACGCGCGTCTCCGGCTTGACGTGATCGCGGTTATTGAGCACACGAGACACAGTACCATAGGAGACACCGGCCTCCCGTGCAACATCAAAGATTGTTACCGCATTCTTGCTCTGATCATCCATGCTCGCTCAACCTGTGCAGAGATTGACCTATTGTGCCGCGACTGCAGGGTGTCATGATTGCCCGACAGCTAAACGGAAGAAAACCGTCGCTGTAAGCGATTACATGTAATCGCTTACAGCGATAGTAGCACACGTTGGCGGCACTGTCAATACCCAAAACAAAGGAAAATGTTCAGATTTAGGGTGGAGCAAAGTGACATCCAGGTAAGCCGAGCCCCTCCCACGTGTGGCAGGGGAGCAGTAATTAGGGTGTGAAGAATGAGGGACACCCCCATACCCTCGGACAGGGAGTGCCCTGTCAACCCCTTTACCCCTATTCTGAACACTTACAAACAAAGCGAGCTCAAGATAAGATGAAAGTACGTGCTGCCTCCCTCCGGTTTCAGACATATTAATCTATACCGCTCGACGCGCTTGCCGAACGATATTGATTGGGACATAATGCATCATGCCCGATAATGCTCGGCCATAAACGTCTATCTATAGCGAACCCTTTCTGGGGCTGTTATTCGTCAGAATGCTAATGCCGCCTAAAGCACCCGTCTTTTCCATTGTCGTACCTGCGTACAACGCGGAAGCCACGTTGCGCGATTGTCTGCATGCCCTGACCAAGCTCAAAATAGATGCGCCCCACGAAATCATCCTGGTGGACGACGGTTCGACCGATGCCACACCTCATATCGCATTAGAGTTTACGCCTGCCGTCAAGCTTCTCCAGCAACCCCACAGTGGCGCGTCAGCCGCCCGAAACGCCGGGGTGGCTCAGGCAGAGGGCGAGATCATCCTATTCACAGACGCCGACTGTGAGCCTGTGCCCGATTGGGCTTCAACTCTCGTAGCCGCCATACAAAACGGTGCCGATGGCGCGAAAGGCACATACAGGACGCGCCAGAGTAGCCTTGTTGCCCGCTTTGTGCAGGCCGAGTACGAAAGCAAGTACCGACGCATGGAGGGCCGCACAGAGATAGACTTTGTAGACACATACTCAGCGGCCTACAGGCGCGAGATACTGCTGGAGGCAGGTGGCTTCGTTGAAGGCTTGCCATTTGTTGAAGACCAGGAACTCTCTTTCCGTCTGGCGGAATCGGGTTACCGCCTTGTCTACGCGCCCACCGCCATTGTATACCACAGGCACGTTGCCTCCCTTACCAACTACATCCGGCGCAAATTCGGTATCGGCTACTGGAAGATATACGTCGGTACACGACACCCAGGGCGTATGATAAACGACTCCCATACACCCCAGAGCATCAAGCTGCAAATGCTGCTGGTAGCAGGGGCGTTGGCCTTCGCTGCCGTTCCCATTTCAAGGCTTGCCCGCCGCACCTCCGCTGCCTGCTCAATGGGCTTCCTGGCGAGCACCCTCCCTTTCGCGGTAAACGCAGCCCGCCGCGACCCTACCGTGGGCGCGGTAACTCCGTTTATGCTGCTGTTAAGGGCGGTCGCCCTCGGTTGCGGGCTTGTTACGGGTCTCGTGCGGCTATTCTTTATACACGTTCGCACCCCTGGACATAATCAAGTAGAATAAGTGCCATGACGAACCACCGGCCTGAGCCTGAGGAGGGAGAGCGCATGACTGCCGCCAGGGTCGTTTTCCATAATCACGCCTATACTACGCTTATGGACAAAGCACGCGCCGCGATGCCCCGTGAAACGGTGGGCCTCCTCACGGGCAGCGTACAGCATGAGCCAACCGGGCAGGCACTTATCACAGTAATGGAAGCCCAGCCCCTTGGCCTCGGCACTACTGGCGACAGATTGGTGCCCGGTCCTCATATCATTGACGAGGCCCGGCAACAGATAGCCGGGCATGATGCCCAATTAGAAGTGGTCGGCTGGTTCTATGCCGACCCGGGCATCGGCACCTTTCAACCACGTCTCTCAATAGAGGATATGCAGAGCGCCCTTCCCTCCAAGGCAACACTCTTGCTCCTTGTGAATCCTTTCACCGATCAGGGCGCATTTTACTCGTGGAATGGCTTGCAATTTATCCCCACAGAAGCCTCTTGCAAAGCAGTACCCGATAAGAGCCTAGCACGCGTCATGACATGGGGAGGGCAAGTGCACGGCGCGAACGTCTGGCTTGGCGCGCTGCTGGCCGCCCTTCCTGCACACGACGCCGCCGAAGAGCAGAGGTCTGTGGCGACCACAACTGTCGCCCAACCCAATAAGGCAAGCTACAGTCCCGGCACGATAACAGAGGAGATCCCTTTACCCATCGAAAACGAACCCAACGAACAGGATACTCCGGAAAGCGCCATACCTGCGGAGGAAGACTCTGACCCCCTGGCCGATTCAGAGGATAAACCCCTCCTTGCAGCAGACGAACATAACCCCGACTATGCGGTGCCCATCTTCGTTGAAGTAATCACTGAAGAGCCGGTTGAATACCTGGCCCCTGAACGTCCCATTGCGACCGGCGATCTGGACCCGGCCGTCGCAGACGCACCGACGGACCGAGGGAGCGACACCCTCCCCTATCCCATTTTCGCAGAACCTGATGAAGACGACGAGCCGTTCCCGGTGAACGAACCCTGGAACACGGTCCCTTTCAAGCGCGGCCTCCTAACTTCCCCCGATGCTGATGTTGATGCCGCCAACGACCCTGCTGAAAACCAACAAACGGAAACAGCGCAGCCCACCGGCCTGCATGATTCCGGTAATGCACCGCCGAATAGTGCACCCGAAACAGACGCCTCAGACACCGTAGACGATACAGGAGATGCAAATAGCTCAGTCGAAGCATTACCCGAACCCGCTGCGGAACCTGAGCAAGCAATCCAGACCGGGAACTATGGCACCGGACCTTTAGGGCCTGAACCCGAACTTGACCCACTAACAGCCGCCGGTCCCGTAACGGGCGAATTCGCTACAATCGAGCCTGGCGAGCCGGAGGCAAACGGGAACATGGTGCCCGCCTCCCGCAGCCTTGTCACAACTATCCTCACTCCTCCTGCACACTCGGATATACAACCTGTGTTGCGGCGCAAGAGCGGCAAGGAGGCAGTGCTGGCTGTTGGCCTCTTCCTGGCGCTCGCCTTCATAGGTGCGATGGCCCTGGCAGGCGCGCTGCCAAAGCAAACCGCCGCGCCCGCTGCCGGTACCACGCCTACACTACCGTCTTTGTTAGAGCAACAAACCCCCAGCGGCCTGTTCTCTAACCAACCAACCGTACCCGCTCCCCCTGCTACAGGCCAGCCCGAAGTGGCCCCTGAAGCCGAACCCACCGACCCATCGGCTACCCCAACAGCTCAGTCCTTCGCGCCGTACGGCCTTCGCGCCAGGCACAGCACAGACCCATCATGGTCAGGACAAACAGGTGGGAGCCACGATAGACGGTAGCCGAGCGGCGATGGACGTTGACGTAACAGCCGCGGCGCATCAAGCCCTACCCGCAAATAAGCCTGCTGCACGCTCTCATCTAGCCGGATTGGTTTTCTTCGCGCTTCTGAGCCTGCTCCTCCTTGGGATTGTCCTCTGGACAGGCTACTCCACGGCTGTCAACAGGCGCTACGAAGCCCTGAACAACACCTCCGGTGAGATTCTGGCGGGCGGCAGCGTCGGCCAGACTTTTGTGGCTCGCTACAACAATCTCGACTCTGTTGACGTACGCATCGGCACTTACGGCAGGCAAGCCGACCCCAGCCGAGCCACGCTGGTGCTGCACCTGCGCGCTGACCCCTCCTCTCAAACCGATATAGCGACCGCCACACTTCCACCTTCAGTTGTGCTTGTTGAGAACGGCTGGTATCGCTTTACCTTCGCCCCCATTGGGAACAGCAAGGGTAAGCCTTACTATGTGCAGGTCGATTCCCCCGGCGGCCGCGTGGACAACGCGCTGACCCTCTACTGGTTCAAGCCCAACCCGAGGGGCGACCCCTACCGGAATGGCACAGCCTATCTCAACGGCCAGCAGGTAAAAGCAGACCTCACTTTTGGCACCGGATATTCCGCGTCGCCCGTAGAGGTATGGCTCTCCATGCTGGGTGAGGCGTTAGCTAATTCGTCTGCCATCGTCATTAGTCTGCTGCTGACGGCTGCTCTGGCCGGAATTATGTGGGCGCTCAGCCTGCTGCCGCGTATGGTGCGCGACCCCGTGAAGATCCGGCGGTCGCTGCTAAGATGGTCGCTGCCGTTGGTGCTGGCAGTCGGCTTCGTTAATGGCCTCCTCTATATGCTGGTCGTGCCTCCCTGGCAAGGGCCGGACGAATATACGCACTTCGCCTATGCCGCCCTGCTCGACAGCCACGATCTTGATGACCGCAAAGTTGAGGCGCTCGACCTGGCGGGTAAAGATCGCGACACCGCACTTATTGACGCGGTCAACGCCTCAGGCAACAGGCACGACTTCACCCGCCGGTTTGCAGGCTCGGTTGCGCCTGGCGAGCCCACGCGGGTCGGGCCATTCATATTCCAGCAAACCCGCCAACCCGCCACCTACTACTGGCTCTGTGCGGCCGCCTTGCGCATAGCACGCGCGGTGGGCATCCCCGCCGACCCCGTGGCTAACCCTGAAGCGGCCCTCATGGTGATGCGCTTTGTGTCGCTTCTGCTGAGCATGGTCGTTGTGGCGCTTGCATGGCTCTCCGCACTCTTCCTCTGGCGCAACGGTAATCAGTGGCTTCAATTGCTCCTGCCGCTAACCGTGGCCCTACTGCCCATGCACACCTTTATCGCGACGGTGGTCAACAATGACATCCTGGCCGAAGTCGCTGTATCGGCGCTCTTTGCCTCGCTTGCAGCCTTGCTTCGCTGGCCCAACGGTCTCCGAGGCGTGTGCATAGCCGCACTGTCCGCCGCCATCACCATCGCGACAGTCGCGACAAAATCTACCGCCACAGCCGCCGCTCTGCCCCTACTGGCAGGAGGTCTGCTCATCTGGGCTGTGCTGCTCTTCAGGCAATGGCGCGCCAACAGAGCAGAATCTCTCACCCCACAGCGAAAGAACAGAACGGCCCTCCTTTACCTGCTTCTCGTTTTCGCCATTGTCGCCATTCCGCTCCGCGCCTTCCAACAAGATGCCGAGCACGCTGCGGGTTGGTTCACCGGCTACGACCCGATCCAGCGAGCCGCGAGAGTAGAGAGCGCCACCGCCCACAACGGCACTCACGCAATAGAGCTAGGCGGCAGCGGACCAACCACAGCGGTACAGAATCTTCTCCCGCCACTCTTTCACCCCTCACTCGACGTTGTCTTCACCGGCTATGCGCGCCTTGCTCCCGGTCAAACCGCCCGGAACGTGACCGCTCGGCTGGTCGTGGTTGACATAGATCGCGAAGCCGCTGTGGGGGAAGCGCAGCTTGTGACGGCAGGTGAGTGGGTTCCGATCAGGGCCGCAGGACGCGTCAACGAGAGCGCGGGCCGCGTGACACTCCGCCTTTCTGTAATGGGAGGCCCCGCGCCGGTCCAGTTTGATGAGCTTGCACTGTCAATTCAGGGTGTCAACGGCCCCTGGAGCGACCCCATTTACAAGCCTGTCGTAGTAGATTCCTCAGCAGAGAACCCGCCCATCACGCTGAGAGAGCCGCTAGACAAGATCGTGCCGGGCGAGATACGGGCCATGCTCGATGTAGTTGCCAACGGGCAGGCATTCGACAAAATCGCCCTCTGGCGTGACTACGCCTACCAGCAGTACCGCTCCTACTGGGGCAATTTCGGCTGGCTGACCATGTATCTGCCGCCCATCTTCTACACCCTGCTCGATTTGCTGGTTCTCCTCTCCCTTATTGGCCTTATCACGCTAGCTATTCGACGCAGAAATCAGCCGAATAATACGCTCACCTGGCTTGGTGTTGTCTGCCTTGCCACGCTCGCCGCCACCATCCTCATCAGCTTCGCCAAGCAAATGATGCTAATGGCCTACACCGGCCTCCCCGCCTACCCCCAGGGCCGCTACCTCTTCGTCCTGATAATCCCCACAGCCTGGCTCTTGCTCACCGGCCTCTCCGAAATCCGGCATCTGATCCACAGCCGGTTCCCCCGGCAATCGGCCACCACCAGCACCCTCCAATCCATAGCCGCTCCACTCTACGCCACCATCCTTGTCTTCTTCACAACCTACAGCCTGCTGGCGCTTATCCTGCCGTTCTACTACGGGTGATGGGGATGTGAAGCGTAAAACGTAAAACGTAAGTACGGGGTTGAAACGCCAAGTCGCCATGTTGTAACGGGTTTAACAAATTGCTTTGGCAGTCAGTCGTCAACACGCTCTTGACCCCTGACCCCTATGCAGTACGCAGTACGCAATAGCTCACGTTTTACGTTTTACGCATTACGTTTTGCTCCTCACCATTGACACAGCCACTCAACTGTGATAGCATACAGACTAAGTGAATAAGCCCGCGATGAAGTGGAACAGTAAACGTAGCAAGGGTTACAGCGAACCGGGGAGAGTGCAAGCCCGAAGACACCTGCCACGTCGAACCCGTCACGGAGCGGTCCGCCGAAGAAAGTCCAAAGACGAACAAGTAGGATGGAGTGGTTGGTCACCACGCACAGAATAACCAG
This sequence comes from Chloroflexota bacterium, assembly GCA_039932335.1. Taxonomy (GTDB): domain Bacteria; phylum Chloroflexota; class Chloroflexia; order QHBQ01; family JADMIH01; genus JADMIH01. The sequence continues at coordinate 59,847 of JBDTQH010000015.1, forward strand.
GAGCGGTCACAGGCCACAAATGTGACAATTAGGGTGGTACCGCGGGAGTCTTTTTGATGCTCTCGTCCCTTTTTCCGGGGCGATGGCATTTTTGCTTTTAAGGCACCTTTTCTTCTCGCCTCGGCGGCTCATAACCAACTGCGTATTCCGTAACCGGAGCGCACGACGTAGACCACAAAGGAGAAGAGAGATGCTAATCAAGCTAGACAAAATCTCATCGGTCACCGCCAGGGTCGGCCTCGGCAAGCAAGTAGAATTGGGCGACACCATTGCCGCTGAACGAGGCGCGGTAATTATCGTTGAAGCCCTGGAAGAGAAATCAACATACGGCGAGCTTGAGCTACTCGGCGGCAGGATGGCACGCATCATCAAGGGCGACGTCATCGCGGGCGTACTGGGCGAGAGGCAGGCGCTCAAGGGCTTCGTCGGCTCTATCCCGGAGCGCGTCGAAGTAGGCGATGTTCTCCACATCCTCAACATGGGCGGCGTGATCGGGCTTTGCCACTCCGCCAACTCCGATTTCGGCAAGGCGCTCCAGGTGCGCGTGCTCGGCAGCGCGCTTGTAGACGGCAAGCAGGCGAGCATCACCGACAATGCCATTGCGTGGAGCACCACCCTGCAAGAGTCCGCGCCCATCATCCTCATGTCGGGCACCTGTATGCACGCGGGCAAGACCACTGCCGCCTGTGAGGCCATCCGAGTGCTTACCAGCCGGGGTTACAGGGTCGCCGCCGCAAAGCTCGCGGGCGTCGCCACACAGCGCGACCTGCTAAATATGCTCGATCACGGCGCTGTCACTGCCCTTTCTTTCAGCGACGCGGGTCTGCCCTCCACCACCCACACCGACTCCTGCATTGTGCCTGCCGCCAAAGGCATCCTCGCTGCCCTCAATGAGGAGCATCCTGACGCCATAGTGGTAGAGTTCGGCGACGGCATCATGGGCCATTACGGTGTGGATCTGCTGCTCAAAGACCGCGAGCTTATGGGCCATGTGAAAGCCCACGTCCTTTGCGCCAACGACCTCGTAGCGGCATGGGGTGGTATACTTTACCTTGAAAGCCTGGGCGTGCAGGTTGACTGCATCTCCGGTCCTGCCACCGACAACAGCGCGGGCATCGACTACATAGAACAGCGCTTCGGAAAGCGCGCCGCCAACGGCCGAGTCGATCCGGTTGGGCTTGCTGACCTCATAGAAAGTGGCATACACAGCGTGGAATCACACATCGATTTCACAAGCAAAGAACAGCAGTTGATTGCCGTACGGAAAGAAGTGGCATAATGCAACAAGGGATGCAAACAATAAAAGTGGGGGTCCTGGGAGCGTCGGGGTATATCGGTGGCGAGGCATTGCGCCTGCTGCTCGGCCACCCGTTCGTTGAGGTGGTGGCCGCGACCTCTGTCTCGAACGCGGGCCAGCCGGTCACCGCCCTGTTACCTCACCTCGCCAGGCTAACCGGCTTGATTTTCACAGCCGACATCTTGCCTGAGCAGGCAGCAAGCCTCGACGCAATCTTCATGGCCCTTCCCCACGGCGGCGCTTTAGGACGTGTGCCTGAGCTACTATCGGCGGGCGGCTCAGGAGGCCCACGCGGCGATGGGCCCGTTATCTTTGACATGAGCGGTGATTTCCGTATCAAAGACCCTGCCACATTCCAGCAGTACTATAAGCTGGAGCAGACCGCTCCCGATGTGGCCGCCTCTGCTGCGTACGGTCTGACCGAATGGAACCGTGAGGCCATAAGAGAAGCCCGGCTGGTGGCCTGCCCCGGCTGCTTCCCGACCGGGGCGCTCATGGCCCTCACCCCTCTTGCCCGCGCCGGGCTGCTAAATGGGCCTGTCATCATCGACTCCAAGACAGGCTCATCCGGGTCGGGCAAAGAACCGGGCGAAGGGACACACCACCCCACCCGCTCGCAAGATTTCCGAGCATATGGCGTCTTTAATCACCGCCACAGGCCCGAGATCGCCCAGGAGCTAAACAAGTGGCTGCCCCGGAGCAACCAATCCTTGCAGGTCACCTTCACGCCTCACTCCGCGCCAATGGTACGCGGCATCTTCACCACTGCCTATGCATTTCCCGGCCGCCCCGTCAGCAAGACCGAGTTGCGAGACCTGTATGAAGAGGCTTATGGCAGCGAGCATTTCGCGAGGCTGACAGACGCGCCCCGCGTTGCCGTGGTCGCGCACTCCAACTTCTGCGACATCAGCGCGGCCACCGACGAGGAAGGCACAATCATAGTAACGAGCGCCATAGACAATCTAGTAAAAGGCGGCGCGGGTCAGGCTGTACAGAACATGAACGTGGCCTTCAACCTGCCCGAAAAGCTGGGCCTGACCTTTCCCGGTACAATGCCATAACATCAACGATATGACGCTAACACGCGGCGGTCTGCTGTTGGCCGTCGTCCTCGGAGGAGAACCATGACAACCACGGACACAGCAATTAACCGCGATGCCGTAATTGAAGAAGAGACGGCTGCCCAGCTAGGAACCTACGCCAAGCTGCCTATCGTTGCTGTGCGCGGCGAAGGGATGATGATATACGACGCCGACGGCACAGCCTACTACGATTTCTACTGCGGCCACGCCGTCACAATCACAGGCCACTGCCACCCGCGAGTGGTATCCGCCATACAGGAGCAGGCCGCTCGCCTCATCTTCTACTCCAATATCGTCTACAACGACGTGCGCGCCGGGTATTCTGACAAGCTGATTGATAACGCGCCGGAAGGCTTCGGCCAGGTCTTCTTCTGCAATTCGGGAGCCGAGGCCAACGAAACCGCCCTCAAGCTATCGCGCAAGTTCACCGGAAGACCCACCATTATAGCCATGGACAGCGCGTTCCACGGCCGCACAATGGGCGCGCTCGCCATGACGCCCAACCCCAAGTACAGGGCAGGCTATGAACCGCTACTTCCGGGCGTGGAGTTCGCACCGTTCGGCGACCTTGCCGCGCTCGAAGCCATGATGAGCAGCGATGTGGCAGCCGTGATCCTGGAGCCGATCCAGAGCATCGCGGGCGTTCGCATGATGGACGCCACCTACTACCACGGCCTGCGCGAAATATGCGATAGGCACGGCGCGCTCCTCGTCTTCGACGAAATCCAGACAGGTTTGGGGCGCACAGGCAAAATGTGGGTAGGCGAGCACTGGGGCGTTATCCCCGACATCATCACACTCGCCAAAGGCATCGCCAGCGGCGTTCCAATGGGCGCGACCCTGGTCTCCAGCCGTATCGCCGCCACTGTAAAGCTGGATGAGCACGGCTCCACGTTCGGTGGTGGGCCGCTTGTTTGCGCTGCCGCCACCGCTACCCTCGACGTTATCCTCGAAGGCGATCTAATCGCCCACGCGGCGGCAATTGGTGGCCTGATAAAGCAAGAGCTGGTTCGACTACCTCACGTGCGCGAGGTGCGCGGCATGGGCCTGCTCCTCGGCCTCCTGCTCGACATCCCGGCTAAAGAAGTGCAGGCGGCCGCCCTCAAGCAAGGCATAATCCTCGGCACCTCCGGCGACCCCAACGTACTGCGCGTCATGCCCCCGATGGTAGTGACCACCGAAGATGTCGAGCACCTTGTAGCGGTCATGAGCCGGATACTCACGACATACAGCACCTGATGGCCCCAATGGAGAACGTCCCAACCGACCTGATAGGCCGGCGCATAGTCATAAAGCTGGGTGGTGAGATCATGCTCAACCGCCCCGGCCTGGACTCCCTCTCGCGTGACATGGCAGCGCTGGTAGAAAACGGCGCCGCGGTCACGATCGTGCATGGCGGTGGCCCGCAAGCCGATGCGCTGGCCGAAGAGCTGGGCCACACCGTTCGCAAGGTGGCGGGCCGCCGGATTACCGACGATGACGCGCTGGAAGTCGCCAAAATGGTCTACGGCGGCAGCACCAACATAGAACTGCTCGCCGCCCTCACGCGAAACGGCGCGCGCCCTGTCGGCCTCTCCGGCATTGATGCAGGTCTCATCACCGTCACCCGCCGCCCGCCAACCCTCATGAAAGACCCAAAGACCGGCCTGCAAGAAATGGTTGACTTCGGCCATGTTGGCGACATCACAGGCACGCGAACCGATCTGCTCGACCTGCTGCACCTGAACGGCTATCTCCCTGTGGTAGCTTCGCTCGCCGCCGATCCACTAGGCAACATATACAATGTGAACGCCGACACCGTGGCCCAAACGCTGGCCGTTGCGCTCCGTGCCGAAAGGCTCGTGCTCGTCACCAATGTGGCCGGCATCATGCTCGACCCAGCCAACCCTTCCACCCTGATCAAACAGTGCACCATCCAGCAGTTGCGCGACCTGATTTCATCGGGCATAGTATCCGGCGGCATGACGCCCAAAGCTCAGAATTGCATAGACGCCATACAAGCAGGCGTGCAATCCGTCCAGATCATCGACGGCACAGGCGAAAGCCCACACTTGCTTAGAAGCATCACCGGGCAAGCAAGCGGAACCCTGATAACCGCCTAGCCCTTCCACAAACAGGGTAAATGTGTATAACTCTGCAATCTGCCCATTGACCGCGTCCGGGTTGCCGCTTATGATAAGGCTACTTCGGGATTACAAGTTCGCTTGAATGAACGAAGGAACAAAAGCTCGGATGGTCCTCACGGATTGTTCGGGTTTTTTGTTTGCTTTCGTTCCACTACCGCGGCAGCTTCCACCAGACTGCATACCCAAACAAAAGCACTCCTACCCCAACTCCATGCCAACTCACGAAGTGGGCGTAAGAAAGTAGCCCCACGGCGTAAGCCTCGGGAGTACCCCGACGTATCGCATATAGCCCCGGAGGGGCGTAATATAGTAGCCCCATGCGTAAGCGTGGGGTAGAGCCACCGGAACCCCAAAGCCCCGTAGGGGCGATAGAACAGACTGCTAAGCCCGCACTCATACCCCCTCCCCTCCCGGATGCACCCCACTTATCCCACCGTACCACCCACGTCCCACGGGCTAACACGAACGGACGGTACTATCCCAATACCTAAGTACCACCCTCCATACCATCCATTTCTCGATAATTCGGATATAATCCAGAAGCTAGGTGTGCCTTCGCCCTCCTCTTAATGCTGGGCTGCGCTAACAATATCGATAGAAAGTCGGAGCAAACATGCTTCCCATACATCGCCGTCACAGAACGACGAAACTGGCCATCGCCCTGGTAATGGTCCTTATCACCCTGCTGCCCGGCATCCCCGGCATAACGGTGCGCGCAAGTACACTGGCATCTACCTCCGCGCCCACATCCGCACCCGACGCCTCATCGCCGTTCGGTGTCGCGGGCGTTATGCGCTGGCCCGACTGGGGCTCTTTCAGCAGGCCCGTCGATGCCATGCTCGACACAGGCGGCACATGGGTGCGCGAAGATTTCGCCTGGGGCCTCATCGAGCCTCGCCAGGGGCAATTCGACTGGACCGCAACCGACCGTATTGCCGGGGCGCTCAGGGTCAAGGGCCTGAACATCCTCGGCATCATCTCCTATTCCGCAGCCTGGGCCACCCCCACCAAAGATGACGACGGCGCATCACCGCCCATCAGCATGTACCCGCCCGACCTCAAGCTCTACTACAACTTCGTTCACGCCCTCGTTTCGCACTACAAAGGAAGCGTCAGCCACTGGGAAGTCTGGAACGAGCCCAACAACGGCATATTCTGGAAGCCCGAACCCAATGCCCGCCAGTACGCCGACCTGCTAAAGACCGCCTACAAAGCGATTAAAGACGCCGATCCCGGCTCAACCGTCCTGAACGGCGGGGTGAACGGCAACGCGATCCCCTTCCTCGAAGAAATGGAAGCAGCAGGCGCGGGCGACTCATACGACGTGCTCGCCATCCACCCTTACGCAACCCCGCTCGATCCTGCGAAGGGGCGTATGCAAAGCATGCCGGAAGTCTACAAGACCCTCGACATCGAGATGAACAAGTACCACGCCTTCCTGCAGAGGCACGGCCACAACCGCCCCATCTGGATCACGGAGATCGGCTGGCCCGCCGCCGACTGGTCGCTTGACGAGAACTTCCAGGCCGATTACCTCGCACAGGCCTACGCACTCATCCTCTCAAGCGGGCTGGCGCAGCGTGTCTTCTGGTATTCGTTCAAGGATGACGCCGCCAGCGGACACGAAAGCTGGGGCCTTGTGCGCTGGGGCAAGGGACAAACCGACCTGGAGCAGCGCCGCCCGTCGTTCGCTGCCTATTCAACCTCGGCCAAAATGCTCACAGGCGTCACCCCGGCCGGGCGCATCCAGTTGGGCCAGTACGCCACCATAGAAGGGTTCGAGCAGCAGGGCAACTGGGCCCGCAGCACCAACCCGGAGGGCGCGTTCGCCGTCTCCACCGAGCAAAAGCACAGCGGAACCTCCTCAGGAAAGCTCAGCTACAATTTCACAGGCTCCAGCCAGGCCGTGGACTTCGCGCCTCCGGCCCCGGTCACCCTGCCGGGCAACCCCACTCGACTTGGACTATGGGTGCTGGGCGACGCCTCGGGCAACTACATCAGCATATGGTTGCGCGACCGCGACGGAGAGCTGTTCAAGGTGCGGCTCGGCGCTGTCACAGGCGCGGCAGATGGCTGGCGCTACTACGAATCCCGCATCCAGAACTACTATTATGATTGGGAGAAAGCAGGCGGCAACCCGGCAAACGGCACGCCTGATTACCCCCTGCAATTCGTAAGCGTGCGGCTCGAAAACACACCCGACGAGCCTTCAGGCGCGGGCGCGATCTATCTCGACGACCTTCAATCTTTCGACGGCCCCGACGCCACGGCTCTGCGCTTCAACCGCCCCGGCGGCGAGGTGGTTGATGTGCTCTGGTCGGCCAATCCCACTGAAGTAACCCTACCCACGGGCGCGAGCGCACAGGTCGTCACCCGCGACGGCACGAAGACGGTTGACGCTTCAAACGGACTGCTGACCTTGAAGTTAGGGAGCAACCCAACATACGTCGTACACAAGCAGCAAAAACTGGGCGCAACCGAACCCGCCGCTGGTCCGGTGCAGCCGGGAGCAAAGGATAACCTCTTGCCTGGGGCCGGAACACTGGATTTATGCGGGGCAGCCGTGCAGGCCAAACAGGTGGCCGACCCCGACAACCGTTACTTCCCGGAAACCAACCACAATCTGACCGGCGCATTCCGCCGCTACTGGGAAGCCAATGGCAGCGTCACTCAGCTTGGCTACCCGATTACCGATGTCTTCGCGGGCAAGTCGTCCGACGGCAAGACCTACACCCAGCAGCTATTTGAGCGAGCGCGCATGGAATACCACCCGGAGAGCAAGCCGCCGGACGACGTGCAACTTGGCTTGCTGGGCGTATGGGTAACCGACGGCCGCGCTCTCGGACAGGCCAAACCAGCCTCTCCAGGTGCCATGACTTTCCCTGAAACAGGCCAATCGCTCGACCTCTTCAAAGCAGAATGGAGCAGCAACGGCGGACTGCCCATATTCGGCTTCCCCATCTCCGGCGAGCTACAGGAGCGCAACCCCGCCGACGGCAAAACATACACAGTCCAGTACTTCCAGCGTAACCGCATGGAATACCACCCCGAATACCAGGGCACCCCAAGAGAAGTAATGCTCGGCCTCCTCGGAGTAGAATACCTAACCAAACAAGCCTGCAAATAACCTCCACCCACACAACCAACCCCAGGTAGGTTTGTGGCGCTCCCCATCCGGGTTCCACGGTCAGTGCACACATGGCGCAACAGGGATGCCGGGAGAACCGCCTGCCGGAGTATCAGGGGTGTTTGCCTTCTATCCAGGCAAACGGTGTTGACCGGGCGCTCCCTGTCCGGGGTATTAGCGGTGTTAGCGTTCTACCCAGGAAAGAGGCGTTGACAAGAGCCTCCCTGTCTGGGGTCTCTAGTCGTAAGCCAGCACGGTACAAGGGGGTGCAGGAGGAACGCCTGCCGGGGCTAGGGGTGTCCCCTACCCTTCTCCACTATAAAAAGCCCCCTTTCACCGCGAAGCGGGGAGAGGGGGTTGGGGGTGAGGGGTCGTGGCGCTCTCCTGAACCAAAGTGTCAACATCCTGCCCAAGCAGAAGGCATATCGATACTAGCCAGCCTGGCCATGGCGTGTCCCCCAGCCTGAACTCCATCAACTGACCACTTTACTCTTGCAGCACCCGCGCTTCTTTGCTATGATAAGCCTGTTCCCTGCCCGACCAGGCCCGCATCCCATTCCTCCCGCAGCCGCCTGACCGGCGTCCTTTCTTTACGCCGCGAAACAATCATACTCCTACACCCATTTTGTGCACCACCCACAAACCGGCACGTGGAGGTCCGGCAATATACGCCGCCCGACGCTATACCTATGGCGTCGGGGTCTAGCATACCCAACACCGACCACGCGCAAACAGGCGCTCCACCCAGAGCCGTCGCGCAAGTGGTAGTAAACGTTGAAAGGAGGTCAGGCAACCCAGACTAATTCCCAACGAAAACCATCTCAACACAACTTAAATGCTGTATCCCGTCTGCGCTCCGGCCGCCACCTATTTAGACGGCTCTGCGTACCACGCAGCAAACAGCACGCCAACAAGGAGGTTGAATCCAGTGAAGCAAAAGGTATCTATCAACGTCAACGGCGTTCAGCGCGAGGACGAAGTCGAACCGCGCACCCTCCTGGTCCACTACATCCGCGAGACGCTTGGCCTCACCGGCACCCACATTGGCTGCGATACCAGCCAGTGTGGCGCTTGCACCGTCCACCTCGACGGCACGGCGGTCAAATCGTGTACTATTTTCGCGGTGCAGGCCGACGGCTCTCAGGTCACCACCATCGAAGGCATAGCCGGCGACAGCACAGAAATGCACCCCATGCAAACCGCCTTCTGGGAGCAACATGGTCTGCAATGCGGCTACTGCACCCCGGGCATGATTATGTCTGCCGCCTCCCTCCTCAAGGACAACCCTCACCCCACCGAACAAGAAATCCGCCATGGTCTCGAAGGCAATATATGCCGCTGCACAGGCTATCACAACATAGTAAAAGCCGTCCGAGCAGCCGCCGGAGAAGAAGTAAACGCAACTTCCAACCGCGGCGAAATGATGCCTACAAAATAGAAATGAGAAATAAGATATGAGAGAGCTTCCATTCTCATTTCTCACATCTCATTTCTCGTTCAAAGGAGAACAGACATGGCAATCGGCAACATGGTCGGCGCCAGTGTGCGCCGGCACGAAGACCCCAAGCTGGTTTCGGGGGCGGGCACATACGTGGACGACATCAAGCTGCCCGGTATGCTCTACATCGGCATTGCCCGCAGTCCTTACGCCCATGCCCGCGTAACAGGCCTTGACACATCGGGCCTCGACGGACAAAAAGGCGTCGTCGCGAGAATAACAGGCGAGGATGTCCGCAAGCGCCAGCGCGCACCCCTTCCCATCAGCTGGATTGTTCCACCTGACATCAAGACGCCCGAGCACTGGGCGATGGCAACCGGCGTTGTGCGCTACATTGGCGAGCCTGTGGCGGCAATCGCCGTTGAAGATCGCTATGCCGTCGAAGATGCACTGGACATGCTCAATATCGACTTCGACCCGCTGCCCGTGGTCACAGGTGTCGAAGAGGCCCTCAAAGAAGGAGCGCCCCTCGTACATGAGGAGCTGGGCACGAACCAGGCGTACAAGTTCAGCGTCGCCACCGGAAACGACCTGGATGAAGCATTCAGCAACGCCGACGTAGTAGTAAAGCAGCGCCTGGTCAACCAGCGGCTTGCCCCGGTTTCCATCGAGACGCGCGGCATCGTTGCCCAGTACAACAAGGCCAGCAACGAGCTAACCATGTGGTCAAGCACGCAGACTCCCCACCTCACCAAGCACCACGTCGCCGAGATGCTGGGCATCCCGGAACATAACGTGCGGGTGATCGCTCCCGACGTGGGTGGCGGCTTCGGGTCAAAGCTCAACCTGCTCCCTGAAGATTTCATCGTGCCCTACATGGCGATAGTCACCGGCCGCCCCGTTAAGTGGATCGAAAGCCGGACAGAGAACCTGATGAACACCGTCCACGGGCGCGACATGGTCGATTACATCGAGATCGCCGCCATGAGCGATGGCACCATCACGGGGTTGCGCGCCAACATCTACGCCAACCTGGGTGCCTACTGCCGCTTCTTCGCGGCGGGCCTCCCTGTGCTCGCGGGCCTTATGCTCCCCGGCAACTACAAAATCCCGGCATTCGGTGTCGACATCTACACAGCCTACACCAACACCCTCTTCATCGACGCATACCGCGGCGCGGGCCGTCCCGAAGCCACCTATGCTATCGAGCGCACACTCGATATACTGGCCGACGAGCTAGGCATGGACCCCGCCGAACTTCGCCGCAAGAACTTTGTGAAGGAAGAAGACTGGCCCTTCACAAGCGCCGCAGGTCTCGCCTACGACAGCGGCAACTACGTGCCCACGCTCGACAAAGCCCTCGAAATGGCGGGCTACATGGAGTCTCGCGCACGCCAGCAAGAACACAACGCCAGCAATCCACGCGTCCGCAAAGGCATCGGCCTTGCCGCCTATGTGGAAATCGCGGGCTGGGGACCGGGCCAGGCCACCAAGGGCCTCGGTGTCACCAACCAGCTTTTCGGTAGCGCGACCGTGCGCGTGGACCGCTCAGGCACAGTCGAAGTGCTCGCGGGTGCCAGCGGCCACGGCCAGGGCCACACCACAAGCTGGGCCCAGATAGCCGCCGACCAGCTTGGCATCGGCCACGAGCAGGTGAAGGTCTATGAGGGCGACACCGCAATGATACAGACCGGGACAGGCACATTCGCCAGCCGCAGCGTCTCCGTGGACGGCGCCGGTGTGCACATCGCCGCACAGAAAGTACGCGACAAAGTGCTCAGGATCGCCGCTCACCAACTCGAAGTGGACCCCGCCGACCTGGTACTCAGCAACGGCATGATTACTGTAAAGGGCATGCCCCTCAGCGAAGATGTCGTAGCCGCAGGCAAACTGCAGACGCCCGAAGCAGCCGAAGAGCCTGCCCCGCCGCGCTCCGTCTCATTCAACGATATAGCCCATTCGGCCAACACAGGCCACGATCTGCCGCCCGGCGAGGAACCCGGCCTCAACGAGACCGCCTTCTTCGATCCGGTCAACTTCACCTATCCCTTCGGCGTGCATATCGCTGAGGTAGACGTCGATACCGAAACAGGCGAGACCACCATCACGCGCTATGTGGCGGTGGACGACTGCGGCAACGTCATCAACCCTATGATCGTCGACGGCCAGGTGCATGGCGGCGTGGCGCAGGGTGTCGCTCAGGCTCTCTGGGAAGAGGTCGTATACGACGAGAACGGCCAGCTTATCACAGGCACACTGATGGACTATGCTGTGCCGTTCAGCAGCGACCTCCCCAACATCGAAACAGGTGCAACCATCACACCTTCTCCCGTGAATCCTCTAGGCGTGAAAGGCGTGGGCGAAGCAGGCACAATCGCCGCCACCCCCGTGATCGTGAACGCCGTAGTTGACGCCCTCAGCGGCCTAGGCGTGCGCCACATCGATATGCCCCTGCGCCCGGAAAAGGTCTGGAAAGCCATCCATGAGAACGGATAGTAAGAAATGAGAAATGAGAAATCAGAAATCAGAAATGAGAAATCAGAAACGAGAAATGAGATGCAAATGCCTGCCTCTTTGCTAAACACGAAAGAGTGTCCATCACTAGCTCACTTCTCACTTCTCACTTCTCACTTCTCACTTCTCACTTCTCACTTCTCATTTCTCATTTGTAACCGCTCACATCGTCAAAGGAGACTAACGTGATTCCAAAAGAGTTTAATTATGTCGCGCCTTCTACGCTGGACGAAGCGCTCGCGGCGTTGCGGGATGGCGGCGACGATGCTAAGGCGCTCGCGGGCGGGCACAGCCTCATCCCGATGATGAAGCTGCGCCTGGCCGCGCCTACTATGTTGGTCGATCTACGCCGCATCAACGAACTGCGGCGGGTCGATACCCACAACGGCAACATCGAGATAGGCTCGATGGTGACCTACCGCACGCTGCTTAACGACGAATCGATACAGGCGGCCTGTTCGCTTCTGTCTGAGTGCGCAGCCAGCATCGGTGACTCGCAGGTGCGCTCTCGCGGCACAATCGGCGGAAGCCTCGCACATGCCGACCCCGCCGCCGACCTGCCTGCCGCCATCCTTGCCCTCGATGCCACTCTGCTCACCACAGCAGGCGAGATCCCCGCTGCCGATTTCTTCACCGATCTCTTCACCACTTCGCTGGAACCGGGACAGATAGTCACAGGCGTGCGCGTGGCCCGCTCGAGCGGCAAGTCAGGCTCGGCCTACGTGAAGATACGCAACAAAGCATCGCACTATGCCCTTGTGGGCGCCGCAGCCGTGCTCTCGCTCGACAACGACAGCACCTGCAACAACGCCTCCATCGGCATAACAGGCGCGGCATCCAAAGCCTTCCGCCTCTCGGCTGTAGAAGACGCCCTCAAAGGCACGCGCCTCTCTGACCAGGACATTGAGGCAGCGCTGGGCAATGTCGGCGGCCTGGACGTAGACTGGATGGAAGACCTCTTCGGTTCAGCCGACTACCGCAAGCACCTGACAGGCGTAGTAACCAGACGAGCTATAGACACAGCCAAAAGCAGAATGTAAGCGCACGATGCGCTAAAGAAATGAGAAATGAGAAGCGTTATATCTCATTTCTCATTTCTCATTTCCGGCACAGTTCTCATTTCTGGCACAGCATGTGATAAACTGGAATATCAACCGGAAGCGTAAACCCTGAAGACTAACTATCTATGTTCGACACCATCAACGACCTTCAACAAGCCCTGGCCTCCCATAATTACGTCGCGGAGCGTGGCCTTGCCACCTCGCTTTTTCTGAGCCTCAAGCTGCCAAAGCCGCTCTTCCTTGAGGGCGAAGCGGGCGTCGGCAAGACGGAGATAGCCAAAACCCTGGCCGCCATCCTGGGTACCGACCTTATTCGCCTCCAATGCTACGAAGGGTTGGACGTCAGCACAGCCGTCTATGAATGGAGCTATGCGCGCCAGATGATGCGCATTCGCCTCATGGAAGCGCGCGGCCATACCGCCGAGTTTGAAGAAGCAGAGCTATTCGGGCCTGAGTTCCTGGTCAAGCGTCCTCTCCTACAGGCCGTCACCTACCCCGGTCCCGGCCGCCCCGTGCTGCTGATAGACGAGCTTGACCGTGCCGACGAAGAGTTCGAGGCGTTCCTGCTGGAGCTGCTCTCCGATTTCCAGATAACGGTCCCTGAGGTGGGAACCTTCCGCCCCACCGAGCCGCCTGCCGTCATCATCACCAGCAACCGCACCCGCGAAATCCACGATGCGCTAAAGCGTCGCTGCCTCTATCACTGGATCGAATATCCCACCTTCGACAAAGAGCTTGCGGTCCTCAAAACCCGCCTCCCCGACGTGCCCGGCGAGTTGGCCCTACAAGTAGTGGCGCTGGTGCAACAGGTACGCAGAATGGACCTCTATAAGCTGCCCGGCGTAGCAGAAACCCTCGACTGGACAGCCGCCCTCCTCGCCCTCGAGCAGCAAACCCTCACAGTAGATGTGGTCAGCGACACCCTGGGCGCACTCCTCAAACACCAGGAAGACATAGAACGCCTCGGCGGCCAAACCCTCGACGTAATGGTCCAGAAGGCCCAAGCATCCGCACTAGAGGCTACTATGAAATCTAATGGGTAAAGTTGATACAAGAAGGTTATGGAAAGAAAAGCATACCCGGGCCACCTGAGTGACGAAGACTGGGTGTTTGTTGCTCCTTTCCTTACGCTCATGACCGAAGATGCCCGAGCGAGTGTATCACTTAGAGACGTATTCAACGGCTTGCGATTTTGCCAAGAGCAGGCGCTCCGTACGGGCTACGCAACCTGCCAAACTCACAAACGTTATTATTACTGAGCGCTTGGCAAGTCCATCGCGAGTATTGGGTGTCGGCTGCTATTGCTGAGCCGCAAAGGCCAAGACAGCAGAATGGGGCCAATTAGAGAGGCCCTCAACTTGAGAAGTGGAGCAAAAGCGGTGCCTAACCTGTTGTGGTGGATTACAGATTTGTTGAGGGGCACAGTGAGTTACAACGACGTCTTAGGGGCTGTCACTGTGACCGTATGCCTAATTCTACTGGTTGCTGGGAGCAGATTACGTGCCGACAGTGTTGGTGCAGGAGCATACTCAGGGGCTCACAGTGTGCAAGCCGCCCTGCTGTGGGTCGTGATAGGTGTATCGGTGGCCAGCAGCTGGTCTGATTGGCTCGGCATACCTGACATAGCCGATTACCTCACTCCATGGCATATGCTCTTCGCGTTCTGGACGCTTGCTAGCGTGTTCCCAGCACTTGCTTTCTTCTGGGCAGCACGTCGCCACAAGTTCATTGCCGCCCTCTTTGGGTTTACAGGTCTGCTCCTATTTGTGCTGCTCGTTGATGTAAGTCTGCGCATGAGCGTACACGGTGTAATTGCCCCTGCGGCGCTCCTGTATGTAGCGCCATTGGCACTGGGTGGTGTCTTGCTGGGCTGGGCCATCGCATCAAGGCGGCGGTTCCAGGCACGCTATGTAGTGGCTTGGCTTGTACTCATGGCCACTTTGGGACAGGGACTTTACCTGTTGGAGATGTCCGCCCCAATGTACATCGTTGAGCATCTGTTGAGTGTGCCTACCTCTAGCTTGGAGTATGCCCAATCGGTTTCCCTGGTGAGTCAGGCAACTTGGGCTCAGATTCGAATCAGTGCTTTTTATCTTGTTTTGTCGCTCGCACTATTACTTGTGCCCCTAATGCGCTCTGCATCGGGTATGCTGCCTACATCTCTGGGAGCCATCCTAACGCGATTGCTGAGAGTGCATCCAGACATAAATCCAGGCGCCCGGGTGTCACCCCATACTAAGAATACGCACTATGTGGTGAAGAGAGTATGAACTGTGAGCAGAGCTGCCATTTTGATGTTCATAACAGGCTCTAGAGCACATAGGGCAGGGCTGAGAGCGGTCTGCCCGTTTGGGGGCATGAGCGAAGCGGGGCGGGGTTGATGGTGATTGATGTTTGCCGCCAAAGCCTGAACGCGCTAATAAACCCCAGCCTGTGAAACCAAAATACTACGCAATAGAAGAAATGAGACCAAAGTGCTCCCGCACTGATTAGCTTCCCCCCCAGATGCCAAAACCAACCCCCAACCAAGCTCAAGCCGCCCTCGCGGAGCGCCTCACCCGCCGATGGATCGACTTCGGCCGTCTCCTGCGCCGCAACGGAGTGGCCGTCACAGCCGGACAGGTGCGCGATCTCCTGCGTACAATGCCCCTTCTCGACCTGCACGATCGCGATGCCGTCTACCACGCCTCCCGCGCCCTCCTCTGCTCGCGCAAAGAAGACCTGCCCCGCTTCGACCTCGCCTTCCGCCAGTTCTGGGGCCGCACACGCCAGATCATCATCCCATCCGATACAGGCTCCCTCACCGAGCAACAGTCCGCCCCAAAAGTAAGACAGAGCAAGCTTGAACAGAGGAACCAGGACAACCCCGCAGCGCCGCCGATTGTGCCGCTGATCGAGCGCACAAGCCTCTCGGAAGCCGAGAACGAACAGGAGCAATCAGGTGGTAGCAACGACGAACAGGTAACACAGGCCCTGCTCTACAGCGCCCAGGAGCGTCTCAACAGCCTCGACTTCGCACGCTTCACCGACGAAGAGATAGCAGCCGCCAAAGCGCTTCTGGCCACCTGGAAATGGGAACCCGGCATGCGCCGCACCCGCCGGCTCGCTCCCCTCAAAAGAGGCCGCAGGCTCGACGCCGCCCGCACCATGCGCCGCGCCATGCGCACCGAAGGTATCCCCTACACACTCTCCATGCGTGGCCCCCGCACCAAGCCGCGTCCGCTCGTGCTCCTCTGCGACATCAGCGGCTCGATGGCCCCGTACACGCGCATGATGCTTCACTTCCTCCACACCCTGCGGCGTGAAGTAGGCCACGCAGAGGTGTTCGTCTTCGGCACGCGCCTTACCCGCATTACGCGCCAGCTTCGCGTGCGAGACATCGACTCGGCCCTCGCTGATGTCACCAAGCAGGTAAGCGACTGGTCGGGAGGTACACGCACGGGCGAGGCCCTCCGCACCTTCAACACACAGTGGGCAAGGCGTGTGCTAGGCCAGGGCGCGGTTGTCTGCATCATCAGCGACGGATGGGATCGAGGCGACCCCGCCCTCCTCGTCAACGAGCTAGCCCACCTGCAGAGGACTGCCTTCCGGCTCGTCTGGCTCAACCCTCTCCTCGGCATCGCCGGCTACAGGCCGCTCACCCGTGGCATGGCCGCTGCCCTTCCCTACATCGACGACTTTCTACCTGCCAACAACCTTAACAGCCTTCACGAGCTTGCCGACCTCCTGACAAGCCTCAATCTGAACACAAGGCCGTCTCGCCGCCAATCCCTTCTCCCACCACCTACCGCATCCGTGTCCACGTCCCACTCCGGCCCGGCCTTCACAGTAGCCCCGAGCACATCCTGAGCAAAATATCAGGCATATATCTTGCTTATGTAGCTGGTAGAGATACAAAATGTGTCTCGGGGGTTACAGATTAGCGCCGAACTACCTGACGAGCGTCCCCTGCTGCATCGCCTCGCTTAGGGCTGCACTGGAATCCTCCCTTATCACTGTCCCAGCCATACTCCGCACCCACTATCACAAACACGACAGCAGGTGAACATGAGAATACGACCACTAATATCCGCGGCCCTGGGTCTACTCACGACCCTTTCCCTATCTTTCGTGCTCGAAACCAGGGCGAGCCATGCAGCGCCAACTGCAATCATAAGGGGCCATGCCAAATACTACTCGCCCGGAATGTTCCAGACGGTAGCGAGAAATCGCGGCATCAAGCTGCGCTCCGATGTGTCGGGCTATGCAGCCGTACCCAATTGCAACCATATCGGGAAGGTTATCAAGGCACGCATCAACAGCCGTGACACCGAGACCTACCAGGTGGTAGACTGCTCTGCACCCGCCGACCGCGCTCGCCACATACGTGACGGCCTCGTGATAGAGGTAGATTACAGCAGCGCTGTGCGCAACCAATTCGCCAATCAAGGGCGCGCACCTGCCTCTGTCTACTACCCCTAGCGCGGCTCGTGATCGCCATCGGTTTGCCCCTTCAAGCTCAGTGCCGAATAAATCTCCCCAAGAAATCTGCTCGGCACGCGCCCTATCATGCGCGTCGACACAAACCCACACCGCCGCGCCAGCGTTTCCCAGCCAGGATAAGAGAGAGGGTGCGGCACCCACATATTCCCACGGTCGGCGCTATACTCCACCAGTAGGAGGCGTGCGCCCGGCTTCAGGTAGCCCCGAATCATCTCCACAACGGCCTCTTTGTGCCGCACAAAATGGAGCGAGTTGGCCATAACCACCCCGTCCAGCGCAGGCAGATCGAGCGGCCGAGTAAAGTCGCCCAACACATAATGCACATCTGCCGCCGGAAACATCGCCTTCATGGCCCGCTCCTGCTCCCGCAGCGAGCCTCTATCTTTGTCGACCGAATAAATAGTCCCATGAGGCCCAATCAAGTCCGCCAGTGCCAGCGTAAATGCGCCCCACCCCGAACCCAGGTCGGCCCATGTGCCGCCCGTCGTGGGCACTCCTTCTCTCAATAAGCTAACATGATCTTCGTGCTGCATTTGAGCTATTCTTTCCTTCCAGACAGAATCAGGGGCACTCTTTCCTGACAGACAGGACTCGTGTGCGTGTACTGTAGCACATTGATGGCTTATATTTGCAGAGTCAAGTGCTATATTTCCTAGTCATTACCACCTATTTGGGTTGTACCTCTCCTGCTACTATCGGATATAATCGGAGCGTGAAAGTTGCATACGACATCCCAGCACCGGACGACCTTCGCGACGTTCAGGTTTTCCCCGCTCGCGCTACGACACGCAGTTTGCTCATCCGTGCTACCACAGTAGGATTGATTGTGAGTATAGCGCACCTGCTATACCATCTACTGACGCCAACTGCACATCCAGGTGATTTCGTGTGGGCACTACAGACCGCCTACACTCTATCGCAAGGTATAGACCCGTATGGGTTCGCGCCTGACCCCTTACTCATACCATACCCGCTCCCTGTTGCTCTATTCGGTGTGCCTTTCCTCTGGACCATTGGCGTTCTACCATTCTTCGTTGCTGGCGCGGTGTTCTTGGGTATATCGGCCGGCCTGCTAACATGGTCTATGCTAAGAGCGGGTGAGAATTGGAGGCTAACATTAATCCTGCTGTCGGGCCCTTTTTGGATGGCCGTCCTCGTCAGTCAATGGTCTCCCTTGATTGTCGCTACCTGGTACATTCCGGTGTTAGCTCCTTTGCTCGTACTAGTCAAGCCACAAATAGCGCTACCTGTTGCCATAGCTCACAAGCTATCCAAGCCAGGACTTCTGATAGCGGGCGTTGTTCTGCTATTTAGCCTCATTATAGATGCGACATGGCCTTTTCGCTTTCTGTCTATGATGGGCCCCTATCAGAGCACGATCCCCATCCTAACCCTTCCGCTTGGCCCACTCTTGATCCTGGCAGCACTTCGGTGGCGCGATGAGCGTGGACGGCTGCTTTTATTTATGGCCGTGATGCCCCAACGCACTATATATGACTATCTTCCGTTATGGTTGGTACCTACTGGAATACGTGGGCTGGCTGTCCTAACAGCATTAAGTTGGTTAGTTGTATTGGCCGGAATACCAACATGGCCTGCTATGTTCACTACGCCTGATATGCAGTGGGCCATACATGCTCTCTACCTCCCTGCACTGATAATTTTGCTGCTCCGCAAACCTCAAGTGCGCCTCTCTCAATAAGCTAACATGATCTTCGTGCTGCATAACCCCTACCCAATTTTAACCTGAGATATAACCCGTAATCCACTCTACCGCCTTCTGCCTGTAGCGCTTACCGCCAGTGATCCTTGCACCTTGCCCGGCAACAGGAAGAACAACGCAAGCAGTAAAATAAGTACAAGACTGGCCTGCGCGCTGACTATCGCCAGCAGCAAAGCAACCATGTAGACAACAGGCCCAAACGCATACGACCGCGTGAGTGCTTTCACCTCCGCTGGATCAGCGGTCTTGTTTATCAGGCGGTTGTTATGCGACATGTGCCACCACAGAAAGTTGTAGAATAGGGCAATCAGCACGCTGGTTCCGCTATATACCATCATGGCCACGCCGGCCATCCCATTCTCAGTGTCCTTTATATATTCCGCCACCATAGCAGTGGGGAACGGCAAGAAACTGATGGTAAGCAAGAGCAAGCTGTTCAACACAAGCAGCCAGTGGCTGGTTCGCCTGATATATCGGAATAGCATGTGATGGTTCATCCACATAATCGCGATCGTGGAGAAGCCCATCAGATAGGCCACATAAGAGGGCCACTGATGTAGCAGCGCGCCCCATAATTCCGACGCGTTGTGCACATCCTGGGGCACTTTTATCTCAAGCACAAGCAGTGTGGTAGCAATAGCAAACACCCCATCACTGAACGCCTCAATCCGCCCCGTCTCCCTCTCTCCTTCAACAACTGAAACAACCGCCTCATCACCAGCCATACTACATCCCCCAAAGACGCATAGGGATCAGTTGCCACCAACTGACCCCTGACCCCTAAACGACTCAGCACTCGGTACTCGGTACTCGGTACTCGCCTCTTACCTGTAGGCCTCAGCTTGCAGATTGAACAGCTCTGCATACGTGCCGTCCAGCGCAAGCAGCTCCGGGTGACTGCCCGCTTCCGTTATCGTGCCGCCTTCCAGCACGAAGATCCGGTCGGCCAGCCGCACTGTACTGAAGCGGTGGCTGATAAAGAAGGCCATCTTGCCCTGCGTCAGTTCCTTCATGCGGGCGAAGATCTCGTACTCGGCCCGGGCATCAAGGCTGGCTGTCGGCTCGTCCAGGATCAATATACCTGCGTCTCGCATAAAGGCACGAGCCAGCGCGACCTTCTGCCACTCGCCGCCCGAAAGCTGGTAGCCTTCGTCAAACCAGCGTCCCAGGGTTGTATCATACCCCTTCGGCAGCTTCGATATTACCCCGGCGGCCCCGCTCTTGTTCGCCGACACCTCAACTAGCTCGCGGTTCTGCATCTCCTCAAGCTTGCCGATGCCTATATTGTCGCTCGCGCTGAAGAAGTAGGTCACGTAGTCCTGGAAGATCACGCCCGTAGCATCGTGCAGGCTCTGTAGATCGTACTCGCGTATGCCCACGCCATCTATCAGGATCTGCCCCTCATCCGGGTCGTACAGTCTAGTAATCAGCTTCACAATGGTGGTCTTGCCCGCACCGTTCTGCCCCACAAGAGCCACCGCTTCATCGGGCCTGATATAGAAGCTAACGTCCCGCAGTGCAGGCTCGGTCTTGCCTGGATAGGTAAAGCTGACGTTCCTGAACTCCAGCCCTTGCTTCAACGGCAGCACCAACGGCCGCGCATTGGGCGCATTGCGGATCTGCGGTGTGTAATCGAGGAAGCTGTACAGGTTGGTCAGGTACAGGCTATTCTCGTACATGTCCGACAACCCGCTCAGTATACTGCCAAGGCTCGATTGCACCGCCCCTACAGCCTGTGTGAAGAAAGTGAGATCGCCTAACGTGAGCCGCCCCGCGATAGTGCCGAGAGCCACGTACAGGTATGTGCCGCTCGTCACTATCGTGCTGAGGCTGCCCCACACATAACCCATCAGGTAGCGGCGCTTCACAAGGCTGCGGTTCTCTTTGTAGAAGCGCACCGATATCTCTTCCCACTTCTTGATAAAGTAGTCACCCAGCCCGAAGAGCTTGATCTCTTTGTTGTATGTGTCCCTCGTCAGCAGGTCGAGGAAGTAGGTCATGCGCCGCCTGTCGGGCGACTGCCTTCGCGACATCATATAGCCCTGCCATCCGTAGCGCGAGCTTGCTATAAAGCTCGGTATCGGCGCGATCAGCGATGCCAGTGCCACAACCCAGCCCAGGCTAGCGATAAGCGCGATCATGCTCAGGAATGTGATCGCATTGCGCACCAGGCTGAACATCTGCTCAACCATCTGTGTGGGCCTGTAACCCGCCTCGCGCTGCGCCTGCTGTAAGGCATCGTAGAAAGTCGGGTTCTCAAAAAAACTGAGATCCAGGCTATTGGCGTGCCTCATGAGCAATAGTTGCACGCGCCGAGCCGTCAGTTCCTGTAGCGCCTGCTGGTTGATATTCCGTATTGTCTGCAGCAGCGAGCTACCCACGAGCAGCACAAATTGCAGCACCACAAGCTGTATTACCAGCGCGGTAGCACTGCCTACACCGCCCACCTTGGCGGCTCCTACAATCGCATCTATGAGCAGCTTGCTAATCCATGCGGTGGCCGTCGGTATCAAACCAAACACGATCGAAAACACCGCCATGGCGACGGTATATCCCTTGTGCGATCCCCAGACAAGCGAAAAGGCACGCGGCGCGCCCGAAAGCGTAGCCCGCACCTGCTTTTTCCATTCCGTCCAACGCTCGCCTAAACTCTTTTTCTCTTCTTCCTCAATAATCTCTGGTTGCTCGTCGCCTCCGCTCAAAGCCGACCCCATCGCAGGGCCTGGCTTGTGCGCTCCACGCGCGCCTCTCCCATTCATTCTATCCATATTCTTTGTTTTCCTTTGCTTTTCTTCCTTAGCGATATATCTCTATGTATCTTTATCTTCATAATATTACCATAAATATAACGTTAAAGCAACAGTCAAAGCCTCTCCCATCCGGCCAGTGTCAGACTGGCTAACTGGCCTAAGGAGCGTACCGCGTACTGGGTGCTCAGTACCGTACTAACAAAGAAGTATCAGGTAAGCGCACCCCACGAGGCAGTGTCATTCTGAGCGAAGCGAAGAATCCGTCTGGGTAGAAATTAGTATGGAGGTTGATTCTTCACTGCGTTCAGAATGACAATGTAAACAGACACGCTTATACGACACCTCTTTGTTAGCTACGCACTCAGTATTGCGTAGTCGTAAGTTGTCAGTTAGCTTGGCGCGCCGACATTCAAGCAATGATTATGGAATAGATTGCTATAGACTAAATTGCTTCGGCATATTGTACAGCCCACGAAGTGGGCGGCAGAAAGTAGCCCCTGGCGTAAGCCTGGGGACCAGCGTTCCCCTTCGTCCAAAGCCCACGAAGTGGGCGATAGAAACGCACGAATAGCCTATCCCTTACCCTGTATATCTTTCGCCCCTTACAGGGGCTTGTTTGGTTGGGTGGCTGTTACCCCGGGCTTACGCCAGGGGCTACCGTCTTACGCCCACTTCGTGGGCTAGTGATTGCTGCCTATGGGGACGGCTTACTCTCCCGATCTTGCCTGGAAGATGAGGCACACTGTCAGTAGACGACAGACCAGCAACGGCCGTCCCATAAGAGAGCCTACCCGCCTTTACACTGTGCCGCATAGTCTCTTGCCTCAGCACCCCTCAAAACCTTAAACACCTCAGCGAACCTCCGCGCTCTCTGCGCCTCTGCGGTGAACCCGTAAACCCGTAAAACCCGACTACCTTATACCCAGGCTCAGGATCAGCGTCGCACTTACCACGATCAACACGAGCAGCGACCCGGCGACCGTCAGCAGCACGGGCCGTCCTACCTTCCTAACGGCCCGCACATCAACTCCAAGGCCGAGGGCGGCCATAGCCGCGATAGTCAGCCAGCGCGACACCTCGCGCAGTGGGTCGGCGATCGCCGCGGGCAGCACTCCCACCGAGCGCGCCAGTGCAAGCAGCAGGAAGCCGATAATAAACGGCGGCACTAGCTTGCTCACCGACACTCGCCCTGCCCCATCAGGCTGCCTGAACCGCAACGCGAAAAAGAGCACCACAGGCCCAAGCATCAACACCCGCGCCAGCTTGACAAGCGTGCCGATCTGCCCGCTAAGGGCGCTAACCGGAAGTGTAGCGGCCAGCACCTGCGGCACGGCGTACACAGTCATGCCCGCCAGCACACCATACTGGTAGAACGACAGGCTCAGCAGCGGTATCAACAAGGGCAAACTCAGCACGACCACCACGCCAACCACAGCCGTCAGTGCGATTGCCGAGGCGACATCCTCAGCGTCCGCCCCGATCACGGGTGCGACTGCCGCGATAGCTGAATTGCCGCAAATAGAGTTTCCGACCGCCACCAGGATAGCCAGCTTTGGGTTCAACCCCAGCGAGCGCCCAATCGTCATGCTGGTGACAATCCCAAGCGCGACCACCAGCACAATCGAAATCGCCAATGCAGGCCCAGCCGTGAGCAGCGCGGGCAAATTCACCGACGCCCCCAGCAGCACAATTGCTATCTCCAGCACCTGCTTGGCCGTGAAGCTAATCCCCGGTGCCCAGAGCGCCCCCGGCTTCCAGAAGGTACGCACAACCATACCTAGCAGGATTGCGATCACCAGCGACTCAATCACCGCCTGCCCCGCAACCCGCTCTTCAGCAACCTGAATACCCCAGGCCGCCACCCCGATACCAGCCGCCAGCGCAATTCCCGGCACCAAAGAGGGGGAACCGGCGATGAAGCCCGTTAGTCCTGTCTGCTTTGTCGGGTTCGCCCCACCTGCCGTCATACTATTCCTTCGCCACTTTCTATGTTATGTCAGCGAGTATTATAGATCACCGCTACAACCTGTGACACCGCGAGTTAGGGGAAGTGTAAGGTTTGTAGCCCCTTACCATGAGTGCCCATCCGTAATCGACGTACCATGGTGTGCCACTGCTATGCGCAGCGTTACCCTGATGATTCGAGTTGTCAACGGGGTACCCGTTGATCGGTTGCATA
Organism: Chloroflexota bacterium; assembly: GCA_039932335.1. Lineage (GTDB taxonomy): Bacteria > Chloroflexota > Chloroflexia > QHBQ01 > JADMIH01 > JADMIH01. The sequence continues at coordinate 83,626 of JBDTQH010000015.1, forward strand.
CGCTGGATCACCGTGTGACACTCCCGTTTGCAGCGTTACCCCGGTCATTCCTTCCCCGGTAGCGGTAGTTATATTGAGGCTGTACAGACCCCCGAGATCCGGTAATTTATCGTTGTAGCCCCCCCGAGACCGGAACTGGAGACCCTCTGCCGAGCTGATTGGGGTCCACCCGAAGGTGGGCAGTACAGAATTGTAAAAATCTGCTACTTCATCAGGCGATGCCGTTGTTACATAAGTTGTGGTAATGATGGTGTGCGGCTTGCTGTCGCCATGCGGATCTACCGGCTGCGGCTGGTATATGCATTGTCGTTGCACGGTTGTTGTACCGGTATAAACGGGCATGCTCTCTATATCAGCATAGCGTCCATACTCCATATACACATAGGTGCGGCGGTGAGTTCGGTCGATCTCGGTGATTCCAAGGATCATATTCAGGTAGAAGTGAACCGGTGTAAGACCCTGCAGGTCGGTCCATGTGTAATAAACAGGGTATGTGTTGGCGGGATTAGACTTGAATGGACCGTCCGGTATCCCGTGCCAGACGGGGCTCCAGCCATTATCCGGCAGGGCCTCTCTGTAAAAGTCAACAAGCTGGTCAATGCTTACAGATGCGGGCGGGTAATAGGTGAAATATCGTCTCGTTGAGTTATTATATCGCTCATTTAGGTCGTTACTCTCTGTGTTCGGTTCATCGGCCCCGGGGTAGATGGGTAGATATTCAAGGTCACGGCCTGGGTACATCGTTGACAGGGCTGACTCTTGCCGGGCAGGCATAATAGTGAGCGTTTGAGTGCCGACCTGCGTCTTCCACAGCCTGGCAGCGTCACATATGGATTGTTGGTTTGACGTTTGTATATTCAGTACCCGCTGCATAGGCGCAAACCCGACGATGCCAATCAGAATGGCTGATACGGCCACAACGGAACTAATGAGTGCTATAGCCAAGCGTATGCGGGATGGCGTGCTCGCAACGTTCAACAAGAGTCTCCGAATTTTCGTGCCCTGTAACACTGCTTTTGTTTCTCCTTGCGACTAATCTGCCTGGTTACATGCTAATGGGCAGAGCAGTAGCGAACGACCACTCAGCGTTTTGTAATTACCCGCAGTTGCTGCACTACTACCTCGGATGATAGATGGGCGGGCATATCACTCCACGACCCGTCGCTGGCCTGTCTGCCTGCGGCCACAATCTGTGTAGGATATCCTGTATCAGCGTCGAACCATATGTCATAGTCGATCAGCGTACCCCTGACGTCGAATGGCCCCTCATCCAGTATCGTCTGAATACGCGCAAACAATCCATCAACCGTCAAGCGGTCCATCTCCTTGCCCGCTACAACCCTGGTCGTCGCATCCAAGAAATGCATTTCTGAGTTAGCCACGCCATAATCATGAGCCAGAGCCACCACTGTGTTAGCATCTGAATCAACATGCAGCGTCCACGTGCCGCACATCATCCCATCGGAGCCAAGTCCACAGCCCCCGGCGGCACTATATCTAACATCTATCTCGTACACTACAATGTGCTGTGCGGCCCACCGCGCCTGGGCCTGCTTGTAATCGCGTGGACTGATATTGATGGAGCCTGTGCTGACTGCGTGTGTATTCAGCAGTAGCAGTACCGCTACAACTGAAGCCATGGCCACAGCTAGGCCGACACTCCCTATCCACACCCATGCCCGGGCTTTACCCAGTGTCGCTACTCCCATACAGCCATTCTACCCTGCTGCCTAGCGGGCATGCGATGGCACATTGGTCACACCAACATGGTTATTTAGTCGCGAACCGCCGTACAGACTTCAACCCCCTGGCGTCCTGGCGTTTCCGTTCCCACGTTTCACGTTTCACGCTTCACGCCTCCCGCCCCGTCACGGCACGTCCACCACCAGCACTCCCCCCTCATCCACCTGCGACTTCGAGCCGGCCGCGACCTTCACATGTACCTTGCCGCCCTCTTTCCGCACCTCCACGTCATAGCTTGAACCCTTCGCAAGTCCCGTAATAAGAACCCGCGAGCTATCGCCCGGTGCGGAGAACTCCAACCCGGCGAAGCTGCTTCCCATCACAACAGGGAACATCACTACCTGCTTCCCAACGGCCACGCCCGAGAACGCTGTACCGCTTGAGCTTTGAATAGCCTCCACGCTGCTCGCCGAAGCGCCCGCATCGGCACCCTGCAACACGGTCAGAAACCGCGTCTCTCTGGGGTTGCCCGCCGCCTCAATCTTCAGGTTGTACTTCATTGGCTCTTCGTCGGCTATTTCGCCGTTCTGCGGTGCCTCTATCTCTGCTGAAGAGAGCGTTGCCTGCTCAGGGGCAAGCGACGTCAGAAAAAGCTGCTGCCCTTTCTCGGTCGAAACCGTGGCTCGGTTACCCGATATACTGGGCGGTCCCGGCAACTGCAGCCAGAACCGCTTGAACATGTTCTCGGTTTTCGATGCCGCCCTGTCATACACCACAACGTAATCAGGCTCCAGCCACACTATCGAGCGGGTCGCTTGCGTGATGTCGTTCGCGCCTTCATAGCTCGAATTGTACAGCCCCGTTGCATCGCCCAGCGCGTAAACATACTTGTCGCCAAAGCTGTGGGCCACAATCTTGCCGTCCGCCGTGGGGTCAAGGATCCACTGCGATCCCTGCAGCCACTCGTCATGGCGGTAGTCGCTCGGGTCATTATGCTCAGGCGGATCGTTCTCCAATGCAAGCGTGTTGTGGTAGTTGGAAGTCGAGGTATCATAGCCCGTTGTTTCTTTGGTGAGCCATTCACCGTTCCGGTAAAAATGGAAGTTGTTGCCGTCGGCGTGCTGGTGGTCCACGGTATTCCACCCCAACGTATACCCGAACCATGTCGCGTCCGCACCCCACCCAGTTCTCGCGTAAATGTGTCCAAGCCCCGGCGCATAATAGGTCAGAGGCTGCCCCACATGCGGATCAGGCGGCAAAGGCTTCGGCTCCATCAGCATGAAGTAGAGTATAGAATCCCGGAAGTTCTCAGCACCCCCAACCCTTTCCAGCAGGCCTGCCTGCAAGCCCGGCGGCGTATTCGTTTCCACCCAGCGCATCGCATCGGCCTGGGCCTGGTCTCCCAGGAGCTTACTGAAGATGCCGAGCGGCCCGAACACCTCGATAAAGTCGGGCGCCCAGAAACGCTGCCCGTCGCCGTACCAACCAGGTTGGTACACCTGCCCCAGGTCCGGGTTCGCAACCGTAGCGGGACTCAGCGTGTGGAAATACACGGGCAAAATCTCTTTCCAGAATGGGTTGCCGCTCAACTGCACCTGCGGCCCCCACAGCCCAGGGTCGTCCTGCCCCGCCGTGTGCAGCGCCAGCAACAATTGCGCAACATAGCCCACTGCCTGCGGAGTATACTCAAAGCCCTCAGGTGCCAACCCGCCGCGCGCATCGGTCCTGTACAGTTCGTCCGCGATATATAACGATGCACCTGTAGCATTGCCCAGGTATCTGCCGAGTTCGCCCTCCGGGTCATCAGCCGGGTCCAGGGCCATCGCCATGAGGCCGAGATTACGCATATTGGCCGAAAAATAGTTGTTAGCCGCCCAGCGCACCTGCTGGATGTTGCTCGTCAGGAACGGGTCGTTCACCATCCCCACAGGCTCAGGATGATGGTATCCCCTCTCTACGATCTCTTTGGACCACCGCAAGAACACCTTGCGAATAGTGGCCTTGTCCTCTGCGGTCAGGCTGGGATAAATCCAATCAACCGTCAGCGCCCAGCCTTCACCGTGCCACCGTGCCCGGTCAGAATCGCCCGCGTAGAACTCCGGATCGCGAAACGCCTGCCCTGCCTCCGGACCCTTCGCCGCCTCGTTCAGCGCGTACATAAGCAATGTACGCGCGCGCTTCGCATAATCGTCCCGCTCCGCGGCGTCGGGGCTAACCAGCGACATAAAGGCGAATAGCTCGGAGTACATCTCCACCGGGTACTCCTCATACCCGTCCGTGCCACCGTCCTGCGCAGGCACTCGCCCATCATCCATCGCGGCTTTCGCCCCGGCCGCTAACCGCGCCAGCCCCTCACTCCAGAGCTGGTTGCTGCCCGTCGCCCACGAGCGCAAGCGGGTCACGTCATCCGCCGTCAGCCACAATCGAGGGTGGCCCACCGCAAAACTGACAGGCGTTTGCTGCGGCACAGCAAAAGTCGGCGGAACATCCTCCGACCCGTCTCCCACCCCGCCGGATGGTTCCCCCGGCCCCGGCGTAGGCGACGGCACATCAACGGCATCCACCACCTGGGCAGATGTAGCAGTGGGCCCCACCGTCGCTTGCACAGCCGGCGTCGGTGCCGCCGGTGCTCCCCAATCGCACCCCACCAGCCCAAGCAGCAAAACAATCCCAACTACAACACCCAACAAACGCATTACTGTCCCACCATCACAAACCTTCTCCAATCCACACCCAACTCACGTTTCACGTTTCACGCCGCATTTCACATTCCCCCGCATTACGTTTTACGCATTACGTTTTACGTTCCGCCCCCATCCCCCGCCACCTGCACCTTTAGCAGCGTAGTCTTGCCCGGCGTGGACAGCGGCAGACCGCCCGTAAACACCAGCAGATCGCCCGTCGCTATCAGCCCGCGCTCGATTGCCAACCGCTCCGCCTCCTCCAGCGCAGAATTCGCCTCACCGAACCCACCAACCAGCAGTGCGTTCGCACCCCAGGTAACCGCCAGCGAGCGGTAAGTGACCGGATCGTCCGTCACCGCGATCAAGATGCCGCGCGGGCGGTACTTGGCGATCAACCGAGCGCTCAATCCCGACCGCGTGAGGGCTATTATCGCCTTCGCCTCCAGTTCTTCCGCGATATGATCGGCCGATCTACATATCACCTCTGTGATAGCTCGATCCCCACTGACTTCCTCTTCGCGCTCTCGTGGCAGAGGCAGCAGCCTGTCTTGCTTGCCCAGCCTGACAATATGCTCGGCCCAACCTTCGTAATCAATCAGCTTTTCCGCCTCCGACGCGATGCGAGCCATGGTCTGCACCGCCGCCAGCGGATACTTGCCGACGGCTGTCTCGCCCGAAAGCATCACCGCATCGCTGCCGTCCAGCACAGCGTTTGCCACATCGGTCGCCTCGGCGCGTGTGGGACGTGGATTGCGTATCATCGAATCGAGCATTTGCGTGGCCGTTATCACGGGCTTACCAACCACGTTCGCCGCCGCGATCAGCCGCTTCTGGATAGCGGGCAATGTCTCTGCCGGAAGCTCTACTCCCATGTCGCCGCGAGCCACCATTATCCCGTCAGCCTCGGCCAGTATCTCAGCGTAGTTATCGACCGCAGCCCCTTTCTCTATCTTCGCGATCAAGGGGATATGTCGTGCCTGATTGGTGGTGCAGAGCCGCCGCGCCCCGGCCACATCTTCACCTGTGCGCACAAACGACAGCGCCACCATATCCACGCCCTGCTGGATAGCGAACGCAAGATCCTCGCGGTCCTTCTCGGTTACAGTCGGCACACTCAGCGAGCGCGCAGGCACGTTTATCCCCTTGTGCGACGTCAACACGCCACCCATCGTCACAACGCAGTTGATCAGGCCATGCTCCCTGTCGAGAGACACTACACGCAGCGACAGCAAACCATCGTCCAGCAGTATCAGGTCGCCCACTTCTACGTCGCCCGCTAGCCCGGCATAGTCCACAGGGATAGCACCGGGTGCTCCCTCAGTGCTGAGCAAAACTTGCTCTCCAACCGTGAGTAACACACTGCCGCCCTCAAGCGCCCCGACCCGAATCCTCGGCCCCTGCAAGTCGGCCAGCACCGCGACATTGACCCCAAGCTCGCCCGACAACCGCCTTATCAGCACGATCTTATCGGACGTCGTGTCATGGTCTGCGTGCGAGAAATTAACTCGCACCACACTCACCCCCGACGCCAGCAACTCCCGCAATACCGGCTCATCCCAGCAAGCCGGCCCCAACGTCGCAACAATCTTGGTTCTAGGCAGCATACCGTACTCCCTCGCAAAGCAATGCTGTAATTCTATTCCATCCCCACAGGCAAGTCTACCGCGGGCTCGTTGTCAGTAGACGACCGCGGTCGGCAGACCGCCGACCGCTGACCGCGTAGTCAGTTGTCAGTTGACGGCTTGTGCCGCTTATTCTCTTCGCGCAGTACCCGGCAAACCTCAAAAAACCTCAGCGAACCTCAGCGCTCTCTGCGCCTCTGCGGTGAACCCGTAAATCCCTGACCCCTGACCCCTGACACCCGGCACCTGACACCCGGCACCTGACACCCGGCACCTGACAACTGGCCGCCTGCGGTCCTCCGTGCAAAGCTCTACCTCCTCGCCAGCCTATCCGTTATACTTCGCTGATAGTATTAACCTGTAATGCTGTGCTGCCAATCGGGAAGGAGCCGAACACAAGTATGAACAACAGGCGAAACGCACTCCACATTCCCCACCTGCTCGCGTGTTTGATCTGCGCCGTTCTCATTCTTACCCTCCCCGGTATTATCTCTGCAAACGCAACGTCGCCCAATCCGCCTCCCCTCGATGGCTTCCCGAGGATTGGTGTTGAAGCCCACGAGAACGAACCTGCCGTCTTCGCCAACCTCGCGGAAGCAGGCACAAAATATGTGCGTGTCCACCTCGGTTGGAGGCCGATTGAGCAAAGCAACACCACCCCCGACCACTTCGAGTGGGCCAACGCCGATCTCACATTCAGCCGCGCTGTCTCCGCCGGCGTTACACCACTGATTACCATATCGGAGTGCCCGCTATGGGCGTGCGCTCGCAATATCGGCCCGCTCAACGAGAACATGTATGGCGAGGCTGCCCAGTTCATGCAGGCCGTGGCTGCCCGATACAGCGCACCCCCGTATAATATCCACTACTGGGAGATGTGGAACGAGCCGGACGGCGCGGTCGGCCCCACACCAGGCGACCGCTCATGGGGCTGGGGCAACTTCCCCGACAGATACGCCCTGATGCTCCGGAACGTCTACCCTGCTATCAAAGCGGTTGACCCACAGGCTGTGATCATGACGGGCGGCATTGCTTACGGCTACTTCTGGGACGAAGGCGGCCCTTTTAACCCCAATTTCCTCGCCGATGTGATCGCCAATGGAGGCCGCCCCTACTTCGACGCTATAGGGTTCCACTACTACAGCAACGACCCCCGGTATGCCAACATCGGCGCGAAAGCCGATACAATCCGGGCTGCTTTAGGCGCGGCGGGCGCGGGGATTCCATTCATCTGCACAGAGGCGGGCCTAACAAGCGACCCCGCGTTCGGCAGCAGCGAACAAAACCAGGCTCGGTACATCGTCAAGCTGTATACATGGGCAGCCTCAAAAGATGTGCGCTCTGTTGTCTGGTATCTCTATAAGGATTACTACAGCGTCGACCCCGCCCAGCAGATCTTCCGCAAGTCGGGTCTTGTACGTCCCGACAGCACGCGCAAACCCTCATTCTATGCCCTGCAAACGTACTCGCGAGAGGTCGGCTCGAGCGCCTACCTGGGCGAGCTTGGCATATCAAACGGCCTCCCCCAGGACCTTGAGGGCTACAGGTTCCGCTCAGCCCCCGGCACGGACCCCAATAAGGAGACCTGGGTAGTCTGGAGCCGAGCAGGCGTCACCGCCACCTTCACCATTCCCCCTGCCATAGCTCCCACCTTTGTACGTGCTGTTGGGCTGCAAGGTGACGTCCTGACCGCCATGCCTATGCCCGACGGCAGCCTGCAGCTTGCCGTTGGCGCTGACCCCATCTATGTGGAAACCAACTCCACCCCACCGCGCTTTAGCGACGTTGCATACAGCTTCTGGGCGTACGATTACATCGAATACCTGGCTTCTCGGAGCATCGTCGGCGGCTATAGCGACAACACATACAGGCCAAGCAACCCGGCCACTCGCGGCCAATTCTCCAAGATGGCGAGCCTCGGTGCCGGCTGGCCTCTCGTCAACCCGCCCGCGCCTTCCTTCGCTGATGTAGCACAAGGCTCAACCTTCTACACATACGTCGAGACGGCTTACGGACAGGGAGTAATCTCAGGCTACCCATGTGGAGGCGTTGGCGAACCATGCGGCGCAGGCAACAAGCCCTACTTCCGCCCTTCCAGCAACATTACCCGCGCACAGATCGCCAAGATCATTGTGGCAGCCCAGGGTTGGCCCCTCCTCAATCCCCCTCAGCCGACCTTCAGCGACATCCCTGCCGGCTCGACTTTCTACCAGCAGATCGAAACCGCATTCTCGAAAGGCATCATCTCAGGCTACACTTGCAACAACCCCGAGCCGTGCGACCCCATGAACCGCCCCTACTTCCGCCCCAACAACAACGCCACCCGCGCCCAGTTATCCAAAATGCTAGCCCTGGCTTTGCAAGCTTCGAGAAGTGAGGCGTCAGAAATGAGAAATGAGAAGTGAGCTAAAGATGACGAATCGAAAGCTCACTATCTTTAGAGAGCACGTGTGCCTTGTATTCTCGTTTCTCATTTCTCATCTCTTGTTTCTCGTTTCTGACGTCTCATTTCTCGTTTCTCATTTCTCGTCCTAGCTCCCATGCCCTCCCTTAACCGCACCCTCAAGCTACTGATTGGACTGCTGGTTGTCGGCGCGTTCGTGTTCGCGCTCTATACACAGGCGGGAGAGCTAAGCAAACATACCTTTGATGTCGCGCCTCTCTATCTCGCGGCGTCGGGTCTGCTCGCGCTACTGCGAGGGCCTTTCGTGGTCTACCCCTGGTGGCGCATCGTTCGCTCATGGGGCTATCCCCTGCCCTGGTGGCGAGCCGTCCGCCTCTATTTTCATTCCGGCCTTGCTCGCTACCTACCGGGCCAGTACTGGTACGTAGTGGGCCGCGCCTACCTGGCCGAGCGCGAAGGCATACCCAAATCCATTACCGCCGCCTCGACCCTTGTAGAGACGGTGCTCGTCACAGGCAGCGCAGCGGGAGTAGCCCTCCTGGGTATCGCAACCGCCCCCCGCTGGAACGCATCCCTCCGGGTCTTGCTCATCAGCCTCGGCATCCTCCTACCTGTCGCCCTGCTGGCCGCCACAGGCTCGCACGTGTCCACTCGCTTCTGGGATTGGCTGATGCACCGCCTTGGACGCGCACATCTCCCCTCAAGGCTGACATGGGGTGATGCCTCACGCGCGCTCCTGGGCTGCTACGCCAACTGGGTCCTCTACGGCCTCATTGCCCTGTTCGCGCTCGCCGGGGTGTCGGGCGGCGACTATCTGGCACACGCGCCCGCCGTTATAGGCATCTTCGCCGCAAGCGTACTGGGCGCGGCGGTGGTCCTCTTCGTCCCGCAAGGGCTGGTAATCCGGGAGGGAATCCTCGTCTACCTGCTCAACACACTTCTAGCCGTACCCATCCCCGAAGCCATAGCCACCGCTGCCCTCACCCGCCTGATAGCCACAGCCGCCGAAGGCCTCTGGGCGTTGATCGCTCTGCGGGTCTAACAGGAAGTGAGGTGCAGGGCAATCCTGTATTGTTCCTTTTACCGCCATCTTTCATGAAAATTGCAATCTACCAGTGAGGTCATGGTATAGTTTTCTAACGCAACAGATGAGTAACCCCATGCCTAATCCTCGACGTATACAGTCCATAGCTTTCGTTACTTTCATATTTATACCTGCCGTGGCGGCGGCTGTCGAGCTTCCTATCTACCTTCTTACGCAGGCGAAACCGGATGCGCCCACTCTGTTCACCGATTGCATGTGGTCAGCCGAAGGCAAAGCTTTCCAGGATCTCAACAGCAACGGTCTATTCGAAGCCGCAGAGCCTCCACTACAAGGTGCCGTCTTTCATGTGGACGACACTCTGAACGGCATGATAAGCGTCAATGATCGTAGGGGCGTCAGTGATGCCGAAGGTCTAGCGTCTCTCTTCATCTGGCTACCCGGCTGCCCGGACACCGCTTTTGAGGTCTACACCGACACTCCCCCTGGCTATCAACTCACAACAGCCCCACGTATGAGACCGGGCAAAGACGACCTCCCGTCCTATACCTTCGGCTACAAACCCCTTCCGTGATCCCTTCACGGGCATAATCTAAAGCAAGAGCACTCCACCGTACCACGAGTGCTGGGTAACGTGGAGTGCTCTTGCTTTTCAGCGCGTCTGTGGATTGTGATTGAGATAATGCTTGATGTGGCTCCCCATTCACTTCCGACCTAAGGCTGACACTCCGGGAAGAACGTATTCGCTACAATCTTCGACACCTGCGCTCTTGATGCGTTCACAGCAGGCCGGAAGTAGGGACGGTTGCCCGGCGCGACACACGACTCGCCTGCTCCGCCACACGGATAGCCGCTCATGACGCTGCGTGTCGCCAGCCGCTGTATCCACGCATAGAACGTATTGCTTGGAGGCACATCCTGGAACGTCTGGCCGGAGGGCGGCTCGGTATAACCTTTCGCGCTCGCCACGATCTTAGCGATCTGCCCCCTGGTTGTGTTTGCGTTCGGCCGGAAGTAGGGTTTGTTGCCCGCGCCGCAAGGCTCCCCTGCCCCACCGCATGGATAACCGCTGATAACCCCGCGCGAAGCCAGCCGCTCAACAAACTGGTAGTATGTGCTCCCCGACACTATGTCCTGGAAGGTCTGGCCCGTGCGATTCTCAACAAATCCGGCCGCGTTTGACACGACCTTGGATAGCTGCCCCCTCGTAATCAGGTTGTTCGGACGGAAAGAACCGTCGGCATACCCCGACAGGATATTGCGAGAGGCGAGGCACTCAATGTAAGGATAAGCCCAGAAGTCGGGGCAAACATCGTTGAAGCGCGATGTGCAGCTAGACATCACCACGTACTGAGGCCGCGCGCTGATAGTCAACTGGATTGTACCGTTAGTCGGCACAACCTGCGTAACCCCGCCATCCCTGTCCACAACGCTAACGGGCGACCCCAGCACCGGGTAACTGACCGTCGCGCTGCCGTTTACCCGCCACACCATATGAATATTCTGGCTGCCCTTGTGAAACTTGTAATCGAACCCCACGTAATCGGAGTTATCAGGCTGGTTCGGATTATTGCCCGGTATCATTTGCGGCCCCGGCCCAACGAAAGTAGCCCCGTCAAGCTGCGCCGAAATAGTGCGGTAAGCGTCATACGCCGGCTTGGTGGTCAGGTTGTCGCGCACAACTGACATCCCACCGTACAGGTTGGCCGGATTGTTGAACTTGTCCTCAAGCTGGAAGTAATCGTACTGCACAACCCTGCGTGTGGCCGCTGAAATGCCGTACATCCGCGCTAGCATCGAAGCCTGGTCGTCCTCACTCCAGGTCATGTTCGGAGGGCACGACCCCGAAACAACGCAGGTGCTCCGGCCCTCCTCCGTTATCCAGATCTCAGCCGGGTTGCCTCCATGCGCGTCTATCCAATCGTTGACCATGTTCAGTCTGTACTGGTAATTCTGCACAACCGACTGCGGGTCCATCGCCTCCGGTATGCGGTCGGGCATATACGTGTGGATCGACATCCCGTCGAAGTTAATCTGCCCGCCCGACGCCGCCACAACATTATTCAGAAAAGCAATACCCTCGTTGTTTGTATCATGCACATACAGGCCGCCGATCAACACCCGCGCCGTCGGGTCAACCGACTTCACAGCCACATAGGCTCCCTGCAATAGCTGGGCGTAATGCGCCGCCCTGTCGCAGTTGTTGAGGCAGTTCCATGTGCCGGCGTGGTTCGGCTCGTTCCAGATCTCCCAGACATGTATGTTGTTCTTCCAGCGGTTTACCACAGACCTGACATAATCATAGTAGTCGTTATAGTTGCCCGGCTCGTACCAGTACCAATCGGACGCGCCTGGGTTCGTACTGGCCCAGCGGGGCGTGGTCAGCAGCATACCGATCACCTGGATGCCGTTGTTGAAGTTGGACGCCAGCTGCTGGTCGTAGCGGGTCCAGTTGAATGAGCCTTTCTCGTTAGGCTCAATGTTGGCCCACGAAAGCTCTTCCCTAGACCACTTTACCCCGCCGGCCGCCGCCATCTGTCCAAGCTGGTTTGCCTGGTTAAGGCTCCGCTCCAGCCCCGTCAAATAGAGGTTCATGCCAAACATTGACACAGGAGGAAACGCGACCGTGCCCTTTGGAGGCACAGGACCGGCGGGCACCGGAGTTTCCTTCACAAACGGCCCCTCAATCGGTCCCGGTGTAAACATGGGCGGACGCCCACCGTAGGCATCGCCTTTCTGCGCGTAAGAACTGGTGCCGGCCGTGGCGATAATGCCCGCGCACGCAAGGATCAGTCCAAAAAGAATAAATAGCTTTCGCATACACAATCCCACCTTTCTTTTGCACTCGTGTAGTCCGGCTGCTGCCCATTTTACGGCACGAAGATAGAAAGTCTACCTGATATTCACCGCCAATCGCAACAACCGACCATAGGACAATACTCCCAAAACCTCCCCAGGAACCCAGCCTCAGGCGCAGAGAGCACCGTCTAATGTTATAATCTCACAGTCGCCCTTAGCAATATTAGCAAAGCGGGAACTTTCTGACGCGCGCCTTCGTCCTACTAATGAGTACCGAGTATGACCGCCGACGGCAGACCGCCGTAATACTGACAACTGACAACGAGGTAATAAGATTTGGCTGAAGATATGCGTGATACAGCGCCCCTGCGCGATAAAGGCCCCAACGCGCCGCGCAACTCAAACCTGCCGATGTGGGGCGGGCTGATTGCCGCCATTGTGGTGATCGTTGCCGTCACCTCCTGGTACCTTACAAGGTCCAACGGCGACCCCAACGACTTTCCACCCCGGCCCACCGGAACCCCCGCCCTCTCCACACCCGTAGATGCGCCCACCATAACACCATTAGCGGGCGCGGCCACCTTCACGCCCGTCGCGGGAACCGTCATCACCGGACCGCATGTCCTTGGCATCACAGCGGGCGTCGGTATGCGCCGGGGCGATGTTGCGGGCGCTGCCCCCATAGCCGTCACCTTCTCCGAAGAGATGGACCAGCCCGCCGCGCAGGCTGCCTTCTCACTCGCGCCAACTGTCAACGGCGACTTCAAATGGCAGCAAAACACGCTCTTCTTCACGCCCAGTTCCCCGCTGCAACCTTCCACAAGCTACAAGGTTGACGTCAGCCAGGACGCCAAAACAAAGGGCGGCTCGCTCCTCGCTGCGCCACTCTCGGCCAACTTCACCACCGCGCCGCCGCCCAGCATTCTCCGCACCCTTCCAAGTGAGGGCGCGAGCGAAGTGCCCACCGACACCATCATCACCATCAGCTTTAACCGCCCGATGATCCCCCTGACCGCGCTCGACAACCAGCCCGATGCCGGAAAATGGATCACAATCAGCCCCGCTATCAAGGGTCGTTGGGTGTGGCTCGGCACAGCCGCCGCAGGCTTCCGCGCCGAAACAGGCTTCCAACCCGCCACCTCATATTCCGTAGAGGTCAAATCCGGCTGGCCTGATGCCGCGGGCGTCACTCTCGCGCAGGGCACTACCTTCAGCTTCGACACCATCAAGACCGCCGTCCTGAGCGTGCAGCCTTCTAACGGCGCGGATGCTGTCCCTCTCGATGCTCCTGTGGTTGTTCGCTTCAACATGCCAATGGAGCATTCGTCTCAGTCTGCATTCGCCCTGCGCGGGCAGGCGGGCCAGGCCGCTCTACAGGGAACCTACCAGTGGTCGCCCGACAGCACAGTGATGACCTTCACAGCAGCCAGCCTGCTCGCCTTCGACACCCGCTATGTGGCCAACTTTGACGGCAACGTGCAGCCTGTAAACGGTGTCGCCGCTCCACTCGCAGGCGACGTCTCCACCAACACATGGGACTTCACCACTACAAGCACAACCCGCGTCAGCGGCCACTCACCCGACACCGGCGACGGCCCTTCTCCGCCGTCCACCAGCTTTGGGTTTTATTTCAACAATCCTCTTGCCCCCAACCAGCAGGTCGAGCAATACGTTACCATCAACCCGCACCCTGAAGGCTACAAGGGCCAACTGACCGTCTCCGAGTCGGGCGTCCTCACCGACGGCGTGAAGCTACTGCCCAACACCACCTACAGCTTTACCCTCAAAGAGGGGCTCAAGGACAAATGGGGCTTCCCGGTCGCTGCGTCCTCATGGGACGTAAAGATCGGCCCCCTGCCGCCGTCGCTTGCTATCAAGGGCGGCAACTTCCAGCCTATTTATGTAGATGGCCCCACCCGCGTGCGCGTTGAGACCGCTAACCTCGACACATTCACATTCCATCTGCGCCAGTTGAGCGAAGGCGATCTCCGCAAGTTCCTCACCACCCCGCCATACTACCAGCCCACGCCCACCTACCCCGGCACTATCAAGCGTGAATGGCAAATGACCGTGCCGGCCGGGCAGGCCCAGGACGGCATAAGCACCTTCTACCCCAATATCGCCCTGGATGCCAACGGCGATCGCCTGCCCAGCGGCTACTATCTGCTAACAGCCGATGCCCCCAACCCCTACAGCACCGACTACCCACTCAACAGCGCGTCCGTTCTCATCGTGGGGCGCACAGGCGTGGTCACCAAGATGGACGGGCAGAACCTTCTCATCTGGGCCGCCGACCTCGGCACCGGCAAGCCCGTACCAAGCTACCGCCTCCGCATCGAGCAAATCAGAAGCGACAACACATCCTCCCTCATGCAGACGGCCAACACCGGACAGGACGGCGTGGCGCGTCTCAAGCTGGACAAAGCCGACAACGTTTCGACCGTCGCCATCTGGCCCGATAACGGCGGCGACGCTCTCTTCGCCACAACCGGCTGGAACTACAACCTCAATCCCTACGACTTCGGCGTTACGGGCACATACGGCTCAACCGGCTATCGTGCCGACCTCTACGTTGACCGCCCTATCTACCGCCCCGCCCAGACCGTTTACTACCGCGGCATCTACCGCCTGGACGACGATGTCGTCTACACACTCCCTCCGGCAGGCGCTACAGTCAACGTGCGCGCCTTCACCTATGGCACGAGCGGCGGTGGCCCAACAAACGTCTACACGGGCACAGCGACCGTTTCAGCAGCCGGTACACTCAACGGCAGCTTCGTCATCCCCGCCAACGCCCCGGTCGGCTCCTACACGCTCGCCTTCTCCCAGCCCGACTTGAGTCTCAACGACTACGACACCGGCGCGGCCTCCGTTAGCTTCAATGTGGAGGAGTATCGCAAGCCCGATTTCCAGGTCAACGTTACCTCGTCACCCGAGAGAGTTCACGGCGACCCCGTCACAGCCACCATCAACACAAGCTACTATTTCGGCGGCCCCCTCCAGAACGTCACTACCACCGTCAACATCCAGTCCAGCCCCTACTACTTCGGTTGGTCCGACCCCGTCACAAACGAGACATACCAGTTTGGCGAGCAGAACTTCCTCCCCTACTTCAACGACTACTACCGTCCCGGCCCTAACTCCACTCCCGAGCCTGTCAACTCCTTCCAGGTCCTTACCGATAAGGACGGTGTGCTCAACACCGACGTTACCCGCTATGTCACGACCACCGGCGGCAGCAAGTCCGTCCTGATCGAAGGACAGGTGCAGGACCTCAGCAACCAGACCGTAGCCGCCAACTCAACCACTGTCGTCCACCAGGGCCTCTACTATGTCGGTCTGCGGACTGAAGACTATATCGCCACCGCCAAACAACCGACCACCATCACAGTTCGCACCGTTGAGTGGGACGCCAAGAAAATCCACCCTAACGCCCCGGTCTCGCTCAATTTCGTGCGCCGTGACTGGGTCGCCCCGCCAAACTACTCGGGCGACTGGAAGCTGAATGAAGTGCCTGTCGGCCAGGCAACCGTCACCACAGACGGCGATGGCCGCGCCACCTACCTCTTCACCCCACCCACGGGCGGCGACTACAGCGTGATCGCCACAAGCACCGATAGCCGCGGCAACCTCGTAAAGACGACATTGCAGTTCTATGCCTCCGACACAGCACCCGGCTCCGGCTACGTGCCCTGGCGCTACAAAAACGAGCAGCAAGTACAGCTAGTTGCCGACAAAGAAAAGTACAGCATCGGCGACACCGCACGCATCCTCGTTACCTCTCCCTTCACGCAGGCAACGGGCCTCCTTACCATCGAGCGCGGCCACGTCAAGAGGTACCGCATCGTGAACATCGAGGGCGGCTCACCCACCATCGAAGTGCCCCTCGAAGCAGGCGACCTGCCCAACGTCTACATCGGCTTCACCCTCCTCGGCCCCGAACAGGCACCGAGCGGCGCACCCGCCGACTGGAGCAAGCGCACCGTAATGCGCCAAGGTTATGTCAATCTGTCCGTAGATGCGTCGGGCAAAGAGCTGCAAGTTAGCATCGAGCCTGAAAGCAAAGACGCCGTTCGCCCCGGCACTACATCTAACGTGAAGGTTACCGCGAAGGACAAGAGCGGCAACCCGGTCGTGGGCGAGCTTTCCCTGGCTGTGGTAGACGAAGCCATCTACGCCATCGGCGGCGAAAACACTCCCAACCCGTTCAGCACCTTCTGGAGCGAGCGAGGACTCGGCGTCTCAACATCAACCAGCTTCACCTCCGGAGATTACAGCCCTTACGGCTACGGTGGCGGCGACCTGGCGGGACGATCTGCGGGCGGAGTTCCAATGCCGTCAGCGGCCCCCCAGCAGGACGCTTCAGCCGAAAAGAGCGTCGGCAACGCAGCCCAATCCCCCGCTGCGCCTCAGAAGGTGCGCTCTAACTTCCAGGACACCGCCTTCTGGGAAGCCACTGTCACCACCTCGCAGGACGGCACAGCCATTGTGCCGGTCACGCTACCCGACAACCTGACCACATGGAGGCTCACCACCGCCGCTATCACCAACGACACCCTCGCAGGCAGTGCCACCAACGTACTCACCGTCACCCAACCTCTGCTGCTGCGCCCCATCCTTCCGCGCTTCCTCACCACGGGCGACCACCCGCACCCGCAGGCCATAATCCACAACAACACCACGCTCGAGCTTGACCTTATCGTCAGCCTCGAAGTGAGCGGCTCCGTTACGCTCGACAAATCGCCCGCAGCCGAGCAAACCCTTAAGCTGCCCGCAGGTGAGCAGCGTGTCATTACCTGGAACGCGACTGTTGACAAAGGCGACCTCGCCAACTTCCGCTTCTGGGTACGCACCACCCCGCCCAACGGCACCTACTACCTCGAAGACGCTGTCGCTTCCCACCTTCCGGTCAAGCCTTTCGCCGCCCCCGAAGCGGTAGCAACCAGCGGCGAAGTCTCTGGTCTCCGCGCCGATGAAAGCATCTTCATCCCCTACAGCGTCAACCCGCTGCTGGGCGAGCTAATAGTACAGGTCTCCCCGTCGCTTGCCGCCGCCACTGTGGGCGCGCTCGATTACGTCAAAGAATACATCTACGAGAGCACCGACCAGACCGTGAGCCGCTTCCTGCCGCTCGTCGTGCTCGAAAAGGTGTACAACGAGCAGGGCCTAACCACCCCATACGCCGCCGAAATACCCGGCATACTCGACCGCAGCCTCAGGCGGCTGGGCGAGCTACAGCAGCCCGACGGCGGCTGGGCATGGTGGGAGCGCGGCCCATCCAGTTGGTTCGAGACGGCCTACGTGGTGCAGGGGCTAACCGCCGCTCTCGAAGCAGGCTACGATGTGCCCGCGGACATGCTCCAGCGCGGCACCGAGCGCCTCAAGCAATTCCAGACCGAGAACGCCACCCAGGGCGTTGACGAGTCGTACAACCTCAACATGCGCGCCTACAGCCTCTACGTGCTATCGTATGCAGGCAGCCCGACGGGCGAAATGAAGTCCGAAGGCATGGCGCTAACCAGGCAGACATCGCGCATCAGCAACCATGCACGGGCATGGCTGGCGATGGCTCTTGGCAAGATGGGGATGAGCACGGAAAGCAAGCAGGTGCTCGACAGCCTGATAGCGAGCGCAAAGCAAAGCAGCACCACCGCCCACTGGGAGGAAGATAAGCCCGACTACTGGAGCATGGGCACCGATAACCGCGCCACAGCTCTCGCCATCGACGCGCTGGTTACGCTCGCGCCCAACGACCCTATCACTCCCAAAGCTGTCCGCTGGCTCATGACCGCCGAAAAGGAAGGCCACTGGCTCTCCACCCAGGAAACAAGCATCAGCCTGGTCGCCCTCGCGCACTACATCCGCCAGAGCAAGGAGCTTGGAGCCAACTACATCTTCCAGGTTGACGCCTTCGGCAAGACGCTGGGCCAGGGCGCTGCCAACTCCACCAACATCACACAGACACAGACCCTGCGCCTGCCTGTCTCTGAGATGCCCGTCAACAGCCTTGGCGACCTCGGCCTCTCGCGCAGCGCCGACAACGGCAAGATGTACTACCAGGTGAGCCTGCGCTACTACGTGCCCGGCGAAGGGATCCAATCAAGAAGCGAAGGGCTCGCAGTCACCCGCAGCTACTACAAAATGACCAACGGCGTAGAAAGCGCCGAGCCTGTCAAAGAGGCCAACGCAGGCGACTTGATCAAAGTTCGCCTCACCATAGTCGCCCCCGAAACCTCTTACTATGTCCTTGTAACCGACCCACTGCCCGCCGGGCTTGAAGGCGTCAACGGCTCGCTGAACACCACCAGCTTCACCGAGCGCCCGCCCAGCCCCTTCGGCACAACCCAGATTAATCCTGGTCCCACAGGCAAGGTTGCCCCCGGCTTCGGTGGCTACGACTACAGCCCCATATACTGGCGCTGGGGCCCGTTCGATAACGTCGAAATGCGCGACGACCGCACGGTCCTGTTCGCCACCTACATGGCCCCCGGCACCTACGTCTACGAATACTACGCCCGCGCCACCACCCCCGGCCAGTACATGGCTCTCCCCTCCCACGCCGAGCTACTCTACTACCCAGACGTATTCGGCCACAGCGACGGCGGCGAGTTCACAGTACGCTGACACCGATCCCGGCAACGCACGCAACGATGCACCCCCTTTAGCTATTGCTAGAAGGGGGTGCTTGATTGCAGCCAAACCGCAGGATATGTAACGTAAAGGGGTTGACAGGGCGCTCCCTGCCTGGGGGTATGGGGGTGTCCCCCATCTCCGCGAGGCGGGGAGCGGGGGTTGGGGGTGAGGGGTGTTCCCATTCTGCCCACCAAAACGCCTGGGTGCCAAGAAAAGCGAGCCAAACACCCCGAAATCCTACCACCCGCAGCGCGTATACAACCCGCGACCGATGCCTTGTACACCCGCTTATGCTACATTAAGCACAAAAAGCACAAAGCACCCAGCACAGACGCTTACAATCTCCCAACAAACCAAACAGGAAAGGTAACTGATGCTATCAACTACAACCATAAAGGCCGAACTATTCACCACCGTCCTCAACCAGTTCTTTGACGAGACATTCGAGCATGTACAGGGCATCTATCTCGACAGAGGTACGTCCCTGTTCGAGACGCTGGAGACAGTGTCCGCCGAAGAAGCATCCCGGCCCGTAGGCGGCAAATGTGCCAGCATAGCCGGTCAGGTCGAGCACGTGCGGTTCTACATGGACGTCCTCTCCAAATATCTTCGCGGCGAAGACCCCGGCAAAGTAGACTGGGCTGGGAGCTGGTCGCTCACCAGTGTAAACGCCGAAGAATGGGAAACCCTGAAGGGCCAACTCAAAGAGCAATACAGCAGCGTCAGACAACTCATATCCACAATCGAGAACTGGGACGCGGAAGACCCAATCAGCAATGCACTGGCCGTCGTAGTACACACTGCCTACCACCTTGGTGAGATACGGCAGGCAACCTGCACCATCAAAGGCTAACCTTATGGAATGGGACAGATAGGGTGTCTGATGCCTGAGCCGCTCGAGCCGACCGCGTATACCGGTGTCAACGCTGAACAACAGAGCAGCGAGCAGCCTCCAGATAGCGACATAGCTGACACAATTGCCCTGGTCCAGTACACGGTCGCCCGGTTCAAGCAGTGTGAGAGGACCTCTGCGCCCTCTGCGGTGAATCCCTAATACATGACAACTGATCCCTGAGACCCGACCCCTCGTCCGCTGTCGTCCTTGACATCCCACCGCCCCAAAATATAAGCTGTCATGGCCAACATCCATCCACGAACGAGGAAATTATGAAGGACTATAAGAAGATATGGGACAACCTCAGCGTCAGCTTTGAGGACGCCGGGCACTTCGTCGGCTACGAAGGCGACGAGCAGCAAATCCGCGCCAACGGAGCCAAAACCGCTGCATTCCTCCGCGACGTGCTCCAGATCGGACCCAACGACCGCGTGCTCGAAATAGGTTGCGGCATAGCGCGCATAGGCCGCGAGCTTGCTCCCTACTGCGGCGAATGGCACGGAGCCGATATATCAGGCAACATGATCGCCCACGCCCGTGGCCGCACCAAAGATATCCCCAACATCTTCCTCGACGAGCTACCCGAAAGCAGCCTCGACATCTTCTCCGACAACTACTTCGACTGCGTCTATTCGTCCATCGTCTTCATGCACCTCGACAAAGTGGAGGTCTTCCGCTACATCAAGGACGCCCTTCGCGTGCTCGCTCCCGGCGGCAGGGCCTACTTCGACACCTATAACATCCTCTCTCCCGAAGCCTGGCAGCAATTCCAGGACATCGTACAGAACTACCCGGCTGGCAAGCGCCCCGGCCACGTCAGCCAGTTCAGCACACCCCAGGAGTTGCAGAAATATCTGGAGGAAGCAGGCTTCCACTCCATCCACATAGACGGCCAGAACCCGCAACTGGTGGTCGCCCTGGGCCGCAAACCCGAGAGCCCCGCAGCGGAGCGTCCAACCTCCGCTCTCCGCCCGTCGCAGCCTCTAGCTGCCCCATCGAGTGCAGCCGGCAACGGCGCTACCGACGCCGACGATAGCTCCTCCCGCGAATGGAAGCACCTCGACGACAATCTCCGCGCCAAGAACCGCTACATAACCGACCTCGAGCAGACTCTCGCCGCAAAGAACGAGCACATCAGGAACCTTGAGCGCCTCGTCCGCAAACAGCAGCGCACTCTCTCCGGGCTCCCCGTCCGCATCGCTGCACGACTCAGCGGCAAGCGCTAACAATCCCATAGGTGTGAGCAACCAGATGCCAATCAAATCCCGACCCACATTATTCCGCATAGAAGAGTCCATTTTCGAGCACTTCCCAGATGTACAGATGGGGGTCGTGCTCGCGTTTGGCATCGACAACCACGGCGAGCAAGAGGACATTATCACTGCGCTCAGGTCGGAGGAAGAGCGCGTAACAGGTGAGCTCGCTGGCACTGTGCCCGCCGATCACCCGCACATCGCACCCTGGCGCGAAGCCTACCGCGTCTTCGGGGCCAACCCTAAGAAGTATCCATCCTCCATCGAAAACCTGGTGGGGCGAGTGCTCAGAGGCAACCGCATCAGGCACATCAACAAGTTAGTGGACATCTACAACGCCGTCTCTCTCCGCTACATCTTCCCCGTCGGCGGTGAAGACCTTGATACAATGCAAGGCGACATCCTGCTCACCATCGCCTCCCAAAACGAATCGCCCATTGTACTGCTTGGCGAACAGGAAGCTAACCCGCCAAAGCCGGGCGAAGTTATCTACAAAGACAGCATAGGGGCGATATGCCGCCGCTGGAACTGGAAAGAAGCCGACCGCACAAAGCTGACCGAAGACACCACCAACGTTATCCTGATTATAGAAGCCCTGCCAACCATCGCAACGCCCTTGCTGCAACAGGCGGTCACCGACCTCGCCTCCATGCTGGAAACATACTGCGGTGGCCGCACAACCACCGCGATACTCAACAAACAACAACCGCATGTCGCAATAGAATACTAGAGCCTATCTGCGCTTGGAGATAGGCCAACGGGTTATCGCGTCAGTTTACAGGGAGGAAGCTATGGCAAGTCTAGACCGTCGCACGGTGACTGTTGTTGCTGCGGTGAGCGGCGCGCTGACATGCCTGCTGGTGTTGCTGTCGGGCGTCGCTGAGGCGTCCTTCTGCTCTCCTCACGGCGATTCTCTGCAGAATGCTCCCATTGTTTTCAGTGGTCGAGCAGTCAGCATCAAACTCGAAATTCATGATCCGTCGGGTGCACTGGTCAATAAGCTAGTACCGAACGCTGCGGTCGATCAAATAGTCCAGTTCCTGGTGAGGGATGACTGGAAAGGGGATGTTGGCGCTTCAGTCGTTGTCCGATCCGGCGAGTATGCCTCCAGGGATTGCGGAGCGGGCAACTGCGGTTATACGTTCGAGGCAGGCAAGAGCTATCTGGTCTTTGCTTACCAGGGCGAATGGGGAATGGCACCCTCCGACTACACGCCCTTGGTAACGCCGTCGGCCCCAGTAGTGACCGACAAGTGCTCCCGCACCGAGCTTCTTTCGCAGGCGAGCGCCGACCTCGCGGCGTTAGGGCCGCGTCGCTTGCCCGCCACCGGCTCCGGTCCATTCGGCGCGAGGGAAGTATTGATTCCTCTCTCGCTGGTTGCTCTCACAACAGTTGTGCTCGGTGTCATGGTGCGCCGTCGCGTCTGGTGACGCCCGCCAAGTTTACCGGGTTTCAGAGTTTGCAGATACGCCTTTGCCAGCCCGCACCACAAACCCGTTGCTGCTTTACGCCCCAACACATATAATAGGCTCAACCAACCCCGCATTCCCGCTCCTGCTGCAAAAAGCTGCTGCGTATGACCGCCGACGGCAGACCGCTGACCGCCATAACCGACACCTGATCCCTGACACCTCACGTTTCACGTTTCACGGCCGTCTCCAGAGAGGAGTAACCACAGTGCCCGCATCACTCTCACCTGAACTAACCGCCTCCATCGTTGGGGGCTACAATGGCGACCCGTTCGCCGTGCTTGGTCCTCACTTGACCACGCTCGACGCCGGACCCGCTGTAGTTGTGCGCACCTTCCTCCCCTGGGCTGAGCATGTACAGCTTGCTATGGACGACGGCAATCTTCACGATATGTGGCGCATCCATCCCGATGGTCTATTCGAGGCGGTCATACCTTCCGACGGCATATTCGGCTACACTCTGCGCGCCACCAATCGCCTCGGCCAGAGCACCGACCTGCACGATGTTTACTCTTTCGGCCCCCTCCTGACCGATTTCGACCTCCACCTCATCTCCGAAGGAAGCCACTACCGCACCTATGAAAAGCTTGGCGCACATATGCGCGATGTTGGCAGCATAAAAGGCGTACACTTCGCCGTGTGGGCTCCCAACGCTGTCCGAGTAAGCGTTATCGGCAACTTCAACAACTGGGACGGCCGGGTAGATGTCATGCGTAAACACCCTGTGCAGGGCATCTGGGAGATATTCATTCCCAGAATCGGCGTGGGCGAGTCGTACAAATACCAGATAAGGACGCAAACCGACAACATGCTCACAGAGAAGGCCGACCCATACGGCTTCTACGCGGAATACCGTCCCAACACATCCTCCGTGGTGGCCGACATCGACAGCTACCAGTGGGGTGACAGCGAATGGCTCGCCGACCGTCCCTGGCGGCAATCTCCCTCCTCTCCCATCTCGATCTACGAAGTGCATCTCGGCTCATGGAAGCGCGTACCCGGCGGCGGGCGTCCCACCAGGACGGACGGAATAGTCACCGAGCATGGCGGCTGGCTCGATTACCGCCAGCTTGCCCACGAGCTGGTAGAGTACGTCAAATACATGGGCTTCACGCACATCGAATTGATGCCCATCTCTGAGCACCCCTTCGACGGCTCCTGGGGCTATCAAACCGTAGGTTACTACGCTGTAACGAGCCGCTACGGCACTCCCCAGGACTTCCAATATTTTGTTGACCATTGCCACCGCAACGGCATCGGCGTGCTGCTCGACTGGGTTCCTGCCCACTTCCCGCGCGATGCCCACGGCCTCGGCTTCTTCGACGGCAGCCATCTATACGAGCATGCTGACCCCCGTGTAGGCTCACACCCCGACTGGGGAACTCTCATCTTCAACTATGGCCGTAACGAGGTCCGCAATTTCCTGCTCTCCAATGCCCTCTTCTGGCTCGACAAGTACCATATCGACGGCCTTCGCGTAGACGCCGTCGCCTCAATGCTTTATCTAAACTTCTCGCGACCCGAAGGCTCCTGGATTCCCAACCGCTTTGGCGGCACCGAAAACCTGGAAGCCATCGATTTCCTCAAGCGCTTCAACGAACTGACTCACCTCGAACACCCCGACGTGCTCACTATGGCCGAGGACTCCACCGATTGGCCTATGGTGACCCGTCCCACCTTCCTGGGCGGCCTGGGCTTCGATCTCAAGTGGAACATGGGCTGGATGAACGATGTGCTCAAATACATGTCGTATGATCCCATCTACCGCCGCTTTCACCACAACATGATTACCTTTTCGCTCATGTACGCCTTCAACGAAAACTTCCTGCTCCCCCTCTCGCACGATGAAGTGGTCCACCTGAAGAAGTCGCTCCTCAACAAGATGCCCGGCGATAGCTGGCAGCAATTCGCCGGACTACGTGCCCTTATCGGCTACCAGTTCACTCACCCCGGCAAAAAGCTCCTCTTCATGGGCGACGAATTCGGCCAGCGTAACGAATGGACCGAAGAGCACAGCATCGACTGGGGCGAGCTTAACCACGAATCTCATCGCGGCCTGCACAACTTCGTGCGCGACCTCGTCAACCTCTACAAGAGCGAGCCCGCGCTCTGGCGGATAGACAATAGCTGGGAAGGCTTCGAGTGGCTGGCAGCGAACGACAGCGAGAACAGCACCATTGCTTTTGTGCGCCGCTCAGCACTCCAGAGCAGCGGCAACAACGCGCAACAGGAAGAAATCGTCGTTATCTGCAACTTCACCCCCGTAGCACGCAGCAATTATCGTGTGCCCGTAGCCCACGCGGGATACTACCGCGAGATCCTCAACAGCGATGCATCAGCCTACTGGGGCAGCAACGCCGGTAACGCCGGGGGGGTGTGGGCCACCGAAGACCACTGGGCAGGCTCAGGTTATGCCCTCAACCTCACGGTGCCGCCTCTAGGAGTACTGCTCCTGAAAGCTGAGCCGCCCCCTCCTGTAGAAACCGGCTTGATTGAAGCCGCAGCTACCGAAGTAACCGCAGTAGAGACACAACCGGACCAGCAGGCGGAAGAGGCTACCGCAGCCGAAGCTGATCCAGCCGGAACAACTCAGAAGAGGAAGCGAGCGACCACTTCAGGAACCTGAGTAGCCGTCTCAACAAGGATTATGGGCGGCCACCTCATTCGGGGCGGATTTAGCAGTTTCTCAGGTAGGAGGGGCAAGCCAGTGAAGACGATTGGCGTACTCGGTGGGTTGGGACCGCAAGCAACAATGGACTTCGAGGCCAGAGTGCACGCGGTGTCACAGCGGCTTATCCCGCAGCTTGCCAATTCCGGCTACCCACCCATGGTCGTTTATTATCACAGGCATCCTCCATTCCTGGTGGACGAGACGTTGCACCCAATATTTCCCCTGACGCCCGATCCCCACCTTGCTGCCGCTCTGGGCAAACTTGGGAAAATGGTCGACTTCCTGGTTTGCAGCTCAAATGCACCCCACATGATAAGAGATGCTATCGAGCAAATGGCCGGATGCCCGATGCTTAGCATAATAGATCAAACGCTAGAGGAAATCAGAAAGCGGGGATGGCAGCATGTTGGCGTGTTGGGCCTGGGAGAGCCGAAGGTCTACAAGGTGCCGTTGGAGCAATTGGACCTTATATGCGAGACGCTTCCGGACGAACCAGGTGGCCTGCGTGATAAACTGGACGATGCCATCCTCAGGCTGATGGCCGGGCAGACGACCCTGCAAGATAAGACCCGGGCAGTCGAAGCAGTGAATCTCTTGCGGGCAAGGAGCGTAGACGGGGTAATCCTCGGCTGCACCGAGATCCCGCTCCTGCTCGGCAACGAGGCCGAGGGCGATGATCTGGTCAACCCGTCCCGACTCCTGGCCGAGGCCGCAGTCCGGTTCGCAATGGAATGAGGGTGTCAGGGGTCAGGGGTCGGGGGTCAGTACTACGGCGGTCGGCCGTCTGCCGTCGGCGGTCAACGTACTGACCCCTGATACCCGACCCTGATCCCTGATCCCTGACCCCTGACCCCTGACCCCTACGCAGTACCCCTA
Source organism: Chloroflexota bacterium (assembly GCA_039932335.1). Classification (GTDB taxonomy): domain Bacteria; phylum Chloroflexota; class Chloroflexia; order QHBQ01; family JADMIH01; genus JADMIH01. The sequence goes on from JBDTQH010000015.1 coordinate 109,657, forward strand.
TATCTCCCTAAAGTCTTTTCGTGAAGCGTACTGCAAATCGTGCATGACCGATTCGCGCAGCGCTGTCCATTCTTCCGGCTGCACTTTCATAAACGCATCGATCACCCGTGGGTCAAACGTCGTGCCACTTTCCTCACGTAGAATAGCCGCGGCCTGCTCATACGTGCGTGCAGCACTGTATGGACGTTCCGACGTAATAGCGTCAAAAGCATCAGCCACAGCAAAAATCCTGGCCTCCAGCGGAATTTCTTCGCCGCGCAGCCCGCTCGGATAGCCCGAGCCATCCCAATGCTCGTGATGATGGCGCACCGTAGGCAGCGTCTCCTGCAAGAACTCGATACCCATCAACAGACGGTAACCCATCTCAGGGTGCTTCTTCATCTCGATCCACTCTTCGTCGGTAAGCTTGCCTGGCTTACGCAAAATGGCGTCCGGCACGCCTATCTTCCCGACATCATGCAACAGCGCCCCTTGCGCGATAGACTTAAGCAAGACTGGGTCGCCAATGCCCATAGTCTCAGCTAGCTTGAGCGTGAAAGCCACCACCCTGTTGCTGTGCCCGTGCGTAGCATCGTCGCGCATGTCCAGCACACCGGCCAGCGCCTTCAGTGTCGCCCCGTGTGTCTTCTGAAGCGCCCCGTATGCCTGCTCCAGCAACCGCGTCTTCTCGCGCTCCGCCTCGTACAGGCGCACATTCTCAATCGCAACCGCAGCCACATCCGAGAGCGCCGCCAGCAGCCTCAAATCGTCCTCATCGAAGTCGTCGCCCGACACCTTATTGAGCACCTCGACAACGCCGATTATCCGCTCCTGCACAGCCAACGGCACGCAGACAATCTTCCGCGTCACATAATTTGTCTTTTTATCTATTTCACCCGAGAAGAAGGGGCTTTCGATAGTGTTGTTCTCAACGTAAGGCCGACCGCGCACGACCACCAGCCCCGCGATGCTTCGCTCGTTGATAGGCACCTTCATGCCTTTAAGCTGAGCCGAAGCCCCGCCTGCCGCCGCCTCAAAAGTGAGATTCAATCCATCTTCATCAATAAGCAATACCGCCCCGCCGCTCGCCTCCATCATCTCGGCCGCCGAAGCCACTATGCGCACAAGCAACTGGTCGAGATAAATAATCGAGTTCAGCGAGCGCACTACATCGTACAGCCTGAGTAGGCGTGCAGAGTCGGTGGCTGCTGTCAATGCAGGCAGAGGCCGCGTCTGTTGATGCGCCAGATTTTGTTCCAAAGGCATGTGAAATCAACCTTCGAGCAAGGGTCCATCAAGACCCTGACGATCCTGTCAGCCGAAGAAATGCTTATGCAGGCTGCCAACTTACGGACGATTCCACCCCTCAGGTAGATTTACAGCCGCTTAACTCCATTATAACAGGCAATCAAATAATAGAGCCCCTCTATACTCAAATCCATAGCAAAACAGTACGCTACAGGCATAGTACGTTCGGCATGTCAGCGTTCTGAGCTAGAGTGCGCCCTCTAACCTAGCCATATGTCTCATCGGTGTTAAGGCGTTGACAGGAGCACTCCCTATCCGATGTCCTGCCTTTAGCGTCAGCATAGCAGAGGGAGTGCAGGAGGAACGCCTGCCGGGGCTAGGGGTGTCCCTGCTCAGTTGCAAAGATAGAAGTAAAGGGTTA
>JBDTQH010000016.1:0-107451 GCA_039932335.1 Chloroflexota bacterium
TCGAAGCGCTCAGGGACACCGGTATTCCCCTATATACCCTCGCTGCCGCATACCCGGAATACCAACCCCAAAACTCCCTCGTCCCCGGCGTCCCGGCGTCTTGGCGTTCCCAAAACAAATCGTTCTCCCCCACCTTTCCACATTTGCGCCATCCATGCCCATCCACGTATAATTAACCCAGAGGCACACTAACATTATGATATTTCTCACAACTATTCTCGCGGTTCGTCGTGGCGACATCGTCACAATGGCCGGAGACGGCCAGGTCACCATCGGTGATGTGGTCATGAAACACTCAGCACGGAAGATACGTACACTCTATAGAGAGCGCGTGCTCGCGGGCTTCGCAGGCTCGGTTGCCGACGCACTCACCCTCTTTGAAAAGTTTGAATCCCAACTGGAACGACACAAAGGTAATCTCCGTAAAGCTGCCGTGGAACTGACCAAGGAGTGGCGGACAGATCGTTATCTGCGTCGCCTTGAGGCGCAACTTCTTGTAGCAGACCCTGGCCAGTTGCTTGTGCTTTCCGGTGACGGTGAAGTCATTGAGCCTGATGATGGTGTAGTCGCCATAGGTTCAGGTGGCAGCTATGCGCTCGCCGCCGCACGTGCCCTTGTCCGATACACCGACCTTTCCGCAGAAGACATAGCCCGCTCGGCCCTGGAGATAGCCGGCGATATAGATATCTATACTAACGGCAATATCATTTACTTTACCCTTGCAGTCGACTCCGCCGAACGGCCCTCAACCGCAGACGACACTCAATTGTCGGTACCTGCGGAAGAAGAGTCAGCTAAGGGCTAGCAGATAGTTTTGAATCCGAGTTTCCGGGTGGTCGGCGTTCTCTCGCCGGTCGTCGGGTAGCGGATATAGCAAGCGAGGCATAAGATGCAAGACCTCACACCCCGCCAGATAGTGGCGGAACTTGACAAGTATATCGTTGGGCAGCAAGCTGCCAAGCGAGCCATGGCAGTTGCCTTACGTAACCGGGTGCGCCGCCAGCGCGTCGCTGAAGGTATGCGCGAGGAAATTACGCCGAAAAACATGATGATGATTGGCCCCACAGGCGTCGGTAAAACCGAGATTGCCCGCAGGGTTGCCAGGCTCATTGATGCGCCATTTGTCAAGGTGGAGGCCACCAAATTTACAGAAGTAGGCTACGTAGGCCGCGATGTCGACTCGATCGTGCGCGACCTGGCGGAATCTGCCTTTACTATAGAACATGACCAACGCATGTCCGAGGTGCGCGAGCGTGCCGAAGTGCTCGCCAATGAGCGCATAATCAATTACCTCATGGAGCAGCGCACCGATCTCAGCTCGAGCAAGCGCACCCATAAGGCCCGCCCCAAAATGCAGGCACAGATGGGCGGTGCAGACGTGGCAGCGGGCGTTGAGCTGTCACCGTCAGCCACAACCACATCTATAGCTGTGGAAGTGCCGCAGATATCCGAGCGTGCCCTCAAGATGCAGCGCGCCAAGATGGCGCGTCTACTTGCTGAGAACAAGCTCGACGAAGAGCAGATCGAGATCGACCTGAACGACTCGCTCAACCTCGACAGCGACGACCTGAGCGGTGTGCTTGAGTTCGCCCCCGGCATGTCGCCCGAAGAAATGAGCGACTCCTTCAACGAGTTCCTCGACGGCTACCGCACCATGCAGTCCAGCCTGGGCGGCCTCTCGTCGCGCAAGCGCATGCGCCGCGTCTCCGTGCGCGAGGCCAAGCGCATCCTCACCGAGGAAGAGGCTCACAAGATGCTCGATATGGACTCCATAGTCGAGAGTGCTGTGCGCCGGGCCGAGCAAACAGGCGTGGTCTTCATCGACGAAATAGACAAGATCGCAGGCCCCGCAATCGACACAGGCCCGGACGTATCGGGCGGCGGCGTCCAGCGCGACCTTCTCCCCATCGTGGAAGGCTCAACCGTGCAGACCCGCTACGGTCCCGTAAAGACCGATCATGTGCTGTTCATTGCCGCGGGCGCGTTCCATACCGCCAAGCCCTCCGACCTCATACCCGAATTGCAGGGCCGCTTCCCTCTCCGTGTCGAGTTGGAGAGCCTCGGCGAAAAGGAGCTTGCCTCTATCCTGACAGAGCCTGAAAACTCGCTCACAAAGCAGTATGTCGCTCTAATGGACACAGAAGGCGTGAACCTTCAGTTTACCGCTGATGGCTTGAACCGCATTGCTGCGGTTGCCTCCGAGCTAAACGAGCGTCTAGAAGACATAGGCGCTCGCCGCCTCCACACCCTCATGGAGCAGGTGCTTGAGGATCTCGCCTTCAGCGCCGAAGAGCAGGCCGGCGAAACCATCGTCATTGACGGTGATTACGTCGACAATAAGGTTAAAGCAATAGTAAGGAACGAGGACCTTAGCAGGTTCATTCTGTAAAGCGTCGTTCTTTCAATCAACAAACAGAATAAGAAAGAGGTGTGGGGACTACTCCCACACCTCTCTCAAATCTGCATAGACAATCTGCGCTCGCTTGCGTGTGACCGTCCGTGCAACCAGAAAGACTGTCGCCAGCAATACTACTACCACTACGAGCAGGTTGAGCCAGTTGCCGAACCAGATGTTCAGCTTGGCCCATGTGTACGGGAACTTAACCAGATCGAACAAACCTAGGCTCTCATCAGCCCCCACCGTCATGATGTACTTCCCGCCTCGGTTCTGGCTGTCCCAAACAAGTATGTAGTACGCGCCATTCTCCGGGTAGGTTGCTTTATATTGCTGTCCCAACCATGATGCTGTCGTAGTAACAGCGTCCAGGGCGCTTTGCCTGCCGGCTGTATCACCTGTGTAGTTCAAGACAACCGCACCCATGCCCACAGGCAGCGGAACCGGCAGCGTTGTAGTGTCGACATTCGTATCGATGCCCGGTCCAACAAGCGCCATAGCGGGAGTGAAATCTTTGAAGCTTTCCGCCTTCGGCGCTGCCATAGCAACATTGGCCGCCTGACCTGCTGTTGCGTATACCTGGTAGGTGTCTACTTCACCCGGCACTAGCTCGGCATAGTAGGTGAACGCCGTTGATGCGTTATCTATCACGAGGGGCTTATCGAAGTTGGACTTCTCTCCAGAGTAGTTATATCTGGGCTTTCCAGCCTCAGCTTTCCCCGTGACCGCGGCGAGTAGAAGCGCGAGCATTCCTGTAGTTATTATGGCTGTGTATACTCTGGTCCTGATCATAGTAGCTCCTCTATACTTGATAAAGGTCCCGAAACGCATAACTTGCAGCCGGAAATGCTGCGGCAGAGCTGCCTCTAACCTTATGAAAACTCTTGACAAACCTTGAACTGTACGTTATGATGAAACTGTAGTGGAGGAATACTACCTGGTTGGTTGCTTCTTTGGATTCACAGCGCGACGCGCCTATATACAACATCAAAGCCGTTTCTCACTTGACGGGCATGCCCGCCGACACACTTCGCCGTTGGGAGAGTCGCTACAATGTAATTACTCCTCAGCGCACCGAAAGCGGTTACAGACTCTACTCTCAACGCGATGTTGACACCATACTCTGGTTAAAGACGCGCCTTGAAGAAGGCATGTCGATAAGCCGCGCCTGTGAGTTATTGCGCACAGTGGGCGGCGATCCTGCCCATACAGCCGGTAACGGTGCTGCCGCTTCCGTATCAACCCCAACTCAGCCCCATTTCGCAGCCACTGTTAACCCGGCCTCTCAAGCCCCCGATTTACTGAACGAAGTTAGATCGCCAGAGGTTTTGCGAGAAGAGTTGCTGAACGCTTTTCGTGATGTCGATGAGATACGCGCCGGCGAGGTATTGAACGAGGCTCTTGGCCTTTACTCTCTCGAAGACGTTTGCCTTAACATGCTCCAGCCCGTTCTTGTAAAGGTCGGTGAGCTCTGGCTCAACGGCCAGATTTCCGTGGCGGTTGAGCACTTCGCTGCTTCCTTCGTTCGCTCGCGTCTGGCCAACCTCTTTCATTCCAGCCCCCATAGCCTCTACGGTCCGCTAGTGCTGGTTGGTTGTGCGCCCGGCGAGTTCCACGAGCTTGGAGCAATGGTCCTTGCCCTTTTCCTCAGGCGCTCAGGCTACAGAGTAGTCTACCTCGGCCAGAACGTACCCCTCGACAGCCTTGAAAGCATGATAGAGTCCATGAACGCTGACGCTGTCTGCATTTCGGCCACTCGCGCCGAAACAGCCTCCGCGCTCTATAGCCTCCGCGACTTCCTGGATGCCCTCGAAAAGAAGACGGGCAGCGCGCCTCTGCTCTCATACGGCGGCCAGGTCTTCAACAAATTCCCCCACATCACCGAGCGTCTGGGCGGCATCTACCTCGGCGAAGACGCCCGCGCCGCAGTCCGCACCCTTAGTGAACGGTTGAGGCGTGAGGGGTGAAACGTAAAACATAACCTTATAATTCCATGGCGTCTTGGCGTCTTGGCGTTTCAATTCCGTACTCACGTTTCACGTTTCACGTTTCACGCGGCATTTCTTATTTCTCACTTCTTATGCTACAATCGGAATCTAATCGGGTTACGATCCCTCTGGCCTTGCTGACCGCTTCGATGTGGGGCTATCCTGGGGAGCGTAACCGCCACAATTACGAGTGTTGAACAACACCAACAGGAGAATAGCAGTGAGACGAGAAACATTGGACAGCATTATTGATGCCAGGTGCCTCTTGAAGCATCCCTTCTACCAGGCATGGAACATGGGCACATTGACCGAAGCGAATATCGGCCTGTACGCCACCCAGTATGGCGAGTTCATCGACCGCATAGCCGACGGCTGGCAGGCAGTAGGTGATAGCGCCACAGCCGAAGAAGAGCGCGAACACGCCAGGCTCTGGACCGACTTCGCCAATGGCCTCGGCGTCAGCCGCCCGGCGCAACACCGCTTACCCGAAATAGAGGAACTTGTCTCGCTTTCCAACACCCTCTTCAGCACCAGGCCCCAGGCCCTTGGCGCGCTCTATGCCTTTGAACAGCAGCAGCCGGGCACCGCAGAAAGTAAGCTCGCCGGGCTTCGCAAGCACTACAACGTGTCCGACAAGGCACAAGTCTACTTCGACATTCATAAGGCCGACTTCGAAGAGCCGCGCTGGCTCGCTGAACAGATCGACACCCTCTCTGATGCCGAATACGTCCAGGCGAAACAGGCCTGCGAGCAGATGTCGTCTGCTTTATGGCGTGGGCTTGATGGCGTAATGGCTGCCATCTAAGAGAACGTTCAGGGCCGGTCGTGTGCGTTTTGCATTCGGCTGGCCCTTTTTCATTTGCGAGAAACGCTATGGCAAACTCTACTATTTTATATGCGTGCACAGACGATGGTCTGGCAATCTTCAACAAGCCGGGCACACTGCCCGAATGGCTGCCACCGCGCCACGTCTTACCGGGCAAGCACGTCACCTCTGCCTGGGGCGAGCCGGGGCCGCCTATTCGCGTGCTGGCTGTGGCCGATGGTACGCTGCTACTGAGCGAGAATGGTGGGCGCACATGGGATGCTGTTGGCCCGGAGGCTGGCGCATCAGGCTCGGTTGTCTCGCTAAGCTATGAGGAAGCCGGGCACGTGCTCTTCGCGCACCTTGACGGCGGCGTCTGGCAATCCACAGATGGCGGCGCAACCTGGCAAGTGCAGCCTGCCGGTACTCTGCCTACCGCGCCCGACGATCAGAACGCCGGCTACATAGCCTCTTTGCCGGCTGATATGTTGGCTTACGTACTTGTGCCGGGTGCCGCCGGGATGCCGCCCGCTCTTGTAGTCGGCACGTCTGCCGGGTTGGAGGTCAGCCAGGATGGCGGGACTACCTGGACACAGCCCACCCTGCCGCAGGAAGGCGCTGTCACGGCTCTTGCTCGCGACCCTGAGCGCCGCGACCGGCTCTATGCCGCGACAGACGGTGGTTATCTTGCAGAGAGCGGCAACCGAGGGCAAACATGGCAGGCCATCAACACCGAACCTCTGGCGCGTGTGGCAAGCATATACGTCGTCAGAATCTAGAGCGCTCCTAGCTCTGCTTCGCCTTTTGCTTGCTTACCGGCTCGCCATCCGCGTTCGTCATGCCCTCTTTGCTGGTAATCAGGCGCACGCCACGCTCATAAGTGAAGTAGTTGAAGGCCCAGTTGGTTAGCACGATCAGCCTGTTGCGGAAGCCCACAAGGTACATAATATGCACGAAGAGCCACCCCAGCCAGGCTACCCGACCGCTTAGCCGAAGACCAAACGCGTCCATGAGCGCATAGCTCTTGCCTATTGTGGCAAGATTACCCTTGTCGAAATAGCGAAATGGCCGCATCTTACGTCCAGCCACGTGTAGCAGGATGTTCTTCCCGACCTGCTTGCCCTGCTGGATAGCCACGGGCGCAATCATAGGGTACGCCTGCCCGTCCTTATAGCCCTCAAGATAAGCCATGTCGCCTATCACGAAGACATCGGGGTGCTCGGGCAAGTTGAGCGTGGGCTTGACCTTCACTCTCGCACCCTTCCCCAGTTCCACCTGTAAGGCGTCGGCCAGTTCTGCCGCTCGCACGCCCGCTGCCCACACTATTGTGCCGGCCTGCAACTGCTTGCCGTCCTTGAAGCTGAGGCAGCCGTTGTTCACCGACTCAACCGGAGAATGCAGCATTATCTCCACGCCCATCTTATTTAGCTTCTTTGCCGCGTCTTTCTGGAGCGACTCCGGGAAGGCCATCAATATCTTGTCGCTTGCCTCCACCAGTATTACCCGCGCCTCCTTCACATCCAGCATAGGGTAGTCTTTGCGGAGCACATGGCGAATCAGTTCCGCGACCGCCCCCGCCAACTCGGCACCCGTTGGGCCGCCGCCGATGATAACGAAAGTCATCAGCTCGCGCCGCCGCTCGTCGTTTCGCTCATGAACCGCCTGCTCGAAATTGTACAGTATTCGGCTGCGCAACCGCTCCGCTTCGTCAATATCCTTGAGGCCATAAGTCTGCCAGCCCAGAGAATTGTTGCCGAAATAATTGTTGGTGCTGCCCGCAGCCAGCACGAGATAATCGTACCCATACACGGCGCTGTCGGCGTACACGCACTTGTTTTCGAAGTCTATGCGCTGCACCTGTGCAAGCTGGAAATCAACATTACGGTAGCGCCGGAAGATAGCGCGCACAGGGTAAGCAATCGACTCCGGTTCGAGCGCGGCTGTCGCTACCTGGTAGAGCAGCGGCCAGAATCCGTGATAGTTATTGCGGTCCAGAATAAGCACATCCACATCTGTGTTGCCCAGGGCCTGAGCCGCGTTTATGCCCCCGAACCCTGCACCCACTATCAACACCCGCGGTCTGCGCGTGCTTTTTGTGTCATGGACGCTGCTTTCCCAACCATCCTGCCTCGGCTGCACCGTCCGCTTTGATCCAGCCTCAATAGCTGTCGTAACATCGGTTGCACTTTCCATTTTGATCACCTCTGCCACTCTTTGGCTCTGCGCTTCGTATTAATTATCGTGACTACTCATCAACTTCATAGTGCGTGAAATATTTCACAAAGTCAATACATCTAACGAACTAACTTATCCCGGACTGCTGTAATTTAGCGCATATGTTATCCTTACATCGACCAAACAAAGCTACAGACAGCGTACCAACTTCCCCATCCTCCACGCGCAATACGCAGTACGTAATACGCAACACAGTGTAAGCGGAGAAATAATGAATAGCAATAACAGCATAAGCGGCAACGGCTACAGCCCAAACGGCGTGGGCAGCGACTTTATGAGCATGAACGAGACCATGAGCCAGTATCAGTACAACGCTGTTCCGGCGATACTGGCGCAGGGCCTCCGCAAAGCCTATGGTGAGCACCTTGCAGTTGCGGGGGTGGACCTGGCAGTACGGTCGGGTGAGATCGTGGGCTTCCTGGGGCCGAACGGCGCGGGTAAGACTACTACCATGAAGATGCTTACCGGATTGGTCAAGCCAACCGACGGCAGGGCAAGCATTATGGGCCATGATATCCAACGCGAACCAAAGGCTGCAAAGGCACTGTTCGGCTACGTGCCCGATACCCCCAATCTATATGGCAAGCTGAGCGGCTGGGAGTTCCTCCGCTTTATGTCGCGCCTCTACCGTGTGCCTGCTGAGCAGGCCGAGCGTAGAGCAGGCGAGTTGCTCCGCATCTTCGACCTCTACGAAGCGGGCAGCGACATGATTGAGGGCTACAGCCATGGCATGCAGCAGAAGATGGCGCTCGCGGGTGCACTTGTGCACGACCCCAAGGTGCTGTTCCTCGATGAGCCTACTGTCGGTCTCGATCCCCGTTCGGCACGCCTCATAAAAGACATCCTTGTGCAGTTGAAGGGCCGAGGCACAGCGGTGATGTTCTCCACCCACATACTGGAGATCGCCGAGCGCATGTGCGACCGGGTAATCATCATAGACAAGGGCCAGGTAGTAGCCGCGGGCACAATGGCCGAGCTACGCAGCGGTAGCCAGGGCCAGGGCTCTCTAGAGGACATCTTCCTCAGCCTGACAGGCGGCGCTGAATACGCAGCGATGGCTGAAGTGCTATCGTAACGGCAAGATGTCAGGGATCAGGGGTCAGGGGCCAGTATTTTACGGATTCACCGCAGAGGCGCAGAGTGCGCTGAGTTTTGCAGAGGTTTCTTGAGGTCAAGAGAGTGCTGAGGCAAGCGAATATGCGGCACATGCCGTCAACTGACAACGGGCAACTGACAACGGGCAACTGACAACCTGATCCCTGACACCCGATACCTTACGCAGTACCCAATACGAAGTACGCCACAACCAAGCAGGAAAACAAACTTGATATCAGACACATGGCTCTTATTGACATTACGCTGGCAGGTCACCTGGAACGGTTTTAAGCACCGCAGTCTCGCCGCGCAGGTCTTCTCGGTGATTGGCGCGGTCATCGTAGTGATTGTGGTGGGCATGGGTGCCGCTCTTCTCGGCATAGGGCTGGGTGCGCTGCTCCGCGAGTTCCCTAACACCGATCTGGCGGCGCTGCTCCCCGGCGCGCTCCTCACCCTGGTGACCCTGATTCTGCTCCTGACCAGCTTTGGCGTGGCGCTTGGCTCGTTATTCCTGACCAGCGATCTCGACGTGCTTATGACCGCACCCATAGACACGCGCTCCGTTTTCCTGAGCAAGCTGCTGGACGGCATGATACCCAGTTACCTCATATTGAGCGTGTCTGCGCTGCCTGCGCTCCTCGCCTATGGGTTAGGGCTGGGCTACGGACCGCTCTATTTCCTCGGCGTGGTAATTGCCGTAATAGCGACCCCGCTCGTGCCTGTAGGTTTGGCGGCCTTACTCGTCTTGCTGGTGGCAAGGATCGCCCCCGTGCGGCGGGTACGTGAGGTGCTTGGCCTGATGGGCGCGCTGTTTGGTATCTCCTGTGCCATTATCGGCAACACCTCGCGCTACTGGCTGAACGACTTTATCCCGAACCAAACCTCCGCCGAAACCACCTTCGAGAATATACGCGGCCTCGTCGATATACCCATACCTACCCTTATGGCGGGTCGTGGGTTGGCCGCGCTTGGCAATGGCGACTGGGGTGTCGCCCTGGTTTCGTTCGGCGCTTTCATGGTTGTCACCTTTGGCTTCTTCGTCTTCTGTGTTTGGGTCGCCAATGCGCTCTATGCGTCAGGCTGGCTCAGGATGCAGAGCAGCGGCAACGCCCGCCGCAGCAAGCAGCGCAATGCTCGCGCGGCCACCCGCAGCGGTCTACTGGGTCGTGGCCCAGCCTGGCTCGCCATCATGCTCAAGGATTGGCGGGTTATCCCGCGCGATCTACGTAACTTCGCGCAGATGCTTGCTCCGCTGGCTATCTTGCCCGTTATCCTTTTCAATTTGCTAAACGGTGCGGGAAGCAGACGCAATCCATTCAACGATATAAACAACCTCGGCAACGGCATAAACGCCGCAGGCGTGCTCATCGCGGGCGGTGTTTTGATGGCGACCCTCTTCGTGTTCGGGCGCGTGGCCGAAACGTCCATCAGCATGGAAAGCAAATCATGGTGGCTGTTGAAGATAGCCCCCATATCTCCGGGCGAAGTGCTCTGGGGCAAGTTCATGTCGGCTGCTGTCCCTTATGTGGTGGTCAGCACGATCTTCATGATTATCGCCGCAATCTGGAAGGGGTTCAGTCTGCTCTGGCTCCTTTATGGTTGGTTCGGCGTTGAATTGCTCGGTCTCGGTATGCTGGCGATGGCGGTCGGTCTGGCCGTCCCCTGGGCGCGCCTCGATTGGGACGACCCCAGGCGCATGCTATCCTGGCAAACCGCTATCCTGACCCTCGTAAGCTGGGTCGTGCTGGGCGTGATAGGCGGCTTGCTCCTCTGCTTGCCAGTGCTAGCGGAAATCTTCAGCCCCGATCTGGTAGGTGTAATGATGCTTCTCGGTGCAGTCCTTGCCGCCGTAGCAACAGCCGCCGCAGGCTATGGTGTCTTCCGCTACGGAATGAGCCAGATGGGCACGGTCGGTGAGGGGTAATCGTCAGTTGTCAGTTGTCAGTTGTCAGTTGTCAGTTGTCAGTTGACGGCATGTGCCGCTTAGTCGCTTCCCACAGCAGAATGCAAACCTCAGCGCCCTCTGCGCCTCTGCGGTGAATCCGTATATTGCTGACAACTGACAACGCGGTCCGTCTCCTGTGCAAATCCTCCCGCCTGATAACGCTGCTTGATAAGATTACTGTATGGGAGAAGTGCGCAGACACCTGGCCGTACTCGCCAGGGTCCACAACCGTGACAAGGCCGGACCCGGCGTGCGGCGCGGCGGGGCGCTTAGCGGCACTAACCTGCTCGTTATAGCGTCTGAATATCTGAACAAGCAGCCTCGCCCGTTGATTATGGCGCTCGGCGCGGCGCTGATTCTCCTTGCAGGCTGCCTCGATTATTTCACCGAGGCCAATCTAGCGTTCAAGCTCTTCTATCTTGCACCTGTGGCCCTTGTTACCTGGCAGGCAGGTCGAAAAGCCGGAATGGCTACAGCAGTAGCCGCAACCCTGACATGGTCTCTGGTCTATGTCTCCACTCAGCCGGCCGTCCAGTGGGCGACTATCGTTCCGTACTGGAATATTGCGTCGAGCCTGGCTATCTTTCTCATGGTAAGCCTCATGTTATCGGGCTTGCGCGGCGCACTCGACCATGAGATGGAATTAGCTCGCACCGATCCCATCACGGGCGCGCCAAACTCGCGGGCGTTCTTCGAGCAGGTCGAACAGGAGCTTGCCCGGTCGCTTCGCTACAACCGTCCATTCTCGGTGGTCTACCTGGATGCCGACAACTTCAAGGGCATCAATGACAAATACGGCCATAGCGTGGGCGATGATTTGCTGCGAACCGTCGCCAACACCGTGCGCACGCATCTACGGATAACCGATCTTGTAGCCCGCATCGGAGGCGACGAGTTCACCCTGTTACTGCCTGAGACCGGGCGCAAAGAGGCCGATATGGTGATGTCGCGGATCAGCGAAGCCCTCACAGCCGCTATGCAGCAAAACGAGTGGCCTATCACCTTCAGCATGGGCGTGGTAACCTATCTCGCGCCCCCACCCACCGTGGATGCCCTCATCAAGGCTGCTGATGACCTTATGTACTCCGTGAAGCGCAGCGGCAAAAACTCCATCAAGCACGCAGTCTACGGCGACAGAGCGGACGCAGCCTGACGCATCCTCATGGCTACTTGCGGCGTCACTCTCGCGTATACCACCATGCCCAGGCGACCAGCAGTGGCTGGAGAGGCAATCTGAGCCACGCCAGCAGCGGCGGCACTCCCGGCATAGCTTCGTTGGGCGTACCCGCTGTCAGGGCTGCATAGATATTCGCCGGAAAAACAGCGATCAATGTGGGGATCAGTGCCCATGCCGCCCACTTCCGCGTCTTCGGCAGGAGCAGCATTGCGCCAAGCCCGCTCTCTATCACGCCCGTCACGGCTACAATTTGCTCAGGATAAGGAATAGCAGGAGGCATTATCCGCAGAAAGCCTTCCTTTTGCGTGAAATGCGAAATCCCCACCACGATAAATAGCGCAGCGAAAGGATACCTGAGCAGCGTCCTTACTCGTCGTAGCCCATCTGTCACTTGGCCCCGGCTACCTCTTTGGCTGCCTTGCCATGTTCGCTGCCCGTTGCCCCTTCAGCCTTCGCGCCATCTCCTGACGCCCTGCGCCGCCTGTGGTCAGCGTGCTCTTTATGGTCAGCCGCCTCCTGCCCATCGCTTGTCGCCAGTTGTCTCGATCCCTCTTCGTCCTCCGGCAGATAGCTGAGTTCCATCTCGAAGATGCGCCGCATAATAGCTACCGAAGTCGCATAGGCCGAGTCCATACCCAGATAGGCGAGGCGGATAGCGCCCAGGTTCTTACCCCTTGTGTACGGGGTATCCGATGCATAATGGAGAAAGCCGACATCCATCGGCAGCTTGGTGAAATTAATATGCTCCTCCACCGGGTAGCGCGTGGGGTAAGTGTACTCATAGATAGCGTTCAGGTATGGGCCTGCCTCCATCTCAACCACCGTGTAGTTCTCCTGGTAGTATGAGTCGAGATATGGCCTGTTCTGTAAATAGGTGCCCTTCACCGTAACAGCCTTCTGGTTGTCCAGCACCGAACCATACGCGAGGAAGGGAGCCACATCGGCTGCTGTGAAGCAGTTGTTCAGCCAGTAGGTATTCTGGCTGTGCTCGTCGAACACCGAGTCGCTGATCATAACATCGCCTATCCGCCCGTTCAGCGTGGCGGCTTTGCCCAGCACATAGACGCCCCGTATATTCTGGAGGCTCTCCGCCACCTGCACAAATATATAGTAGGCCGCAAGGCCCAGCGGATAGTCGATATTGAGGATGATGGCGCGGCTGTCCTTTATCCTTTCTATCCCTTCAACCTGGATGCGCGGGTCGAAATCGTGAGTGTGCAGGCGAGCAAGCTCTATTAGCTGCACGTCTATTGGCATCCCCTGGTTAGTCGGAATATGGTGTATGCCGCGTTCCTGCTCCTCCTGCCTTCTCCGTCCGAAGGCCGCACGTCCTTCCTTTGTTTCATTGTAGAAGCGGCGCGAAGCGTAATAGAGCATATTCTCCATGCCTGCTCGAACTTCGCCCCTCACAAGCTTATTAAATTCAACTTGCAGCTCGGGATCATTCGAATTGCGGATAAACTCCTCGATATGAGGACGGGCGCGCAGGATGCTGCCGCCAAGCAGGTTGGTCAGCGCGTGGGTGTTGGACGATACAAAGTAAACCGGCCTATCCAGCAGATGTAGCTCCTCGAGCATCTCATCGACAGGCTTCCACCACTCTTCGGTGGCCTTTGCGTAGCCGACATACGATCCACCCAGCATACGCACAGTGAAGCTCTTTTCATCGTCGGCCATCATCAGGAGATTGTCCCAGATTTCCTCGCCCCAGACGGCTTGCAGACGCTCCCAATCTTGCATACTTATAAGCATGCGGCTTTGCAAGACGCGAATAACTTCGTTGATGAGGGCAGGCGGTGTGCTGTGCATGGTCGCCAGCAGTTCACGAGTGTTCGGGTCGACATTCAGCAGGTCAAAGAACTTGTTCCATTCGATCTGGAACCCTGTGAGAATAGGGATAAGATCGTCCACGTCAGAAGCTGATGACACGTAGACAGCGAGCGTTTCGCCCCCGTCCCAGAACCACTGGCGGCGGCGGCCGGGTGCGCCCACAGGCTGCCACTTCTCAACCGGGAAGCCGTGCTTCTGGAAGACTTCGGCTGATTGACCCATCAGCACCCGCCGCACTTCCATAATGCAGGCAGGCAATCGCTGCACGCAGTAAAGGAAGGCCGACATATCAGGCTCTCTGCCTCGTGCATTTACATGGAGTGCAGAGTCGGCATTAAGGTGGGCTTGAACGAGCGCCTTTACCTTCACCTCGCCTGATGAGCGCAGCATAGTCGTATAGGTGCGAATATAGAGTTCCACGTCCTGCTTGGAGGCAGGAAAGATATCCTGGTGGGCAACGCCACCCTGCCGCTCCTCGGAAAAAGGCTGTTCATCTAGCACCATACTGTCATCTGCCATACATCCCCTCCATGCACCGATTTTAACGTATTGCCAACCAGTATATGCTCACGCCCAAACTATGTCAAAAATGGCGGCGAAAGAAAATGTTCAGATCAGAGATGGAACAATCTTACATCCAGGTAAGTCAAGACCCACCCCCAACCCCTCCCACACGTGGGAGGGGAGTCTAAAGAGAAGGGGAGAATGGGGGACACCCCGCCCCCCGCTTCGCTCATCCCCCGTCATGGGCTTCGCCCCTGCACCCCGCGCCCGCTTCGCTCATCCCCCTGATCTGAACACTTACGGCGGAGTGTAAGAGTTCAGATTGTGGTAAAGGGGCGACATAGCACGTCCTGTCGGGGCTCTCAGTTTAGTACCGGCTTGATAGAAAAGGGTGCAGGGGAACGCCTGCCGCAGCATGAGCGACGTGGAGAGCGGTGCCCCAACTTATCCATTCTTTGTTATCGCCCCCGACAGGGGTTGACAGGGCGCTCCCTGTCCGGGGGTATGGGGGTGTCCCCCATTCTCCCCTTATTCTTTTAGACTCCCCTCCCGCACGCGGGAGGGGCTGGGGTGGGTGTTCCATTACCTGCATGTTAGATTGCTACACTCCTAATCTCAACACTTACCAGGACACACGCCCAAGTTGTAGCCGCTCACGCCTTCATGGTACAATACTGAACGTCGGTCAGGTTGGTTACACTACCCTGGCAGCTATACATGCAATCTGCAATCCGCCATTAGAGGAGGGTCTCTTTTTTGAAGGTTTCCGTGGTCATTCCGGTTTACAATGAAGAACACACCATACGCGAACTCGTCGGGCGGGTGCAGGCAGTACCAATTGAAAAAGAGATAATCGTCGTGGACGATTGCTCTACAGACAACACCGTAGGAGAATTGAAGAAGCTGGAAGCGGAAGGCACAATCAGGCTCTTCAAGCATCGTGTAAACCAGGGCAAAGGCGCCGCCTGTCGCACAGGTATCAAACAGGTGCAGGGCGACGTGATTATCATCCAGGACGCCGACCTTGAATACGATCCTGACGACTATCCCATTTTGTTGGAACCGATCATAAAGGGACGAAGCAAGGTTGTGTACGGGTCGCGCTTCCTCGGATCGCACAAGGCCATGTACTTCTGGCACAGCGTGGGCAATAAGCTGCTAACCCTCATCACCAATGTGCTTTATGACACCAGCCTCACTGACATGGAGACCTGCTACAAGGTATTCACCGCCGATATAGCCCCCAAACTCCACCTGAAGTCGAACCGCTGGGGCTTCGATCCGGAAATCACCGCCAAGATCCTTCGTATGGGCAACCGCATCTACGAAGTACCGGTCTCATACACGGGCCGCGAGTTCAACGAAGGCAAGAAAATCTCCTGGAAAGACGGCTTCAACATAGTGCGCGTGCTAGTGAAATATAGGTTCTTCAAGTAGAACGTAAAACGTGAAATGCGGTGATCGAATGAGATCGCACTTCGCGTTTTCACGCTTCACAATAAACATATCCCCATGAACATACTAGGTATTGATGTAGGCGGCACCAAGATACTCGGCTTGCGGACCGACGAGTATGGCACTGTGCTTGCGCAGGTGAACGAGCCTACGCGCGGCGATGAGGGACGTGACGCGGTAATCGACCGCATCGCAGCTATTATTCGCAACCTGACACCCCCTGAAGGCGTAGATGCTATAGGAATAGGTATGCCAGGGCCGCTCGATCCCATAAAGGGCGAGGTATTCGATCCTCCTAACCTTCCCGGCTGGGAATCTGTACCGCTGCGTAAGGAGCTACAGGATAGGCTGGGCAACTCAGTTCCGATTGTGCTCGTTAACGATGCCAACGCCGCCGCGCTCGCCGAGTTCCGCTTCGGGGCGGGTAGCGAAAAGCTGCTGGGCCGCAAAATCAAGCATCTTGTCTACCTCACCATTAGCACAGGCGTAGGCGGCGGGGTAATCACAGATGGTAAGCTCTTGCTGGGGGCCAATGGATTCGCGACCGAGCTGGGCCATATCGCAATAGATGCCTTTGGCAAGCGATGCAATTGTGGCGGCATCGGCTGCCTGGAGGCCATGGCATCGGGCACGGCTATTGCAAAAGAAGGCGCTATCGTAGTAATCTCGCGCCGCCCCAGCAAGATTAGCGATCTAGCAGAGGGCAAACCCGAAAATGTCACGGCGCGTCTGGTCGTTGAGGCTGCCAACCAGGGAGATCCCATTGCCAACGAAATCATGGAGCAGGAAGGTCTGTTAGTAGGCGTAGGCGTGGTGAACTGCATACACACCTTCAATCCAGAGGTAATCGTGTTGGGCGGCGGTGTCACCAACGCAGGCGACCTCCTCTTCAAGCCCGTACATGCCACAGTCGAAAGCCGCGTGATACCTGCCTACAAAGGCACCTTCGTAATATTGCCCGCAGCACTCAAAGGCGAATCAGGCGCGCTAGGCGCAGTAGCAGCCGCCCTCGAAGAACTTGGCGGCCCGCCAACCACTACCTCGAACCTCTCACAGAATACATAGTACGCAATACGCACTACACCAAGGAGCCTAACATGGCAAATCAAGTCGACGGCCGAATAGTAGGTAAGCCCACCTTGCTTGTAACCTACGTCAGCAAAATTGACGCGCAAGCCATTCTCAGCGCCTTAGGCACTTCCGGCTACCCGCTGGAGGACGTATCGGTTTATTATAGAGTAGCGGGGTCCGATCAGGTGATAGATGCCGCCACCGGGCAGGTCGCTGCGGGGCAGGCCATCACCACCGAAGACCTGGGCAGCAAGGAATTGGAGAAACTGGATACACTTGTGCTTTTGCACCCTGACGCCAGACAGTTCATGGAGGTGCAAAATGCCCTCAAACCGTTCGGTGATGCGGACATAAAATACGCCGAGCAAACTATTGCAGGTGGTCACACAGACGCTGAAGTGAATGCGTCCGACACTCCATCGGCCTGATAAGAGAGCTATAAATGTTTGGTATTAACTTCGAGCCGACCTATTTCCTTGGGTTCATGCTTGGTTTCGTGATCGGCACAACCTTCCACGAATTCATGCACGCCTATTCTGCGTTGCTCCTCGGCGACACCACCGCCCAGCGGCAGGGGCGTGTCACGCTCAACCCTGTGGCCCACTTCGACCCTTTCGGCTTCTTTATGGGTGTGTTGCTGGCTCTGGGAGTTGGTTTCCTTGCCTGGGGCCGACCTGTGCCCGTCAATCCGTCCGCGCTTCGCTTTGGTCGCCACGGCATGGCTATCGTGGCTATTGCCGGGCCGATCTCTAACCTCGTTTTCGCCGGAGTGCTTGCAATCATACTCAAGGTTGGTGATGCGCTACTTCCCCAGGAAGCGCTCCAGGTTATCACATATATGATTGTCATCAACCTCTTCCTCTTCGCCTTCAATCTGATCCCGATACCGCCTCTAGACGGCTTCAATATCCTGGTTGGTATCCTGCCTAACTACTGGACCCTTGTGCTTGAGCCGCTGCGCCGCTACAGCCTCCCTATCCTCATGGCGCTGGTGTTCATCGTGCCCTATGCGGGCCGCATTATCGGCATTGACCTCAATCCTGTAGGCGCAGCACTCAGCCCCGTAATCAACTCACTCATGAAGATCTTCCTTGGGCCTGTGGTATAGCCGGTGTGAAGGAGCGTTGGGTTTACAGGTCGCGTCAAGTCTTCGCGGCTCTCTTCGGCACAGTAACGCGCGGTGAAATGGCAGAGGCACGCAGCGTGCTCGGCTCTACCCTCTACAACCTGTTCGCCGCACTTCCTCAGCAGTACCGGCGGCACGCGCTTACCGTCTACAGGCATGTGATTGAGGCCGGCTGCAATGACCTCACGGTCCGACAGGCGGCTCTTCTCCATGATCTGGGCAAATTCGACCCCGAAACAGGACGCTATGTCACTATCATCCACAGGGTAGCTGTAGTATTATTGGAGGCGCTTCCTTTCAGCCGCACACTATTACGCCGTTTGTCGCGGTCCAACGATGTGCGTGGCCCGGGCAGCTCTTTACTCTACCCATTCCACCTGAGCAGGTATCACCCTGCTCTCGGAGCAAGGCTGGCGGCCCAGAACGGTGCATCTGCGGAAGTAGTTGCCCTCATCGCGGGCCACCACAAGTCCACCAGGCAAAGCAAGCACCTGCTCATACTGCAAGCAGCAGACGACAACTCTTAGCGGTGAGTACCGAGTAATAAGTGATGGGGATTGCCATACAAATGCCGGAAGGCTATAAGCAGCACGAAACCTAACAGAGTAAATACGCAGTACGCAGTACGCAGTACGTAATACACCCATGACCCTCGACTCCACGCAACCGCATATGCCCGTCATACCTCACAGCCAATCGAATGGCAATGGGGTCTTTCAGGTGCGCATAGAATTGTTCGAGGGACCGCTTGATTTGCTGCTCAAGCTAATTGAACGCAAGCAGCTTGACATAAGCAAGGTGGCACTCGCGGAGGTTACCGACGCTTTCCTCCACTATATAGATGCCCACCCTGACATGCTTCCCGCCCCACTTGCCTCGTTCGTGTGGGTGGCAAGCAAGCTCATCCTGATAAAATCGCAGGCCCTTTTGCCTCGCGCACCATTACCCCGCGCTGACGATGAAGAGGAAGACCCTGGAGACGAGTTAGTGCGGCGTCTGGAGGCCTACAAGCGCGTGCAGGAAGCAGCTAAGTGGCTGCGTGCTCGCGATGCGGCAGGGCTTCGCTCATATGAGCGCCCTGCACCTCTTGAGATGCCCAAAGTCAAACGCGATCCCTCTGAAATGGGTAACGGATTGGACGGCGTTTCGCTGTCAAAGCTGGTCAAGCTTGTGCAGAAGCGTATGCAACTGGAATTGCCGGTAGGCCCGCCTCGCGGCACCGTCACGCGAGGGCATACCGTCACGGTTGCGGAGAAGGTAACCCACCTGCGTGCTCGCCTCAGCCACTTGCGGGAAGACGGGCGCATTCCCCTCGGTTCTGAGTTCGTACAGGCTGCCATGCAGTCGCGCACAGACATTGTTGTATTGTTTATGGCAGTGCTTGAGATTGTGCGCCGCAAATACGGCCTTGCCGAACAGGATGAGTTGTTTGGCGAGATATGGTTGGCTCGCCGCATTGGTGATTAGCAGTTAGCGGCAGCGTTCCAACCTGCCATGGCGATATTGCGGTATATTGTTAGGCACACTGCTGCGACGGAGGGGCAATGAACGACTACAAAGGCATGCTTGCTCAGCTTGAAAGCCGCCTGGCACGTATGGAACGGCCTCCGGTCATCACCATAACCACCGACTTTGGCCAGTACGACGGTTATGTAGGCACAATGAAGGGCGTTATTCACACCCTCTTGCCCGACGCCAAAGTGGTGGACATCAGCCATGAAGTTGCCCCGCAGCAGATTAACGAGGGCGCGTTCATCCTCTATAGAGCCTATCGCTACTTCCCGGCCAGCGCGGTCCACATCGCTGTGGTCGATCCCGGCGTAGGAAGCAGCCGCCGCTCCATCGTGCTGACCACCGATCACGGCACATTCGTGGGGCCGGATAACGGTATTTTCACCTATATCCTGCGTGCAGAGATGTCCCCGGCCGAAGTGGATGGCGACGGCAATGAGACCGCAAGTGGTCCCGCCTGGGCCGGGGGTATGTGGGGGGTGGCACCCAACTGGGCAGGCGACGAGCCTGTTCGCAAGCGTAAGCGAGAGACAGGCTTCACGGTCGCGAAGGGTACGCCTCGAGCCTATCACCTGGTCAACTCCGACTACTGGCTCTCCAATGTCAGCACGACCTTTCATGGACGCGATGTCTTCGCGCCGGTTGCTGCTCACCTTGCCAGTGGCGCGCAGCCTGAGCGGCTGGGCAAGGCCATACCACTGGACAGCCTTGTGAAACTGCCTATAGGCGCGCCTCGCGTTAACCGCTCCGGGAAATCCACAACCATTCAGGGCCAGATTGTGCATGTTGACCGCTTCGGCAACATCATCACTAACCTGCCTGAAAGGCTGCTCGGCCCTCTGCTGTTAGGCGCTTCCGCGGTGGTCGTCGAGCTGGCAGGCCACAGCATTAAGGGCCTTGCCAATTCGTATGCGGATGTGCGCGAGGGCCAGCCTCTCGCCGTTATCGGCTCCGAGAATCTTCTTGAGATCGCGGTGCGCAACTCCAACGCGGCACACCGGATGAAAGTGCGAATCGGTGATCCCGTTCGCATTGTTGTCACCGGTGCTGAAGCCTGATTTACGCCTGCCGGCAAACAACGGATACAAACGTTAGCATGCCAGAAATCCCGACGAAAATGTGGGTGTCATTTAGAGACTTATGCCTACGTTATTTACCGTATTTTTCCTACTATGCAGGCGTGTAGTACACCCAGGATGCTTGACAGTGTTTTCTCACGTGGGTTATTATTGCCCTTGCGTCTGAAATATGAGGACGCCCTTGCTCTGTGAGCGGGACACAAGGGGCGCAACACAATGTTAGCAATAGGAACCCGGCTGACCTGTCATACCTGACTTTACAGTTACTCTTGCTCATCGTGCGGAAAGCAGTGCCCCGGAGGCTTAGCAGTCACCTCCTATCCTTGCTTTTATCACGTGGAGGCTAACTTACTACATGACATCTACTCTGCCCCGTAGGGGCAAGGGCGCGCAGGATGAATCGTCTGGGCTGATCGGTTCCTCCCAGCCCAAAAAGCGTTCACGCTCCCAGAGCGCAATGAACGACGCGCAACAGAGTCTTAACTCCCTCTTGAATCCCCAGGCTGATGATAGTCAGCCCCGCGTCATTTCTTCTTCAGGCGCAACCCGCAACCAGACAAGAGGCCGTGTGGCCGCCCCTGGTGCAGGCACAGCCAAACCTTCCCGTCCTGGCCCCGGCCAACTACTTGAAGGCGGCGACAGCGACGCCGATTCTTCGCTTGCCCTCGTACCCGGCAGCGAGTGGCTCTATGACGATGACATAAAATCTGTCTCGCAGAACCGCGTGCAGATGGGTCTTGCCGTTGCTACACAGCACGTGCAGACAGCCCGCGACCGCGCAAGTCTTCTGCTGGGCACAACCGAAGCCGGAAGCCTGGGTACTCTCGATATTGACGAAGAGACGCTGAATACCTCGCGCCGCGCGGCCTCAAAGTGGGCCTCACGCTATGCCACCCACATCGTTATCTTGCTGGTTGTGGCTGCGCTCGTTGGGTTTGGCGGTCTCAGGTCGATGACCGTACAGGGTGCCTATCCCAATGGTCTCCAAGGGGTCGATGCCTATGCGGGCACCGACCATTTTGACGGCGATGCGCCCGGCGGCGTGGACCCCGATAGCTCTGATTACGAGCTTACGCTGCCTCGCACCGAGCTTGGTGGCACCGATGCCGCCTCTAACTCCCGCGTTGTGCAGCCGGAGGCCGGCCAGCCCGCCGACCCCGGTCAGGCAGGCGCACCCGCTCCCGCTCCCGTTGAGTCCAGAGGCAAGGTCATCACCTATACCGTGGCTCAGGGCGATACAATCCAGTCGGTTGCCGACAAGTTTGATCTGCTGCCCGAAACCGTTATGGGCTCCAACGGCCTCTACGATGCCCGGGCAGCACTGGCAGCCGGACGAACTTTGAACATTCCGCCATTTGACGGCATGTACTATACGCCCGCCGAGGGTGACACCGTCGATAGCATCGCTCGCCGCTTCCAGGTTGATCCGGCCGTCATCATAGAGTACACGCCGAACAACATCACCGGCGGCGCTGTCACGGTAGGCCAGGCGATTATAGTGCCCGGCGGAATGATGCCGCAGCGCGAGGTAGTAATAAGCTATACCGTGAAGCCGGGGGACACGCTCAAAGGGATTGCCGGGCGCTATGGCGTAGACGTTCCCACCATGCTTGAGAGCAATGAAATCCCTGATCCCGATAACCTGGCTATTGGCTCACAGCTTCGTGTGCTGCCGGTAGCGGGTATGGAATACAAGATCGAGAAGGGCGACACCGTACTGTCGATAGCCGAAAAGCTCGGCGTTACCCCCCAGATGATCCTCGACTACAGCCCTAACAAGCTGACCCCCGAGTCCGTGCTGCAGATTGACCAGGTGATACTCGTGCCGGGTGGCAGCCCACAGCGCGCTCCTGTTGAGGTAGCGGCACGCATCGAGCCGGTTGCACGCGGGGCAGAAGCGCCCGTAGTGCCGCCCAAGGCCGATAGCAAGGTTAACAGTGTAAAGCCCCCGCCAAAGGCTACCCCGAAACCCAACCCGAAGCCGCAGCCAACAGCCAAACCCGCAGCCAAGCCGGATAACACCTACAAGGCAGGCACAGGCCGCATGGTGTGGCCTGTCAACGGCACGATCACACAGTACTTCAGTGGCGCGCACAACGGCCTTGATATAGCAATACGAGCAGGCACACCTATTCACGCCGCCGACTCCGGCAAGGTTATCTGGTCGGGCTGGCGCACCGACGGTCTCGGCTACTGCGTCTTCATCGACCATCAGAACGGCCTCACCACAGTATACGGACACATGATCCGCCAGCCTGCGGTGTATGTCGGACAATACGTAAACAAAGGCCAGGTAATTGGCTATATCGGCTCCACCGGGCACTCGACAGGCCCACATGTTCACTTTATGGTAAAGGTCGGCACAGGTCGGAGTTACCGTAATCCACTTTCATACCTCGGCGGACGCTAACAATCCACGCTGCAACACAAAGGCCCTCCCAGCTAATGGGAGGGCCTTTGTGTTTGTAGTACTGAGTACCGAGTACCGAGTACCGAGTGTTACTGCGTACTCAGTACTGCGTATGGGTGCCGCTGACCCCCGACACCTCGTCCTACTCTCGCGCCCGTATGACCTCGATGCCGCCCATGTAGGGGCGGAGTGCGCCGGGTATGATTACCGACCCGTCCTCCTGCTGGTAGTTTTCGAGGACAGCGGCCCATGTGCGGCCTACCGCCAGGCCCGAGCCGTTCAGCGTATGCGCGAACCGGGGCCGTTCGTCGGGGCCGGGACGATAGCGAATATTGGCGCGGCGTCCCTGGAAGTCCTCGAAGTTGCTGCACGACGAAATCTCTCGATAGGTGTCCTGCGCGGGCAACCACACTTCAAGGTCGTAGCTCTTTGCCGCGCTGAAGCCCAGGTCGCCCGTGCAGTGCTCGCTCACCTGATACGGTATGTTCAGCCGCTGCAGCACATCTTCAGCGTTCTGTGTGAGGCGCTCAAGCTCCTCATAGCTGGTGTCGGGCGTGCAGAACTTCACCATCTCGACCTTATTGAACTGGTGCACACGTATTACCCCGCGCACATCCTTACCTGCCGATCCTGCTTCGCGTCGGAAGCAAGCTGTGTATGCAGTGTAGTTGATGGGCAGTTGCTCCGCCGTCAAAATCTCGTCGCGGTGCAGGTTCGTGACAGGGACCTCTGCTGTCGGGATCAGATAAAGCTGGTCCTCAGGGATCATGTACATATCTTCCTTGAACTTGGGCAGTTGACCTGTGCCGATCATGCTGGCCTCGTTCACCAGGAAAGGGGGGAAGACCTCTGTGTAGCCGTGCTCGTTGATATGCATATCAAGCATGAAGTTGCACAGAGCACGTTCCAGCCGAGCGCCCAGCCCGGTCAGCACATAGAAGCGCGAGCCGCTTATCTTGCCACCGCGCTCGAAATCGACCATGCCCAGCTTCACGCCAATATCCCAGTGGGCCGCTGGCTCGAAGTCGAACTGCTTTGGCTCTCCCCATTTGCGCACTATTATATTGCCCTCTTCGCCCTTGCCTACAGGTGTTGATTCAGCGGGGATGTTCGGCAGGCCAAGTATAGTGTTACGCAGCGAGCTTTCCACATCAGTTGTCTCGCGGTCCAGCTCGGCAATACGCGGGCCGATTGCCTTCGACTCGTCTATTAGTGCTGCGCGCTCGGCACCCTGCGCTTTGGGCACTTGCTTGGATAGTTCGTTGCGGCGGGCCTGCAACTGCTCTTTCTCAACCAGGATGGCGCGACGCTGCTCGTCCATCCTCAATATTTCGTCAACCACCGCATCGTCCTCGTTGCGGTTGCGAAGCGCCTGGCGTACTTTGTCCGGCTCCTCGCGGAATAGCTTTATATCTAACATATCTCATTCTCCTCTTGTGCCTGCTGCGTGGTGAACATGGTATATCTATTTATGTTCACGTAGGTATTTGCTACTGATATTGTATAAGCGTTTTATAGCATATAACATATCTGCTGCTTTGTCATATCTCCAGCCTGGAGCAATAAAAATCCCCCGTCACAGGCGCGTGAGGGGGTTAGCTGAAGCCCTTACGGCGTGGGCTTCAGCTAGGGTTGGAAGAGGAACCCTGTATACCGGGCAGGTAGGTCAGCCATTCGTCCAGAGGGCCGTGCTCCATATACCTGTGTACCATGTGATACACATTGGCGCGCGGCTCGCGTGGGATGTGGGCAAGGTTCATCCTTGTCTCCCAGAGGTTCTTACCGCCCTTGCGGTGGTTACAGGTCTTGCAGGCGCTCACAAGGTTCTCCCAGGTGTGCGGGCCGCCCTTGCTCCGCGGTATAACGTGGTCAAGGGTGAGGTCGCGGGTGCGCGCTCCGCAATACTGGCAGGTGTAACCGTCTCGGATAAAAATTTCCCGCCTGCTGAGACGCGCTCGTGGGCGGGGCCGCTTGATAAGGTGCGATAGTCTAATAACCGAGGGGCAATGAATAGTAAGGCTGGGCGAGTGGACAATCTGGTGGTTTAGCTCGAGGACTTCAGCTTTACCGCACAGCACAAGGACCAGGGCGCGTCGGACGTTACAAACGTTCAGCGGCTCAAAGTTCTGATTCAGCACTAAAACCGGGGCATTGTACATCGCTGGTCTCTCTGCTCTAGCAAAGGGCGTATGCTATAAACCGCGCTTCGTACATCAAGGAGACAAGCCACCTCGTCGTGTTTGTCCTGATTCTTATTCTACCACAGTACTGCCAACAGTGGCAAAGCAAATCCACAGGCGGGGGAGGTAAAGCGTAAAGCGTAAAACGTAAAACGTAAGAAATGAGAAGTGAGAAATAGGTAACGGGTAAAGCGGACGTACGGGTTTGGAACGCCAAGACGCCAAGACGCCAAGGTATTATAGGTTAAGTTAATCGCTACGGCGGTCAACTGACAACTGACAACGCGGTCGGCCGTCGGCGGTCATACAGTGGGCACCGTTGAAATGTGCTAACTTCACGTCAATCTATTGTTACTTTTCCGGGAGTGATTACGATTAAGTATTCAAGCATGCCATTTGCTCTGTCATTCGTTAAGCTACGATATAAATGGTATGCCGAATATCACAGCCCGAGGTGCCGAGCGAGTGATCCGAGAAATCGTCCAAGTCCAGGATGCTTCTACACCTGCCTCTGACGCGCTAATGCGTCCTGAGAGCGATGAGATGCGCGCTGCTCGCGGCGGGGTCGAGGATTTCATCAGCCTCTATCGCACCTACCTGGGGCCTGTTTATCGCTATGTCTACGCTCGAGTAGGCGGCAATCGCCAGGAGGCAGAGGATGTCACCGCTCTCGCCTTTGAGCATGCCTGGTCAAGTCTCGCCGCCTACAAGCCTATCGGGTCGTTCAGGTCGTGGCTCTTCACCATAGCCGGGCGGGCTGTTGCCGACTACTATCGCAGCGGCAAGTCTGCCGGTGTGCAGGTGGAGGCGCTGGCCGATACACTGCTCGACCCCGCCATTGGCCCTGAAGAAAGCGCGGTGCTGACCGAACAGGTGCGCGGCGTGCTGCGGGTTATAGCCGAGCTTGGCGAAGATCAGCGGACTGTTATTACACTCCGTTATGTGGCGGGCCTGCGCTACAGTGAGATTGCGGTTGTGACAAAGAAGAGTGAAGCGGCAGTAAAGATGGCTGCGTATCGCGCCCTTGATGAGATACGCCGGAGGTACAGAGATGGCGACTTTTAGAGAAGAGCCCGCCCGGTTCGATCTGGACAAGGAGCTTGATCGCGCTGAAGAGTGCGGGGCGACCCGCGTAATGTACGAAGCCATCACCCGTATTGAGCCGGACGCTGCCTTCGCCGCGAGGCTTGAGGCCCGCCTGAGGGCAGGCACACAATCGCCATCACGTTCGCAAACAAGTATGTCCGGTGCATCTTCCCCCTTATCCCCTCCCAACATGCGCGGCCTGCTGATGCGCCCCATTGTGCGGATGTCGTTCGTGGGCGCGGCGCTGGCTGTCGCGGTGGTCGGTGTCTTCTTGCTTGCCATTCTTCTCCGCCGCGACTTACCCCTGCTCCCCGGCATGGCGGGCAACCCCGGTAACAACACATCGCAATCCGCAGCCCTCCCCACGCCGTTGGGCGGCTTCAGCCAATTTGTGCCCAAAGGCAAAGTGCGGCACATGGTTATCAATCACACTAATCACACGGTCGGCCAACCTGCCCCGGCTGCACCTGATTGGACGGACGAGGTGTCAATCGCCAACGGGTCATCGCACTATCTAATACGCCGCACCACTACAATATCGCAGACGCGCATCGCGGACATCCTGGTGGGCGACCAATCGGTGTGGGCCTACTACCCGCAGGCGTACTGGAAAATGAGCGGGCCGGACAAGGTCTATAAAGTTGCATACGACCCCGGCATTCTTTCGCAATACCTGCCCGATAAGCAATTTGTAGACAACCTTTTGAGCCGGACTAATAGCCATGCAGTATCGCAGGAGACGCTCAATGGCGTGCCCGTTCAGGTTGTGGAGAGCGTAGGGAATGCTGAACCCCACGTATGGGTGGACGCTGCCAGCCGCGACCAATTGTCGCTCATGGATGTCCTTGTATTTCCCAGGTACGAAACATATCCCAGATCGGAGTTCGTATGGGAACGGCCCCGGCAGACAGGATGGGTCACGCCCACCGTGCAGGTTACTCCTGTGGTAAAATCTGAGCCGGGGAGCGCATTGCTGACCTCCATAGACTTTCGGCTCTGGGTGGACGGGGACGGCAGAATTCTACGCCAGGAATATACATGGAACCCAACGCCACGCAACCAGTCTCAGCCCATGATCTTCAGCACTGATATCGTTCTTGACGAGATGTTGGATGCAAGCGATGTGCAACCCGACCTGTTTACCTTCAAGTTGCCCGATCCGGCTACAGTAGTGGTTGATGCTGTTGGTGTAGTCACGCAGCTAGGCCCTCCAGGCACCGCAGGGGGGAGCGGCAACCCTTCTCTCTGGCAGGTCTATACTTCTCCGGGCCACGATTTCTCGCTGCTCATGCCCGGCACCGCCCCTGCTATCGCCCTGAATAATGGCTGGCGCTCATACGAATTGTCCAACAGCAATGTCACCTACGGGGCCGCCTACTTCCAGTATGACGACGCGCCCGATCCCGCTAACGCCGAAGCGCGTCTCGCCGAGGACCTGCCAATGGTGGTCGCAAGCCTGAACGGCACACTGAAGAGCAAGCAGCAGATCACCCTCGATAGTCACCCCGGCTGGTCGCTTGGCATCCAGCGTGCGGACGGCACATTCACACGCGCACGTGTCTTTATCTCCGGCAAGACGCTATACACCATCTACGGCACAGCTCCTGACGAGAACACGGCCTACAGCGAAGATCTTGGCATGAGCCGCTTCCTCAACTCTTTCAAATTGCTGGAACCAAACGATACAGGGGACTGCCGTCCTCAGCAATCCCCATGCTCCTCGTTCCACGACCCGCAAGGCTATGGCGTTGACTTGACCTCGTAATATATCCTGTATATAGCGCCTGCCTGGTCATCTGTCAGCAGCAGCGAGCCGTCCTGTGCCATAAAGGGATCGACAGGGCGTCCCCACACGCCGCCGTTGGCCTGCCAGCCTGTCACAAAGCCGCCGCCCGTGGTGTTAATAAAGTAGATTGCGCGCTCTTACAGCACCGGGAGGCATATGCCAGCGACAGATACAGATAGTCGACTTCTCCAACGCCTGACCCGTGGCGACAGTGCGGCCTTTGAATGTATCTTCTTGCGTCATTACCAGTCTGTGTACAGAGTTGCTTACGGCCTTTCTGGTCGGCGCGATGTCACAGAAGATATCGTGCAGGAGACGTTCCTGGAACTCTACCGCCAGCCTCCCGCCTTGCGGGAAGAAGGTTCACTGCTTTCGTGGCTTTGCAGGGTAGCGTTGAACAAGTGCCACAACTCGCTCCGCAGCGAACGCCGAGCCCAGGAACGCGAGGGGCTTGTGTACGTTGATGCACTAGAGCCGGATTATAACCCCGAAGATTTGCTATTGAAGTCGGAAGAAAACGCGCGTGTGCGGGATGCCCTTGCACAACTCACCGAACGCCAGCGCAGCATTCTTCTGCTGCGTTATGCGGGGTTGTCCTATGCCGAAGTGGCCGCGCTGGCCGAAATCGCACCCGGCTCCGTAGGTACAATGCTTGTGCGAGCCGAGCGGGCCTTCATGGCAGCATATAAGAAGAACAGCCAGCCCGATAGTCAACCCGATGTTTACCCACTTGAGAGGGCAAAACAATGATATTGAATGAATGCTACGACGAGGGCCTTCTTCGGAGTTATCTGGACGATACCCTCCCCCACGCGGAGCAGACGGAAATCGGCGTTCACCTGACAACGTGCCTTGCCTGCCGAGTACGACTGCGCGGCCTGAAAGCGCTTACCCGCCAGGCAAGTAGCCTGCTGGCGATGCACGCTACCGTACCCGACCCGCACCTCGCCTTAGCCAGACTGCAAGATACCACGCGCTCTAACGGCATGATGAGTGGTGCATCTTCGAAGAAACGTGCCACCGGTCTACCCACGCCAACTATCCGTGAGGTCGCCGAAACTACAGGTACTACATGGCCGCATAGCCGCATGAGGTTCGCGCTGACGGGCGTGTGCATGGCTATCGCGATTGTGCTGGCCCTGGGCCTGTCTACCCTCTTTGCCTCGCAGAGATCTCTTACGGTACAAAACAGCGGCGCAATTGAGCCATTGGTGCCCCCAGGCAAAGTACGGCATTTCATTGTGACATCTACTATACCGCGCACCCCACCCGAACTGGAGGTTTGGTTGGAGAATGGCAGTAAGCACCTCTTGGTGCGTACTCTTGATAAAGCAACCGGAAGCTGGAAACTCGTGGGCGATGAATCGGTGTGGACTCATAGCCCAGATTCTCTTTCTTCATCGCGATATAAATTAGACAATGCTGTTTACAAGACACCCTACGACCCTCGTCACCTCTACGACTTTGTCGCAGATCAGGCTTATGTTGACGACTTTCTTATGCAGCCTAATACCAAAGCAGTTACTGGTGAGAAATTGGATGGTCGCGATGTTTTGATCCTTGAATCGTCCAGTAACGCAAGTGGTTACATTTCCAGGGTTCTTCCTATGGCGGGAACAACTCCCCTGGTTGGTTTCCCTCAGTTTCCAGGCAAGACTATTCAGGTTTCCGGTTGGCAGCCCAGCAATCCTGATTATGACTCAGTTACGGGCACGGTTCTTCCCGTGCCATCGGTTACTCCTCAAATCGCAATATCGCCCCTTGACGCTAATGGACTATCCGACACCCTCGCTGATTACCGAATCTGGATTGACAAGCAAAATTATCAAGTCGTGCGAAAAGAAGCAATTTACCACTACCCGAATGGTACAGTAAACTCAACTTACGTTGTGCAGATAATAAAAGACGAACTGTTGAACGTAGTTGATCTACCTTCCGACCTTTTCACTTTCAATCTGCCTCTTGGATTGCAGCTAATCAATGCAGATTCGTCTTTTTACCGTCCATACACATCTCTATCAAGCCCTGCTGGTAATCCAATTCTGGGCCAGCCTGGTTGGTTCCTTCTTACGCCTGCTGGTGGAAGATTCTCTATCCAGTTTCCTGCCCAGGTTGCAGAAGTCAGTGGGCGTAGTGGTTGGTGGATATACACTGCCAAAAAAGGTGACATTATCTATGGAGCATCTTATCAGGAGATTGGCTACACACCACCTGACCAAGCTAAGCGCGACTACGTTGACCAGAAATTTTCAACCGCCATACGTACTCTTAGTTTACAGGCAAGCGTTGGGAACATGAAGTCAATATCTCTGGGTGCTTATGTAGGCAAAGAAGCCCAGGTGAACCTATCGGATGGTACTTTTGGTAGGCTCCGTGTCTACCTGGCCGGCGATCGCCTTTATAGTATCTACGCCATAGCTCCTGACGAGAAGATCCTCGCCTCGCAAGAGGTAGATGGTTATCTCAATTCGTTCAAGCCTCTAATGCCATAGTCAAGCATTAAACCGTAGAAGGAAGGGACTGCAAGATCAAAGAATTCCTTCCTTCTCAATCTCAAATCCGCAAGGCTATGGCGTTGACTTGACCTCATAATATATCCGGTATATAGCGCCTGCCTGGTCATCTGTCAGCAGCAGCGAGCCGTCCTGTGCCATAAAGGGATCGACAGGGCGTCCCCACACGCCGCCGTTGGCCTGCCAGCCTGTCGCGAAGTCTTCCACCAGCAAATCGCCTGCTGATGGGTCGGGCTGGTTGTCCTTGAAGCGAACCCGCACCACCTTGTAGCCTGTCGGCACCGAGCGGTTCCAGCTTCCATGGAAGGCGACGAAGAGGTCGCCCTGGTAGCTCGCGGGGAAGTTGTTGCCGTTGTAGAACGCCAGGCCGAGGGGTGCCGAGTGTGCCTGCATCTTCACCGCGGGCACACCTGTCTTCTCACAGAATCCGGCTGGCGGGCTCTGAGATTCGTCGGGTATGCGGTCGCCATAGCAGAAGGGCCACCCGTAGTTGGCATCTTCCTTTACATTGTATATTGTCTCAGGCGGAATGTCGTCACCCAGGCTGTCCCTACCGTTGTTGGTGGCCCAGAGACCGCCCGTGATGGGGTGGAAGAGAATGCCCACGGCATTACGCAGCCCGCTCGCGTACACCTTCTCGAACTTGCCGTCCACCGAATAGCGCAAAATGGCGGCGCGCTTGTCATTCGTTTCCCGGCAAACATTACACGATGAGCCAGCTGACACATATAGCTTGCCGTCGGGGCCGAACGCCAGTGTGCGCGTCGAGTGCCCTCCGCCTGTGGGCAGGTCGCTGGCCAGCACATCGCGCTTATCCGCCACGCCGTCGCCATCTGTATCTTGCAGCCTGATTATCGCGCCTTCTGTCGCTACGAAGATTGCGTCATCGTGGAACGCGATGCCGTGTACTCCGGCCAGGTTATCGGCAAACGTCTTGACCTCGTCAGCCACGCCGTCTTTGTCTTCGTCGGGCAGCATATAGACCTTGCCTGTCCCTGGGCTGGTCGCGTACAGCATTCCGTTGGGCGCTTTCTCAAGCATACGCACACCGCTGATACCCTGCGCGAAGACACTGATGTTGAACCCTGGCGGTAAGTTGATACTTCTCTCTTCCCCGAACACCCCCTTGCGCGTGGCGTCAGTCGTGCCGATAGTGACCGGGTTGAGTGTCAGTGGGCCGTCGTTTTCACCACCATCCCCTGCAGCGGGTTGCGTCGCAGTCGGCTCACCAGCGCTGCCGGCAGCCTGTGTGGGCGTAGGTTGGTCAGCAGTGGCTGTTGTGGCGGTTGGTGCGATAGTTGTGGGAGCCCCTGTTGCGGTTGTGGCGGTGGGATTCTCCTGGGCGGGTGTGGTGGGTTGTGTTTGCGTTGCGGGCGTAACCGTAGGCTGTGCAGTACCCATATCGCACGCCCCCAAAAGGAGCGCCGTCGCCACCAATGTTGATGCAGAAAGTAACCTGAGCTTCATAATATTCGTTCTTCTCCTGGCCGGTATTCATGGAACAGCCGCTAACCCAATCTAAGTGCAAGAACCGTTCCGGTCGGGGGTGGTACCGAGTACCACCCCCGACGGCAGACCGCCGACCGCCGTAATACTGACAACTCGGTACTCGTACTCGTACTCGGTACTCGTACTCGGTACTCGGTACTCGGTACTCGGTACTGGGTACTCCATTGTACCCGATCACGCCTCTACGCTTGACCACTCTACCTGCAGAGAGTACAATTCCAGCCAGAGGGGGAGACACTCATTGATGAAGGTTATCGTACAGATACCCTGCTATAACGAACAGGATACGCTGCCGCTCGTTATGCGCGACATGCCTAAATCTATTCCCGGCGTGGACCAACTGGAGACGCTGGTCATCGACGACGGTTCTACCGACGCGACCGTAGAGGTGGCCCGCAAGCTTGGAATAAACCACATCGTTCGCCATAACGGCAACAAAGGGCTAGCCGCCGCCTTCCAGACCGGTATCGACGCTTGTTTGCGTCTTGGCGCGGATATTATTGTCAACACAGATGGCGACAACCAGTATCCCCAGCAAATGATTCCGGACTTAATTACGCCCATCCTGAATGGTGATGCCGATATGGTCGTGGGCGACCGCCAGGTAACGCAGATAGAGCACTTCTCACCTGTGAAGAAGATGCTGCAGGTGATGGGTAGCTGGGTGGTACGCCAGGCTTCAGGCACCACCGTACCCGACGCGCCAAGCGGCTTCCGCGCACTCTCCCGAGAGGCAGCCCTTCGCCTCAACGTAATGACAAGCTATACCTACACCCTGGAAACTATCGTCCAGGCGGGCAAGAAGAACATCAAGATCGCCAGCGTGCCTGTCCACACCAACAAGGTGACACGCCCATCACGCCTGGTGCGTGGTATCTTCAGCTATGTCAAGAAGTCGGGCGCGACAATCGTGCGCCTGTATGCACTCTATGAGCCGCTAAAGGTCTTCTTCTACATCGGCTTGGTGCTGATGCTTATTGCCGCCTTCGGGTCCATCAAGCTGCTGCTGCACTACTTCCTCATGGAGGATATGAACTTCCGCCAAACATTCGAGCGGCACACGCCCACCACAATCGTCACTCTCATTTCGCTCATCTTCGGCTTTCAGATATGGCTGATCGGCCTGCTGGCCGACCTGATAGCCGCGGGCCGCCGCCTCACCGAAGAAACCCTCTACAGGGTGAAGAAAATGGAGTTGGAGCTATCCGACCTGCGTGAACGAGGGCAGTCAATTGCGGCCCGTCTCAGTAACGGCACGGTCTCCGCTAATGGAGCAGCACCGGAGCAAGATGGCGCTTCCAACGCAGGCATCGAGCACGTGCCCGCACACGACGGCCCTGTTGAGTAGCAATCCGGCGTGAAACTGATCAGCATCATCATGGCTGACGGCTCCCGCGACTTTGGCGTGTTGCCGCAAACCTACGGTTGGACCGCGCTTCGCTTGCATCTTTTCCTTCTTCCGGGACTGGTAGAGACCGGCTTTATCACGGACGGCATAACCGAAGGCTGGCTCGACCTTGATTATCAAAAGCACCACTTCTCCGTAAACGACCAGAACGGCGACTACTGGTTCTTTGTGGATGATCCAACTTGCCCGGACGCGATACTTACGGCGGTTCTGGAGCATTGTGCCGGCCTGCTTGGGGAAGGTTGAGTACCGTGCTAACCAAGAAGTGTCAGGTAAGCTCACCCCACCAGGCAGTGTCATTCAGAGCGCAAGCGAAGAATCCGTTCGGGTAGCTATTAGTATGGAGGTTGATTCTTCACTTCGTTCAGAATGACAAGGTGAACAGGCACGCTTACATGCCACCTCTTTGTTAGCGACGCACTGAGCGGTGTAAAACTCCCCGCGTAATCTATTGTGCGCCCTGGTGGCCTCTGTTATACTTCCTCAGTCAGCAGGCTACACCTTTGTTGGACCTGTCGGTTTTTGCCGTCATTCTCCCTATCTTCATTCCACGTCATCATAACAGTTTCAGCATTCCCTCCATTGCTGGGTTTGTCTCTTGCCGTGCAGGAAATGTGATCTGCATGGCAGCTATTGTGGCACTTCATGAGGATAAAGGAGACTTACATTGCAAAAGTACAAATACTATCTGGCGGCCGTCCTTCTAATTTTATTGTCCGCTCTACTCGTGGCCTGTGGTGATGCGCCTGCACCTGCTGCTACTGCTGTCCCACCGGCCCAAACCGCTGCCCCGGCTGACCAGCCTACGGTGGCTGCTGAGATCGTAGATAACGCCACACCAACCACAGAGGCACCTGCCGAGGCAGTCGCCACCGTAGAGCCAACCCATCAGCGTGGCGATGCGGACACAGCAGACGAGCCAACCCCCGCCGGTGATACCGCCGGTGATACCGCCGATGTAACGCCGGAGGCTGCCGGCATGGTCGCTGATCTGGGCTTCAGGCCCGAGACCAATGGCTTTGCCTTCGAGAACTATGGCGGTGATGGCGGACGTGTCAACCTTGCACCTGCCGACGTGCGTCGGATGTTCGGTGACGTCGCCTGCGGCAGCCTGGCGGGAGGCGATTGTATTCTTACGCCGCCTGCCGAACGGTGGATGAACCAGGCGAATGAGAGTATGAGCGGCGGGCACTGCGAAGGCTTCGCATCTCTGAGTCTTGTCTTCTATACAGAGAAGGAAAAGTCGGACCAGTTCGGCGCGCCCAGGACAGTTGACCTTCAACTTGATGGGAACGAAGCGTTACAGCGGGAAATCGCTTACTACTTCGCCACGCAATATACCGCGCCAACAGCAGCGAACGAAATAAAGGGAACCCCGAACGAGATGCTCGATCTCCTGATAGCCTCGTTCAAGGACGGCGCACCGGGCGAAACCTACACAATGGGCATTTACCAGAGGGGCTTCAAGGGCGGACATGCCATCACCCCCTTCGCCGTAGAGATGAAGGAAGACGGCCGCTATGCCGTGCTGGTCTACGACAACAACTATCCAGGCGTGACCCGCACCGTCACAATTGACCGGAACGCCAACACCTGGAACTATGAAGCCTCTATCAACCCCAACGAGCCTGCCAGTGAGTACGAAGGTGATGCCACCACGGGCACTCTTTCGCTTACGCCCACCTCACCCCGACTGGTGAAACAAGTTTGCGCGTTCTGCGAAGATGCCGGCGGCTATGCGCCCGGTGCGAAGCAGCTTGCTCCGACTCAGGAGTACAATCAGGTGTGGCTCGAAGGCGATGGCAAGGTGCTGCTCGTAGATAAGGACGGCCACCGCATGGGTATTGTGGATGGCGTGCTGGTCAACGAGATTCCCGGCGCATACTTTACGACCCCTCGCAGCGGCGATCTCTGGAAAGATACCGAGCCTCCCACCTTCTATGTACCGACCGGTATAGAGTTCACCGTCACACTGGACGGCACCGGCCTCACTGCGATAAGTAGTTCTTCTGTCACCATGATCGGCCCCGGCTATGATCTTGCTGTGGACGACATCGAGCTTGATCCCGGCCAGAAGGACAGCATCAACTTTGCCTCGGACGGCAAAACGGTCAAGTACACCACCGACTATAACGAGTCGCCCAGCATCTACCTGGGTATCGAGGGCAAAGAGGCCGATTATGCCTTTGAAGCTAAGGGCGTGGACATCGAGAGCGGCGGCACTATGACCCTGGGGATCGACACAACGAAGGGCCGCCTCAGTATCAACACAGTTGGCAACAAGGAAGCAGGCGCTTACGCTCTGCTCATGGACCGTATCTACGATGATGGCGAGCAAACCTTCGGGCATGATAACATCGAGCTTGAGCCCAACAGCAGCGCTTTCCTCGACTATGAGACCTGGAAGGGCGACGGCAGCGAAATCTCTCTTTCGATCGACACCGGCAACGATGGCACGGTTGACGAGACAATCTCCCTGACAGACGAGTAGTAACCGGGCAGCTATCGGGCTATAGCTCCGGCAAGGCTGCCGGGGTTGCGTATAAACCGATTATTGAGCATAATCATGCACGTCGGTTTACACGCAACCCTGGCAGTTAGCTTTTAATAAAGCCCTTTCAAGCGCATTGAGAAGCTCGAACGAAGGACCATAACAGACCGTAAGTGCGCCAATTTGCTTGATAACCCCAAAGCGTGGGACTTAAGCGCGCAATCCCCGAGGAGAGAACACAATGGCAGCATCCTTTGCCGACCTTAACCTGAGCCCTGGTATGCTTGCTACAGTGGCGGAACTGGGTTACGAAGAGCCGACTCCCATTCAGGAAGAGACCATCCGTCCTCTCATCGAAGGGCGTGATGTAATCGCACAGGCGCAGACAGGAACCGGCAAGACAGCAGCCTTCGCGATCCCTATTGTTGAATGTGTAGAGCCTGACGACCGCCATGTGCAGGCGCTGGTGCTCGCGCCCACACGTGAGCTTGCAGTGCAGGTCGCTGAGGCTACCCACCGCCTGGGCCGCTTCAAAGGCCTCACTGTGCTGCCCGTGTACGGCGGCCAGCCCATACACAGGCAATTGCACGCGCTGGATCGCGGCGTACAGGTGGTGATAGGTACTCCAGGCCGCGTTCTCGACCATCTGCGCAGAGGCTCGCTCGATTTGAGCGCCCTAAAATATATCGTGCTGGACGAAGCCGACGAAATGCTCGATATGGGCTTCATCGAAGACATTGAAACCATCCTCGAAGCCGCACCCGCCGAGCGTCAAACAGCCCTCTTTTCAGCTACTATACCCACTCGCATAGCTGATCTTGCCAAGAAATACCTGCGTAAGCCTGTGCGCGTCACTATCGCCAGCACTGATGTGACCCTTCCGCCAATCGAGCAGTGGTACATCGAAACACCGGCACGTAGTAAGCTGGACGCACTCACCCGCATTCTCGATCACGATGAGCCCGAGTTGGCTATGATCTTCGCTCGCACCAAGCGCGATGTAGACGAGCTAGGAGAGTCGTTACAATCGCGCGGCTTTATCGCTGAGACCCTGCACGGCGACCTTAACCAGACCCAGCGCGACAGGGTGATGCAGCGCTTCCGCAGCGGGCAGGTCGATCTGCTGGTGGCGACTCAGGTGGCAGCACGAGGCCTTGATATCAGCGGTGTAACGCACGTCTTCAACTATTCTATCCCGGAGGACTCCGGCTCTTATGTGCACCGCATCGGGCGCACAGGCAGGGCGGGCCATGCGGGCAAGGCGATCACCCTGGTCCAGCCCAACGAGATACGCCTGCTCCGTATCATCGAGCGCACAATCGGCCAGAAGATCAGGCCTCTCCGGCTGCCGTCAATCGCTGACGTCGAGGCACGACGGCGTGAGGTGCTGAAGGCGGCCTTGCGCGAAAAGATTGAGGAGGGCAATCTTACGCCCTACCTCGGGATGGTAACGGAGCTGGCTGAAGAGTTCGATCTCGCTACTATCGCCGCTGCTGCCGCGCGGCTGGCCGCCGACGGTGAGCGTCCTGTGGCCGAGGTGGTTGAGGTGAGCAACGAAGCCGACGGCGTCGAGCCTGGTATGGTTCGCTTATTCCTCAATATTGGGCGAGCCGCCGGTTTGCGGCCCGGTGACCTGGTTGGCGCAATCGCCAACGAGGCCGGCGTCCCTGGCAGGGCAATCGGTGCCATCGACATCTACGACCGCACAGCATCCGTCGAAGTACCCGCGGCCTCTCGCGACCGAGTAATCCAGGCGCTGATGCGCACGACGATCAAAGGCCGCTCAGTGCAGGTGCAGTTAGCAGGCCCCGGTATGCCTGAGCAGCGAGAAACCAGGCCGCAGCGCGAAACGAGGCCGCACAAAGCATCCTCAGCCGAACCTCGCGCCGTTCCACGCAAAGATGCAGCACGCCCCACGCGAAAGCGCCACGAGCATCCGCCTCGCCCCAGTAAGAAAAAGTAGGCGGTGTGTGCTGCGTACTCCGTATTGCGTATTGCGTATTGCGTATTGCGATGGGCGTGAGGCTGCCTGCCGGAGTGTATAAGCGTGCGGATTAGGAGCAGAGGAGGTGCAAGGAAACGCCTGCCAGCCTGATAAAGGGGGTGCAGGGGCGCAGCCCATGACGGGGTATGGGGGTGTCCCCCATTCTTCCCTTCTTAGACTCCCCTCTCCCCGCTTCGCGGGGAGAGGGGTTGGGGGTGAGGGGCGTTTCCATTGGCTATGTCTTGGGATTTACAAGAACCGACCCTTGAAAGCCACAACTGGGAGGGGCATGAGCGAAGTGGGGGCGGTGGGCCTTCTTTTACCAAGATGTACGGTTTCTTTATCCCTAATCTGAAGCGAAAACGATGATTGGGGAAGCCAATAAAGAGTAATATGGTGAAACGCGATCCTCTCTTATCGAATACAAAGATGCATGGCCCGAACCTTGCAGGATGAGCCTCTTTAGCACGCCGGGCCTTATCGTGTATTATGCTTCAAGTGGATTGGCACGCATGTCGCAAAAGGCAATGTATTCTGCTTGTAAGCGGTAAAAGATTGTGATAGAATAAACAAGGATGCGTGAGGCGAACACGCGCTGCGCTCCACAGGAGGGTATCATGTTTCATCCGGCTGTTCTGGCTCAAGCCTCCTCTACCCCTATCGCGGGCCAGAATCCACCGATCACGGTGGTCCAAAACCAGGAGAACTGGCTGATCATCGCGATCTACTTCGGCCTCGTGTTGGGTATCGCTGTCACCATGATGCTCATCCCCGCGCTGCTTCGCCCGAAGAACCCCAACCGCATCAAAGCCGCTCCCTACGAATCAGGTATGCCTCCAATCGGTGAGGCACAGGCGCGCTATACCATCAGGTATTATATTGTCGCCATGCTCTTCGTGGTGTTCGACATAGAGGCGGTCTTCTTCTATCCCTGGGCGGTGGCCTTCAACGCGATCGGTTGGTATGGCCTAATTGAAATGTTGTTGTTTATTGTTCTATTGCTAGTTGCGTATGTTTACGCCTGGAGAAAAGGAGCACTGGATTGGGTCTCCTAGTTAACAGATTCCGCCCAAGCGTCGTCACAACGACCGCGGACTTCCTATTCAACTGGGCGCATCGCTACTCGATGTGGCCCCTCATCCTCGGTACAGCCTGCTGCGCCATCGAAATGATGGCAGTTGGTATTTCGCGCTTCGACATGCTCGAGCGTTTTGGTATGCTCTACCGCTTCTCACCTCGCCAGAGCGATGTGATGCTGGTTTGCGGTACCGTCACCAAGAAGTTCGCGCCCGTCATGCGCACCATCTGGGACCAGATGTCTGAGCCGAAGTGGTGCATCGCGGTAGGCAACTGCGCCTCCGCAGGCGGCCCTTTCCCCACTTATGCAGTGGTGCAGGGCATCGACGAAGTTGTGCCCGTAGACATCTATGTCCCCGGCTGCCCTCCTAACCCTGAAGCCATCTTCTACGGCATCCTCAAGCTCCAGGAAAAGGTACAGCAGCAGACCCTAGCTCGCACAGGCCCCAAGCCGGAGAAGAAGCAGGCGTAACGTAAAACGTAAAGCGTAAAACGTGAAACGCGAGAAAGAAGCAAC
The DNA here is from genome assembly GCA_039932335.1 of Chloroflexota bacterium. Taxonomy (GTDB): domain Bacteria; phylum Chloroflexota; class Chloroflexia; order QHBQ01; family JADMIH01; genus JADMIH01. The sequence goes on from JBDTQH010000016.1 coordinate 39,179, forward strand.
CGAGCACAATAGCGAATTACGTTTTACTTATTACGTTTTACGTTCCGTTCCACAGCCCAAGCCCACAGGAGTGATTATGGCCGACTCTTACGTACCATTCCGCGGCAAGTTCGTGCCGCCGCCGGAGGGGGTAGACCCGGAAGAGCATATAGCCGTACAAAAGTTGCGCGCCCAGATGCCTGAGGCTATTGAGGAGGTCAGCTCCTTCCGCGACCAGGTGACTGTCAGACTTTATAAGGAGTACCTGGTTGAGGCCTGTCTCTTCCTGCGTGACACTCCAGGCCTTGACTTCGATTTCCTCACCGATCTCACAGCCGTTGACTATCCATCGCGCGCTAAACGGTTTGACGTCGTGACACACCTCTACAGCATGACCCAGAACCACTTGCTGCGAGTGAAGGTCGCTGTCGCTGAGAACGAGAGTCTCCCTACGATCAGTACGATCTGGAAGGCTGCCAACTGGGAAGAGCGTGAAGCGTTCGATATGTTCGGTATCGTATTTGATGGCCACCCCGACCTGCGGCGCATACTTTTGCCGGAGGACTGGGAGGGCTTTCCCCTTCGCAAAGATTACCCTCTCGCCGGATACGGAACATATACTTCGTAAGCGATTAGCTGTTGGCCCCTGGCTCGGTCATAATCGGGCCAACAGCTAATCGCCTGCACTAAGGAAAAGACTATGGCTATCGAAGAACGCAATATTGATCCCGAATCAGGGGAGCGAACTGACGAAGCACCTGTGAGCCACGCGGTTGTGCAGACAGGTATCGGGCCCAGTAACAACCTGGTTCCCAAAACCGATGAGATGATGCTGAACATGGGCCCGCAGCACCCATCGACACACGGCGTACTGCGCGTGCTCCTTGAGCTTGACGGCGAGGTGGTGCGCAAGGCAATACCTGACCTGGGCTACCTGCATCGCGGCGTAGAAAAGCTTGGTGAATACAGGATGTACAACCAGTTTGTGCCCTGGACCGACCGCACAGACTACGTGGCGGCCTTCACAGGCAACCTCGCTTTTGTGCAGGCTGTAGAGAAGCTGATGGGTCTGGAAATACCTGAGCGTGCGCTATATCTTCGCGTGATATTTTCCGAGCTACAGCGCCTTGCCTCCCACCTTCTCTGGCTGGGAACCCACGTCATGGACCTCGGCGCTATAACCGTTTTCCTGTACTCCATGCGCGAGCGCGAAGCCATACTCGACCTGCTGGAAATGCAGACAGGCGCACGCCTCACCTTGAACGCCCAGCGTGTAGGCGGCTTCCCCAAGGACATCCCGCCCGGCTTCCTGGAGAAGCTCGAAGCCTTCCTCGCGATTATGCCCGGCAGGCTGACTGAATATGACATGCTGCTGGCCGAGAACCCTATCTTTCTGCGCCGCGTAAAGGGCGTTGGCGTGATGTCCGCTGAAGACGCCATCCAGTGGGGAGCGACCGGCCCCACTTTGCGCGGCTCAGGAGTGGCATACGATGTGCGGAAAGCAGTCCCGTATGCTGCCTACGATAGACTCGACTTTGAAGTCCCCATCGGCACACACGGCGACGTGTACGACCGTTTCCTCGTACGCATGGAAGAAATGCGCCAGAGCCTCAAGCTGATTCGCCAGGCTGTTGACCAGCTTCCCGGTGGCCCTGTTATGACGGGCGACATTCGAGTGGCCCTGCCCGGTAAAGAGGCCACCATGACCAGCATCGAGGCCATGCAGCGGCACTTCATACTGGTGATTCACGGCTTCCGCGCTCCTATAGGCGAATACTACTCAGCTGTAGAGTCGCCAAAGGGAGAGCTTGGCTGGTACATTGTTTCGACAGGTGAGAACCATGCATACCGCGCACGCAACCGCGCTCCGTCCTTCGTGAACCTCCAGGCACTGCCCCTGATGTGCGAAGGCGGGATGGTCTCTGACGTGATCGCCAACATTGGCTCGATAGATATTGTGTTGGGAGAGGTAGACCGGTAAGGGTTGCAAAGTACGATTGAGCCTTAGAAGCCAGTCCCTTGCCATTCCGAGTCATACAAAGAATGGCAAGGGAAGGCAGTACAGGCGGGAGTACAAGAAGTGTCAGGAGCCTCAATGATGGAGACAACCTACTTTGAAGAGCCGGACCTGAAAGTGACCGCCTCAAAAGTGATGACGCCTAAAGGAGTATTTCCAACTGATAATATTGTTGCGATAACGTTCAACGGGCTAACCCAGTTATGGTGGCACTGTGCACGCTATATTTTAGGCTACTGGGCAATCATAGGTTGCCTGGTCTTTACTGGGGCTTTGCCCGGGAAAGACTCAATTTGGTTAGTTCCTTATCTGTTTATATTTATGGCCTTGACGCCTTTCTTGATTAGACCAAGCTTCAAGGTGAAAGTGAAACTCTTGTCCGGTTTGGTCGAATTTGATTGCGGCGGCAATCTGACTTATGCTAGAGAGTTGGCTAACGCATTAGGTAAAGTGGTCCGACTAAAGGGAAGAGCTTATCCAATGAACCAGGAGTGGCTTAATGGACAACACTAACGGCGGCGAAGAGGGCGGCAAGGGTCCTGCTCGTAACGACGAATATATTAGCCCCGACCTGAGCACCGTGCGGAGTGGCGAGCTTGCACCTCACAGCGATCGCGGCTTGCCTGCGCGTGTAGAGGACAGCAGCGCGATTTCTCCCGGCCGCGCAATCCCGCCCGCCGAGGTGACAAATATCCTCGACCGTTACCGCCACGTCGATGCCATCGAGGCGATGATTCCGGTGTTCCAGGAGCTACAGACCAAATACGGCTATATAACCCAGGCAGTTGCCGATCAGGTTTGTGCCGAGCTGGGTCTTGCCGAGGCTGAAGTATACGGCGTGCTGACCTTCTATTCCTTCTTCCGTTACACACCACGGGCCGGCCATGTTATCATGTCGTGCGAAGGGACGGGGTGCTACGTGCGTGGCGCGGCAAATGTGCGCGAAGCTATCGAGAACCGTCTTGATGTCGGCCCCGGTGACACCACCGCTGATGGACACTGGACCTTCGAGCCGCAGTCTATTTGCCTTGGCGCGTGCGACCTCGCCCCATTAGTAGAGATCGAAGGGCGCTACTATTCGCACGTCACGCCTGAAAAGATGGATGCAATCATAACCCAGTGGGAAGACGCAGGGGAGTTCTCTCCCGTTGGCGACTATATGACCGGCGGCATGGGCCATATGTATGAAGACAATCACGGCTTCGGCCCGCGCTCGGAAGAACTCTATGCAGGCTATGAGGTGGAACGTTTTATGCCTGATCAAAAAGCACCTGCCGCGAGCGCAACGCAAGCGCCGCCCGAAGTGAAAGAGCGCATACAGAACACACCTCCAACGCCCAATCCGGGTGGAGCGTCGGGGTCGCAAAGCCAGTCATAGATAGAAAAGTGCAGAACGCAGCAGAGGAACAGCATGAGTGAAGTAGCACACTATTACCCTATGGACGTAACGGCGCGGATGCAAATCACGCGCGAACAATTCGAGGCACGGCAAGCAGCGGCGCGCAAGCGCTGGCAGGCAACCATGAGCAAGGCCGATGTGCCTGTGATTATCGTGCCGTGGGGGTCGTCCTCGGTGGCTCATGGAGCCGTTTCTACCTTCGAAACCATACGTAAATGGGTAGAAGGGAACGGCATCAAAGCGATTGTGCGCCGGGCCGGGCCAATGGGCACTCACTACCTGGAGCCTCAAGTTGACATAATCATGCCGGGCCAGCCCCGCGTATCATATGCCCATATCACCGCCGACAAAGTGCCGGAACTGCTTGAGAGCGTGGTGCGCCGCAACGACATGCGCCCCGACCTCGCGGTCTGTGTCTATGGCATAGACGAGTGGGATGGTGCAGAACTTGGCTTACGTGGTATTCCAGCCGCGAAGGAGCTCGATTTCTGGAAGCTCCAGCAGCGCGTGGTTGCCCGCGACCTGGGCTATATCGACCCGGAATCGATTGACGACTATATCGCTCGCGGCGGCTACGAAGCCCTGAAGCGCGTGCTCTTCGGCTCCAACCCTGACGACGTGATCAAGACAATCACCGACTCCGGTCTGCAGGGGCGCGGAGGTGCGGGCTTCCCGGCAGGCATCAAGTGGGACGGCGGCCGCAAGGCTCGCAAGACGCCCAAGTATGTCATCTGCAACGCTCACGAAGGCGAGCCAAACGTATTCAAGGATCGTGCTCTGCACGAGGGCAACCCTCACCAGGTTATCGAAGGGCTCATAATCGAATGTTTCGCGGTGGGCACGCCCTGGGCTTACATCTATATAGGCGACGAATATCCTCTGGCTATACACAGGCAGAAAGTGGCAGTCGAACAGGCATATGCCGCCGGGCTGTTGGGCGAGAACATCATGGGGTCGGGCTTCACCTGCCATGTTGACGTCCAGATGGGCGGCGGCGCATATATCTCCGGTGAGGCATCGGCCCTCATGTTCGGTATCGAGGGCAAGCGCGCCATGCCTCGCACAAAGCCCCCGCGCTCGGTCGAAGCAGGCCTCTTCAACCTCCCTACGGTAGTGAACAACACCGAAACCATGTCATGCGTGCCGCACATTATCATGAACGGCCCTGAGTGGTTCAAGGCAATCGGCACTGAAAATGGCAACGGCACCAAGCTGTTCACCCTCATGGGTTCGGTCGAGCGGGTCGGTATTTACGAGATGCCGATGGGCCATACTATGCGTGAGCTAGTGTACACCTGCGGCGGCGGCTGCAACGACAACAGGCCGTTCAAGGCCATCCAGACGGGAGGGCCATCGGGTGGTTGTCTGCCTGACGAGTACCTCGACGTCATTATGGACTTCAAGTCGCTTGACAAGTATGGTGGCACAATGGGATCGGGCGGCTACGTCGTGTACGATGATAGCGTTTGCATTGTGGACATGAGCCGTTACTTCGGGCGCTTCAATCGCTACCAATCATGCGGCAAGTGCGTACCGTGCCGTATTGGCACCAAGAATTTGCTGCACATGGTAGACAGGATCGCACTGGGCAATAGCAAGCCGCAGGATATACCTGTCATGCAAAAGTGGAGCGACCATGTAGTCGAGATGTCGCTTTGCGGTCTTGGGCAGACGGCTCCTTTGCCTCTCGTGGGTGGCCTGCGCTACTTCATGGACGAGTTCATGGAGCACATAAATGATAAGCATTGCGTTGCCGGACGCTGCGAAGTACTGGTCCAGCGCGAGCAGGAGAACCGGAAGAACAGCCCGGCATGGTTGGAAGAACGTTTCCTTCCCGCCCGCATAGGCGAGCGATACCGCCAACAGTTTGGCGCGATAACCCAGAATGGCGGCGGCACAGCGCCCTCGCTGACGCAGGGTAAGACGGTCAGCCGGTAAGCGGGTCCATACTCGGAGATGAGGCGTCTATGTCTGCGATCAAACGTAACAAGTCAGGGCAAACGAACTCGACAATAGATGCGGTGTATGAGCATGGCGTCTTTCGGGTACTCGACCCGGAGACCATAGACCTTGCCGACGGCCAGAAAGTTCGCCTGGTTGTAGAGCCTACGAATGGCGGGGAGGGACTGGATAGTTTAGAATTGCTGGGGCGTATGTACGATGGCTTGCCGGAAGAGAAGATTGCCCAAATTGAGAGCATAATTGTTGGCGGTTTTGTGGTCTGAACAAGGTGTTACCTCTCACAGACGATATTGTTGTAAAAGCTTCAGATATTTACGCAAACTTGTACAAGCTGGGAACGCTGATTACTGATGCAGACATTCTAATTGCGGCAACGGCACAGGTGCACGGCCTTGTAATGGTTACCTATAACGAAAAGCACTTCAATAGAGTAAGTGGTTTACAGATAGAGAACTGGTCTAGATAAAGACGGGTACATTGAAGTAATAAACCTTGAGGAGCGGATAATGGCAGCAGGTAAGATGATAACGGTCTCAGTAGACGGCACGAAAGTGCAGGTTCCCGACGGTACATACGTCTGGGATGTCTGCCGTATGGTGGGCATCGAGATACCCAACTTCTGCTATCTGCCGGGCTTGCGTGCTTACGGCGCTTGCCGTATGTGCGTGGTTGAGGTTTCGGGCAGGCGCGGCTTCGAGCTTGTTACTTCCTGTTCAACACCCTCCACTGACGGTATGGAAGTGCGCACCGTCAACGAGCGCATCTGGCAGCAGCGCAATATGATCATGGAGGCGCTCGATACTGATCACCCTGTTGACTGCCCCATCTGCGAGGCCAACGGCGACTGCCGCCTCCAGGACTACGGCTATGAATACGGTGTAACAGGCGACGACACCCGCCGCCCCAAGATTGTGCGCCCTGCTGAGCGCCTCTCTCCTGCCATCGATATCGACCGTGACCGCTGCGTGGTTTGCGGCCGCTGCGTGCGCGTGTGCGATGAGGTCATTGGCGCGGTCGCCCTTGCCTTTGTAGAGCGCGGTGTTGAGACATTGATCGACGCCCCCTTCGGCAAGTCGCTCCTCGAGACGCCGTGTACCTCCTGCGGGCAGTGCGTCGAAGTCTGCCCTGTCGGTGCTCTCTCCAGCCGCATCAACCTGAAGATGGAGCACCACTGGTGGCAGCGCAAGACAGAAACGACCTGCACCTACTGCTCAGTCGGCTGCACCATCAAGCTCGGCAGCACTCGCAACCAGGTCTACGAAGTGCGCTCCGATGATGCACTCGGCCTCAACGATGGCGTAACCTGCGTCAAGGGTCGCTTCGCGATGGACTTTGTCAACTCCAACAACCGCCTTAGTACGCCGCTGGTGCGCCGTAACGGACGCCTGGAGACTGCCACATGGGACGAAGCCCTTGATGTCATTACCACCCGCCTGAGCGCGAACAAGGGCAGAGTTGGCGTGGTCGCCTCCCCCAAGCTGAGCAACGAAGAGAACTATCTGTTGCAGAAAGTGGCACGCCTTGGCCTCGGTACCAACAATATAGATTATGATGGACGCTCTTCCGAGTCGCCCGCTCTCGATGTCCTGGCCGATATGCTTGGTTATCCCGCCCAGACCAACAACCTCATTGACACCCGGCAGAAAGCGGGTTGCATAGTCAACGTGGGTGAAAGTATCTACGAATCGCACCCCGTGTACGCCTACCAGTTGCAGCGCATGATCCGCCTGATGGACAAGAAGCTAATCGTAATAAGCCCGCGCTGGACCAAGATGTGCGAATGGGCCACACTCTGGCTGGCGCCGAAGGCAGGCACCGAAGAGACACTTATCGGCGGTATGGCCCGAGTGATCCTCGATGCCGGGCTTATCGACCAGGCATATCTTGACAGCCGCACCGAGAACGGCCCACAGTATATTGCCTCTCTCCAGGCCGACGCGTTCTCGCTGGCAAACGTGAGCAGCGTTACAGGCGTGCCGGTACGCGACATCGTGGCGGCAGCCTATCTTTACGCCAGCGGCGGCAGCGACAACGGCCCCGAAAACCTGCCTCAGCCCACGCACCCCAGCAACCTACCCACCACAAAGAACGGCGCGGCAGATTCAGCGTCCGCGGCCAATGTAACCGTCAACCTCAAGAACTACACAGTGAAGAAGCCCGACAGCGGCTTCCCACCGTCCACCATAGTATTCCCGGCAGCGGGACCTTATACCCTGACAACACAGACCGTCGCTGCCCTCACCGGCATGGCCCTCGCCACGGGCAACATCGGCCGTCCCGGTGCGGGTGTGAACCCGTTCGTCTCCGACAGCAACTGCCTTGGCGCGAACGATATGGGTTGCCTGCCCGCCATGTTCCCCGGCTACAGGCCTGTGAACGCCGACAATGCTCGCGAGCTTGAAGAGCTTTGGTCCGTCACAGCTGACCGCACCGCACCTGAGCTTTCCGCCGAGCCCGGCCTGAGCCTTGCCGCGATGCTTGCCGCAGCCTACGATGGCGAATTGAACGCTATGTGGATTGTCGGCTCGAACCCGGTGCTTGGCATGGAAGAGCCGCAGGCCAACATGGTGCGCGAAGCACTAAGGAAGCTCGACTTCCTCGTGGTGCAGGACATATTTGTGAACGAAACAGCCGAACTGGCTGACGTGATCCTGCCTGCTGCTTCCTTCGCCGAGAAAGACGGCACTACCACCAATACAGAGCGCCGCGTGCAGCGCATTCGCCAGGCAATTCAGCCCGCAGGCGCGAGTAAGACCGACCTGCAAATCATCAGCATGATAGGCCAGCGTCTGGGTGTTGAGCTGCCCGCTGTTACTCCCAAGGATGTGTTCGAGGAGATTGGCCGCGTGGTGCCTCAGTATGCAGGCATGACTTATGCTCGCCTGGATATGACCGAGTTTATCGACGATCAAATCCCAATGCCCGCCGCTGTATCTCTCAAGCAGTTGAAGGTAAAGAGCCTGATGTGGCCTTGCCCCGACCGCCTGCACCCTGGCACCCCGGTCCTCTACACAGAGACCTTCGCGACACCCAGCGGCAAGGCAAAGCTCTGGACAGCCGCTCCGCAGATAGCTGCCTCCAGTCGGCAGGCGTCCGGTAATGACACGCTGATGGCGACCTTTGGCTTCCCGCTCTTCCCATTCCGCACAGGCACACTGAGCCGCCAGAGCTACGGCCTCAGCAGGGTAGAGCCGGATCCCCGCCTGCACCTCAATAGCCTCGATGCAGCACGCATGGGCATTGATGATCAGGTTCCTGTAAGCATTACTGTAGATGGCGTGGACAATTCCGAACCTATATTTGCAGTGTCACTGGTTTATGATCGCATCCCGGAAGGGACCGCCTTCCTCGCGATGACTATGGAGCAGGCAGGCACTAACCGAGCTGTGCGTATAGCAAGGCATACCATCACAAGCGACACAACAGGCAGTAAGAAGAGTGTGGCAATACAGGTGCGGCCCGCGCCCAACATGGGTAATGTACGCCGGGAGGAACTCCAGCCCGTAGCAACGGCCAATGTGCTGGACCCTGGTGACCAACCTATATAATGTTCGAGCGTGGGGGCCCGACTGTGGCTGCTCCCACCCAACTACTAATCCTGCGATGCATGAGCCTTGTGTCGGGTGACAGGGCAGGCTGGAGGAAATATGGACTGGGTATCTATTCTTATAAGGGCGATCCTGGCGTTTATGATCTTGAACGTGAACCTTGTGGTAGTAGCCTACGTCATCTACGGCGAGCGCAAGGTTGGCGGCTACATGCAAGCGCGCCTTGGCCCTAACAGAGCAGGTCCTATGGGCTTGCTGCAGAGCTTTGCCGACCTGCTGAAGATGCTCAAAAAGGAAGACACAACCCCACGCGATTCCGACAAGGTTGTGTTCTTTCTTGCACCCATCGTGTCAGCATTCGCCAGCCTCGCTATAGTGGCGCTGCTGCCCTGGAGTCCCGGCAACCTCACCATATTCGGTGCCACGATCCCTCTATTCGTTTCCGATGTGGGCGTTGGTATGCTGGTTGTGCTGGCCCTCTCCTCCCTCGGCGTCTATGGCATGCTTATGGCAGGATGGTCCTCAAACAGTAAGTACTCCTTGCTCAGCGGTATGCGCGCCTCCGCCCAGGTAATCAGCTACGAGCTTACATTCGGCATTTCCCTGATCGGTGTGTTCCTGCTGGCAGGCTCGCTTGGGCTTGTGGACATCACCAATGCACAGGGCGTCGCCCACAACGCCACGCAGCCTGGCATCTGGTTCGTTCTCTTGCAACCTGTCGCACTGATTGTCTTCTTCGCATCAGCCCTGGCCGAGGCCGCACGTACTCCTTTCGACCTCATCGAGGCAGAATCCGAGCTGGTGGCCGGATACCACACAGAATATAGCGGTATGCGCTTTGGCCTATTCCAGCTTGCCGAGTTCAACGCGGTGTTCACAATGTCGTCCCTGATTACGGTTCTCTTCATGGGTGGCTGGAACTCACCGTTGTCGGCCTTCTTCGGTGCCGGTAATTCACTGGCAGGTATTCCCCTGATTAGCGGACTGCTCGACTCGGGCATACACTGGATGCTCATCAAGGTGGCGATGCTGGTGTTCGTCTTCTACTGGCTGCGCTGGACGCTTCCCCGCTTCCGCTATGATCAGCTAATGGGTCTGTGCTGGAAGGTGTTTCTGCCCGTTATCCTGGCGAATATTATGATTATCGCCGTGCTGAAGCTGATCTTCTTCCCACCGGGCACACCCGTCGAACAATACAACCAGATTTTCTGGTGGGTGATTGCTGTTATTGAAGTAGCGCTGTTTGGAGTTGCTCTGCTTGGCTTCTCCAGAATGGCCGGGCTGACCTGGTTCGGCCGCGCTGAGCGCCCCATGCTGGTTGGCCATGACCGCGCCGTGATACTGGTAAAGAACGCCACGGGGGGCCGAGGCACAATCGAGGGCGAGGCCCGACCCGTAACAGTAACGCGCGATTTATAAGATGTGGGTGTTGCTCCCGTCCTGCGCTTCGTATACAGGAAGCAGAAAGGGTAGGAGAGCCGCACATCAGGCAAGGAGAGATAAATGGACTTAGTAAACCAGGTAGCAGGTTTCTTCGTGACACTGCGCGAGTTCTTCAAACCGCCTGTTACAGTAGAATACCCCGATACAATGCGCGACCTATCACCGCGGTTTCGCGGCGCGGTTGGGCTGCTGCCTCACCCTGAGACCGGGCGTGAGAAATGCGTGGGTTGCGGTCTTTGTCCCCAGATATGCCCTGTTGATTGCATCACGATCGGTATAAAAGAGGATGAAAGCCCGGATGCAGACCACCTCGGTGAGTGGCATCCCTTCGAGCACTACTACCTCAAGGGCCTTGACCCTCTGGAGCCGCGCTCAAAGAAGATGAGCTATTACTACGAGATCAACGAGACGCGCTGCCTTTATTGCGGCCTCTGCGTTGAGGTCTGCCCAGTCGAAGCTATCGTTATGAGCCACCACTTTGAAATGGCCACCGACAACCGGGGCAAGACAGTCTATAACAAGGAAAAGCTGCTCGATCTCGGCAAGACATATATGGCCGAGCTGAATATCCGCCTCGACGCACAGGCACGCGCGGCAGGGTTAGCAGGTATCAACGAGACAACCACAGGCGGTAATCAGATTTCAGGCTCGAACGCCAACCAGATTACCGGACCCAAGTAAACTGGAATGATCGCATATATGCCTGCGAATCTTTCCGCGCTCCGCATTTCTAACTGGGGAGAGTTGTAGATGGATGTAAAGATCGGCGATATAACGATACCATTACCACCGTTTGGACAGCTAATCTTCTTCATGGCGTCGGGCCTGGCCATACTTGCGGCGTTCATGATGATAACGCGCAAGAACGCAGTGCACTCCGCTCTCTGGCTGGTGCTGGCCTTCTTCAACCTGGCGGTAATGTATGTCATGCTTGGGGCTGAGTTCCTTGCGGCCTTGCAGGTGCTGGTCTATACAGGCGCTATCCTCGTGCTGATCCTCTTTGTGGTCATGCTCCTGGGGTTGCAGGAAAACCCTCAGCCGCAGCTCGGAGGCATTCACACCGCACAACTGGTGATGGCCTGGCCTGTTGGCCTGATCCTGGCTCTGCAGATCGTCACAATCATAATCTTCAGCCCGCAAACACGCATAGTCAATATCGGGGACACCATCGGTAACACACATTTCGTATGGAGCGCCCAGGCTGTGCTTGCCGCCGGGGGCAACGTGAAGGTACTTGGCATGAGCCTTTACAGCCAGTTCCTCCTTCCATTTGAAATTGCATCGCTCATATTATTGGTGGCGGTGTTCGGCGCGATCGTACTGGCTCGTAAAGAGGAACCTGCTGAGGTAGAGGAAATTGTTCCCTCTCTAGGTATCTCCGTTGGCCGCCGCTCCATCGCGAACTCGTCGCAGGAGGACCAGCTTGAAAAGAAGCTTCTCCCCGCGCTCGGTATCACCTATGCTCCTGATGCTACAGAGATTGAGCGTGAGATGCCAATAGTTGATCAGCCAACAACAGTTGGGTCGGGCACCACCTCAGGTGTTGAAATCAGTCCAACCAAGACAGAGGCAGGTAAATAGCATGGACATATCTACAGTTTCCGGAACAACAGGCGTGCCGCTGGCGTGGTTCCTTATGGTCAGCGCCGTTCTCTTCTGCCTGGGGCTTATTGGTGCGCTAACACGCCGCAACGTACTGGTTATTTTCATGTCAGCAGAATTGATGATGAACGCAGTCAACCTCACACTGATCGCCTTCGGCGCGTCTCTCAATTCGATGGCAGGCCAGAACTTCGTGGTATTCGTGGTGACAGTAGCCGCAGCAGAAGCCGCCGTAGGGTTGGCTATAGTGATAGCCCTGGTACGCCAGAAGCCCACCATCGATGCAACCGATATCGACCTGATGAAAGAGTAGAATATATCTCGTAATTCGTCCCGGCGGAGGAATGATGCATAGTTTTCTTTTACACAACCTGATGAATGTGGCGGGGCAGGCTGAAGAGGCTGCAGGGGCAGCGCCTGAGCCGTTCATTCTCAATTTCGTATGGTTGATACCGCTGTTGCCTTTGATTGCCTTTGTCATCAACGGCATCTTTGGGCGGCGGCTGGGCAAGACCGCCGGGTGGATCGCAACCACCATGGTCGGAATATCGTTCTTGCTGGCCGTGTGGGTCTTCATTGAAGTCTCACAGCGTCACGGCGTTCCCTTCCAGTACGACCTCTACACCTGGATACTATCCGGTGACTTCAAAATTGATATTGCTTTCCTGATTGATCCCCTGACTGCCATCATGTTGATGGTGGTCCTCTCTGTCGGCACACTGGTCCATATATATTCTAATGGCTACATGGCCGACGACCCGGACACAGCACGTTTCTTCACTTATTTACCGCTGTTCGTTTTCAGTATGTTGCTCCTGATTATGGGCAACAACATGCTTCTGCTGTTCGTAGGTTGGGAAGCGGTGGGCCTTTGCTCATATCTCCTGATCGGCTTCTGGTTCAACAAGAAATCGGCAAGCGACGCCGCAAAGAAGGCGTTTATAGTCAACCGTATTGGTGACTTCGGTTTCGCTATCGGCATCATGATGCTCTTCGTGAACTTCAGCAACCTGTCAAGCGACCTGAAGTACACCGACCTTTTTCGCATAGCTGAAGAGCAGCCGATGATCCTCGGCAACATGACTCTTATCTGTATCTTCCTCTTCATGGGCGCTATGGGCAAGAGCGCGCAGTTCCCGTTACATGTCTGGTTGCCCGACGCTATGGAAGGCCCGACCCCTGTTAGCGCCTTGATCCACGCGGCCACAATGGTCACGGCAGGCGTCTATATGGTGGCCCGGTTGAACCCTCTTTTCTCAATGGCACCTGATGCACTCTTGATTATCGCCATTATCGGCACAACCACAGCTGTGCTCGGCTCTACAATCGCGCTGACACAGAACGACATCAAGCGTGTAGTCGCTTACTCCACGATATCGCAGCTTGGCTATATGTTCGCGGGCCTTGGTGTAGGCGCGTGGGCTTCGGCTATCTTCCATTTGATGACACATGCCTTCTTCAAGGGCCTGCTCTTCCTCGGTTCCGGCTCGGTTATCCATGCCCTGCACGAAGGCGGTATCCACGACCAGGCAGCCTCACAGGACATCCGCAACATGGGCCAGTTGCGCAAGCGCCTGCCTATCACTTTCTGGACCTTCCTGCTGGCATCGCTGGCAAATGCAGGCGTGATACCGCTCGCGGGCTTCTGGTCCAAGGACGAAATTATCGGTAATGCATTCTTGCGAGGCAACTGGATTGTCGGTGCGCTCTTGATGGCTTCGGCCTTTCTTACTGCGCTATATATGTTCAGATTGGTCTTTATCGTCTTCTGGGGCAAGGACAACACCCCCAAAGACGTCGCCAAAGCACTGGTGGAGAAGAAGGTGGAGCGCCACATGCCGCTAATGACAATCCCACTCATTATCCTGGCCATACCTACTGTGGTGATCGGCTTCGTCGGCGTACCGCCTGATAACGGTATCTTCCACGAGTTCATACATCCCGTGTTTACAACAGCCATAGAACGCGGAACCGAGATCGCGGCGGGCTTCACTCAGCCGACAATGCTCATAATGTTGATCTCCACGTTCGTTGCACTGGGCGGCATATTTACGGCTTTCCTCTTCTATTTCAAAGAGAATCCACTGCCCGCAGTTATGGCGAAGGGTATGCCCTGGCTCTATAATGCCCTGCTGAACAAGTGGTACTTTGACGAGTTTTACCAGAGGGTCATAGTGGATGGCGGTAAGGCTCTCGCATATGGCTTCTGGCGCTTCGACCAGAAGGTAATCGACGGTGCAGTGAATGGGGTAGCAGGATTCGTGCGTGGCATGGGCCGCCGCTTCGGACGTATGCAAACCGGCTTTGTGCAAGGCTATGCCCTCGCAATCGGCGCAGGTCTGCTAGCCCTCGTAACATACTTATTCATCATTTTGCCAAAAGGGTGACCGAGTACCGAGTACCGAGTACCGAGTACCGAGTACCGAGTACCGAGTACCGAGTTGTAAGTGGACAGTAATAACAGTGAGTGAGGGACTGTGGGGAAGATAGAGAAGTTTGAGGACTTAGCTGCCTGGACAAAGGCTAGAGCACTGACCCACTCTATCTACGAAGTTAGCAAACAAGGAGCGTTTGGTAAGGATTTCGGACTGGCTAATCAGATGCAGCGTGCAACTGTATCAATAATGTCCAATATCGCGGAGGGATTTGAGAGACGCAGTGCTGCCGAGTTCTGCCAGTTTCTAACAATAGCCAAGGCATCCTGTGCAGAGCTTCGCTCACAACTGTACGTGGCATTCGACTGTGGTTACGTGGATAGAACGAAATTCGAGGAGCTGAGCAGAAGCGCAGAAGAAGTAGCTCGAATAATAGGGGGCCTTCGCGCATCAGTTGACATGAAGAGACAACTGCAAAAGAATGGCAATCAAAACATATAGTATCTGGTACTCAGAAGTTAGTCCTGAGTACTTGGCACCAAAAGCACTCGGTACTCGGTACTCGGTACTCGGTACTGGCCCGTCAGAGGAGGAGTAGTGGCAATCAACAATATGCTGGGTGGGTTCCCCATCCTGTCCATCATGGTCTACATGCCCATTGTGACCGCGCTGGTTCTGTTGTTCGTCAAGAACAACCAGGCGATACGGCGTATCGCGGCGATAGGAGCTGCCATAAACCTTGTCGTCTCAGTTGTGGCCCTCGTCTTCTATATCAGCAAGTACTTCAATGCAGGCATACCACAGGAGCAGAGCTTCGACTTTCAGGAGTACTTCGTCTGGCTGCCCGATCCTATAAATATTGGCTATCACATGGGCGCGGACGCACTTGCTATATTGCTGCTGGTGCTAACCACGCTGCTCACCCTCATCTCGATCCTGGTCTCGTGGGAGCCGATCCAGAAGCGCGTGCGCGAATACTACATGGTGATCCTCTTCCTCCAGGCCGGTATGATGGGCGTGTTCGTGTCGCTCGACTTCTTTGTCTTCTATATCTTCTGGGAAATCATGCTCGTGCCAATGGCTCTGCTCATAGGCATCTGGGGATCTTCCAACAGGGTATATGCCGCCGTCAAGTTCTTCCTCTACACGCTGTCAGGCTCGCTCCTGATGCTTGTAGCCATCATCGCGCTCTACCTGCAGCATGGAACCCTCGATATACTTATGCTCCAACAGCTTGGCCCCGGCGACCCCCGCGACTTCCAGAACTGGGTGTTCTTGGCCTTCGCTGCCGCCTTCGCTGTCAAAGTGCCCATGTGGCCCTTCCACACCTGGTTGCCTGATGCCCACGTAGAAGCGCCAACCGCAGGCTCCATTATCCTGGCGGGCGTGCTTCTCAAGATGGGTGCCTTTGGCTTCATCAGGTTCGCTTTGCCTATCACTCCGGCGGGTACGGCCACTTTCGCGCCCATCATGGTTGGCCTGTCGGTCATAGCCATTCTCTATGGCGCGATGGTATCGCTAGTCCAACCCGACCTGAAAAAGCTAATCGCCTATTCGTCCGTTAGCCATATGGGCTTCGTAACTCTGGGCCTCTTTACAGGTGTGTGGCTCAATGAGCTTGGCTATGGCGCGGCCACGCAGGGCATCGACGGCGCAATCGTTGTCATGCTCTCACACGGTCTCCTGACAGGCGGTCTCTTCCTCTGCGTCGGCGCCATCTACAACAGGCTGCACAGCCGCCTCATAGCCGATATGGGTGGCATGGCTAAGCCTATGCCTGTGTACGCGATGTTGTTTATGATAATGATGCTTGGTTCTGTCGGTTTGCCGGGCTTCAGCGGGTTCATAGGCGAGTTTCTCACCATGCTTGGTGCCTTCCGCGCCAACTGGGTAGTAGGTGCTCTCACAACCATTGTGATAATCCTATCGGCGTGGTATCTCTTCTGGATGTTCCAGCGCGTGCTATTCAACAAAACTAACTCTGCCGTTCGCAACTTCCGCGATGCTAGCCCCATCGAGGCAGGCTCACTTATCGTGCTGGGTGTGTTGAGCCTCCTCATAGGTATACTCCCCACCCCATTGCTGGACATGATAAATCCCATCTCGCACCAACTGTTGACTGTTGTGTCGGCGGCAATACCGAACGTTACGACACTGGCGGATTTCTTCAAGTAGCAATCGAGCCTGCATTCCTGCGCTGGCCGCATAGGAGCAGCAGGCTCGTAATTCCCAAAGAGGGGATAGTATGACGATAGACTATAGCGGCATAAACGTGAACCTTGAGCACATCCTGCCTGAGCTAATCGTGGTAGTGTTTTCCATCCTGGTTATTCTTATCGACCTTTTCACGCGGGGGCGGCAGAATAAGAATAACCTGCTGGCGGGTGTGAGCATTGTGGGCTATGTTCTCTCCTTCCTCGCCTGCATACTCTACTTTGGCAACAACATCGGCGGTTCTCTCTTCGGCGGATCTACCGTGTTCAACACCGAAGCGTTCAACCGCATGGTCGTGATGGACAACATGGGCCTCTTCTTCCGCATGTTGTCGCTGGGCACAGCCATCGTCACGGTTCTCCTGTCAACCCAGTACATCAAAGATAGGGGCTTCGCGATAGGCGAATATTATGCGGTGCTCGGGCTTGCCACCTGCGGCATGATGTTCACGGCCTCAGCGACCGACCTCACCTCCCTCTTTGTCGGTATCGAGCTAATGTCCATCGCCGTCTATATCCTCACCGGTTTTGCCCGCGCGGACAAGCTGTCGAATGAAGCCGCCATGAAGTATTTCCTGCTGGGCATCTTCTCGACCGCTATCCTCGTCTACGGCATGGCATGGCTCTACGGCATGACAGGCTACACTAACCTCCGGCAGATCGGCGGCAAGGTAGCCGAGATAGCGGCCCAGGGCGGCGGCATCACGGCAAACGGCGGCCTCGTTCTCGCCATTATGCTGCTGATCGCCGGGCTTGGCTTCAAGATCGCGGCTGTGCCATTCCACATGTGGACCCCCGACGCCTACCAGGGCGCGCCCACACCCGTTACAGCCTTCCTGTCGGTTGGTCCTAAGGCGGCAGGTTTCGCCGCAACAGTGCGCATCATGGTTGAGGCGCTTGGCCCTGCATGGCAGACATGGGTGCCCATTGCGATTGTTATATGCATCCTCACCATGACGGTAGGTAACGTGATCGCGGTCACGCAGCGCTCTGTTAAGCGTATGCTCGCCTACTCATCTATCGCTCACACTGGCTACATCCTGATCGGCCTTGCCTCTTACACGCCCACAACCAGCGAGCAGGCCATCTCGTCGATCCTCTTCTATCTCTTCTCATATCTCTTTATGAATATGGGCGCGTTTGGCATCGTAGTCTGGCTGCAGCGCAACGGCGGCACCGACTCGCTTGATAGCTTCCGTGGCCTCTCGCAGTGGGCTCCCGGCCCCGCTGCGCTCATGCTGTTGTTCATGCTCTCGCTAACCGGTATACCACCCACCATTGGCTTCCTCGGCAAATACTATGTCTTTGTCTCTGCGCTGAACTCCGGCCTCTGGTGGCTTGCCGTTATAGGTGCGCTCAACAGCGCCATCGCGGCCTTCTATTACCTGCGCGTGATCTGGTACATGTATTTCGAGGATGCACGTGTGCAGCGTCCTCAGAGGTCCTCGCCTACCCTCGTCTGGACGCTCGTGGGTGCTGCCATAGCCGTCCTGGTCTTCTTCGTGGTCTCCTGGCCCATAATAGACGTAGCGCGCCTCTCGCTGCCCACCATAGCGGCTGTTGTTGGCGGCGGGAGATAGGGCGGGGGAGTGATGCGTGAAACGTGAACGGCGTAAAGCGTAAAACGTAAGGTTTGGCTGGTAGGGATGTGCGTCGGGGTGATGCACATCCCTCATTGATTCTTGAAGAATAATTACCACAGCATTGTCGTTCTGAACGATTGAAGCGTCTCGTCCCCGGAGTGCGCTGCCTTTGGATACCTGTGCAACTTTCCTCTACCTTTGCGTATATAATATAGCGGGCTCCAGTGCATATACTCTATACTAGAGCCACCTGCTCTAATATGCAGTCTCTGTATAGCGTGCTGCATAAAATTGATTTAGGCGACCTTCTATGGAGATCACGTACTACACAGATGGCGTCGTGTGGGTCACCAACCAGCGGGTCGTCTTTGTTGAGACGACCTACTTTCTGCACGCCATCAAATCTATTGAGATTACGCGTATGCGCTCTGACAGTCACTTTACTGTGTGGCTGTCTCTTTGCCTGTCGGGTTGGTTGCTGCTGTTCATTGGCATAACCCAGCCCCTGGGTTTCTTCCCTTCGTGGATGGGAAGTTGCATTCTTGTACTGGACATCCTGCTCCTGATGGCTCTGCTTCCGGCAAGCGTATATATAGCGTCACGGTTTCTCGGCAAGCATCACGAGAACATCTACTGCATCAAATTGCGGGATGAGCGTATAGCGACCCTCGTCTACGCTTCGTTCGACCTGTCTTATCTTGAGCTTGTAGCTGATAGCATCGAGTTTGCCCTCCAACGCTTATCGCTGCGGCCCTATTCGAGCTACTAAGGTCCAAATATGGCCGCAGAAACGCAAAGCTACCACCATGATGATATAGTGCAGATCGAGGGCGAGTGGGCCAGTCTTGGCGGCAGGCACTACAAGATCGAGGATATCAACGACGTGCTGATCGAGCCGGTTCGCACTGACCTTGTACTCTGGGCGCCCGTTGTTTATTTCTTTCTTGCTTCCCCCCTGCTGGCTGTGAGTGGCTTCAATACAACCGCGAATCCAGGACCTTTGAGTTGCGTCTTTTTTCTCCTCGCCGTCCTTGGTCTGGTTGCCGTCGCTCTAATTGCTGCCCGCATGAGTACCACCAACGCCACATATATAATCAGGCTGCGCGGCACGTTCGGCACGGTAAACGCCTTCGTCTGCGCCGACCACGGCTACGCACAGGAGGTGGCAAAGGAGCTCCGATTGGCTATTTCGCGCGGCGGGCACAAATCAAGGTGGGTACGATAACAATGCAGAATGGCATAGTGACCTGGGCGATAGGGTTCGCCTGCTAGGGAGAGTACCTCTTATGGAAGAAGAAACGTATTATTCCGACGGCACAAACTGGGTTACCAACCGGCGTCTCATCTTTGATAGCCGGCAATATCCGCTCGACCACATCACTCATGTAGAAATGAAGCCGATATACCCTCAGAAGATCGTGTTGCTTCGACTGGCGACTATCATGATTGCCGCCTTCCTCTTCCTCCTTGTATTACTTTATGGCAGTTCTTTCATCGAAACGGTTTCAGCGCTCTCCGGTCTATCCTTACCGCTTTCCTACGCCGTGTTCAGCATCCTAATGTTAGGCGCCCTGATTAGAGAAATCTACCGCAAGCGACCTCATGGATTAAGCCTTTTTGTTTATGCGGTACTGGCACTATTGCTCACACTGTTTCTGATATACTCGGCGATCGTGTCTGTATCTGAGGCTCGTACTAGCCCTCTTGTTTCTGCCGGGCTTGTCCTTATCGTGTTAGGCTCTTATAAAGTGCTGTCACTGTTGGACAGGCAGAGCACGTTCGCCATACGCATCTCTGAGCCTGGAGGCACGGTGGACATCTACATAACAGACAATCGCTTGCTAGCCCACATGATTACAGGCTACATAAAACAGGCACTTGTAAAGCGCCCAAAGCCACAGCCAGCCGATCAGCACAAGGGTGCACGGCTAACCTGATTCTGCCTGGTAGCACGTCTTCCCATAACCTTCGTTCCTACTTCTATAACCCACAGTCAAAATAGAACATAATTCCTAATTATATGTGTAAAAACTGGCATATTGCGGCTAAATCGGGTATAATATACAGGACGCGCATATAATAAAGTAGAGTGTTAGCTTTTGGAGGAGCCGGAAAGCATGGAATTAGGCACAATCAAAAATGTAAATCTTGATACAGAAATGAGGTCCGCGTATCTTGACTACGCTATGAGCGTAATCATATCGCGTGCCCTTCCTGATGTTCGCGATGGTCTTAAGCCGGTGCAGCGCCGTATCCTGTATGCAATGCAGAGGATGGGCTTGCGCCACAACACTCCTTACCGCAAGAGCGCCGGTATCGTGGGCGAGGTGCTCAAGGAGTTCCACCCACACGGCGACCAGTCGGTCTATGATGCTCTTGCCCGTATGGCGCAGGATTTCTCCCTCAGATACCCGCTGGTAGACGGACAGGGCAACTGGGGCAGCGTTGACGGCGATCCGCCGGCTGCTATGAGGTACACCGAAGCACGCCTTCACAACATCGCTGAAGAGCTGCTGGCAGACATAGAGAAAGATACAGTCAGCTTCAGCCCCAACTATGACGAGAAGACCCAGGAGCCGGATGTGCTTCCCGCTCGTCTACCCAACATGCTTCTAAACGGTGCCGCCGGTATCGCTGTTGGTATGGCCACAAACATCCCGCCTCATAACCTGAGCGAGCTTGCCGACGCCATAACTTACCTCATCGATAACCCCGATGCCACGGTAGAAGAACTCATGAAGTTTGTGCCCGGTCCCGACTTCCCGACAGCCGGTATCATCATGGGCAACGAAGGCATCCGCGACGCCTACGCCACCGGCAGAGGTCGCGTGGTTATGCGTGCCAAGGCCTACATCGAAGAGAGTAAGGCAGGCCGCTACAGCATCATCGTTACAGAGCTTCCCTTCCAGGTGAACAAAGCCAGTCTGACCGAAAAGATCGCCGAGCTAATGCACGACGACAGGTTGCCGGGCGCAAGTATTGTGCGCGATGAGTCGGACCGCAACGGTATGCGCCTTGTCATCGAGCTAAAGCGTGACGCTCAGCCGAAGAAAGTGCTCAACCTGCTCTTCAAGTACACCGCCATGCAGTCCACCTTTGGCGTCAATATGCTCGCCCTGGTGAACGGCACTGAGCCTCGCGTGCTTACCCTCAAAAAGGCGCTCCAGTACCACGTAGAGTGGCGGCTGGAAGTCATCACGCGCCGAACTCAGTTTGAGCTTAAGAAGGCACAGGAGCGCGCCCATATCCTCGAAGGACTGAAGATAGCCCTCGACAATCTTGATGCCGTTATTGCCACCATACGAGCAAGCCGAACGCCTGACAGCGCCAAAGGCAACCTCCGCACACAGTTCAAACTGTCGGAAGTGCAGTCGCAGGCCATCCTCGATATGAGACTGGCACGACTCGCGGCTCTTGAGCGCAAGAAGATCGAAGACGAGTATATAACCGTAATCAAGGAGATTGGTTACCTTGAAGACCTGCTGGCTCACCCCCAGAAGATCAAGGCCCTTATCAAGACCGACTTGAAAGATCTCAAGGAGAAGTACGGCGACGCACGCCGCACACGCATCGTTGAGACTGCCTCTGCGGAGTTCAGCGATGACGACTTGATCCCTGACCTTCAGGTGCTCGTGACAATCACCGACAGGGGCTATATCAAGCGCCTGCCACCGGATACGTACCAGCGCCAGAACCGGGGCGGTCGCGGCATCGTGGGCATGGTGACCCGTGAGATGGATGCCGTCCAGCACCTGATCACCTGCAACACACTCGACAATCTCCTCTTCCTGACAAACAGGGGCAAGGTCTACCAGCTAAAGGCTCACGAGGTACCGGACACAAGCAGGCAGGCCAAGGGCTTGCCGCTGGTCAACCTGGTGTCGCTGGAGCCAAACGAAATGGTGACCGGCCTCATAGCGATACGCGACTTCAAGGGTGATGGTGCCGACGGTGCCTATCTTGTGCTGGCGACCCGACTGGGCAAGATCAAGAAGACCCCACTGAGCGACTACGGTGCAGTGCGTTCTACAGGTATCATCGCGCTCAATCTTGAGCCGGACGATGAGCTTGCCGCTGCCCGCCTTTCACGTGGCAATGGTGACATCCTTGTCGCTACACGGGACGGCCAGGCGATCCGCTTCTCCGAAAAGGAAGTGCGCCCCATGGGCCGCGCCACAGCAGGCGTAGGTGCTATCAAGCTGCGGAAGGGCGATGAAGTGGTTGGGATGGACGTAATCCACCCCGACTCCAATGCCTCGCTCCTCGTTGTAACAACCAAGGGACTTGGCAAGCGCACCAATCTGAAGGATTTCCCGCGACAGGGCCGCGCAGGCGGTGGTGTCAGGGCGATCACTCTTATACCCAAGAGCGGACACATAGCTGTTGCTCGTGTGGTCAGCCCGGACGACGACCTGGTGGTCATCTCGACCAACGGCCAGGTGATCCGAATGTTCACCGACGGCATACCCCACAAGGGCAGACCCGCGCAGGGTGTTGCTGTAATGAACATGCGCGAGAACGACTCGGTTGCCTCTATCGCCCGCATCCCCCGCACCGACAAGACGGGCAAGATGATCAGCGACGAAGAGCTTGAAGTGTTGTCTGAAGATGAAATAGCGGCAGGCGCAATCAGCAATGGCAACGGCAACAGCGCCGCTAACGGGAATGGTACCGGCAATGGAGTTAAGCCGCTCCCCACAACGGTAGTGAAAGCCAAAGCGAGCGCGAAAGACGGAGCGAAAGACGGAGCGAAGGAAAACACGAACGGCAAGAAAGCCGCACCGGTTCCAGCCGCCAAGCCCGAACCCCGCACCCGCCGCAAGCAGTAGTCCGCTAACACAGCACAAACGAAAAGTAACGCAAAAGGCAAGTTGTACTCATTACGAGCGCAACTTGCCTTTTCTCTTGCAAATAGCCAAACAATTCCGGTCCGTCTCGGATACTAATATAAGGAGCTACCCGCAACAATCCTGAAGACAATATTGCGCAGAAGCAATAAAGGAAGCACCCATTGAACAAAGCATATTCTGAGACCGGCGTGGGCCTGATGCCGGGTCCGTCGTTGCGCGAACGGTTGCAGCCTGAAGCCTTTGCCCAGGACGTGGGCGTAGAGATCACAGACGCCGGCTCCGGCTGGTGTGAGACTGCGCTCGTGCTGCTCCCCAGGCATCTGAGCGCGGACGGCACCGTCTATGCAGGCGTGCTATCGCTCGTGCTCGAATATACTGCCGGGCTTGCGGCCTCCACTGTGGTGGATGACGACGAATGTGTGCGCATTGTCGAGGCAAAAGCGAACCTGTTGAGGCCCGCGCGGGGTAATAAACTAAGATGCAGGTCGCAGGTTGTCAGGCAGGGGAGTATGATACTTGGCGTTGGGTCCGAAGTATTTGCCCACTCGCTTCGCCAGAAGAGCCTTGTAGCGCGGGCGCTCGTCACACTATCCATCACAGACAAACCCAAGCCGTAACCGGCCGCTTGTAATCGCGAGTTGCGCGCTGTCCAGATACCACTGTGGGCACGGCGCAAAACACATAATGTGGAGCTTGCAGTTACAGGAGGCCTACCTTTGCGACAGAAGAATAGTGCCAGGTCGAGCATGGCGCTGGCAATAGCCCTGCTCTTGTTGGCGTGCAACTATATTTCACCTACCTATGCCCCCACCGCACTCGCCACTACCGGCGGAGCGGTGCCCGGCGACGGCAGCCGCACCTTCGCCGAGACAGGCAAGACAGTTCACGGCGTCTTCCTCGATTACTGGCAGCAGCACGGCGGCCTCGCTCAGCAAGGCTTCCCTATCTCGGAAGAAATGCAGGAAACCTCCGACCTCAACGGCAAGAGCTACACTGTCCAGTATTTCGAGCGAGCAGTGTTCGAGCACCACTCTGAGAACGCAGCCCCGAACGATGTGCTTCTCTCGCAGCTGGGAACCTTCCGCTACAAGCAAAAGTATCCCGGTGGCGCGCCCGGCCAGAAGGCAAGCACCGCGCCAAACACCACCAACTTCACCCAGGTCAACAAGCGGGTTGGCGGCAAGTTCCTTGACTACTGGAACAAGAACGGCGGGCTAGCGCAGCAGGGTTATCCCATCTCGGAAGAGTTCCAGGAGAAGAGCGACCTCGACGGTAAGACCTATACAGTTCAGTATTTCGAGCGCGCAGTGTTCGAATTGCACCCCGATAACCAAACGCCATACGACGTACTGCTTTCCCAGCTTGGCACGTTCCGATATGGGGCTAAGTATTCCACCCAGATCGCTGCCGGCACGCCCCTTAACGACTTCTATGAAGAGGTCTTTCTCAATCTGCTGCTGCGCGACCCTGAGGCATTCACATCTGTGGGGCTTCCTGAAGAGTACAAGCCGGGCTTCCGCCCTGATAAGCTGACCAATGTATCGGATCCCTATCTGCGCGATACCAACGCGCTCGTCAAGCAATATCTCGCACAGCTTCGCACCTACGACCGCAAAGTACAGAAACCCCAGCAGCTAATCTCCACAAGCATTGTGGACTGGCACCTGGACGACCTTGTGAAGGGCCAGGAGTTCATGTACCACGACTACATTGTGAACCCTATAACAGGTGTGCAAAACAGCGTGGTTGATCTGCTGAACAATCTCCAGCCTCTCGCCAACAAGCAGGACGCCGAAGATTATATCGCCCGTCTCAACGATGTCGGTAACAAGTTCGACGGTGTGCTCGAACAGCTTCGCATCCGCGAGGAAAAAAGCATCTTCATGCCCCGCTGGATGATAGACGCGACTATCGGCCAGTTGCGCCACTTCGTCTCGCAGGATGCGCGCTCAAATGAGCTTTATGCCAACTTCAAGCTGCGCGTGGACGCCCTGGGCGGCATCAATGCAGCCGACAAACAGGCTCTATATAGCGCAGCCCAAAACGCGCTGACTTCCACAGTCTATCCTGCCTACAACCGCATAATTGACTACATGACCAGGCTCACGCCAAAGGGTCGCGCCACAGACGGCGTGTGGGCACTGCCCAATGGCGACGCATACTACCGTTACGCCATCCACCACCAGACGTCCACCGACATGACGCCTGAGGAGATCCACAACCTCGGCCTCAGCGAGGTAACTCGGATTCGCGCCGAGATGCGTACCATCCTCGACGGCATGGGCTACAAGAATAGCAGCTTTATCGACGCCATGGACAAGATGCGGGATGCAAGCGGTGTTTATCCGCTCAATACTCAGGCCGATAAAGATAAGCTACTTGATGTGTTCCGCACGACCATTGACCGCGCCGATAAGGGCATCTCCAGCCAGTTCGACATCAAGCCGAAGATCGGTCTTGAAGTGCGGGCAGTTCCGCAGGATAAGGAAGCCGGCTCGCCGGGCGGTTTCTACTTCGCGCCCGCCCTCGACGGCTCGCGTCCCGGTATCTTCTACGCGAACCTGGGCCGCGGCTCCTATCCGAAGTACCAGATACCCACGCTTGCTTATCATGAGGCCATACCGGGCCATCACTTCCAGCTTGGCATCCAGACCGAGCTAAAGAATGTACCCACTTTCCAGAAGTCGGGCATCTTCCCGCCAGCCAATGCCTACGTAGAAGGGTGGGCGCTCTACGCTGAGCAGCTAATGTATGATGCGGGCTTCTACAAGGATGATCCCGCCGGTAACCTCGGCAGATTGCAGGCCGAGCTTTTCCGTTCAGCGCGGCTGGTGGTTGATACCGGCATACACTGGAAGCACTGGACCCGCGAGCAGGCCATATCGTACATGGACGACACACTGGGCACTCGCGGGGGTGCATACACAGGGGAAGTCGAGCGCTACATCGCGTGGCCCGCCCAGGCGCTCGCCTACAAAACAGGCTCCCTGAAGATACTGGCCCTCCGCGATCGGGCCCAGAAGGCTCTCGGTGCGAAATTCAACATCAAGGAGTTCCACAACGCAGTTCTGCAAAACGGCAGTATGCCCCTCAGCACGCTGGAAACCATAATCGACAACTATATTGCTTCGAAGAAGTAGCATACTCGCGAGCACGCCGATTGACGTTACGATGACCTATGGCGCGATGTTACTGTGTGGACTCCCTTTTTGTGGGTGCCGCCGCCTCCCCTTTGCCTTGTCATTCTGAACGAAGTGAAGAATCGTGTCCCCTTCTTTTCTCTTGAGATTGGACATAGGCAAAGCATCATCCCGCTTTGCGAGATTCTTCGCTACGCTCAGTACCGCGCTAACAAAATAATGTCAGTGACGCCGCCTCCCCTTTGTCATTCTGAATACTGTGCTAACAAAGAAGTGGCAGGTAAGCGCACCCCACGAGGCAGTGTCATTCTGAGCGTAGCGAAGAATCCGTTCGGGTAGCAATTAGTATGGAGGTTGATTCTTCACTTCGTTCAGAATGACAAGGTAAACAGACATGCTTACCTGACACTTCTTTGTTAGCGACGCATTCAGGATGACACCGCCATGTGGGGCGCGTTTAACCCATACATGTTCATTCATGAGCTAACCAGAACGACAAGCGTAGAGAGCGAGTGACACTGCCGTTATGGACCTTATCAGCACCTTCACAAGTCGCAATCTGCTTGCAAAGAGCACGCCATGCTGGTATAATATGGCGCACAAGGGCGGCTAGCTCAGTTGGTCAGAGCGCACGGTTCACATCCGTGAGGTCGGGGGTTCGAGCCCCTCGCCGCCCACCAGAAGAAGTCTCCGAAGCCCCAACTATGGGGCTTTTTCGTTTCCACAATTATTCTTCGTGCTATTATGATCCCATGAAACGCATCTTCGTCGTCGCCTTATTGCTCGCCTCTTTGCTGATTGCTGTGTGGGGTTGTGATGTGAGCGGTCTCGCCACACCCACGGCAGTTATCTCGACCCCAACAGTTACGCCTAACCCCTCGCCAACCGCAACGTCCTCACCTCCTACTGAAACGCCTACACCCATCCCTCCCACAGCAACCGCCACAGCCGAGGCCACACCGACAACCCCACCACCAACGCCAACAATCGAGCCAACAGCCACAGAGCCTATCGCAACTCTTCCCCCGCAGCCTTCCCCTACGCGCAGGCCGTCTGTCGAAGTATCTCCAACAGTAGCCTCATCGGAGCCTGACGAAACGTCTACTCCAGCCAGGCCTAAGCCTACCCGCACACCCGCAGTGCCAACCCCGACGCTGGCTAATCGCCCGCCTACCGCACTGCCGTCTGAGCCTCCGCCCGCAGGGGGCTGGAAAGAGATCGTGCGGGTGGCACCCGGCAAGCACCGCATCGCCCTTACCTTCGATGCAGGTGGCACGGGCGACGCCCTGCCGGCGATCCTCAACGCGCTGCGTGAGAGAAATCTGCATATCACCCTGTTTATTACAGGCAAGTTTGCCGAGCAGTACCCCGACGGCATCAGGCAAGCCGTCGCCGATGGCCATGAGATCGCCAACCACACCTATTCCCATCTCGATTCGACCACTCTCACAGACGAGCAGCTCGCAACTGAGCTTGCCCGCACCGAGCAGATAATACGCGACATGACAGGTGTGAGCACCAAGCCCTACTGGCGGCCACCCTTCGGTGCACGCAACAATCACGTTCTGAACGTCGCGGTATCGCAGGGTTACCGTTCAATCTACTGGACCCTCGATTCGCTCGACTCGGTGGGCCAGCCCAAGACGCCCGACTTCATCTTCAACCGCGTCACCAACACACCCGGCGTAGATCTCGACGGCGCAATAATACTCCAACACTTCGGCTCAGATGCCTCCGCCGCAGCCCTCCCCCGCATCCTGGACTATCTCAACGCGCAGGGCCTCCAGGTAGTAACCATCAGCCAACTGATATCGCCCTGATAGGCGAGGGCGGCGTGAAACGCGTGAAGCGTGAAGCGTGAAACGTGAAGCGTGAAGCGTGAGTTCGGGATTGAAACGCCAAGACGCCAAGTCGCCAAAGTATTGTGGGTTTAACTGTTTACCCTTGCAGTCGGCGGTCATCAACAACTGACAACTGACAACGCGGTCGACGGTCTTCCGTCGGCGGTCATACGCAGTACGCAGTAGCTAACGTTTCACGTTTCACGTTTCACGTTTCACGTTTCACGCGTCCCCACATTGAATAGCAAGAATCGGATAGCCGTAGATTCCTCCATCCCATACAATAAAAGTGTGAGTTGTTAGCTTAGTGAGTGTAGTTTGGAGAAGTAAGATGATTGAGGAAAGATACTGGCAGGCGGTTCTGGATCGCGATAAAGGCATGGATGGACAGTTCGTGATGGGAGTGCGCTCTACAGGCATTTACTGCCGTCCATCGTGCCCCGCCAGGAAGCCTCGCCGCGAAAATGTGCTCTTCTTTGACGGGCCGGATGGGGCCGAGGCTGCGGGCTTTCGGGCCTGTCTCCGATGCCGCCCACGCGACCTTGAAGACGTTGTGCCGGGTGCTGAGATAGCGGAAAGGGCTTCGCGTTACATAGAAGCCAACCTTGACGGCGACGGCACTTTGACGCTGGCCGCAATCGGTGAGCATATCGGCATAAGCCAGTATCACCTGCAGCGAGTATTCCGACGCGTGATGGGCGTCACACCAAAGCAATATGCTGCCGCGCTCCGGCTGGAACGATTGAAAACATCGCTGAGGAGCGGCGAGAACGTAACTAACGCTATGTATGATGCCGGCTACGGCTCAAGCAGCCGTCTATACGAGACCGCGCACGCAGGCATGGGAATGACACCCGGTAGCTACCGGCGAGGAGGAGAAGGAATGACAATCACATATACGATAGCGGATAGCTCGCTGGGAAGGTTACTTGTGGGCGCGACCGAACATGGTATCTGCGCTGTGGGCCTGAGCGATAGCGACGACGCGCTCCTGGCGAGCCTGCGGAGTGAATACCCGGCAGCCCATCTCAAGGAAGATGCCGCAGCCCTGCAAGAGTGGGCCAATGACATAGTCTGCTCGCTCGAAGAGCGCCGCCCGCAGCTTGATCTGCCTCTGGATGTACAGGGCACTCCGTTCCAGGAGAGAGTGTGGCAATCACTTCGCACCATTCCGTATGGCACAACACGCTCGTACAGCGAAGTCGCGGAGGCCATAGGCCAACCATCGGCTGTGAGGGCTGTAGCTCGTGCTTGCGCCACCAACCACGTGGCACTGGTAATCCCTTGCCACCGCGTAGTGCGGGGTGACGGCAGCCTTGGCGGCTACAAATGGGGTATCGACCGCAAAGAAGCGCTGCTGGCGCGCGAGCAAAGGGGTGCGCTGGTTGGAGCAGGCGCGCCGGACAACTATTAGAGAGTTATGCCGCTCCACGGCAGGGTTATCTTATCGCGTACTCGTCTATTCTCTTGAATAGCATGTCGCGAGTGATGACCCGGCCGTTCAACGGATTGGAAAGGACAACTGAGGTGGTGGTCGTGCCGTAGCTCGCCAGCTTATCGATCACCAACTCCAGGTGTCCGACCGACGACACCACGATCTTCATGACACCGCTGTCGCCGCCTGTCACCCGGTGGTACTCGATCACTTCAGGGATTTCCTGCGCGATAGCGCCCATGCGCGCACAATGCTCGCCTGCGTTGATTCGCACGAAAGCAGTGATAGGGAAGCCGACCTTTTCGAGGTTGATGCTGGCATGGTATCCCGTGATGATTCCGGCGTCCTCCAGGCGTCTGACACGCTCGGCGACAGCGGGCGGCGACATACCAACCTGACGGCCAAGCTCGCTGAAAGAGATACGGGCATCAGCCTGAAGAGCCTCTAATATTTGCCAGCTAACATCGTCGAATGTACCTTCAATTTGTAGGCTCATTTTCGTGTTCTCCTGTATCTTGTAAGGCGAAGCCCCGAACGAGCTTCCACTTCTCATTCTAAAATGGCTTGATTACCTTGTATTATAAAGTAGGACACAAATGCTGTCCAGTGGCAAAACAGGGTTGTCGTCAGGAGCTTGGAATGGCCGGTGGAGGTTACAATGGAAGGGTTGTTAATCTTTGTATTGGGCATCATCTTGTTGGACCTGGCGGCAATACGCTGGGGAGTCGACACCACAGATGGACCTGGCAGCAATGAATGGCAGAAGCGTAGAGCATGGGACGGGCTATAGCGTCGAACAGTACGCGTTAGTGTCCGCCGATAACTTGGAGAGGGAAATGGCAGCAGGTACTCGAACAAAATCTATTTCAGCAGGCAATTCACGGGAACGACACACTCCCATTGCCGATACTTCATCGAGCCGAATGAGCGCCGGCATCTGGCTGGCGCTGATCACGGTCTATATCATCTGGGGATCCACCTATCTGGCTATCCGCATCGGCCTGGAGGGCTTTCCACCATTCCTGATGGCGGGCATACGCTTTGTGCTGGCAGGTGGGCTGATGTTCGCTTTCCTGCGTTTGCGCGGCGAACCTAACCCCACGCGCAAGCAATGGGGCGCGGGGGCACTCGTAGGCATCTTATTACTGGTTGGCGGCAACGGCATGGTCACCTTTGCCGAGCAGTGGGTAGCCTCGGGGCTGGCCGCACTTGCGATAGCCACCGTTCCGATCTTTGCGGCGCTGTTCGCCGGGCTGTGGGGCAAATGGCCGTCCGGGCGCGAATGGATAGGGCTGGGCATTGGCTTCGTGGGTGTCGTGTTGCTCAATTTTGAGGGCGACATGCGGGCTAACCCACTGGCTGCGCTCGCGCTCCTCTTCGCGACCGCAAGCTGGGCGCTCGGCTCGGTCTGGAGCCGTTACCTGCCGATGCCCAAAGGGATGATGGGCAGCGCCACAGAGATGCTCGCGGCAGGCGCGGCTCTGCTGGTTCTCGGCTTCTCGACAGGCGAGCAGATCACTGCCGTGCCCGGCCCGCGACCGCTCTTTGCTCTAATCTACCTTGTTATCTTCGGTTCGATTATCGCTTTCACTGCCTACACATATTTGCTGCAAAAGGTGCGCCCTTCTATTGCTACCAGCTACGCTTACGTCAACCCTGTAGTGGCTGTTGGCCTGGGTGTTGGGCTGGCGAATGAACATGTCGGGTGGATTGGCCTTATCGCTATGCCGGTGATCCTGATTGGTGTGGCAATTGTGGTGCTGTCCAGAAGCAAAGCATAGACCATACTTTGCAGGCTTTATAGAGAGGAGGTGCGGGGGACTTTACCTGCAACCTCCTCTTCTGGTTTTACCCACTCTCGCTCACCTATACCTTATAATTGGGCCATGACTTCACGCGCGGCTGCTCAACCGTTTCTGTGGACGCTTTGCGCATTGAATCTTCTGCTGGCGGGGCTGCAGCTTTTCGTCTTTGCGCCGCTGGTAGGTGGTGGGCGCTCGCTGGATGTATCTTTGTGGCCAGGCGACTTGCTCTTTCGTGCCGACGCGCTCAATGTTGCCTTCGGCGTAGCATGGACGCTTACTCTGGCGCTTGGCCTACCCGTCTTTGCCGGACCCCACAACCCAGTCTCAATGAAGCAGGCAGGATTGTTTGGCCTTACCTCGATTGGCCTGCTCGTTATGGCTTATGCACGCCAACCTCTGTTGTTCCTGCTCGGTTGGGAAGTGGTTGGGTTGTCTCTCTGGCTCTTGCTGCAGTCTGTAGGGTGGCCAGGCAACCTGCGTCGTGCTGCGGTAGCCATTCACCTGCCGGGGTTGCTGCTCCTGTTGGTTATATTCATTGATCCTCTGGGGCCGTTTGCTCCGCCACAGGGTGGGGCGGCTGTAGCATGGTCGCTGTTAGCGACACTTACTATGGGCGCGGTTGTGCTGGTCCGCTGCGGCTACTGGTTTGTTACGGGTTGGCAGCAGTCCTTTCCCAGCCAGGCTCTTTTCTGTGTGTGCCTGGATATGCTGGCCGCGCCATTCCTGCTTGCGAAGGCGCTCGTCGCGGCACCGTGGAGCGACCTTGGCGCGTGGTCGCTGGCGCTCATGGGCGCTGCCGCACTTCTTGGAGTGCTGTTCGCTTCCCTAACGCGCTCCGTGGACGCTGCTTTACTCGTGGCGTCATCGGCTGTGGCATCCGCTCTTCTCGGCTTCGGTCTTGCTCCGCTGTCGCCGCTTGCCGCGCTTGGCGCAACGGCCTTTCTGCTTGTGGGTGCGCTCTGGCTGACTATGGCAACCTTGCCTTATCGGGGCGCTCTCTTCTTCGCTCAGGGGCTGCTATGTGCCTGGCTCGTTTCGCAGGGCGCGCTCGACGCTCGCTACCGGATGGTGGCGGCTCTTCTCTTGCCTGTAGTTGCCTTTATCGCTTTCCGTGTTGCCGACAGACCCATGGGTGACAACGGCACGGGCTTGTTCGGCTCTGTTCGGGTTATTCCAATCACTTGCGGTCTCATCTTGCTCGTTGGGTTGGTTATATTCCCGCAGGCTGCGGTTGAGTGGGTCTTGCGGCCCGTGGTGAGCGCGCTGGCGGGCGGCGTAGGCGTTCCCTCAACCCTCCAAACCAACTGGGGCGTTGGCTTGCTGGTAAGATCACAGCAGGAGAACGTGCTGGCTGCACTTCCCGCCACGGGCATCGCGCTTGCCCTCTTTCTTACTTGCGTTCTGCTCTACTGGCTGCGTGGGTTGGCCCGTCTTATCACACCAACGCCAGCCATATCGAGGAATACAGACAATGACACAATAGCCCTGGAAACTCACGCCGAATGACACCAGAGCTTGCCGCATTCTCCGACTGGACGCTCGCGCTCCTGCCCAGGTTGTTCCTCTACCCTGGCGGGTTGTGGTTGCTGGCGGCGCTACTTCTCTTCCGGTCTGCTTCGGGCGGGCTTCCTGCAGTCCAGCCTTCTCGCTTGCTCCACGACCTCGCCCGGGTCAACCTGCTCTCTGCAGCACTGGCCTGGACTGCAATAGCCCTGTTGCCATTCCCAGGCATCCCACCGTTGCCTTATCCGGTCGATAGATTTGTGCCGCTTGCTCTGCTTGCTTTGTCCTTTCTGCTTGACATAAAGGGTGGAAAAGCATCGCCTTTGCAGGGAGTAGTGACTGCAATCGTGACTCTCGCCGTTCTCATACCCTCTATCGAGAGCAGGACGTTATTTGGCACATCAGCGCACCCTACGATTGCTGTAGTGGCCTCATCATTAGCGGTGGGAATTGCTTTGGTGGCGCTGCTGCAGGCAGGGGAGGGACAACAAAGCATATCCGGAGGCGTACGCTGGCTAAGCTGGCTTTGCCTCGGGTTGTTGCCGTTGTGGCAGTTTATTGCCGTGGAGGGCGCATGGCTGCCCAGCCTGACGGTTGTTGTGGCTCTGCTTCTGCTTTGCGGCCTGAGTAGGCTCTTGCCCGACGGCGGGCGTGCTGCTGTGTGGGCGGCCTCTAGCGCGCTATTTCTGGCGCTTCTGGGGCTTCTTCCGGCGTTATTGGCTTCCGTGTGAACGTGGGCGATGCTGCCTCATACATCGAGGTTATCTTGCGCACATAGTCGCGGTAGCTCTGCGCCAGCGCCTCCGACTGTATCACGAGTGCGTTCTCGGCGTTCTTCTGGGCGTGGCGCGAGAAGTTATACGAGCCTGTCAGCACCGCATTATCCAGCACCATAACCTTGTTGTGCATGTAGTCATGCGTGCTGGTTGGCGTATACGGCGTGCTCCGCTTGCCGACAAGCTTGCCGTATTCCACTATCCTTGCAAATGCGCCTATCTTCCACGTATTCATAGGCACAAGTTGCCACTGGTATTTTACGCCTTCCATCTGCGACCAGTCATAGATGCCCTCTATAGGCACACCGCGTTCCATAGCGCCAAGCAGCGCCTTGATGATGCGCGTTGAGGTTATTACCACCGATGCAATGCTAATCTGCTCTTTTGTGCGGTCGATCAGGTTAGCGATGCTTTCGTCTATCCACTCGCCTTCACTTGGAGAGAAGTTCACGAGCACATAGGCAGGTTTGCCGCCATACTGCAGAGTGGCTTCTCCGCTGTCCATGATGCCCGACGAAAGGATGTGGCTGTCAACCCACAGCTCGTCGAAGTCCTGCAAGTAATACTTGGCTAGCTCCCCGGACTGAAAGATGATGACGTTGTTTTCTTGCAACTGCCAGCTATCATCCGTGAAGTTCATCGAGCCTGTCCATACCTGCGCCTGCGGTGTGCCCCCATCCAGGATTATGTACTTGTGGTGCATAAGGGCGCGGTCACCTTCTATCGGCTTGCAAGGAAAGCCGAGCGACTGTACGAACTGCGCTGTAGTGAAGTCACATGGATCGTTATGGACTGTCATCAGGCTCTGCTGTGTGCCCGCATCATAGGCGATGCGTATCTGCACTCCCGCAGTGGCGCGCTCACGCAATACTGCCAAAATTATGTCGCGTGTGTCGGGGCAGAGGCTGAACGAATAGGCGCTTATGTCGATGCTCTTCCGGGCCTGCTTCAGATAGGCGGCTATTTTTGTGGCGATGTCTATATCGGTCTGGCAGCCTGCACAAAGAAAGACAGTCTCGATGGTATCGCTGCTTGCGGTGGCGCCGCCCTCGTTGATATTGCCGGTCACTTGCGTAGTGTCTGTCAACTGTCACTACCTCCCGCGTCATTGTCACCGCTCGTTGTGCTGTTTGGCTCGCGCTGCTCAGGATGACTCTGTGCATCATCCAGTCTGAGCTTGTCAGCTACAAAGAACTTCGTTGCCAGCGCCCCGGCAAAGGCCAGTCCGAACAAAAAAGTGCCCGCGACTTCCAGGGTGTCCATGGTCCGGAAGTCGCTGTAGATATGGTAAGCAATTACTATACCGACCGCAATAATACCGAGCGGGATTAGAGGACGCGGCGTGCCTGATGCATCCGCGTTTGCTCCTCGAAAGAGCATTATCACGCCGCCCGCTGAAATCGCAAGGCCCAATACGATTAGCAAAAGTTGAGTGATGTTCAAGTTAGGGATTACCCGCATATAGAACGAGAGCTACAGGTCGTGGATTACTGCAACCCTTAACCTGTAGCTCTCACTCCATAAAGCTACTTTCCTGTCTTCAGATATTCCGCTGCTCTATCAAGCTGCGGGTCCTTCTCGTCGGTATAGTCCTTCTCGGTACGGACCACAACAATATCAGGCGTGAGGCCGCGGTCCATCAGCGATGGGATAAGCGGTTGTGCCTCTGCGGTGGCTGTGGCTGCTGCCGGAACCTGCGTGGTAGCGGGCGTGGGTGTGAACGTGGGCAGTGCTACGGGGGTGTTTGGTCCCGGTGTGGGTGTACGCTTGGGGTTGATGTCGCGCTTCTTGGGAGTTAGCCAGTGGGCAAACGTCACGCGGGCGCTCGACCCATCGTCCCATGTATATACGTGTTGTTCGGAGCCTTTGCCGAAGCTTTGCTCGCCGATTAGCTTGGCACGCCCATAATCCTGCAACGCACCCGCCGTTAGCTCAGACGCCGAGGCGCTGCCGCCGTTGATAAGTACTACCAGAGGTATATCGAGCAGCTTTGGCCCGTTGGAGATTACCCGTTGAGCACGGTCGTCTGATCCATCGGATTTATGCGACTCGTAGAAGGCGATCTCGTTCTCCGGCAGGAACCTGCCAAGCATTTCGAGAGCCGATGTTACCAGGCCGCCGCCATTGTTACGCAGATCGAGAATTATGCCCCTGGCTTTCTGGTCCTGTGCCTGCTGGAGTGCGGCATCCAGTTCGTGGGTGGTCTTTTCGCCAAAGATAGAAACCTCAATGTGAGCGATACCATCAGGCAGCATCTTGAAGGTGACTGCCGGCACTTCGATCTTCTCGCGCGTTAGCTCCACGTCGAAAGGCTCGTTCTGGCCGGGCCTCAGGAATGTGATACGCACCTTCGTGCCCGCCGTGCCGCGCACGAGGCTCGCCACCTGGTCGGTGGACATCTTGGTCACATCGCGCCCGTCTACCGCCAGGATAACGTCCTTGGCACGCACGCCTGCGCGCTCAGCCGGGGTGTTGGGGATTGGCGCTACAATGGTTGGCAAGTTGTCGCGGCGCTCGATATACATACCGACCCCGTCGAAGTTGCCCGCCATAGAGCTTTGGACTACCTGGTTCTCTTCGGGCGTCAGGAACGCCGAAAAGTCATCTCCGAGCGACTGCATCAAGCCCTTCGCCGCGCCATAAATCATCTTCTGGCGGTCGGCAGGCTGGTAGTAAAACTCGTCATTGACCACCTTCATGGTGTTCCAGAAGGAGTCGAACTGCTTGTTGATATCCTGCTCGCCGGCTGGGAGCGTTGGCTTTTGCAGGTCCGAGCCGCCCTGGCCGCTGTTGTTGGCTGTGCTACCGGGCGTGGCATTAGGGTCCTGCGTGATGGCGCTGGCGCCCTTTGTCTGTCCGGTCAGGTAAGGTGTTGCGAACCCTAGCCCATATGCGCCAAACGCAACCAGCAGCACCAGCAGCACTGTGAGTATTGTTCGTTTGCCTTTATCCATTGTGATTTCTCAATCTCCTGTAAGCGTTGTTCGGGAACGGGAAAGTCAAAGGGCAAGTTAAGATAATAGTTCGGTTAATAAAAAAGCCACGCGTCGCGTCTCTTGCGCATACGGCGTGACAACCTTATTATAGCGAAGGGAGAGTCAAAGGGCAAACGACCCTATGTCGTGCGCAGGGTTAATGCAAAGTCGGTGTCTGGCGTGCCCTCTCGGTGGTGTCATTCTGAGCAGAGTGAAGAATCAACCTCCATAGCAATCTGCCAGGGGTAGTGATTCTGAACGAAGTGAAGAATGACAAAGTCTGGTTGGTGGCCACTTCACCGACCTTGCAACTTTGCATCAGCCCTGATATCCTTAGCGGCCGAAACGCTTGCCTCTGCGCTGTTGTGCTGCCTGCTAGTCTTCTTCGTCGAGTGTGTGCATCTCCTCATCCAGTTCCGCCAGCAGCTTTCGCATCGGCTCTTCCGATATAGCGCCGTCTAGATTACGCTGGCGCACCACATTCTTTACGATCAACAGCAGGCGGCGCTTTACTCTGCGCTCGTGCGCGCGACTCAGATCTTCGTCTCGCAGGTGAAGATCTCGCAGGTTTTCGTCCACTTCATTCAGTTCTCCTGTATATTGCCCCTTTAGCTCCGCCGCCATCCGTGGCGTCAGCGCGCCTACCTTGCTCATTCGTTCGATTTCGTTGAGAGCGGCGGCTACCATACCCTTGCGCGTAGAGAGCGTTTCATATTCATCCTGCTGGTCGCGCCTGTCAATGAGGCCCAGCTTGCTGAGCAGCGGCTCCATTGACAATCCCTGCACCAGCAGTGAGAAGAGTATCACGCCAAACGTCATCACAAGGATCAGGTCGCGATCAGGGAACAGTTCACCCACGCCTATAGTAAGCGGTATGCTGAGGGCCAGCGCGAGGGCGAGCGACCCGCGCAGTCCTCCCCAGACCAGGACTGCTTGCCACCTGGCAGGGATAGGGCGGTGGATGTGGTACAGCACCCAGCTTGCTGCCGCCACCACAACCGCACGCACGAGAAGCACAATGCCGATAGCCACCAGCGTTGCGGGCCAGTACTGGGCCAGCTTCTCAATATCAAGCTCAAGCCCGATCAACAGGAAGATCAGGGAGTTGGCAAGAAACCCGAAAAACTCCCACGTAGAAGATACCGCAAGCCGCGTGGTAGGTGACATCGCGGCTACTCTCCCGTAGTTGCCGAGCACCAGCGCCGCCACCACAACCGCGATCACCCCCGACACACCTAACGCTTCTTCAGCCAGCAGATATGTGCCGTATGCCACGATCAGTGTCAAAGAGGTCTCGATGAGATAGTCATTTACCCGCGAGAGTAGTGCCGACACAACGAAACCCACCACTAAGCCCAGAGCAACCGCGCCAAGCACAACGACCAGAAACTGCTCTATGGTCACAACCACATTGCCTACCGTGTGTGCGATTACAACTGCCAACACAATCCTGAACACCACAATCGAGGTGCCGTCATTGAATAAGCTCTCTCCCTCGAGTATGACCGACAGGCGGCGCGGTGCTCCGATCTTGCGGAAGATCGCCAGCACTGATACCGGGTCGGTGGCAGACATGATTGCCCCGAACAGGAATGCAGTGTCCCACCCCACGCCGGTTGTGTAGTGCAGGCCTGCCGCCACGCACACAGCCGTCAGTAGCACACCGGGCACAGCCAGCAAGACGATAGGCCTGACGTTATCGCGCACCTCGGCAAAGCGTAAGTTATAAGATGACTCGAATAGCAGGGCAGGCAGGAAGATAAAGAGAATGATGTCGGGTGTGAGGTCTATCTTCAGGTTGATGTCGCTGATGGCAATAAGCAGCCCGGCGATAGTGAGCGCTATCGTGTAGGGTATGCGGATATATTTGGAGGCAACCGCCACAAGAATTACAGTGGCAAGCAGCCACACCAAGGTAGAAACGCTAGTACTCGCTATTCCATGCTCCATAGCTCTCCCAGGTGTCCGCGCATTGGCTTATCTTGCATACAACCACACAATAGTTTGCCTGAATGTCCACTTATCGTGCGATACAAAAGCGTCGACCGGGGCGGCTGCGTACGGCGCGCTACATAAGTGGTAGTGGGTGATGGCTAGTTGTTGGTTTTATATTGTGCTCTTATTTGCGGGCATGGCTGCTATTTTACTACGTTCACCTCCGGTCGTCTATCTGACAGCCGGTCGTGGTCCGGGCTTCGTTAAAGTAGGGACGATGCCGGGCCAGGGCTCATGTCCGGCAGCGTCTATCACTTGAACAAAAGGGGGCAGCTTGATACAATATGCTGAAGTGTGATGAGAGACGTGATCCCATCGCCACCCCAAGCCTGCATGGCACGTGCGGCTTGGGGGTTTTGATTATGCAGGCTAGCAATCTGCACAACCTGTGGGGGAATATGCCGATGGATATCAGCCTCTGGCTTGCTGTGTTAGTATTTGTTGTTACCTTTGCCGCGATAAGTTTCGAGAAAATACATAAGACGCTCGTGGCGCTCGCAGGCGCGATGGCTGTGCTTTTGCTGGGTCTAGTGAGCCAGCAAGAAGCGTTTCGGAGTGTAGATTGGAATGTGATCTTCCTACTTGCCGGTATGATGGTTATAGCAAATACCCTCAGCCGTACAGGTGTCTTTCAGTGGCTCTCCATGAAGATAATAAATGTGGCGCGCGGCGAGCCGGTACGTATTTTGCTTCTCCTTTGCACCCTCACCGCAGTTACGTCGGCACTGCTCGATAACGTTACGACAGTTGTGCTGATGGTGCCTCTCACTATCTTTGTTGCCCGCTCCCTCGCTGTTAGCCCGGTCCCCTTCCTTATCTCCGAGGTGCTTGCGTCCAATATCGGTGGTGCGGCAACTCTCATTGGCGATCCTCCCAACATAATAATCGGCAGTGCATCGGGCCTCGATTTCGGCGCATTCGTGTTCAACATGGCACCCGTAGTGGTGATTATTTATCTGCTCTTCATGGGCATGATGGTGCTCTTCTTCCGTAAGGAGTTACGCGTCAGTCCAGAGCGCCGGGCCAGTGCCATGGCCATGGACGAAACCGGCATGATTAAGGATCGCAGGCTGCTGGTGCAAGGACTGGTAGTGTTAGGGTGCGTGATCGTCGGCTTCCTGTTTCACGGTGCTCTTCACTACGAAGCCGCGACCATAGCTCTCACGGGCGCTGTCGTCTTGATGATCATTTCCCGCATAGAGGTACATGAGATGCTCAGTGAGATTGAGTGGACTACTCTTCTCTTTTTCGTGGGGCTTTTCGTAGTGGTGGAAGCTCTTGTACATGTCGGCTTTGTGGAGATAGCCGCTCGCTGGATGCTGGATCTCACAGGAGGCGACGCATTTGCCACGTCTATTTTGCTGTTGTGGGGCAGTGCGGTGGCATCCGGTATTATCGACAACATACCGTACACGGCTACTATGGTCGCGATTGTGCCGGAACTGGGCCGTAACATGGCTGTTGAGCCGCTCTGGTGGTCGCTGGCGCTCGGGGCGTGCCTGGGGGGCAACGCGACTGCTGTGGGCGCGTCTGCCAACGTTATCGTCCTAAGCCTCGCCGAGCGTGCGGGCTACCCGATCTCTTTTATGCGGTTCCTCAAGTACGGCGTGGCAGTCACGTTTGTCTCGATGTTGGTATGCACGCTCTATGTGTGGCTTCGTTATCTCATGTAGCTCTTGCATAACTGTAGCAGTTACAAGGCAGCCATTATACAGGGGTGCCCATTTGGGCACCCCTGTATAATGGCTTGACCAGACTATCGTCTAGGCCTTCCTGGACCTCATCAGCATCCCCATGCCTGCCATTGCAAGGCCCATCGCCACAACAAGTAGGACGATTGTATCTGTGCTGCCGCCACCTGTCTGGGGGAGAGGCGCGGTCACAGGTACTGTTGTCGCGGTAGCCTCTACGGTTGGAACAGTGGTAGCTACTGCGACTGATGTCGCGGTCTCCACCGGTGTGCTTACTGCCGTTGTGGACGTGGCCTCGGCTGTTGCAGCACCGGTCGCGGTCGCTTCCACAGTGCCTGTTGCAGCGCTGGTCACCGTCGCGACTGCTGTACCCGTTGCGGCACCTGTGGCTGTTGCCTCTGCTGTGCCCGTAACCGACACAGTGCCTGTAGCCTCTGCTGTACCCGTTGCTGCTGCAGTCGTGGTGGCACCCGCCGTAGGAGTGCCCTCAGCCTGTGCAAGCTCATAAGCGACAAGATCCTGATACTGCCCATTACTGTTGGGAACAGTGAACATTACGCCAACAGGCATATACACGTTTAGAGCCGAACTTGTGGTGTTCGTGACAACGACATCACCATCGCCATAGAAGGCATCAGCTGTTTGCGGCACAAAGTTGGCCGAGATGGTTACCGAGTTCTGCGCAAGGGCATCGGTAAGCGCCACGGCATTTGCTGTTGGCAGCGTGCCCGTTGTGTTGCTTACGATTTCCTGTGCGACGGTATTATCCTGATTGTGCCATGTGTTATCTTTCAGATACCAGACGGCAAGCTGTACTTGCTGGGCGTTGCCCGCCGCATAGCCCTTCTGAACGGCATAGTTCAGTGCGCCGCGCATATTGTCCGGCGCGAGGCCGTTTGCTGTCATAGACTGCTGTGCAGGGAATGGCTTGCCGAAATCGGTGCAAAAGCCCCTCGCCTTTAGCGTAACAGTGCCATTAGCCGGAATTGACGTTACCTTGACCTGGTCGGTCTGGTATGCTGCCGACGCTTGTGAGGTTGCGGGCGCCGCAAACACGCCCAGCATGAGGGCTACGCTCATTATAAGAGCCGTCACACCCGCGAACCCGTTCCGTGCCGAAGATTGAGTATTGTACATTTCTCTTATTTGCTCCTTCAACATAATGGCTGTCACACCGACAGCCAGATTTACAATGTAATTTCTACAGGCAAGACATGTGCCATACAGCCGTTGTCGCGTTATATCGCCCACGCTGACCTAGCAAGAAGCACCTCTTTACGGTACAATTGGTATATAGTGTGACTTCCTATCTTTGTTCGCGCCGTCACAAAACCTGTCTATTATCTAGTCCAATGGAGAAGATTGTAACTATGCCCACAACTGAAGTGGCGCGCACCCCCAATAGCTATTTGCAGACCCCACGCGTGATAAAGTGCCCAACGCCACAATGTCCTGGCTGGATCACGCTTGATAGCACCCGCCAGCAGACAGAGCCTTGCCGCTACTGCCGCATCAGTGTTGATACCCTGCGTTTCCTCCTGTCGAGGGTGGGTGCCGATAACAAAGTGCTATCACCCGAGGTACACGACGAGTTCAATCGTCTGATGCTCACCATGGCCGGTGCCTGGGGCCAGAATGTCTACCTGCGTCCCTCCGATGAAACGCTGGTCGATCTTAAAGCGGGCGCTCGCGGCGTTACGGTCGAGTACAATCCCTACCTGGGCGATGCAGGCAGTGACGGAGCCGCGCCTCTTGTGGGAGTGATTCTCCACAAGCTGCTCCATTTCGAGGCGCACCTGGGTCAGCGTGCTCCGCAGCTTGTTGTGAAATCCGGCTCGCGTGAGAAAGAGGGGCTCGCGCCCATGATGACCTACCTCATGACGGTAGCCGATCATGCATGGGTGACAGCCCGCCTCGGACAGCTCAATCCCATATTGCACAGCGCACAGAGCCGCTGGGGCCTCGACCTGGCGCAAATGCTGGTTGGCTCCGAAAGCATGTTCAACCGCTATCTGTCCGAGCGCAACCTCTTGAAGCTGCTGGACGTATTAAAAGAGACCGAAAGTGCAGAGGCTTTCCGTGAATCTGTGCTTGATAGGCTGGCAACGCTCACAGCCCAAATACTCTATTCCGAAAAAGAAGACGCCCGCCGCACATACCTGGCCGTACAGCTTGCAAACACACACATCCTCAACCCGGACGCATACGACGCATACGTTGAGGCTCTCCATCATAAGGAGGTCGCCAACCTGCGTGATGCCCAGCCTCTGGCCGAGAAGCTATATCACGAATTTGATGGGTCGCCCATCTCACATCCCCAGGCACCAAAACAAAAAGCAAGAGAGACCGCGCCCACCATCACTCTGGACAATGCCGCTTTCCTTCGTGCCCTCGAAGGCAGCATCAAAGCCCTCGGCATGGCAAACTATTTCGAGGTGAAGGGGTAAATTCGCACAATCTCTTTTTGTGAGGGGCAATGTTCGAGCGAGTGTTGCAGCGAATGCGCGAGAAGATTCGTCTTCGCCAGTATGTAATGACGCTCCACGCCGAAGAGGAGATGAACGACGACAACCTCACCATCTATGACGTAGAGCATTGTATCCTTACTGGCAAGATAGTTGAGCGTCAAAGGGATGCTGTGACGGCAGAATGGAAGTATTGCATTATGGGGAACTGCCTGATGGGATCGAGGTCGAGATAATTGCCAAGTTGAGTATCATGGATAAGCTTGTGATCGTTACGGTGTATCTAGCATAGCGAATCGTACGTAAGGAGAACAATTGTAATGATGTGCGAAATATGTGGGAAAGAAAGCGTACGTATCCGCAGAGTTGCAAGGACTTACGGTCAGGGTAAAGACTTGCTTGTCATAGAGAATGTGCCTGTAGTAAGTTGCCCTCACTGCGGAGAGAGCTACCTGACCGCTGAGACTCTTCACGAGATTGAGCGCATTAAGCAGCACCGCAGGAGTTTCGCGGTCGAGCGGCCGGTTGAAGTTGCCAGTTTTGCCGGTTAGTTAGAACAATGTGTAAGGTCCATAATCAGCCTATACTTGAGCAATTCTCCTACAAGATCATCCGCTTTTCTGCTTTCGCTATTTGCGGTCCATGTGCTGTGCGCTTGCGATAACCGATCTCCTGCTACCCCAACCTTGCCACCCCTTCCGATGAGTTTGGTTTCCTGATTAGGCGACCAAACTCATCGGCTGAAAAGTCAAAAAGGAAAACAACACATGAAATGGTTACAGAAAGTATTCGATAACACAGACAAAGAAATAGGGCGTTTGCGCCGCTATGTAATGCAGGCCAACGCCGAGACAGAAGAGTTGCTGGAGAACCAGCGCGCCTACAGCGCCGACATCCGCGCCGAAGTTCTCGACGAGATCTCAGGCAAGGAGTGGCAGAGTGCCATGGCAGGCGAGATGGCCTCGGTGGCCCAGATGTTGCGTGATCTATCGGGCAGGGCTGTTGAGCTTCGAGCCGTGATAGAAAAGGGCGAGCAGACCAGCCGCGACCTTTCCGTCTTGCTGGCCGACTCCAAGCAGCTTGCCACCATGAACTCAGAGCGCCTGCAGCGTTCTCCAGCCGAGCGCCGAGAGCTTGAGCAAGAGATAGACCTGCTTGTAACAGAACTGGCTGAGCAACTCTCTACTCTCATGGAGCAGAAGCCCGGTATGCGCGAGGCAATTCAGCGTGAAGTGCCGAAAGCAAAGTTCCTGCCGCAGAAGCCCGACGCATCGGAGATGGTCAAGCAGGTGGAGGCTGTTGCCGGCTTCCTGGGCCGTGAAGTGGCCGATTACTTTGGCCGCACCAACGAGACGATACTGGCCTTGCGCCGTGGCATTGGTCTCACGACACTGGCAGGCATCATCGCTGACCGCCGCCCGCCCGCCACTACCGACCTTGAGGCCGCCACCACACAGCTTGTGCGTGCCCTGAACGAAAACGACCT
Organism: Chloroflexota bacterium; assembly: GCA_039932335.1. GTDB lineage: Bacteria > Chloroflexota > Chloroflexia > QHBQ01 > JADMIH01 > JADMIH01. The sequence goes on from JBDTQH010000016.1 coordinate 83,262, forward strand.
GGTAAAGCACATCGCTCGCCAGGGTCTCCGCCTACCGGCTGATGTGAAGGAAGCCGCCGGGATAGATAGCGGCAGCGCACCCGCGCAGGACAACCGTGGCCGCCGAGGTCGCGATAATACGCCTGCACAGGCAGCCGACGTGAGCGCCAAAGATGCTCTCGCTGACGATCTCTACTGGGAGGAACAGGCCACCGCCGAGCTAATCGCCGTGGCCCAGGCTGTCGTTGGTGGCTCATCGCCGGCGATTGACGCGCTGGCCGAGAAGTTCGCCGGGCGTGAAGAACGCCTGCAGGCCCGAACCGCCCTCTTCCGTGCTCGCATTCTCGAAGCCCGCGCCACCTTCTGGGATGGTACGCAGGCAAAGATACAGGATATCGCCACCCCCCAAGCCTTCGCTCCCTATGTGGATCTCTTCGCCGCGCTCGACGCCGACCAGGAGGCGATGGTGGACGCAATCGTGGTGCAGGATAAGGATATACATGGCCCGGTGAAGGTCAAGCCCGACGAGATCGGTGAGCTAATGCGCCGCCGTGATGCGTTGGAGCGCCAGACATTCACTGAGCTAATGAACGATCTGCGCGCCGAAGACCGAGCTGCCTACGACCGCCTCAAGAACCTCCAGGAAGAGCACCAGAAAGAGCAGCGCAAAGACGAGCAGCGTGTTCTTAACGAGCTTATCCCTGAAGCCTTCGCCGCTGTATGGGAGGCCGCCCGCCGCACTATCGGTATGCGGCCTTACGAAGTGCAGTTGCTGGGAGGCATAACCCTTCACGAAGGCAAGATTGCCGAAATGAAGACAGGAGAAGGCAAGACCCTTGTGGCCGTTGCACCTCTCTATCTCAACGGCCTGGGTGCTCGTGGCTCGCATCTGTGCACCGTCAACGAGTACCTCATCAAGCGCGACTCCGATTGGATGGGCCCCGTCTACAAGATGCTGGGCCTTTCTGTGGGCGCTATCCTATCGGGCATGGCTCCGTGGGAGCGTAAAGCCGAATACAGGGCCGACATCACCTATGGTTCTAACTCGGAGTTCGGCTTTGACTACCTGCGCGATAACATCGCCAACAATCCTGACGATATGGTGCAGCGCCCGCACAGCTATTGCATTGTAGACGAAGTAGACAACATCCTGATTGATGAAGCCCGCACGCCTCTTATCATCTCCGGCGCGTCGGAAGGCTCCGCCGAGGTACACATCCGCGCCGCGCAATTCTCGAAAACCCTGCGCGACGAACTTGATTACACGGTAGACGAGAAGACCCGCAGTGCCATCCTCACCGATGAAGGCATCAGCCGCGCTGAAGCGTTCTTCCATGTCGATAACCTCTATCACCCTGATAACTTCCAGCTAGTTTACGGCGTAGACAACGCTCTGAAGGCTCATGCTCTCTTCCGTCGAGATAAGGACTACGTCCTCTGGCAAGAAGGCAAAGTAGTCAGTGCGGGCGAGCGGCTCAACCCGAAGTTGCCTGTCGAAGTGGTAATCGTTGACGAGTTCACGGGCCGCCTCATGCAGGGCCGCCGCTACTCAGAAGGTCTGCACGAAGCAATCGAGGCTAAGGAAGGCATCCGAGTTCAGTCGGAGAGCCAGACCTTCGCCACCATTACTATCCAGAACTACTTCCGCCTCTATCCCAAGCTGGCAGGCATGACGGGTACAGCCGCCACCGAGGCAGAAGAGTTTATGAAGATCTACAAACTGGAAGTGATGCCTATTCCGACCCACCGCCCGATGGTGCGGCAGGATGCCCCCGACCGCATATACCGAACGGAGTCGGCCAAGTTCCGCGCAGTGGTCGATGAAATCGAAGAATTGCATAAGGACGGACGCCCTGTGCTGGTCGGTACCGTCTCTATCGAGAAGTCGGAGGAGCTATCCAAGCTGCTCGATGAGCGCGGGCTGAACCATTCTGTTCTCAACGCCAAGCAGCATGAGCGCGAGGCAAGCATTGTAGCCCAGGCAGGCCAGCGCGAAGCCATCACCATCGCCACCAACATGGCAGGCCGTGGTACGGACATTGTGCTCGGCTTCGGGGTGAACGAACTGGGCGGTCTGCACATCATCGGCACCGAGCGCCACGAGTCGCGCCGCATTGACAACCAGCTTCGCGGCCGCGCAGGACGCCAGGGCGACAACGGCTCGTCTCGCTTCTATGTTTCCATCGAAGACGAGATTATGCGCCGCTCCGGTGTGAACCAGAACATCGTCAATAGCTCTCTCTTCAAGAACCTCTGGGAAGAAGACATGCCCATCGAGCACTCGATGATCAGCCGCAGCGTCGAACAGGCCCAGGTGAAGATGGAGGGCTTCAACTTTGACACCCGCAAGCACCTCGTTGAGTACGACGACGTGGTAAACACCCACCGCGACGTTATCTACAACGAGCGCCGCTTCGTGCTGCGCGACGGCGATCCTCGCCCCATCATCTCTGAAATGATCGAAGAGAAGGTGCAGGAAATTGCCACCCCCAGCACGATGGACGAGAACGGCAAGAAGCGCAAGACTGCTGCCGTGGCGGGTTATACAGAGATGTTCGGTGCGCTCAAAGAGACCTTTCCTGACGATATAATTCGCCGTCTTCTGCGCTCAATCCTATCTGAGCGTATCGCTCCGGTGGCCGAAGCAGGCGATATGGAAGGCTTCGCGGAAGACCTCAAGATTATCGCGCAGGAAGCCTACGACGGCGCACGTGAAACCCAGCTAAAGAACCTGGACGAAAAGCTGCGCGACTTCTACCACATCGGTGATGTTTACTACGAGATCGCCGGCGAAGGTACTATCGACTACAGCAAGCTAGGTCGCAACCTGAGCCTGCCCAATGAGGTCGTCAATACCATACGCACCGAAGAGATGGACTATCCCGAAGCGTTGGAGTACCTCTCTGATCTGCTGACTCGCAGCTTCGACATGGAACATCATGCAGCGTTGCAAAAGCTGGAAGATTTCCTCGACACAGAGGCCGTTCGCCCTATCGGTGAAGGGGATGGCGCTGCTGAAGCGCGTACCCGCTCACTGCTCGACGCTATCGACGCTCGCTTCCCGCTCTCGCCTTCATCGGCGGCTCGTTTCGTAGAGGCTGAGACCGGCGACAAATCCTCCATGATGGCTTCCGGTTCCGGCACCGAAGATATAGTGACCGAGGTGCAAGACCAGCTTGGCCTCCTCTACCAAGATGTAGAAAAGACCCTTGGCGATGTGTTCCTCGAAACCAACGTGACCATGCCGCTCATCTCCATGGTTGATAACCGCTTACCTCGCTCAGTGTATCGCCAGATAGAGGAGCAGTTGGGCCTCGAAAAGCTGGAAGAGGTCGAGAACGTACCGCTGGGCCAACTGCCACAGGACGTGCAGGGCATTGTGAAGGACGCCTTTGTCCGCTGGCAGGAATCAGACCTTATGCTGCGCGTGATCGACTATCTCTGGACCCGCCACCTGACCACAATGGAAGGCCTCCGCCACTCCATCGGTTTGCAGGCTTACGGCCAGAAAGACCCGCTTGTGCAGTACAAAGTAAAGGCATACGAGCTATTCGACGATCTCAAAGGGGAGATTCGCCAGCTTGCTGTGCTGAATGTGCTGCTGATGGGTGCCAAGGCCGAGGAGGCCCGCGCACAGGTTCGCCGTACGCAGGTGCAGGCCCAGATGGAGCAGAAGCAGGCAGCGCAGGCCCAGGCAGGCGGCAACGGCTCCAAGATCAAGCCGGGCGTAAGCAATACCCAGCCTCAGCGCCCCGGCCAGCCGAACGGCCAACGGGCAGGGCAGGCTGCTCGTCCAACCGGCTCAACCCCGGTGGCGGCAGGCGGCATTGGCAAGCAGAAGATAGGCCGCAACGATCCCTGCTTCTGTGGTAGCGGCAAGAAGTTCAAGAACTGCCACGGGCGATAACCTTACGGTAAGCACCTTCGGAGCAGAAATCAGAAGTGAGAACTGAGCTAAAAGCCCCAAGGCAAATCTCGTTTCTCACTTCTCATTTCTGCAGGCGGCCAGGCCCATGACCAAACAAGCTCTAATACTTGGCGGCGTGTCGTGGGATACCATGCTCTATGTCGACGCCTTTCCCCAGCCTGCGCCGCAGACGCTCTTTACTCGCGCTTACCATGACACCGTAGGCTCTACAGGGTCGGGCAAAGCCTTAAACATGCGTAGGCTTGACTTCGACCTAACCCTCTACGGCATGCTGGGTGAGGACTATTACGGCGAGCGAATCGCGGAATACTTCGCGAGGGGGGGTATCCCCTTCGTCTACGACATAACCAGCCAGGGAACAGAGCGCCATGTGAACCTGATGGACGATGCAGGTAAGCGCATCTCGATCATCTCGCGCTCCGGTGGTTCTCCCGACAAAGTGGACCTGGTGCGGGCAGATGCGATGATCCAGCAGAGCGGCTACATTGTCCTCAATATAGTCGACTACTGCCGCCCGATCATTCCCGTCATAAAGCGCCACAACAAAGCAATCTGGACCGACCTTCACGACTACGACGGCACCAATCCTTATCACCAGGATTTCATTGATGCTGCCGACTATATCTTTCTAAGTTCGGATTCGCTGCCTGACTACCGACGTTTTATGGAACGGCTGATAGCTGGCGGCAAGCAACTGGTGGTCTGCACTCACGGCTCCGCCGGTTCGACCGCACTCACCGCCTTGGGCGAATGGATAGAAACGCCCGCCATTACGGCGTACACCAGGGTGGATACGAACGGCGCGGGTGATGCTTTCTTCTCAGGCTTCCTGTACGGTCACTCGAAGGGTTATTCCACGATGGTTTGCCTCCAGATGGCTACCATTGCCGCGGGCCTCTCGGTGACTTCGTACGAGCTTGCATCGCCTGAGCTAAGCCCCGTTCGCTTGCAGGCAGAATACAGGGAGCACTACGGTCCGCTAACGTAGATTACGCGGGTGGAGAGAAACTTGCTGGTAACACTTTGCTACGCTCGGTCGTTAAGAAGATACAAGGAGGAAATTCATACAATGCGCCGTCACATTATGAACATCGCGGCCCTCGCCTTCGCAATGGTCTTGCTGGCTGCCTGCGGCACTGCCACCCTTGAGTCAACGCCGACCATAGGCACGGGCGCATCTGATACTCCAACGACAGCCCAGGGAGAAGCTACCATGACCACCCAACCTTCCTACCCCAAAGTAGGCAACGCCAGCGACTATAGCTGGATCGCGGGTCGAGTGACCTACACGAAGATACAGGGCGGCTGCACCTACATCATCACCGACCAGGCCACCATAGATGCCTCTCTGGCCACGCCCAATCCGAACGGCACCATCACAGGCCCAATCGTGGGCGGAGCCGCTCAGAGCGACACATCGCCGCCGCTCCGCGACATCACACCACAAACAGGCCCGCCGCCTACACAACCGCCCGGCGTGAAGTTCGTAGCCAGCGGCCCCGGCTGGGACCAAACCAAAACCAGGGACGGTGATTACGTCCTCCTGTTCGGTCGCCTGGCCGGCCCCGGTGACGTACAGGAAATGTGCCCCGGCGGCACGGCCTATGTGGTTGATAGGATGGAACTGAACCCGTAAGGCACGAGAAGTGAGAAATGAGAGCGGATCACTCGATTCAGATCTCACTTCTCATTTCTCATTTCTCGTCTCACACCTGAGGCGGCATATTGCTCGGCTGAGTTGGCTGCTGGGCGGTTTGTGACTGGGCTTTGCGCTTGAACGTCCAGACCACCTGCACGGTAACGCCGCCGCTCAATATTGGGAAGGTGTTCACCAATTCCCAGCCGTCTCGGCCCATTTGCTGAAGCCTGTCCCAGTTGGTAAGGCCATCCGGCCCGCGTACTTCCCACATCTTGCTGATATTAACCTGCCCCGGGCTAATATTGAACCCACTGCTCGGCAAATCAACGACCAGAATATTGTAGTTCCACTGATCCATTTGTCCCCTCCAGATAATTTGTAAATTGCGGAGAAACGTAGCGTGCAACAACGATGAATGAAGACTATTCAGCATCATATTATATTCTACGCGCCACGTCTTATGCCTCAATTTTAATACAGTGCATTCCGGTTGGCTCAGATTATGCACTGAGAGCATAGCATCAGGCATCGGGCCTGTCAACGAGCGGCAGTTATTTTGAGAAATCTGCTACAATAGAGAGTCCGGAGATTGTACATACTAACTCACATTACAGCACAACCCACAAGGAGGGTCCAACTTTGAACAAGGTAAAGCACGCAATCGCATTGGCATCACTGGTCACGATCTCGGCCATAGGTCTCTATGGCTGCGGTGGTGACTCTGCCACACCCACGGCCGTAGCACCTACCGCTACAACAGCCGCGATTGTCGAACCAACCGCAACTACGGCCACCATGGAAGAGCCGACCGCTACCACTGCGACAATGGAAGAACCGACCGCAACAACGGGCAGCGTATCCAACAGCGGTGGGGATAACAACAGCGACGCTTTAGGCCGCCTCAAAAGCTCTGGCGAAGCGATGAAGTCGGTAAAGTCGTACCATATCGTAATCAAGGGCGAGACAAGCGGGGTCAGCACAACAACTGAAGGCGACGTCCTGTTGCCTGACAAGATGCGGTTGAACGTCGATACAGGCGCGGGCAAGACCGAAATGATCATAGTTGGCAGCAACGCCTACATGCTCCTGCCCGGCACTGATGCCTATACAGAAATCCCCGGCCTGTCCTCACCCATGGGCGCTGCCACCACAACCGGGTTTGAGGACTATGCCCAGGACGCGAAGATCGTCGGCGACGAAACCATCGACGGTGTTGATACCACGCACATCACCTTCAGCTACGACGCTAACAAGGCTGCCGCCGCAGCAGCACAGTCCTCCGGCCAGGTAGTGCCAACGCCCAGCACAGACATGACTCTGGTCAACGCGGAAGTCTGGGTAGAGAAGTCCACCAACTTCATGCACCAGTTCGTGACGACCACGGATATTGCGGGCACAAAATCTACCAGCACAATTACGTTCTCGAAGTTCAACGAAGACGTCACCCCACCTATCGAGAAGCCCACCAATATTCAGACCATGCCAACAATGCCTGAGATTCCAACCATAGTAGTACCGTAACTCTATTCAAGCCGGAAACAAAAAGAGACCGCTGCCGAAGGGTGGCGGTCTCTTTTTCGCGTAGTTCTACAACGGGACTGAGCGCAGGCAGCAAAAAGCAGGATGTTGTTTCACTACAACATCCTGCTTGTGGAGCGGGAGACGCGGCTCGAACGCGCGACATTCTGCTTGGAAGGCAGACTCTCTACCAACTGAGATACTCCCGCATTGGTCTCTAAATTATACAGGGTTGCCTGCGTCATGTCAATCGGCTTGACACTGCATGGCGCTTTTGTTACACTATCAATGCCTTTTAGCAAGGCGCATTCGTCTAGCGGCCTAGGACACCTCCCTCTCAAGGAGGAGATCAGGGGTTCGAATCCCCTATGCGCTACCAACGGCCCCCGCACCTGTGGGGGTTTTTGTTTTGTCCGGCGGGAGTGTAAGCCTGCTTACTTCTTGCCAGGATGATATGCTCCGGCAGATCGTGCGGCCTATGGTTCGCTTATATCTGTGGTCTATTTCTGATTCTATTCTTTAGAAGATGTTTGTGGTTTAGCCCCGGTTATTGTCCTACAGGAAGCAGCAATGAAGAACATTACGTTCCGCCAGCGCATGCGCTATGCATTCGACAACACTATGTCGAGGGGCACACCCGCTATCATCGCGTGGCTCGCTATTATTTCTCTCGTGATGATTGTCATTGTAGCGCTCATAACCGCATTGGTGCGGCAGGGCGATGATGACGCAGCGAACGAGGACCCTATTCAGCTTTTCTGGCGTGCCATGCTCCGCACGCTCGACCCGGGCACGATGGGCGGCGATAAGGGCAGCCCTGCCTTCCTGCTGACCATGCTCTTGATAACGCTGGGCGGTATCTTCATAGTTAGCACGCTCATCGGTGTGCTCTCTTCAGGCATCGAGAGCAAGTTGGATGAGCTACGCAAAGGCCGCTCCCTCGTCATAGAGCAGGGGCACACCCTCATTCTCGGCTGGTCGGACCAGATATTCACGGTGCTGCGTGAGCTATCCATCGCGAACGCCAACCAGAAGAATCCATGCATTGTCGTTATGGCCGACAAAGATAAGGTGGAAATGGAAGATGAGGTGCGGTCCAAAGTCCCCGACCTGGGCAAGACCCGCGTTGTATGCCGCACAGGCAGCCCACTCGATCTGGATGACCTGGAGATCGTGAACCCGCAGGGCGCACGCTCCATCATCGTCTTGTCGCCCGAAGAAGAAGAGCCCGACTCGCAGGTGATAAAGTCGGTGCTCGCCATCACGAATAGCTCCCGGCGGCGCAAAGAGCCATACCATATCGTGGCCGAATTGCAAGACTCCAAGAACCTGGAAGCCGCACATCTCGTGGGGCGTAACGAGGCCCACTTTATTGACGCGGGCGATACCATTGCTCGCCTGATCGCTCAGACCTGCCGCCAGAGCGGTCTATCGGTCGTTTATACCGAATTGCTCGACTTCGGTGGGGACGAAATCTACTTCACAGAGGAGCCTTCTCTGGTCGGCAAGACCTTTGGCGATGCTCTCCTTGCCTATGAAACTTCAACTATTATGGGTATGCAGTTCGGTGACGGCCGCGTGGTTGTCAATCCTCCAATGGACACGGTAATCAAGACCTTCGATAAGCTCATAGCCATCTCGGAAGACGACGACACTATAAAGCTGTCAGGCACGACCAATATGAGCATAGATACTTCGGCCATCCAGGTGAGAGAATCGTCTATTGCTCAGCCCGAGCGCACCCTTATCCTGGGATGGAACAAGCGTGCACCCATCATAATCAATGAGCTTGATAATTATGTAGCACCGGGCTCGGATGTCACGGTAGTGGCGGCCTATAACGAGGGAGCGGGCGAAATAGAGCGGCTCTGCAACGGCTGCAAGAACATCTCTATCAATTACCATGTGGGTGACACGACCGACCGCCGCACGCTCGACTCGCTCAAGCCCGACGAATACCAGCATATCATCGTGCTCTGCTACTCCGATACCCTGAATGCCCAGCGTGCAGACGCTCGTACACTGATCACCTTGCTTCATCTGCGCGACATCGAGTCCATCGCGGGTGAGCACTTCTCTATCGTCAGCGAGATGCTGGACGACCGCACTCGCGAGCTTGCAGAAGTTACCGAAGCCGACGATTTCATAGTGAGCGATAAGCTGCTGAGCCTGATGCTTGCGCAAATTTCTGAAAACAAGCAGCTCAAGGACGTCTTTGCTGACATGTTCAATTCGGAAGGCTCGGAGATCTATGTGAAGCCAGCAGCCGATTACGTCCTTACGGGGAAGCCTGTCAATTTCTATACGGTGGTCGAGTCTGCGAGAAGGCGTGGGCAGATTGCCATTGGTTGTATCATCAGCAAGAACACCGATGGGTCAGGCGCAGGCACGAGTGTGCTCGTCAACTTACCAAAGTCAAAAGTGCTGACTTTCTCGCCGTCTGATCGTATAGTGGTGATTGCGGAGGATTAGCCACAAAGTCCCACACAGCTATGTCAGCAGCAATGGTATACTATCATTCTCTGGTATAGAAGGGGGTGGAGATGGAAGTCAGGATCCTGGGCGCGCATCAAGGTCAGAGCAGTAGCATCGGCTTCATGTCTATCCTGATAGACGGCAGGCTTGCCATCGACGCGGGCGGTCTCACTACTGCGCTCACGCTCGAAGAGCAAGAGCATATTGATGCCATCCTTGTCACCCACCGCCACTACGACCATATAAAGGATCTTGTAGGGCTTGCCCACAATAACTGGCAGGTGAAGAGCCTTCACATCAATTGCATCCGCGACGTTCGCAAAGCCCTACAAGCGCACATCTTCAATGACGTGCTCTGGCCCACCATGAGCAGCCAGCAGGGCAGCTATTTTCCTATCACATGGTCGGATGTTACGCCGGGCGTCGAGTTTGAGCTGCTGGGATATCGTGTGTTGCCCGTGGAGATGTCGCACACGGTTCCGTGCGTGGGCTATAGCGTGTCGCAGGACGGAAAGAGCGTCTTCTATACAGCAGACACGCGCGGCAGCGGCAACCCTCAGTGGGCGGCCCTCCGCCCCAACCTACTCCTGGCCGAAGTAACGATGTCCAGCCTCTATGAAGACCTCGCTCATCGCTTCGGCCACATGACGCCACTTTCGCTGGAAGGTGAACTGCGGGCCTTCCACGCAAGACAGGGCTACTACCCCCGCACCGTCTGCGTGCATATGAACCCCCACCACGAACCCACCATCAAGCAAGAGCTAGCCGACCTAGCCGAGGAGCTAGGGGCGGACATTGTCCCGGCTAAAGAAGGAATGAGCATTACGATTTGATTCGCACTTCGTACAGCGTACTCCGTAGGGGTCAGGGATCAGTGACCACGGTCGCGCGTCTTTACTCGGGTTTGCGGGAGTTGGCCAGGATTTCTCGCGTGGATAGGGTGTCGGCGTCCATTTGCTTGATCAGGGCTTCTATGCCTTCGAAACGCACTTGCGAGCGCAGATATTTTACGAAGTGGGCGGTCAGGGTTTCGCCGTACAGGTAGGCGTCGTAATCCAGGATGTGCACTTCTACCAGGCGGGCGTCGTCGTCGAAGGTGGGACGGGTGCCAATACTGGTGACTGACTTCAATGTCTCTCCGGTGGCAGGACGTGTGCACCATGTGGCATAAACGCCATCGGCGGGCAGCGCCTGGTTGGGCAGGAGGGCGAGGTTGGCTGTTGGGTAGCCTAGCTCGCGGCCGCGCCGTGATCCCGGCACAACAGTACCTGGTACGGTGGGATAATAGCCAAGCAGGCGGGTAGCCGTCTCCACATCGCCTGACATGATGGCTTCTCGGATGCGAGTGCTGCTGACGGGCTGGCCTTCTACTTCCACCAGGGGTGCGATTTGCATGGTGTAACCCACCTTCTGGCCAAGCTCGGCGAGCACGGTGGTGTTGCCTGTGCGCCCGTGGCCGAGAGCGAAATCTGCGCCTTCCCATAACTCTACGAAAGGGAGGTAGCGGCGCACGTACTCAATGAAGTCGGGCGCTTCCACCTGCGATAGCTCTCTGGTGAATGGGACGACCACCAGTTCGTCTAGCCCTGTTTTTTCGAGCAAGCGAGTCTTTTCCGGCAGGCGAGTGAGGTAGGCGATTGGCTGGCCCGGCCTGAGCACCTCGCGCGGCGATGGCTCGAAGGTGAGGGCTACCGCTGCCACTCCCTTTTCGCGGGCGCTCTGTATTACGCCTCGCAGGAGGGTCTGGTGGCCCATGTGCACACCATCGAACGAGCCGATCGTAAGCACAGCCGGTGTGGGTCTTCTTTGAGTTAGATCTGTGATTGTCTGCATTATCCTGCTGCTTGGTTTATGTCGAAGTACCGAGTATTGCGTACTTCGTAAAGGGTTGGGTGTCGCTGTTATTCCTGGGACATTACTTTTCGGGGCTGCCAGAAGCCTTTGTCTTTATCCCAGTACATTATAGCTAACAAATCGCCGTTCGGCCTGTACGCGGCCAGCAATTCACCTTTTTCGCCTGCGGGAGGGGGGCGATGAAGCGGCTTACCCTGCATTATCTCACGTTCTTGCTCTGTTGTGGCGGTATATGTGGGCCAGCCTGCCAGTATATAGTCGGGTGGGTAAAGGCTCTCTTGCCATGTGCCTTCCTGAATGGCGGCTTCAAGCCCCTCCAGAGTGGTTGCACCTCTGATTGTGAACGGACCATGGCGGGTGCGCTGTAGTGCTTCGAGATAAGCTCCTGTACCGAGAGCAGCGCCAAGGTCGAAGGCAATCGAGCGGATATAAGTGCCTTTGCTGCACTCGACAAAGATCTCCAACAGGGGCGGCCTGTATGCCTCAATATCGAGGCGGGTTATCGTGACGTGTCGCGTCTGACGCTCCACCTCGATACCCTGCCTGGCCAGATCGTACAGCTTCTTGCCGCCGATTTTTATGGCCGAATGCATGGGAGGCACCTGGTCTATCTCGCCCCTGAAGTTATCGAGTGCTTGCTCTATATCTTCGCGAGAGGGCATTACCGCTCCGTCCACAGGCACGACTGTACCTTCCCTATCATAGGTGTCGGTGTTCGCGCCGAGCATCAAGGTGGCCCTGTATGCCTTATCCTCGTCTGTCAGGTATTCCACTAGCCGGGTCGCCTTGCCAAGCACGATAGGCAGCACGCCTGTCGCCAGTGGGTCGAGCGTGCCTGCGTGGCCCACCCGCGTTCGGGCCGACGATTGTGGCCCATCTATGGAGCGGGCCAGCCGTTTCACTCGCGACACAACGTCGTGAGAGGTCATGCCGCTGGGTTTGTCGATGTTGAAGATGCCGTTCATGAGGCGTAAAACGTAAAACGTAAAACGTAAAACGTAAAACGTAAGGGTTTATTTGATCCCGTCCTTACGTTTCACGTTTTACGTTTTACGCGTCACGTCTTATCAAGCACTTCCTTGCAGGCTTCGAGGAATAGTCTGTCGGCTTCTTCGCCTACTGCGGGGATGGTTGCTCCGGCGGCCTGGGTGTGGCCTCCTCCACCGAAGCGGCGGGCTATGGAGGCTACATCGATGCCGGGATTGCTGCGGAGGGAGACGCGGGTTTCGCCGTCCTTTCGCTCTTTGAGCACGGCGGCTACCTTTACTTTGCCTCTAATGGTGGACAGATAACTGGCCAGGCCCTCAAGCTCTTCTTCTTTAGCCCCGGCTTCTTTGAGCATTGATGGGGTGATGTGTATGTAGATGACGCGGCCTTCCGCGCCAACGGATACGCTGCCGAGCGCCTTGCTCCAGAGCATTATGGTCGACAGAGGGCGGGTGTTAAAGACCTGATCCACTATGCTGAACAGGTCGCCACCGCGCTCCATCATGTGGGAGGCGATGCGGAGGCTGCGTGCTGTGGTAGCCGGGGTGCGGAAGCCGAGTGTGTCGGTGACAATACCAAGCAGGATGTAGCGTGCTATCTCGGCGTCTACGGCATAACCGAGATCGTTGAGGGCAACGGCTATCTGTTCGGCGCAGGCTGCGGCGTTTACATCGAGGAGTTGGAGGTCACCGAATTTGAGGTTGGTGGCGTGGTGATCCAGGTTGAGGATCTTCACGCCCGTTTCGCCCTTGAAGGATGCCTCGTTTGCTTTATAGAAGCCGCCGGTGCGCGTGGGGTCGCTGATGTCGAGGCAGGCTATATGGGTGGCCGGTGGGCCTGGAGGTAGGTCGCCTATGAAGATGTCTTCGGGATTGATGAACGGAGCGTAGACATCGGGGATAGGGTCCGACGAAACGACCTGACAACTAAAACCACGTAGAGTAAGAGCGCGAGCAAAAGCGAGGTTTGAGCCGATGCAGTCGCCATCAGGCCCGACATGAAGGGGCAGCCAGATGCGTTCAGCACCCTCCAGCCACTCCGTGATGCGGGTGTATTCGGGCAGTGTCCAGGCGGGCACTCGCTCGTCCTGTTCGTTGTCGCTTAGTGTCATTTTATTGTGGGTTTTCGGTTGTGGGTTGCGTATTGTCGCCTACCTGTGTAGGAACATCGCCCTCGGGAGAGGCGTCGCCGCTGGCGGCTTGCGCTTCCTCGTTGGCTTCGTCTGCCTGCTTTATCTCGTTCAGGAGGCGGTTGATGCGGTCGCTGTATTCGACTCCCCGGTCTAACCTGAATTGAAGCTCGGGGACAGCGCGGATTTCGAGGCGGCTTGCAAGCTCGCGGCGAATGTAGCCTCGGCCGCTGGCAAGGGCGTCCATCGTGGACTTTTGTTCTTCGGGCGTGCCCATCACGCTGACAAAGACGCGCGCATACTTGAGGTCTTGCGACACATCCACCTGCGTGACTGTGACGAAGCCCAGTCGTGGGTCTTTCAAATCGCGCTGTATCAGTACAGAGATGATCTGTTGTATCTGGTCAGCGACCTGTATTTGTCGGCGTGTTGGCATAAGGGGTTTTGGGGATCAGGTGTCAGAGACCGGTTTACGATCCCTGACACCTGGCTAAATTACTTGGCTACTATCTGCTCTTTTCTGTAGAACTCGAGGGTGTCGCCTTCCTGGAAGTCGTTGTAACCCTCCAGGGAGATACCGCACTCATAACCCTGGGCTACTTCGCGGACATCATCCTTGAAGCGCTTGAGGGCAGAAACCGTGCCGTCATAGATAACAGCACCATTCCTGAGCAGGCGCACACGCGAGTTTCGGGTTATTTTGCCTTCTGTTACCATGAGGCCCGCTGCCTGCTCGTTCTTGGGCAGGCGGAAGACCGCACGTACTTCGGCGTAACCGTCAGTCACGTCGTGGAAGGTCGGGTCGAGCATACCCTTCATGGCCTTCTCTATATCTTCCGAGAGCTTATAGATGATGTCATAGAAGCGAATATCGATGTGGTTCTTGTCGGCTGCTCGCTTGGCTACCGCATCAGGCCGGACGTTGAAGCCGATAATGATCGCGCCGGAGGCGGATGCTAGCTGGACGTCAGACTCGGTGATACCACCTGTCGCCTTGTGCAGTACCGTCACCTTTACGATGTCGGTAGAGAGCTTGGCTAGGGTTTGCGAGATAGCTTCCAGCGAGCCTTGCACGTCGGCTTTCAGGATAAGGCGGAGTTCTTTGACCCTGCCGGCCTGAATCTGTGAGAAGAGATCGTCGAGGCTGATCGTCTTGATGCCCTGCGCGGCCTCTTCCATGCGCCTGGCGCGTGCGCGCTGCTCGGCGATTTCCTTGGCGGTCTGCTCGTCGGGAGCCACAAGGAGGGTGTCGCCTGCTTGCGGAACGGCTGTGAGGCCGAGGATTTCGGCAGGCATCGCAGGCTCTGCTTTACGGAGCTTGCGGGCCTTATCGTCCTGCATGGCTTTCACGCGGCCCCAGGTTGCCCCGGCTACCACGTAATCGCGCAAGTTGAGCGTGCCGTTCTGGATGAGGACTGTTGCTATGGGGCCGCGGTTGCGGTCCATCTCGGCCTCAATGATTGTACCAGTAGCGAGGCGCTGTGGGTTGGCCTTGTAGTTCTGGATGTCGGCTACGAGCAGAATAGTCTCCAGAAGAGTCTGGATACCGTCGCCTGTGCGGGCCGACACTTTTATAAACTCTGTCTCTCCGCCCCACTCTACCGGAACGAGGCTCTGCTCTGAAAGCTGGTTCATTACACGGTCGGGATTGGCCTCTTCGCGGTCCATCTTGTTGATGGCGACAACGATTGGCACACCCGCCGCCTTCGCGTGGGATAGTGCTTCGAGGGTCTGAGGCATCACGCCGTCGTCAGCGGCGACCACCAGGATAACAATGTCTGTTACCTGGGCACCACGGGCACGCATGGCGGTAAAGGCTTCGTGACCCGGGGTATCAAGGAAAGTGATTCTCCTGCCCTGAAGCTCGACCTGATATGCGCCGATGTGCTGAGTGATACCACCGGCTTCCGTCGCAATGACGTTGGCCGAGCGGATCGAGTCGAGCAGCTTGGTCTTGCCGTGGTCAACGTGGCCCATAATGGTAACGACAGGCGGGCGCGCCATGAGCCTGCCTGTGTCGGCGGCCTCTTGTTCCGCGCTGAGCCTCTCGCCAAGATCTTCTTCAACCTCGGGCTTGGCTTCGGTTACTTCGTAGCCGAGGCCGATAGCGACGATCGCCGCGGTATCATAATCTATTTGCTGGTTGATTGTGGCCAGAACGTTATGCTTCATCATTTCGCTGATGATAGCAGTCGGGTTGACACCCATAAGCTCGGCCAATTCTTTGACGGTCAGATAGGGAGGTATGGCCACCTTGGGAGTGGGCCGCTCGATGCCAAGTCCGCGTCCCACGCCGAAACCACGTCCACCACCTACGCCGGGGCGTGCGGTATTAGCTGTGCCGATGCCGCCACGTCCACCATTGCCGCCACGACCGCCGCCCACGCCACCGCGGTTGAACCCACCGCCGGTGGGCCTTGCGCCGCCACGTCCGGGCGTACCTCTATAGCCGCCTGGCCTGCCCGGGCCGGGGGCTGCGCCTGGTTTCGCGCCTCGACCGGGCACTCGTGGTGCCCTGGAGCCGGGTGCGGCTGCTTCCTCTTCTACCGCCACATCTTCTTCCAGCCCATCACGGGAGCCGGGTGGCGTAATCACTACATAATCAATTTTCTTTGGCATCTAGTTCCTCCTGATATTCTACTGCGTAATACCTGCTGCATAAGAGTTGCGGGACCGTACAGCATGCTTGCGCGTAAATATTGCTGTGCTCCATTTTCGGCAGGCACTCGCGGTAGCTATTCCACTTCACTAACTAATGTATCTGCATAGGCTTGCAATGCTGCTTTGTCTTCTGCTGTAATCGCTGTCTTTAGCGCGTACTCTAGTATTTTTCCCTTGAGCGCCTTATCCCAGCACTCGCGAGTCTTACAAAGATAGGCTCCACGTCCCGCCTTCTTGCCGGTTTCGTCAACTTCCACGGTACCCGCTCCGGTTCTTACAATCCGGACTAATCCGCGCTTTGCCTCCGTGGTACGGCACGCGATGCAGGTGCGCTGGGGCACATGCTTGGGGCGGATTTGTTTGGCTGCTTTCTGGCTCATACTCTTAATTATACCCGTGACAGCGGGTGTGATGTCACCCGCCTGCCACACTACTCTTCTTCGGCTGCCTCTACTGCTTCACCGGCTTCCTGGACAGGGAATGTCGCGAGGACGCGTCCGGAGTCGGTTCGTATCTCTAATTCATCGCCGGTGACGCGCAGGCGAACGGATTCGCCGGGCATTTCCTCCGGGAGCGGACCATAGGCAGCGTTCTGGTAGACGACGGTGTTGTTAGGGCGCACTTTGCGGCGCTCTTCCTTGACGTCTTCCTCTTCGACGGCAACAGCGCCGTGCTCTATACCGTTGGCTGAACCATTATCCGCTGTCGCGGCTGCCTCGGCCCTGAGCATGGCGGCTGCGCGCCGGACCATCTCGTCATCGTCAATATCTTCGTCTTCGCCGTCCGGGTCAGGTGTGTAGGCGCTCTTGATGTCGATACGCCAGCCTGTCAGCTTGGCCGCGAGGCGAGCGTTCTGGCCTTCTTTACCGATTGCGAGCGAGAGCATCTTCTCGGGCACGACGACCGAAGCGGTCTTGCCATCATCGTCCAGATCGACAGAGAGAACCTGCGCGGGCGAGAGAGCGTTGGCTATGTACACCGACATGTCGGGATCCCATAGCACGACGTCTATTTTCTCGCCTCCAAGCTCGTCCACGATCTTCTGGATGCGCTGGCCTTTCATGCCGACGCAGGAGCCTACCGGGTCAACGTTTGCCTGGCGAGCGGCCACGGCGACTTTGGAGCGCATACCGGCTTCGCGCGCGATGCTCTTGATTTCAACAGCACCGCTGTGGATTTCGGGAACTTCCAGCTCGAACAGCCTGCGGAGGAAAGCGCGATCTGCCCTTGAGACGATCAGCTGAGGACCCTTCTGGTTTTTCTGCACTTCGAGGAGGAGGACTCTCATGCGGTTACCAGAACGGTAACGTTCGGTTCTTACCTGGTGGTTGGGCGGCAAGATTGCCTCGGCCCGGCCTACTTCCAGTATCCAGTTGCCGTTTTGGTCCTGGCGCTGCACGTTGGCAAGCACAATGTCGCCTTCACGGTCGCTGAACTCGCCAAAGACGCGGTCGCGCTCGGCCTCGCGAATGCGCTGCATGACAACCTGCTTGGCGGTTTGAGCCGCGATCCTGCCGAAGTCGGCGGGAGTAGTTTCTTTTTCGAGCAGATCGCCTGCCTGGGCCTCTGGATTGGTGCGGCGGGCTTCTTCGAGCGTCACTTCGGTGGCGGCGTCTTCGACCTCTTCCACGATGGTGCGGCGCTCGAACACGCGGGCATCACCCGACTGCAAATCGAGCTTGACAGCTACGTTCTGGTCGGTGCCCGCAATACGGCGGTAAGCCGTGATAATTGCATCTTCTATTCCCCGCAAGATGGCCTCGCGTGGGATATTTCTTTCTGCTGCTATCTGGTTAATAGCGGCGTACAGGTCACTCTTCATACAGCTTTCTCCTCTCTGGTCTTGAGAACTGAGGACAAGGACTGGGGCTGGATGTTCACTGTACGTGTAGAGTGATCACCTAATATTTCACCGGCCAAATGCCGCTGGTCGTCAGTCGCTACTCGTCCGTCCTCAACTCAGTCCTCAGCACTCATCGCTCAATTCACTTTTGTCTTTATACGACAAAAAAAGTGGGGGGCTCCCACTTCTTGAAGCGTTGCGCGAATTGTATCCTTATTATACTACTTTCAGGGCTGAATCGCAAGATCAACACGCCGCAAGCCCAGGGTAAGGGCGCGATTGTCGGGCGTATTCGGATCGACGGATTGGGGCGTGATTCCCGTCCCATTTGACGCTATTTTGACCTCCGTAACGCCGGGCTGCCAGTCGAGAGGGGCGGTCGTGATGGGGGTGAAAGCGCCCGCCGGTAAACTGCCCGCGAATAGCTCGCGGTTGCCTGCTGTAATGCTGATTTGCCTGTCTTGCGCGAAGGCTGTGGCTTCCATACGAAGGGGTGCGGTCAGGGCGTGCGAGGTGAAGACACAAAGGCTTGCTGAGTCGCTTTGCAGCCAGCGGAAGGGAGTACCATCTGACCGCTCGATGGGATACCAACCCGCGCCTATGTGGAATGATGGTGGTGCGGCGGGGGCTTCCTGTTTGACGGTGTAGAGGCTCATGTAGTCGTCAATGGACGGCGTGGCCTCTGTTCCTGGCTCCTGGGCCACCTGCTTGATGAGGCTGCTGAACGCTGCCGCTTGCTCGTCGCCGATCGGTTCGCCATTTGGCCCACCGGGTTTATTGTAGAGGGCGACATAGCGGATCTTGTAGAAGTTGAGCACATCGAGCGGCGTATTGACCACAAGCGGGTTGGCTATATCCTCCCTCGGTACATCGAGCGGCGAGATAAAGCCCCAGAACGGCGAGCAAGAGTCGATGATAGGGCTGTCGTAGCGGCGCGATAGGTAGCCCGCCATGATGGGCTGTTCGTGTGCGGTCTGGTAGAGCATTCGCCTGCCTGTTTCTTCGACCTGTTGGGTGGCGAATGGCAATTCCATCCAGGCTCCGCTCGCGCCGGGCGGCATGAGCGCGCTGTATTTGCTGAGGTCGTCGAGCGGGTCAATGTAGCGGGGGTGCATCGGTAGTTCTATGAGCAGCAAAGTTAACAGAGCCACGGAGGGCGCAATGGCCTGTCTAGCTCTTTGAGCAGCGGGCCGCGATGACAGCACCTTCGAGATGGTCCATGACGCGCCCACGGCAGCTAGCACGCCCATGCAGAGGCGCGTTAGCACGACGAAGCGCTCAGGCTTGGCGATGGCGTCCATGCCGGGCAGCTTGTCGAGGAGCGCAAAGGGGAGGGGTATGCCCATGGCTTGCCGGTTGATTTGCAACTCAGGCCCCATCGCGAGCACCAGCGATAGAAGGGCCAGCCCTGCCCAGAACTTCGTGCCCGGACTACGCCAGCCTGCCACGACGCCAATCAAAGCAAGGGCGAGCGCAACATAGCCCAGGCCGACATAGTCATGCAGAAGCGGCTCTTTCACGCCGGGCTGATCTTGCCATGTGCCGAAGAGCAGGTGGTCGTGGGGTGGTGCGAAAAAGCTGAGCAGGTCGGCGGAGTGGGCAAGCCTGTGCTGTGGGTCGGCGGCCACAGCGAAGCGGGGATTGCCCCGGTCGGCAATCAGCCCGGCTAGCAGGGGTAATGTCAGGGCGAGCGTGACTATGGCGGTCGCGGCGAGGGGGCGGATCAAGTTCGTGATAATACGGGAGGCGGCTGGTTTGGGGCCGGGGTGACGCAAGGCTGCAAGCAATGTATACGCGCCGTGTGCAATTGTGAAGATGACGAGGTAGACGGCGTAATAGAGGCTGCTGTAGGCGGCAAGGGCCATGAACACCGCGGCAAGTAACGCGTAGAACCACCAGGGACGCTTGCCGGCTGTTGTTTCGTCGTGATTGTTAGCCTGCCGGACGGCACGTATCCACATCTCCGCATAGAAGGGCATCCATTGTAGTGAGAGCACTTCGGGCTGGCCCTTGAGCGCATCGAGCGTGTAGGGCGTGAAGGCAAACACAACGCCTCCGAGAAAGGCGGCAAAGAGGCGCAGTGGTGTGGACGGGTGCAGGAAGAGTAGCGCGAGCCGGAACGCACCATAGCCTGATAGGGTGAAGGCTGCGATGAGCACTGTGTTGTAGGCGGCTGGGAGGCCGAACAGCAGTTGAGGCAGCAGACCGATCAGGCCAAGCGGCAGAGCGAGTGTGTGGTAATACAGGTCAACCCCGTATGGGTAGTAGAGCAGACCTGTGTGGAAAGGATTGGTGCCGAGGGAGATGGCTTGTTTGGCCCACCAGAGGTTCCAGAGGTTCTGGTCGCGGTCGGCAAGGAGATCACCCGGCACCTGCGTGGTGAAGTGCAGCACAGCCGGGTATGTGACCACGAGGGCGAGCGCAAGATAGCCAAGCAAGGCGAAGAGATGCGGCCTGATACCTGCATTCTCCCGACCCACTGTGAGGACCATCTCTTGCCCGGAATTACCGCTCGCAGACATAATGCGGTCATATTAGCAGATGTGGTGGTGAGGAACAAGGATTAGCACTCGTGTACATGTTCAGACTTAGGGTGGAGCAACCTGACATCCAGGCAAGCCAAGACCCTCCCCCAACCCCTCCCACACGTGGGAGGGGAGTCTAAATAGAAGAGAAGTGAATGGGGGACACCCCCATACCCCCGTCATGGGCTTCGCCCCTGCACCCCCTTTTCTGGACGCTTACGCACTCGAATATATGCCCGGATTCAGGGCGGAACAGTCTAACATCTCGATAAGAGACCCCGCTTCGCTCATGCCCCTGGTGGAGTACCTCTGCACCCGGCTCTGATTATCCCGATAAATAAGGGACTTTGGTCCCATCAATGCTTACCCTGTAGTCCGTTTGCCCGGGGACTATGCTCTGCTATACTCGCCTTATTATATCTGTTGGGACAATGCATCAGCTGCATGCACTGTCGGCTGCCAATCGCAGGCGGTATGCTTGCCTTATCTGGATGGCTCACAGATCCCAACTGCTCTCCCGACCTTTATCTGTAGATGCTTACAGAACATATCGTTCTCCCTTCGATTTGCTCTTGTGACCGGAGTTAGCCTTTGATGGACCCTCAGGGATACGAATCCTCTTATGAGCCTGGCGATGGAGGAGGCATCTCCGACGGTATGCCGCTGCTCACGAGGAGCGGTGATTATCCCTCGATGTGGGGAACGTCCTCACCGCTCGGCTATTCTGATACGTCTGCCCCGGGTGCCGAGTCCGATCACCTTAGAGTCTTGCTGGTGGAGGATAACCCTTCTTTTGCCGATTTGATGGAGGCTATTCTCAACGAGGGGGACTACGGCAATTTCTATGCGGTGCGGGCTGCGCGGCTTTCGGATGCACGCGATTTGATGAAGGAGAGTGAGTTCGACGTAGTCTTGCTTGATCTGTCCCTTCCCGACAGCACGGGCATCAACACGCTGACGCTGCTCCACCAGGAGAATCCCAACCTGCCTGTCGTAGTGCTGACGGGCACCCAGGACGAGAACCTCGCACTGGACGCGCTCCGCAACGGAGCGCAAGATTATCTCGTTAAAGGTCAGAACGACAATGAGGTGCTGGTGCGCGCAATCAGGTATGCGGTGGAGCGCAAGCGAGTTGAACGCAAATTCCTGGAGAGCGAGAGCCGTTACCGCGCCCTTATGGAGCAAGCGTCGGACGGCATCTTTGTGGTGGACAGAAGGGGTAGGTTGACCGACGTCAACCCTGTTGGCGCGACAATGCTCGGGTACGAGCCGAACGAACTGCTCCATATGAACCAGCGGGACCTGGTTATGCCGCTGGCTCGCGAGCTAAACCATGAAGGGCTGGAAGAATTCCGTTCCGGGCGGATTATCGTGCAGGAGCGGGTGGTGCGCCACAAGAACGGCACGAACATAACGGTAGAGATTGGTGCCAAGCTGCTGGACGATGGGCGCATCATGGCAATAGCCCGCGATGTTACCGCGCGCAAAGTTGCCGAAGAAGCGTTGCAAGCACGCGCACAGGAGCAGGCTAATCTCTTGCACCAGCTCCTTAATGCACAGGAAGCCGAGCGCCGCCGCCTTTCGATGGATATTCATGATGGGCCTCTTCAGTCACTTGGAGTTAGCCTGCTCGCCCTGGATAGGTCCATTCGACGCCTGGATCGTGGGGAGCTTGACGCAAGCAGGCGGGAACTGAATGCTTTGCGAGCCAGCCTCACAGGCACCGTAACGGAAGTGAGGGCGGTGCTGGCTGACCTTAGCCTGGAATTGCTGACCCAATATGGACTGGAGACCGCTTTACGCAACCATGTTGAGCGGTTCAGCGAGGTTACAGGCATTGAAGTCGATCTGCGTTATCAGGTGAAGCGCAAACTGGGCGCTGATGTGACCCTGCTTATGTACCGGCTTGCCCAGGAGGCTCTTGCGAATATTCGCAAGCATTCTCGTGCAAACTCTGCCACTATCCAGATGAATGTGAGCCGGGGCGACCTTTCTATGCTGGTGAGCGATAACGGGCGCGGCTTCGACCCGAAGGCCGTTTTGCAGAAACGCTACGCGGGCGAAAAGCTCGGATTGCGCTCAATGCGCGAGCGTGTTGAGCTTGCGGGAGGCAAGTTCACCATCGAGTCGTCTCCCGAGAGCGGCACTATCCTCACCTTCTCTTGCCCCCTCTCTACACCAAGCCCCGTCACTCGCCGCAGACGCAAAAGTTAGCGATTAACTAGCGCCACCTACTCGCGGTACTTTCCTTGCTCATGTAGCTGTTATATTAGTTAGAATGTGGGCTGCCCCGGCTATCGCCGGTAATCGGTAGAATGCGCCTGCATTATGCGATGTTCACAGCTTAGAGGAGGAGGAAACGAATGGCTGAGAGTGAAAGCGGCTCGGATGGTAGTCATAGTACGGAGCATGGTGGTCCTGACTGGATGTCGCCTGAGCAGGAGCGTGCAACACGCAACCCCTTGTTGAGGGCCTTGTCGTACATCGGCCTGGACATGACGGGGCCGCAACGCGCGTCGTGGTTTCAGATCGGTATATACGCGCTTCTAGTCTTTATACCCGTGGCATTCGCGGTGCAGTTTTTACACCTGGGTGAACTGCCCCTCTTCATTACGTCGGCAGCAGCGATTATACCGTTGGCGAAGATACTTGGCACAGCGACTGAAGAGCTTGCGGAGCGGGTTGGTTCGGGCATCGGTGGGCTGCTGAACGCTACCTTCGGCAACGCTGTAGAGATGATTATTGCTTTCTTCGCGCTGCAAGCCGGATTGTATGAGATCGTGAAGGCGTCGATTACGGGGTCGATTATCGGCAATGTGTTGTTTGTGTTGGGCCTTTCTATTTACCTTGGCGGGTTGGGACGGGAGAAGCAGACATTCAATCGCACGGCAGCCGGAGTGTCGGCTTCGCAGCTTATCGTGGCTACGTCGGCTCTGCTTATTCCGGCTGCATTCGCATTTACATCACCACCCGAAACAATGAACGTAACCTTGCGCGAGAACCTGAGCCTGGGGGTGGCTGTGCTGCTGCTGGGGTCATATGTAGCGCAGCTTATTTTCTCGCTGAAGACGCATAAGCATCTCTATGCAGGGGACGATTCGACAGACGGTGAAGAGCCTGCTATGCACGGGCAAGCTTGGAGCATCAAACATTCGATTATTGTGCTGGTTGTGGCGACAGTGCTGGTCGCGTTCATGGCCGAGTTCCTGGTTGAGGGCGTCAACTATCTTACCGAGAGCCTGGGGCTGACTGAGTTGTTTGTGGGCGTGATACTGGTGGCTATCATTGGTAATGCCGCCGAGCATATGACTGCTGTGATTGTGGCGATGAAGAACAAGATGGACCTCGCGGTAAGCATCGCGATGGGTTCTACGTTGCAGGTGGCGCTCTTTGTTGCCCCGGTGCTGGTGCTGATCGGTTTCTTTATTGGGCGGCCGCTCGACC
The DNA here is from genome assembly GCA_039932335.1 of Chloroflexota bacterium. Lineage (GTDB taxonomy): Bacteria > Chloroflexota > Chloroflexia > QHBQ01 > JADMIH01 > JADMIH01. Next base: position 107,244 of record JBDTQH010000016.1, read on the forward strand.
TGTTCTTCAATCTGTTTGAGCTTGCGGCAATCGGCGTGACGATGCTGATAGCGAGCGCGATCACGCAGGACGGCGAAAGCAACTGGTTCGAGGGGGTGCAGTTGCTGGCCGCATACGCGATCCTGGCTGTGGCGTTCTTCTTTCATCCGTAGCGCGTACTGCGTACTGCGTACTGCGTACTGCGTACTGCGTACTGCGTACTGCGTAC
>JBDTQH010000017.1:0-97733 GCA_039932335.1 Chloroflexota bacterium
GAGACCTCGGTCGCGCTCGGCTTCGGGTTCCGCTGCGGCTTCCTCGGTCTGCTCCACATGGAGATTATTCGGGAGCGGCTTGAGCGTGAATACAACCTGACCTTGTTGATGACCGCCCCCAACGTTGAGTACGTTGTTACGCGCACGGATGGCGTGAAGGTGGTTGTTGACAATCCGTCCGACATGCCTCCTGTGGGCAACATGGCCTCTATTGAGGAGCCGTGGATGGAGATCAGCATTGTCAGTCCCAGCCGCTACATCGGCCCGATTATGGAGCTTGTTACCACGCGCCGAGGCTCCTATAAGAAGATGGACTATCTTGACGACGAGCGCGTGGTGCTTGTCTATGAGATCCCGTTGGGCGAATTAATCGTCGATTTCTACGACCAGCTAAAGTCGCGCACACAGGGCTATGCGTCGCTTGACTACCAGCTAGCCGAGTACCGCGAGGCCGACCTGGTCAAGCTCGATGTGCTTGTGAACGGCCAGGCTGTGGACGCCCTCAGCATTATCACTCACCGTGACAAAGCCCAGTTCCAGGGACGCCAGCTTGTCGATAGATTGCGCCGCTTGATACCCCGGCAGATGTTCGAGGTGCCGATCCAGGCAGCGGTCGGCAGCAAGGTTATTGCACGCGAAACCATCGCGGCCATGCGCAAGAACGTTATTGCCAAGTGCTATGGCGGCGACATCAGCCGCAAGCGCAAGCTGCTGGAAAAGCAAAAAGAGGGCAAAGCCCGCATGAAGATGGTAGGGAACGTGGAGATACCACAGGAAGCCTTCATGGCAGTCCTATCGCTGGAAGAGCCAGTCAAGAGTTAGCAATCGAAGGGAGTAAATAACGCTTGCCCGTCTCCAACAATCCGTATGAACTACTCAAGGTGCCCCGAAATGCCTCAATCCAGGCGATTGAGGACGCCTATGACCGCCTTTTTGATCGTTACGAACCAAAGGCCCAGGCCGGAGACCCTGCCGCAATCGACATGCTGGAGGCTCTCAACGAGGCGCGCGACACTCTGGTTGACCCAAGACGCCGCTCGGCTCTGGACCGCTCGCTCTCGTCAGGTGGCACCGCGACGGCAGTTGCCCCGGAGCGTCCCAGAACGCAACCTGCACAGTCGCGCAATTATCCCCCGGCCAATTACAACAGCAAGCTAAGAGCACGCCCGCGTTCGCGCCCCGTAGAGGTCGAACCTCAGCGCAACATGAGCGCGACACTGCCTTATTTTCTGGTGGCTGCCGTGTTGTTGTTCGCGCTGGCAGTAGCAATCGGCTTCCTCGTTAACAGGGGTCCTGCCGCCCCACCAGCCGATGCGGTCGCGACAGTCAACGGGGAGCCTATACTCCGCGCTGACTATGATCAGCGTGTGGATAAGGACAAGGCTGTCGCGCTGAACGACCCTATGTTTGGCGTTCTCTTCAACAATTTCGAGGGCATCACAGGCACACGCGCCCTCGACCTGATAAAATTCGACTCGCTTGATAAGCTGATAAATATGCAGGTTATCGTGCAGCAGGCCAGGAAGGAAGCCTTATATCCCACTGACGAGCAGATTAATTCGCTGGTAAACCAGGCTAAACAGACCGATCTCGCATCGGGCATTACGTTTGAGGCGTTCCTCAAGCAGCACGGCATAACAGAGGAGCGTTACCGGCGCGCGGTGGTCGAGAACGTGGTCTATAGTGTGATGGCGAACCAGCACCTGCCTGCTGTGGGCACGCCCGAGCAGCGCACCGACGCCTTCATAAAGTGGATCTGCACCACAAGGCAAAGCTACGATGTGAAAATCCTCATCACCTTTACGGTGACGGACAACCCATCGTGCACCAGCGGGCTGCCGTCTGACCAGCCCCTGCCTGGTATAGATACCACAACGCCGCCTGAACCGGAAGCAACCGCACCCGCCGAAGCAGCACCGGGCAGTCCGGCGGACCCAACCACGCAGCCCACGCCGGAAGCTACAAAGGCACCATGATGAAGCAGCAAGAAGATCCATCTCTCCAGGAGCTACTGGAAGTCGCGGAACAGGCCGCACTGGCTGCGGGTACTGTCGCTCTCCAGGGCTTCCGTACCGCGCTCGATATACAGTCCAAGGGCGGCACCGACATTGTGACGCAGTATGACCACGCTGCCGAAGATGTCGCAATCGCCGCTGTAACCGCGCGCTTCCCTGATCACAGCTTCCTGGCTGAAGAGAGCGGAGCGTCAGCAGCCAGCACGTCCAACTTGATCTGGATGATAGACCCCATAGACGGAACGCACAATTACGCCTCGCAGCTGCCATTCTGGTGTGTCTCTGTGGCCGTAGCCGACCGCACTACCAACGTTGTTCTCGCCGGGGTTGTCTACGACCCACTCCACGGCGAGCTTTTTTCGGCTCTCAAGGGCGGCGGCGCGACCGTCAACGGCAAGCCCATATCGGTTACTGATAAGAGCGATGTTGCCGAAGCCATGGTTGCGTATGACATCGGCCACAACCCCGACATCGCCAGCCGTATGGTTGATCTGATCGCATGGGTTCAGCCTCGCGTTGCCAAAGTGCGGCACCTCGGCTCGGCTGCCCTCTCTCTGACATACGTTGCCGCGGGGCGCGTTGACGCCTACTACCACATCAGCCTCCAGCCCTGGGATATCGCGGCGGCGCTGTTGCTCATCGAGGAGGCAGGTGGAACCATTACCGATTGGCACGGTGAGCCGCGCCTATCAGGCTCAGGCAGTGCGGTGGCTGCGGGCAAGCTGCTCCACCCCTCTCTGCTGGCTCTCCTGCGCTCTGCTGCAGAGGACGCCTGAGTATTCATCGTGCCGTGATAACGAGCGCGAAGGCGAAAATCCAGCATTTTCCAGGACGTATTTCCTACTTAAGTGGTACGTCGATAGCCCCAAGGTACGTTATAATTAGCGTGCTTTGTGCTGGTCCGGATGGCTGGCGGTAAAGCTGAACATCGTGTCGCAAATCTATAGGAGGATCTTCGTGAAACAAATCCGGAACATCGTGTTGACACTCGCCATCATGGTGCTATTCGCCGTTGGGCTGTATGCCTGCGGTGGCGAATCGCCCACCAACACCCCTGTGCCACCACCTACTTCTACAACAGCACCAACACAACCACCTGTCTCTACGGCTACTACACAGGCAGAAACGTCCGGCGGAGGCTCGGGTACAAGCACAGGCACAAAGGCTACCGACGCTGAACTGGCAACCATCAAAGCCGCGGTTGACCAGGCAAAAGACCTCAAGAGCTATCACTTCAACATTGAGATGAAGCCGTCTGACTTCATCACCCAGCCCGTGAAGGCTGAAGGCGACTATGTTGCCCCGGACACCGCTTACATAAAAGGCTCAATCGGCAGCGAGAAGATCGAGCAGATTGTGGTCGGCGAAACGGTTTTCGTCAAGGATGCAAGCGGCAAGTGGGTTGTAAAGAAAGAGGAGACCACCAACCCCGGTGATCCGACCGCGTCTTTTAGCCCGGAGCAAATAACATCGAGCGGTAATCCTCTGGGCGGTCTGGGCGAGACATTTCAGGAGATTAAGACCTACTACAACGAAGGCACCGAGACTATGGACGGTGTCAAGGTAACAAAGTATTCGTTCAAGCTCGACATTGCCGAAATGATGGGCAGCGAACCGATCCCTGAAGGCATGAACCTGAGCAGCATGGATATGGGCGGCGGCGCTCTCTGGCTTGATCCCAGCACCAAGAACCTGCACAAAATCGATCTCAACCTCAATCTCGGGCCGATTATGGAATTGCTCGTGCAGGCGTTCAGCGGGATGATGGGCACACCCACGCCCGGCGGCCCTCAGCCCACACCGTTCCCGCAGCTAGCCGTGAACATGATCATGACCATCTCCAAGCATAACGATCCTTCAATCAAGATTCCAGTCACAGACGAGATGAGACAACAGGCTACGCAAGCCGCAGAACCTACGCCTGAGGCGACGATGGAGGACACTCCTGAGCCGTCTATGGACGAGACACCTGAAGCTATGCCAACCGCCGAAGAAACTGCCGGTGAGACACCTGAAGCCATGCCCACAACCTCCAGCGGTAGTGGCACAGAAGTAAAGGTCGACGTGGGCAGCACAGCCAACCTCGGCGGTATCAACATGACCGTGAACAAGGTAACGCGCTCAGACTCCGGTAACCTCTCACCCAGCGCCGGCAATGAGTACGTGATCCTCAACATCACGGTTGAGAACACCGACAAAGAAGACAAGAACATCAGCAGCCTGCTTCAGTTCAAGCTTGTTGACTCTGCGGGCGCAGAGCAGCAGCAAGCCTTCGGCGCGAAGATCGAGTTCATCGACTCAGTGCTGTCCGGCCCGCTTGCTCCCGGTAAGTCGGCCACAGGCGAAATCGCCTACGAGGTGAAGAAGGGCACATCCGGTCTGGTGCTCGAGTTCAGCCCCGATCCTTTCTTCAACGAGAAGGACAAGGTGCTGGTCAATATCGGCCAGTAAACAATAACGGTAAATGGCAGAACAAAACCACCCTCCTGTACGGGGGTGGTTTTGTTTTACCTTCGTCCGGTGTGTGCTAATCTAAGCGCAACAGGCGTGCGGCGTTCCCGCCAAGGATGGCCGTTTGCTCTTCTTCGGTCAACCCGCTCGCTCGGACCCTTGCCATAAACTTTGATTGCGAAAGCAGCGGCCAGTCGGTACCCCAGAGGATGCGGTCAGCGCCCACCATGCGGGCAGCCACAGGGAAAATGTCGAAGCGGTAGAGGTAGGTGGACGCAGCGGTGTCATAGTAGACGTTGCGCGTAGCTTCGCGTATCTCCGGCATCAGTTCGTAGAATGGCAGGCCACCGCCCCAGTGTGCCAGCACAATCTTGAGGTTCGGGAAATTCTGTACCATCTTCAAGAGCTTCCAGGGTAGCGTTTTGCCTTTGCCTGGGTAGTCATGCCCCATCGGCTCGCTGCTGTGGGTCAGAAGCGGCCTGTCGTATTGCTGCAATACTTCCGCCGAAGCAGCCAGTATGCGTTTGTCCTCGATGTCGAAACGCTGGCCGTCGGGACCAAGCTCACCAAGCCCCATCAGGCCTGCTTTCAGGCAGCGTTCAAGCTCCTGAGCGTCTTTCGCATCGAGCGGTTGCACGCATGCAAAGCCAATTAGCTTATTAGGAAACCGGCTAATGGCATCTAGCAGGTAATTATTGTGCTCACGGCATAGCCCGCCGTCGCGCCAGGGGAAGCCGAAGACAACTGTACGGTCAACACCCGCCTTGTCCATAGAGTCGACAAGCTCTTCAGCGGAAGCCAGCCTGTGTTTGGGGTCTTCGTAGAGAGTGGAGAACCAGGCGTCTCGCTCCAGGTATTCGGAGCGCCGAGCGCGCATTTCGTCAGAGAATATATGTGTGTGGAAGTCGATTATCACAGCCGACAGTTTATGTGCCTGCCAACACATTGTCAAGGCATGTTCCGCAGGGGCTTAGACACCTTACCAACGAACGGCTATTTCTGTCGCCATCCTCCGCTCAGAAAGACCCCGCTATGTAGTGTGTGCTTATCGACGGTGCGAAGCATGTCGTGTCGACTCAATAAAAAGGGCCACTCTGAACGAGCAGCCCTACAAAGAATGGTATGTTCGCTTGCCGGTGAAACTTACCGGGCACCGCTCCCGGTTGCGGTTACTCTCTCGGCCACCTGTGCCTGAGGGAGCGTTACTCTGATGCTCTGCAGGTAGCCTACAAACATCACGATCACGCCGACCACCATACCGACGTAATGGTATTCGGGGTTCTTCAGTCCCGTGAGGCCGAGGATTGTGCCGCCAAGCGCCACAATAAGCGTGCCCGCAGCGATGAGAAATACACCAATCATCCGCTGTTTCATTATCCGCTTGCGCCAGAACACCAGGCCCGACCAGAGTGCGCCGCCTATGACCAGGATGCTGCCTATAGCGTTGCTTAGAGCGGCAAGGATGCGCGGTGTGCTTGAGACAGCCACAACCGCCTTGTAACCCGGGTCAATCTGTAGTGCGGCGGCATCAACGGGGACGTTAAACACCACGAACGCCGATATGACGGAGAAAACCACCATAATTGCCAGCGAAGCATTCGCGAGCCGCCTCGAAAAGAGGAGATAGACGGTACCCACACCCAGGAAACCGACATTGAGTATGCCGCCGGTCAGGTAGAAGATGCGCGCCGATGCATCGGTCCAGTGCCCTAACACGTCCGCGTAGACCTGGCAGGCCGACGCCACAGCAAAAAGCAGGAACGCAAAACCCCAGGTTAGCTCGTGCGGGCGCCGCTTACCCGAAAAGAAATAACGATTCAGGAGCACGGCTGAGAAGATCGCTCCAACAATAGTTACCGAGAACGGCAAGAGGGTAATCGGAACAAGGTTCGGCATAGTGGCACACCTCAATAGCGAAGAAGACAACAGCGACCCTGATCCACAGCCGGGACGCCCAACCAGTTTACATCCTCTCCCCTATCCAAACAAGCCAAAGGTCGTTAACAATTCATATAAAAGCAAGCAGTGACCGACGGCGCGGTGTCAAGGGTCAGGGGTCAGGAGTCAGGGGTCAGTGGAGCGCAGACCTCGTTGTCCGTTGTCCACCGACCGCCAGTGTCGTTACGTTTTACTTCTCACTTCTCATTTCTTACGTTTCACGCCCCACGTTTCACGCTCATCCACGCCTAACTACAGCCGCATAATTTGACAGACCTGCCATGATTAGGTATAGTCTTTAATTGTGCTACAAACTCTCATGCCTGGGAGCAACGTAATTTGAAGAATTTATTGGGACGATTAATGAGCCGTCCCCTGGACGAACTCAGGGCCATTTCTGCCGCCTGGGGGACGCTTACCAGGGACGTCAGTCCTACTCAGAATGACCTTGCTATAGCGGTCTACCACACAATGGTGGACCCTTCTGCCATGCGGGGCATCTGGGAGAACCTCGATGTTGAGGAAAGGTCATTCGTCTCCTGGCTGCTAAACCAGCGCAACATGCTGGCACTGGTAGATGACCTGCCTGCCCTCACCGACCGTCCTCCCGAGGAAGTCACCCCGCTTCTGGAGAGGATACGGCGAATCGGCCTGGTTGATGTTGATGAAGTAATGGTACGCGGATCGCGCGTGGTTTCTTCTGGCGACAATCTTTACGCCTGGGCAGCACGAAACCAACCCGAAGCCACGCCAAGACGCGTAACGTCAGTCGCCACTGAAGCGGCCAAAGTGCTGCGCGATATCATCGAGGAAAGCAAGCGACCTGCCCCGTTCGAGGAGTCTTTCTCCACCCTGCTGGGCAACCTCGAACAGCCCGAAGTGCAGCGTATCGCGTCCACATGGAAACTGCCCGAAGCCTCTCGCTACTACAAGTCTGAGCTAATAGGCGTGATGGGCGAGTTCCTGGCGACCGGGCAGGGCAAGCAACTCTTGCTCCCAATGCTGTCACCCGCCTCGCAGAGTCTCTTCACCTATCTTGAGCAAGAGGGTAGCAAAGCTACCGCAGGGGCGATAAAGAAGCATTTCAACTGGGGAGAACGTGAATTCCGCGCCGCATATATTGGCCTCACGCAGCGTGCCCTTGTTTGGGATGTGCTCGAAGGTGAGCGCAGGTATTTATTTATTCCGCACGATGTCCTCAATAACGGCCAGTCCGGTCCTGTAAAGCTGGCGGCTAACATGCAGCCCAAGCTGGACGCACCCACGCCCTACACCGTTATCAACAAGCTGCCATACGAGCTTGCATGGGATTTGTTGACGCTGCTTGGCGAGGCTGCGCAGGGAGAGCTACAGCTCACACTCCAGGACACTCGTATCACCAAGCGCGTCGCCAAGAAGGTCAACGAGAGCTTTCTACATCCTGAAGATATGAAGGCGGGCACGGAATATATTGATATGGTTGTGCACATGGCCCAGGCGTTCGGCTTGCTTGTCGAGTCGCATGGTGAGCAGCCTGCACTTACATTGACCCCTCGCATAGACGAATGGGCCACGCACTCCTTCGATGCCCAGAGCCGCAGACTCTTCGGCATGTGGCAGGAAGACCGCAAGTGGAGCGAACCCGCCACCTATGGCACGATTTACTGGTGGAACAGCGACCTTACGGGCGCGCGAAAGCGTCTCATCAAGCATATTGTCGAGTTGCCTACCAATAAATGGATCTCGGTTGAGGGCTTCCTTCGCCAGATACATCTGAGCGAGCCGTTCCTCATCTGGGACCAGGAAGAACTGGTCAGGCGCTACGGATTGCGAGCTTTGCAAGGGTTTCGCAACCAGTGGTTCGATATAGAGGGGCGCATTATCGCTGATATGCTGCGCACGATGCTCAACTGGCTTGGCGTGGTGGATATCGGCAAGGACAAGCAGAAGCGTTTTGTCTCATTCCGCGTCACCGAAGAGGGCCGAGGCCTCATCGACCCCGAGCACCGGCGGCAGGATCAACCAGGTATTCCACCCCGGCCTCTGCTTGTGCAACCTAACTTTGAAGTGCTCGTGTTGCACCCCGACAGCCGTGTGCTCTGGCATCTTCTGCGCCTTGCCGACCTTGTGCGGCACGATCGTGTTAGCGTCTATGTCATCAACAAGGAAAGCATCCTCCGCGCCGTAGAAGGAGGAATGTCGCCCGAGACCATCACAAAGTTCCTGCACAACAACACAGGCAAAGACCTGCCCCAGAACGTGGCTCAATCAGTCAGTGATTGGGCACGCCTCATCAAGTATACCAGCCTGAGCCGCGTCACTCTAATCGAAGTGGACGATCCGGCAGTGCTCGATGAGATGGCGACATCCCGCAAGACCAAGAAATATATCTTGCGCAGGCTCTCCCCCACCGTGGCGGTGGCGAAGCTGCCCGACATGGGAGACTCAGCACGCGACGACCCCTGGCAGCGGCTGATGAAGGAGCTAAGGGGCGCGGGCTACGTGCCTCGCTTCCAGAGCGAGTTGATAGAGGGCAGCTTCGCGGGCGGAGACCATGATCCCGCGCACCTCAACGGCACAGCCGCCGCTGTAGAGCCGAAGAAGCGCCGAGCAGGAGCCGGACGCCCACCCAAAAGCGACGTGTCGAGGCTAAGCGGCCCTGAAAACAAGACAGGCACGAGATAAAATATGATAGCTGGATTAGAAGGCATCATCGCTGCACAGGCGGCTGACCATATTCTGCTGAACGTATCGGGCGTCTACTATAAGGTGTTCATGCCCGGCTCCACGATCTCGCAGTTGGGCAAAGTGGGCGACAAAACTCACGTTCACACTCACCTCTATGTCCGCGAGGACCAGATGGCGCTCTATGGTGCGCCTGAAGAGCGGCAGCTAAGAATGTTCGAGACATTGTTGGGCGTTTCGGGCATAGGCCCAAAGGTAGCCCTCTCAATCCTCAGCACTATGCCCGTTGAGGCCCTCGAAAGCGCGATAGGCTCCGGCAATGTAGACCTTCTCACGCGCATACCCGGCATAGGGCGCAAAACAGCATCTCGCCTGGTTCTTGAGCTAAAGGGCAAGATCGATATTGTTGCCGCGGCGGGTATCACTGCCAGCCCAACCGCTGCTTCCGAAGTGGTCGAAGCACTTACCGGCCTCGGATACAGCCCTGCCGAAATCCAGGCAGCCCTTTCCGGCCTACCCAAAGACACCGAGCTAACCACCGAAGAGATGGTGATGTTCGCTCTCAAACGCCTGGGCAGGTAGCAGGCCGGTGGAACTTATCCTGGCTTCGGCTTCGCCGCGCCGCCTTGAGCTTATCAGGCGCATCGTGCCCGCCCATACCGCTCACGTCAGCACGGTAGAAGAGACAGGCTCAGGCCACATGCCGCCGTTCGCCATCCCACCGCTTTTTCTTGCGCCGCCTTTTCCTGTGCCCGCCGAACAGGATCCCCGCCTCTGGGCATGGAGAAAAGCCGCCGACGTTATCAGCAGCAATCGCACGGCCATCGCTCCCGGCACCCTTGTCCTCGGTGCCGACACCGTTGTTGTCGGTCCGGGGCGGCTGCTTAACAAGCCGAAGGACCGCGACGACGCCATTGAGATGCTCACAATGCTGCGAGGCATCTATCACTATGTCGTTACGGGGTTCGTGATCCTGCGCGCCACGGGCGATGAGTCGGAAACCCTGCACCACGAAGCTGTCGTCTCTACAGTGTTCATGCGCGACTTCTCTGACGTGGAGCTCGAGGGATATGTTGCCACAAGCGAGCCGTATGATAAGGCGGGCGCATATGCCCTGCAAGGTGAAGGCGGCAAGCTGATCAGCAGCGTAGAAGGCTGCATGACGAATGTGATCGGCCTGCCCGTTTGCCAGGTGAGGCGCGCCCTCACGTCACACGGCATGGAGGTGCTGCCTTACCCCTACGGCGGCTTTTGTGAGCACTGCCCGCTGGTAAGCGCATAACCCTGCTCTACTGGGTAAGCTTATAGACCATCACCCCTGCCGCCGCATCCCGGAAGACTGCCTTGAAATGCCGTTGGAATGAAGCATCGTTGGGTAGAGTAACATCTTTGCGGTGCTCGGTTACCAGAAAATATTGTGCACCCAGCCTGGACAATGCCCTGTAGAGGTCGTCTCCTGTGTCGGCCTCACCCACTATATCGCTGAAGCGCGCAGGACCGAATGTGTTGCCCAAGAAGTCGCCCACAGTGAAATAAGCCATATCCTCATCATACAATCCATAGAGCGTGCAACCTGAATCGCACACGCCACTGAGCCAGCGGTGCGTTATATACGCGGGAAGTGATGCCTGCAAGTATGCGTCGCGCTGTGCGACCGTAACCGGTACATGCCCCCTGGCTTCTACACGTGCCCCCGCGAAAAGCCACCCCGGCGCGACACAAAGCACAAGTCCCACCGCTGTCACCAGTCTGGCAAGCGGCTCTCTACGCGGCAAACGCAGCCACGAAAGCGACAGGTCAACGGCAGCCACCGTCGCCAGGATGAGCGCGGGCACGACAGGCAGAAGGTAACGCTGTATCTGCGCGCTGTAGAACCAGAAGAGTGTGAAAGCGCCCACCAGTAGCAGCAGCCATCTTATGTAACGATTGCGGAAAGCCGCCAGCAGCGTCAGGGGCAGCAGCCAGAAATAGATCGTGAGCAGAGGCAGATCGTTCCCGAAGCGGCCCTGATATTGCGCGAGGTTCCATGGAAGAAGCAGGAGCGCGTTGAGGTCCTTGCCCATGCCCTTCAGCGTCCAATCCTTCAGTTGGCCCTGCATATCCGCTTCGTTCCAGGTGTGATAGCCGAAGACTTGCGAGAAGAACGGCTCGACTGGGTTGTGCGTATAGTAGAAGCTGCGTAGATACCAGGGCGCAGCCACCGCCACCGCTATCGCGACAAACATAACGGGGTAAGTCCAACGCCGCTCTCTGATGGCGACATATAGAGCGACCAGAGCAAGTACGCCCACGAAAAAGAGCGCGGAATATTTTGAGCCTGATCCCAACCCCGCGAAAATTGCCGAGAGAACGAGCCACTTTCGGTTCTTCGTGGTCAGCCAGTTGAACAGGGCATAGATCGACATGCAGATGAACAGCGCCAGCCCGCCATCGATCAGCCCTGTGCTGCCGACCGCCAACACCAGAGGATTAGAGAGCCAGAGCGCGCCCGCCCAGATGCCCACCCGCAGCGAGAAGAGGCGCAACCCCCAACCGCACAGCCCGACCGCTATCAGCAGCACCATCAAGAACTGCACGAGTTGAGCAGCTATGTCGTCGTACAACAGGAGCATGAGCGCCGACAGCATCTCATTGGTCTGCGGGAAGAGCGGGAAGCGCAGGTAGGGGTCGAAGGCGACCTGATGGTGCTCGACGTACACGCGAGCTGCCGCCAGGTGGTACATAGTAGCGTCGAACGAGGTGGGCGGGTAGAGTGGCAGCCTCCAGGCAGGATACAGCACAAGAACCACGGCGGCGACAACAGCTATCAACGCGGCTATGGCCAGCCGCTTACGCGAGCGGATAACATTACGGACTGCCGCGACGAGAACGCGGCCCATTTCGCGCCACTCGCGATAGCAGGCAATCAGCAGGACGGCGAATATCGCCAGAACAACGGGCGAGTAGAGTAGGCCCAGCATCCCTATAAAGAAGACAATGTAAGCCACGACCCCCAGGCCCAGGGCGGTACAAAAGGCTATCTGCTCGTATGCCGACGCATAGGAGACTGAGCGCGTGAGCCTGTGGCCCAGCGTATATGAAGAAAGAGCAAGTACGAGAAGCGCGCCGAAATGTAGTAAGGAAAAGAAGAAAAGCTGCATAACCGGTGAATCCAACGGTGACAATTGTGCCGTTGTCCGGTTCCACCACGCCCTAAGCTGCGCGAAAGAACACTGGTGAATCGAGCGAAACGAACCGCTCTGCAACGCGGCGACTTTGCAGCCTTCGCTCGTTGCAATACCCAAACATCCCCGTCCGAGGCATTGGGTGTGCCGTATTATAGCACCTGCTTTTTATTTCCGCATTAACGGTAAAGAAGTGGTGGTCACCACCGAGGGGTGAGCAGCAAATAAACTGCCATGCTGATGTTGCCGGGAGACTAAATAAACCGCTCGAATACTTCGTTACCAAGCAGGCGTCCGCGTGGTGTCAGCCGGATGGAGCCATCCACCTGTTCCAACAGGCCAAAGCTGTACATCTGGTCCAGATCCGCCTGGAATACACTTTCCACTTCTACATCGAAGCGGCGGCGAAACTCCGACCTGCTGATGCCTTCGTTCAGACGCAGGCCAAGCATCATGAACTCGCCTATCTCCACCTCGCGGGTTACAGCGTCGAGGTTAGTCATGACAGTTTCACCCTCTGCGACGCGAGTGATATAATCCGCCGGGCCAAGGAGAGTTGTGTAGCGGGTGTCGCCCCAGTAGCCGCTCGCACCCGGCCCGAAAGCCGCATAACGCTGGTCGTGCCAGTAGACAAGGTTATGTGCGCATGGCTTACCAAGGCTGAAATTGGAGATCTCATACTGCGCGTAGCCTGCTGCCGCCAGGCGCTCGCTGATAAGCTCATACATGTCGGCCACTTCGTCCTCACCCGGCACCTTTATCAACCCGCGCTGCACACCCACATAGAGAGGGGTATACTCCTCCACAATCAGGGAATAGCACGATAGGTGGTCGGGCAGCGGGTCCACGGCAAGCAGCCTATCGAGCATCAGATCGAGATGCGCCAGATCCTGGCCTGGGAGACCATAAATAAAATCGAGATTAATGTTGTCGAAGCCTGCCTGCCGCGCCAGCCTGTACGAGTCCAGAGCACCTTCCGCTGTGTGGATGCGCCCCAGTTTCTTCAGCATCGCATCGTCCAGCACCTGCACTCCCATGCTGAGCCTGTTCACACCTGCCCGCAGGTAGCCCTCGAACTTCTCCAGTGTGATAGTACCGGGGTTGGCCTCCATGCTGATCTCGGCGTTTGGCACGATGGTGTATCTGCGGCGGGCTGCGCTCAATATCCGGCCTATCTGCTCCGGCTGCAATACGCTCGGTGTGCCGCCGCCAAAGAAGACCGTGCTAATCGTCGCGCCCCCATCCTCTATTTCGCCCGGCAGGAAGCGGCTAATGCCGCACTCAATATCAGCGCAAATCGCACCGACAAAAGGCTCGAACTTGTCTTCCATGTGCGCGTAGGAATTGAAGTCGCAGTATATGCACTTCGACTCGCAGAAGGGCACGTGCAAATAGAGGCCAACCGGCTCCTTCTGCCAATCATAGCCCAAATCGGGATTATTTTTTGCGGTTTTCAGCCTCTCGACGGAGGTCATAATGCGAACTCTTCCTTTCCCGCCAGCGTAATATAATTGAACATTATCCTTATATTATACCGCATCGCGAAGTGCATACGTCGTCGCTTACCGAAGAGAGCAGAGCGCCTCGAAAAGATTGTGATAATGTTGACAATCTTTCCATTCGCTGCTATACTCAAAGTGTAGCGAAAGGATTCAACTCCCCTTTCCGAGACGAGATAAAACCATGACAACTCCTACTATATCCGGGTCCCGATTGAGCCTCAAACAGATCCTTGCGCCCGTTGCGAGCGACATCGCACGTATTGACGATACGCTTCGCTCGAGCACGACGTTGGACTTCCCACTTATCCAGCAGGGAGTTGAGGCGATCATCGCTGCGGGCGGCAAGCGGCTTCGTCCTGCTATTCTCTTTCTTGCTGCACAGTTCCACCGCTATGACCTGGACCGATTGGTGCCCATGGCAGCCGCTATCGAGCTGCTCCACACCGCATCGCTGGTCCATGACGACACTATCGACAACGCCCTGACAAGGCGTGGCCTGCCAACCCTCAACTCAATTATGGACGAGAACACCACCGTCCTGGTGGGCGATTTTCTCTTTGCGCGCTCAGCGGTACTGAGCACAATGGGCGGTGTGCTCCGCGCCACCCGCATATTTGCAGAGTCGCTTGTGACCATTACCGAGGGCGAGATCGAGCAGAAGTTTTCGACCCACCATATGACGGCGTCGATAGAGCAATATTACCAGCGTATTTACTCCAAGACAGCCGTATTGTTTGCAGCGGCGGGCGAGATCGGCGCTGTTCTTTCTGAGGCACCTGAGGACGAAGTACAGCGATTGCGCCACTACTCGCGCCAGCTTGGAATGGCCTTCCAGATTGTTGATGATATCCTCGATATCCATTCTACGAGCGAGCAGCTTGGCAAGCCTGTTGGTGGCGACCTGCGCCAGGGCACGGTGACCCTCCCCACGATGCTCTACTTCGAGAACGCCGATACAGAGTCGCGCGAAGAAGTCCGGCAGGTGATTGAGGGTAAAGACCGCAGCGAAGAGCTAATCGCGAAGACCATCTACAAGATTAACAACTCAGATGCCATTGATAAAGCCCACGAAATAGCAAGGCGCTATATAGAAGAGGCCAAGGCTTCCCTTGCGGGCTTCCCCGATACTCCCGCTCGTCGTTCTCTACTGGAGATCGCGGATTTCGCTATACAGCGCAGCTATTAGCATCGCAAAAACTCAGGCTCATTCCCGCAGGCATGTTCCCATTGTGGAGCATGCCTATTTCTTATGCCTCACCTGAGTAGCTGTCAACGAACAGCTGCGAATCCGGCATATTCATTCCTATGTGGTACAATTAATTGGATGAGCGCCTTCATAATTGCTCGGCTGCAAGCGGCAATTGTGATAAGCAAGAAAGCACCTGGCGCACATATAAAGAGGCATATGGATCAGGTACTTACCGGATTACGACCCTTCACGGAGTCTGATATCGAGCCGCTGGCTCGCTTGCTTGTGGCTGCCCATGCATGGCCGCCCACAGCCGACCCTGCACCCGATGATATCTTTCTCCGGTGGCAACGGCGTAACGTCCACCCTGACGATGATGTGAATGTGCTAATTGACGCATCAGGCGATCTGATAGCCTTCTCTCAAACGGCCCTCTTCAAAGACGGTACATCGCGTCTCGCCTTCGAGATGGCGGTCCACCCTGACCACAGGCGCAAGGGTATTGGCGCTGCATTGTACGAGATGGTAGAGTTCCGGGCGCGAAGTGCGAGTGTCTCCCATGTTACCGCGCCCGTTTATTCTGCTGTGGACGAGACTCACCCAGAGAGCATAAGCTTCCTGGCAGCGCGAGGCTTCAGGGCCGACCACAGCTACTGGCAGATGCGCATTGACGACATCGAAAGAGGGCCTGCGCCAGTGTGGCCGAAAGGAATCGGAGTACGTATCTTCAGCGACATGGAGCGCGACGCGGTAGCGTGGGCTCAGTTGATTATCGAAGCGTTCGGAGAGTCCTCTACACCGCAAAGCATCAGGGCGCAGGTCATGGAGCCGGGCGTCAGCAAGGATGGCTATTTCTTCGCCGTGGACGTGGGCACAGGGCGCGAAATCGGCACGAGCCGTGGTCGTGTTGACCTGATTGGCGGCAAAGAGGTCGGGTATATAGGCACGGTAGGCGTTTTGCCGCAGTATCGCGGCCGAGGCATAGCAGAGGCGCTGGTCAAGCAAACCCTCCAGTACCTGGCGAGTGTTGGCATGTGCAGCACGACTCTCTTCGTGGAAGACCGCAACATTGCCGCCCGCAAGCTGTATGATAAGCTCGGCTGGAGGCAAATGTATCGCACCGATCACTACTGGAAGAGGCTGGGGATGTAAGGTGCAGCCGGTTGTAACGTTCGCGGCCAACTGTGAATGTTACTCGCAGCGTACTAAATTTAGGCACCCGTAACCACCTCAGGCGGAAAGAGGCAAAATGGCAAGCAAGGTTGATGACGAAGTAGACACCGGCGTCGGGCAGAAGACGCTCGTGTACCTGGTAAGGCATGGAGAAACCGACTGGAACGTGGAACGCCGCTTCCAGGGCCAACTTGACGTAGAACTCAGCAAGAACGGCCTGCTCCAGGCTGACGCGCTGGCCCAGTGGCTCGCTGTGCAACCTGTAACCTTCAGCGCCATCTATTCCAGCGATCTCAAGCGCGCCGCCCTCACTGCTCGTATCATTGGCGAGCGTCTTGATCTCGTCCCGCGTCTCGACCCGGCTCTACGCGAGATTAATGTTGGCGAATGGCAGGGACTGGTTGCGTCGGAGATCGAAGACCGCTTCCCCGGCGAACTGGAGGAATGGCACGAAAAAATCGACACCTTCACACTGCCGGGCGGCGAAAGCATCCCTCTCGTTCAGAAGCGCGTCTTTGCTGCCTACCAGCAGATGGTTGAACGGCACCCTGGCGAAGCAATCATAATTGTTTCACACGGCGCTGCGCTCACCGCTCTCATGGCCGCCCTGCACGACTGGGATCTTGTCGATACGTGGCATACAAAGCGGGCACGCATGGGCAACACCCATGTGTCTGTCGCGGTGTTCGACCACGAGCATAGCAAGCACGAAATTCTCCTCATGGACTCGGGTGAGCACCTCGAAGCACCGGGCGACCACGGAGGCACCCTCGATGCCAGACCCAACGAGGCAGCACCATGAAATAGGAGCCTGATTAACTGAGCAGCAACAAACTACCCCGGCACACGTGGTGTGCCCGAAGGAACGGACCAAACCGCCGTGATGACCATTGAAGACAAAACGATAACCTCTGAACCAGCCGGTAGCCCGGTCCTTATGACGGGCAAGGAAGTGGCACGCCAGATACGCAAGCAGTGCGCCGCAGAGATCGAAGCGTTGAAGGCGCGCCACAAGATATTGCCGGGCCTTGCGGTGGTGCGCGTAGGTGATGACCCGTCATCCGTTAGCTATGCCGACCGCATCACACAATCGTTTGAGGTTGCAGGCATCACCGTAACAGTGATTGCCCTCCCGGCCAACGCATCAAGAAGCGTGTTGCAATCAGAGCTTCTGCGCCTCAATGTACTCCGCGAAATCGCGGGCGTGATCGTGCAGATGCCCCTCCCCAACCACATCGGCCTCGACGCCGTCATAGACGTGCTCGACCCGCAGAAAGATGTGGACGGCATCCACCCGGTGAACATCGGCCGCCTGTCGCTCGGCCTGGACGCATTCGTTCCTGCCACACCTGCAGGCGGCATAGCTATCCTCGACTATTACGGCGTGCCGATAGAAGGCAAGCGAGCGGTAGTTGTCGGACGCAGCAGCGTGGTCGGCAAGCCGCTTGCGCAGTTATTGCTGGCGCGCAACGCCACCGTGACGGTCGCCCATTCCCGCAGCCGCAACCTGTTCGAGCTAATCAGCGAAGCAGAAATTCTCGCCTCTGCGGTCGGAAAGCCTGCCTTTATACCGGGAGACAGCATAAAGAAGGGCGCGGCGGTCCTCGACTTCGGCGCGGCAATGGTGGATGGCCGCATGACAGGCGACATTGCATTCGATAGTGCCATCGAGAGGGTCGCCGCGATCACCCCTGTACCCGGCGGCACAGGCCCTGTCACAAATGCCATGCTTTTGAAGAACACGATAAAGGCAATTAAGCGTTTCGTGTAAAGCGCGAAACGCTTAGCAGCACACCCTTTACAAACACTACATTCAACGGAGAAGAAATCAATGACCGATGTACGCAATGACCTTGCGCTAGCCCATGCCGCCCCGCTGAAACCCATAGAGGAAATCGCCGCGATGCTGGGCCTGACGCGCGACGAGATTGAGATGTATGGCACGACCAAAGCAAAGATCAAGCTTGACGTGCTGGATCGCCTGCAAGACAACCCCAACGCCAAGTATATCGTCGTGACAGCCATCACGCCTACCCCGCTGGGAGAGGGCAAGACCACAACGTCCATTGGCCTGGCCATGGGCATGAATCGAATCGGCAAGCGAGCTACAGTCGCGCTGCGTCAGCCCTCCCTTGGACCTGTTTTCGGCATCAAGGGCGGAGGCTCAGGCGGAGGCAAGAGCCAGGTCGTGCCGATGGAGGACATGAACCTCCATCTCACAGGCGATATTCACGCTGTAACCGCTGCCCATAACCTGCTTTCTTCGTTCGTGGACGGCTCTATGTTCCACGGCAACCCGCTTGATATCGACATCACCCGCATCGAGCTGCGCCATGTACTGGACGTACTGGATCGCTCATTGCGCGACATTGTGCAGGGGCTGGGCGGCAAGGCGAACGGCGCGCCCCGTGAGAGCGGGTTTGATATTTCGGTGGCCTCGGAGGTCATGGCAATCCTGGCCCTGTCCAAAGACATATTCGATTTGCGGGCGCGCCTCGGCAAGATTATCGTCGCCTACACTCGCAAGAACGAGCCGATTACGGCAGAGCAAGTGAAGGCTGCGGGCGCGATGACAGTACTCCTGATGGATGCTATAAAGCCCAACCTCATGCAGACTATGGAAGGCACTCCCGCCCTTGTGCACTGCGGGCCTTTCGCCAATATCGCCCACGGCAACTCCTCCATATTGGCCGACTACATCGGCATCAAGACGACCGACTACCTCATTACGGAGGCAGGCTTCGGTGCCGATATGGGCTTCGAGAAGTTCTGCGACATCAAGTGCCGCGCCAGCGGGCTTCGTCCCGATCTGGCTGTCGTAGTGGCGACGGTGCGTGCTCTGAAGATGCATTCGGGTCGCTTCAAAATCGTGGCGGGTAAGCCACTTGATCCCGGCATCATTCAGGAAAACATGACCGCCCTCGAAGAAGGGTCCGTAAATCTCATCGCACATATCGAGAACGTGAAGCGTATGGGCCTGCCGGTGGTGGTAGCGATCAACGCTTTCCCGACAGATACCGAGCGCGAGTGGGCCTATATTGAGAAGGTGGCGCTCGAGGCCGGCGCGGTGGCCGCTGTGCCGACCACACACTTCACGGACGGCGGTGCGGGCGCTACCCGGTTCGCGGAGGCTGTGGTGGCGGCTACCGAACAGCCTGCCGATTTCCGGTTCCTCTATCCTCTTGATATGAGCATCAAAGAAAAGATAACCGCCATCGCGACGAAGTTCTACGGCGCGGAAGACGTTGATTTCTCGGAAGAGGCCGAAAGCAAGATCAGCCTCTACACGAAAATGGGTTATGGTAATCTGCCCATCTGCATGGCGAAGACCCACCTTTCTCTCTCACATGAGCCGAAGTGGAAGGGTAGGCCAACGGGCTATACGCTACCCGTCCGGGATGTGCGGCTGTCCGCCGGGGCTGGGTTTGTGTACCCACTCTGTGGCACGATGCTTACTATGCCCGGCCTGCCGTCCGACCCAGCAGGGGCACACATCGACATTGACAGCGAGGGCAACGTTGTCGGGCTACACTGATTCTTTTCTGTGAGCGGCTTCGGCTTATGAGGTCGAGGTTAGAATAACACAAGCACCCCTCTTCCCACTGCCGTGAGGAGAGGGGCTTTTTATTCAGGGAAACATTAGGCACACCCCACCCCCGCTTCGCTCGACCGCCGACCGCCAACCGCGTCATAGCTGACAACTGACAACTGACAACGCCGTCAACCGTCGGCGGTCGCCATACCACGCGCTTTTGGATTGACACTCACCTGTAAATCTAGTATGATTGCGATTGCGCGTGGGTAGTCCATGTGCTGTTACCATGACTTCTACGGGCGCTTTCTTTTCGAGTTCCTCGACCCAGCCCATTCCCGGCGCAAAGGAGAATGTTATTTCATGACGCGCCCCCCTCAATGGAACCGTCTAATCAGGTCCACGCTTGTCTGCCTGATACTTATCACGTCTGTAGCTACCCTGACCGGCATCGGCACCGTGGCTGCTCAGACCCCCGATGTTGTTGCCAGCCCTAACGGCCTCGTTATCAACGAAGTCTTCAATAGCCAAACGCCCGGATTAGAGTATTTTGAGCTTTACAACACCAGCGCGGTTAGCATCAATCTCTCTACATATGCTCTTTACAACAACGACCAGCCCGAGGGTGGTGCAACGCTGAGTTCACTTAGTGATCCTATAATCGGACCAGGTGAGATTAGGGCTATTGGACCCAGTCAACTGGGCAGACCTACGCTCGTGGGTCCGACAGGGCTGGCGCGAACCGATTTTCTTGCACTTGTCGTTATATCGCCCACAGATACAACAATTGATGTAGTAAACTTTGGCGGTCCACCCTTACTAAGCTGGCGGAACTATGACAAGTTCCGACCCTATTTCTTCCCAACAAACGAGCAGCCCGACCTGCCTGAAGATACGGTAAGGTCCATCCAGCGCTGGCCCGACGGCCTGGATACCAACAGCGGCCGTGATTGGCAGTTGATCCTGCGCTCCCCATCGGAGTTCTCCTGTGCTGACCCAGCAGAAGGCGTGAGTGACGATAATAGTCTGCAGGCTGCTGTGCTTCAGACTGCTAACACAACGGTCAAGCACCGTATCTGTGGGCAGGGTGACACCGATTTCGTGGCGATATCGATGTCTTCCTCTTTCACCTATACTCTGCGAGCAGTGGCCGACGGCACGAACGTTGACACAGGCATTCGTCTCTACGATCCGAGCAATGTGCTCGTAGCCCAGGACAATCCCGCGGGCACTCGCGATAGTACAATCAACTTCCGCCCAACCACCTCCGGAACTTTCAGGGTACAGATTTTCGATGCTAATGGCGGAGGAGGCGTCGGCCCGACATGGCTCTACAACTTCTCTATAGCCGAAAGTTCGGCGGCCACCGCTACCCCTGTGGTAGGTGCCACCGCCACGCCTATTTCGTGTAACGACCGCTATGAACCGGACAACAGTCTTCAAGAGGCCGGAAACATAGACCTCAATACAGAACAGGTGCATACCCTCTGTAGAAGGGAAACCACCGACCCCGACACGGACTGGATACGATTCAGCGTCAATGGCGGCAAGGTGTACTCGCTGTACACCAAAGACCTGAGCGGGCCGGTTGATACAATCATCACTCTGTTCGACGCAGCAGGCAACCGCCTCGACGAGAACGACGATTACCAGCCCGGCAGCGGCCTTGCATCGCGCATCGACTATACCTTCGGAGGCACGGGCGTTTATTTCCTTCGCATACGCGACAAGCGAGGGCTAAACGGTGCAGGCTACCAGTATACGGCCGGCTTCTCCTCGACAGGCGCGCTGCCGCCAACAGGTACGCCAACTGCCAGCCCCACGACCAACCCGAACAGCCCTACGCCCACCACAGGCCCTTGCACAGACAGCTATGAGCCGGACGGCGTAGCTGACACCGCAAGGACGCTCCTGATTGGCAGCAGCCAGCAGCATAGCATTTGCCCCGTGACGGATGCCGACTGGGTCCGCTTCTATGCTCGTGCGGGCAAGGTCTACACGATCCGCACGTCAAGCCTCGGCATAGGTCTCGATACCTACATGTACCTCTTCGACAGCAACGCCGAGACGATTCTCGCCCAGAACGACGATGGTGGCGGTGAAGGCGTGGCCTCACGCATCGATTTCTACCCACAGAGGGACGATTGGTACTTCGCACAGGTGAAGAACGCGGGCGACCTGGGCCTGCCCGAAATGACCTATGAGCTTAGCCTCGCGGTGGTGCCCGGCGTACCGCAGCCTCCCGGAACAGCAACAGGCATTATCGCGCCGGTAGTAACTGTCACATCGGCCCCTGGAGGCGCGGCGACACCAACCACTGTTGTCCAGCCCACCAGGCCTCCTGTGCCAAGCCCCACACAGGGTGTCGTGCAGCCCACCCCTGAGGCAGCGCAAACAGCTACTTCCGCGGTACCCGTTCCCGTAGGCACAGCGGAGAAGCCTCCAGTGCCGACACAGGCTCCCCCGACACAAACTCCGGCCCCGCCGACCGTGGAGGCTGTTGCACCAACGGTAGCACCTGAGCCTACACAGCCCGTTCCGGGCGTGCCCAACACAGGTGCGCTGCCCGCCAACAACGCTGCTGTCGCTAACGACCCTGTAATTGTGGTTGGAGCGCCTGTGCAACCGGAGCAGCCGGTACGTGATCAGCTTGCGCCGATGCTCTTCCGTGTCTTCTATGACCTGAACAAGAACGACTCGTTCAACAAGGGCGAGGGCATTCCGGGCATTGACGTCTACTTCCTCGACGCCACAAACAACCTCGCGCCTACGGGCAGCCTGAAAACCTCGGGAACGGGCGAAGCCGGCGCAAGAATGCCAATCGGGCCGCAGCGGGTCTACATTCCTTACCTGGCGATCAACATGCCGCTCACCCGCTTCCCGGAGCGCGAGCTGCATTCGATCTGGCTGCACCCCGTAGAACTGCCCGACAGGTTGCCGTAGTTATGGTAAAATAGGAACTACAACTTGTGACAAATCTAACTAATAGAGGCTATCAGGAATGACTCACGACCATTCTAGCAACGATACTGAACAGACGAACACGGCAGAAGGCAACGTAAGCCGGTCGGCCCCAACTGCGTCGGATCTGCATACCCAGCATGAGGATGATCACGGGCACGGAGCGCACGACGATCATGGCGGGCACGATACTCACGGCGGAGATGATGACGCTTCGGAGCGGTCAACCCTTGTGCCAACCACCTGGAAGCAGCTAATATTTCCGGCCTTGATTCTCCTGCTGGTAGGTATACTTGTGGCCGGGCCTCTTAGTTCTGCGTTCGCACCCCGCCCCGCCGCCCCTGCCGCCAACGGAGAAGGTGCGGGGCACACGACCGAACCTACCGTAGCGCCTACCTCAGCGCCGGGCGGCTCGAACGTCCAGACCACAAACGCCCAGGAGATCGAGACCGCACCTCCAAGCACAGCCACCAGCGCCCCGGTTGTGGTCGCCCGGGCTACCGAGCCTCCCGTCGAGCCGACTGCCACAGCGGTAGCCCTTGACGCCGGTTCCATCGCCACGCGCACAGCGGTAGCGGTGCTTGGCGAGCAGGGTGATGTCTCTCGCGCCCCCGTCCAGCTTTCCTTTGAAGGTGCACAGTTTGCCGTCGAAGCAGGCAGCGGCATATTACCCGATTGGAAGCCCTCGCCTGACACCACACGCGCAACATGGATACAGGGCACCTTTGCCAACCATGTGATCTACCTGGCCTATAGCGACGCGAACGCCGCTCTTTTCAGCGGAGCGAAGCAGGGCGATACTGTTAAGCTCACCATGAACAACGGTCAGACCTTCGAGTTCCAGGTCACGCGCTCCGAACGTGCCTTCAACGGTCCCTCCTCTTCCAACGGCCAGTTCACAGTCACCACTGCGATGAACCAGGACCACGCAGGCGTCACCATCTTCCTGATTGGCGATCCCGCAGCCGACCGAGCCGTTGTACAGGCCATATTCACGGGCAACATCCAGTAACCACCAATGGCAGATCAGCCGGACGGCAGAGGCGAGCCGCGATCCAGGATCCAGCCCGGCCACACCATCATCTTCCTCGGCGACCATACATCACCTGACGATGCGGGATATGTCCGCGTCTTGCAGGATGTCATCTCACGCTTTCATTCAGGGCTAAACGCCAACCTCATCAGCGCAGGCTCACGCGGGCAGACCGCCTCCGGTTTGCGCTCGCCTCTCTTGATGCAGATAGTGACATCCAGCAAACCGGATTGGCTTGTCGTGGGTATTGGCCTGGGAGATGCCATGCGTGAGCCTATTGCTCGCCGCCTCCTCGATGAGTACAGGCAGCAGCAGGCGCGAAGCGAAGCAGACGAGGCTGAGCAGACCTTTGGCCCGGAGTTTCGTGTGCGCCGCGAGGACATGGGCCCCGCATCCGACATTGGCCGCGAGCCTGAGCTTGAATTGCTGAACCTGGCTGCCTTCCAGTCCGACCTTACAGCCGCTCTAAGCGAGCTAGAGGCCGCTGGAGTGCGTCCGGCAGTGCTCACAACCATTATGGTAGGTAACGACCCTCTGAACCCCGTCAATGGGGTTCTCAAGCTATACAACCGGGCCATCAGAGAGGCAGCCAAAGAAACAGGCTCGCTGATGATAGACATTGAACGAGCCTTCAAAGACATTTTCGACCGAGCCGGTAATTACAAGCAGAAGGTCTCACTGACAGGTCCGACAGGCGAGTTGAACGCGCAAGGTATGGCGTTGCTTGCGCGTACCATACTGGCAGGCTTCGGCGTGCTGCCCTACCCCGGCTACCGTCCCTGACGAACAGCGAGCAGAAAATCAAAGAAGCCGCCCTATGATATGGGCGGCTTCTCCGTTTGCGTGTCCAGGTTATTTGGAGATGAATATGAAGTAGATAACCGAGAGCAGAAGCCCTAGCGCGATTATGGCGAACCAGGGGAACACCACCCAGGGCGATTGGCGCCCACGCGGAGGCTGCAATCCGGCATTTCTACCGAGCACGTAGGGCACATCAGCCACCACTGTGTTAGCCCGAAACAACAGCGCCGCCTTGAGCCTCAACGCGCTCTGGTTGTGGAGCAGATATTCCCACGGCTTGGCCGGAAGGAACTCGGGCAGCACTATGGTTATAGTGTCATCGGAGAATTGCTGGTCGAGAGCGTCTATGTACGACAGCAGCGGGCCGATAAGCGACCTGTAAGGCGATTCGATGATAGCGAGATTTATGTCGGTATCACCCATCTCTTCTCGCCATTCCTTGTTGAATCGCTCCGCCTCGTCAGACTCCTCGCCCTCCACTATGTGTACCGCGGTTACGTTTGACGAGAGAGAGCGAGCATAATCAAGGGCTTCCAGCGATACGGAATTGAGGCTGGAGACAGGTACAATGAATGTATGCTTGTAAGTCCTGCGCCGCGGTATAACCGCCGCTGAAACTTCCTGCTGCACGCGCCTGTAGTGCCTGTTGATGGCAAGGAAGAGAAGCATCTGAATGGGTATCACGGCGATCACAAGCCATGTACCCTGGTTGAGCTTGGTGAAGGTGGCAACCAGAAAAACGGTCAATGTGGTGGCCGCTCCAATCAAGTTCATGATGAGGTTACGCTGCCAACCGGGCGGGCGTAATCGCCACCACCGCACCACCATGCCTGACTGCGAGAACGTGAACGCGGCCATAACGCCGATAGCATACAACGGTATGAGTGCAGAGGTGTCGCCGTTGAACCCTACCACCAGGATACAGGCCAGAGCGGCCAGCGTAACAATGCCCCATGAGAACGCAAGCCTGTCGCCCCTGAACGAATACTGGTGCGGCATGAACTTATCACGGGCCAGGAAATAAGCAAGCCGCGGGAAGTCAGCGAATGCCGTATTCGCTGCCAGCACGAGGATCATGGACGTCACGATCTGAATAAAGAACCACAGAAAGTTGTCCCCGAATATGGTTCGCGCAATCTGCGAGACCACCGTTTCGTGTTCACTTGGCAATATACCCAGCACGCCGGCAAAATATGAGATGCCGCCAAACATGGCAATCGATATCACGGCCATATAAAGCAGTGTCTTACGTGCGTTCGACGCCTCGGGCGGCTTGAAAGCGGGCACGCCATCGGCTATCGCTTCCACACCTGTTAGCGCCGCAGAGCCTTGCGTGAAGGCGCGTAGTATCAAGAGTATGCCAATGGTCTCCGCCGGATTTGAGGCTACAATATCCGTAGGCTGCACATAGACCATCTCGCCACCGATTTGGAAATAATACCGCAGCAGCCCATAGACGATCATCGACAGTATGCCAAATATAAAGAGGTAAGTCGGCACAGCGAATATGTTGCCCGCCTCGCGCAGCCCGCGCAAGTTGGCGATCGTAATAAAGACGATCATCGCTATACATATCTCCACCCGAAGCGGACGCAGGTTGGGGAAGATCGAGTAGAGAGCCGCCACACCGGCTGCCACACTAACAGCCACTGTAAGGGTATAGCCGATCAATATGGAGGAGGCCGCCGCGAGACCCGGCAGCGTGCCCAGGTTGTCCTTGGCGACGATATAGGTGCCGCCGCCGCGAGGATATGCGGCGATTGTCTGGCGGTAGGACGCCACAACGATCACCATGAGCACGATAACCGCCAGGGCTAGGGGCAGACCGAAGCTCAGCGCACCAACACCCGCCAGGATGAGTATACGCAGGATTTCTTCCGTGGCATAAGCAACCGAGGAAAGGGCGTCGGAGGAAAGCACCGCAAGCGCCTTGATGTTCGTCAGGCGCTCGTGCATGGAATGTTCGGTGCTGATCGGGTTACCGATCACAACCCGCTTGATTCTGCCGATCACCCGTCCAAAACGGCCTCGCGGCGCTTCTGCCTGAAGAGACGCCGAAAGCACACCGCTACCCTTGCGGCTAAACGGGCCTACTTTCCGGTCATAGCGCACATACTTGTCGCCGGGGTGGCTGCCGTGCATCATCTCCTGCTGGCGCAAGTCTGCCTTCACTTTGTGCGGCACCGCAGTTGGAGTTTTCGACTCTACGTCGGGTTGAGCGCCTGCTGGTGCAGGGCGCGCAACCTCCGCCGAAGGGGTAGTGCCGGCATCGCGCCGCTCAGGACGTGAAGTTGGTACTTCGGTTATCTCGCCTTGCTCGGTGACGATCCGCCGGGTGCGCTTGGAGGATCCATTAGCACTCTTCAGGCCATCTTCCCCGCTGGGAGATGGTATGTCAACGCCTGCTGTGCCGCCGTTCCCCAACTTCTCGGCAACCCCGTCACCGGGCTGCGAAGCATTGCTGCTATTCTGCGATTCGTCCATACTGGGTGTTGGCCTCTCCAGACCTATCGTTTAACCAGGTTACTCACCATGAACATGACGTTGGCGGGCCTCTCGGCCAGTCTTCTCATGAAGTAAGGATACCATTCTTTTCCATAGGGCACGTACACGCGCATGTTGTAGCCTTGCTGGGCCAGTTCCATTTGTAGCTCACGACGCACGCCGTACAGCATCTGGAACTCGAATTTCGCCCTGTCGATACCACGGGAAGCGGCATAGCGTTTTGTGTACTGTATGAGCCGGGCGTCATGGGTCGCTATTCCGGGGTATGTCCCCTCTTTCAATAGAAGGGCCGTCAGCTTGGCATAGTTAGCATCGACGTCAGCCTTCTTAGGGAAAGCCACTTCTGCGGGTTCATTGTAAGCGCCCTTGCATAATCGCACTCTCGCGCCCAGTGCATTCATCTCACGTATGTCTTGCTCGGTGCGATAAAGGTATGCCTGCAAGACCACACCGACGTTTCGATAGCCGGATTCGTGCCACAATCTCCTGAATAGATCCAGAGTTCGGTCGGTGTAGGCAGAACTTTCCATATCAATACGCACAAAGTTGTTTAGCTCGCTCGCCCGGCGGCAAATGCGCGCCACATTGCGGTAGCAAAGCTCTTCATCCACGTCCAGGCCCATCTGGGTCAGCTTCAGAGAAACATTCGACTTTATGCGTGTCCGTTCTATCCTGTCCAACACTTCAATATACGAATCCGCTGACGCTACGGCTTCGTCAGCGGTGGAGATGTTTTCGCCCAGGTGATCGAACGTCGCCATAATGCCTTTCTTGTTGAGGGCAACTATGGTCTTCACTGCTTGATTAAGGGTCTCACCCGCCACAAACCTGAGGGCAAACCGCCTTGCAACGCCGTTGTGCAAGGCAATATTCTGTAACTCGCTGCTATTGGACATTGTAAGAAACGTCTGTCTGAGCACCAATTATTTCCTCCTCTTTGAGGGAATTTAAGCAAAAAGCGCCCGGCCCAACAACGAGGGCCGGGCGCAACCGGACACTAGGGGGTCGGGCCGGCCTCCGGAGCCTTCACGGGATCTTTGTCAGTCCAGACGGTATCCGGGAAAACCTCATAGCTGTTGAAGCTACCGACATCTGTAGCCACCACATCTATTTCGGCGCTCTCACCGCTTGCCAGTCCCTGCGGGCTGAAGTAGTTGCCGACGCCGCTACCGACAATAGTCTTCTCTCCCCCGCTCGGCGGAGTGTAATAGTAAAACACCTTCACGCTGGCGTTCAAGACTTTAGCGGGGCCGGGCGTGGCTGTTGCTGCGTTTGGCGTGGGTGTGCCCACTGCGGCCGCCGATTGTAGTATGTTATTCGTTATTTTGGCTTTCAAAGTAACCTGCTCGCCATCCCGAACAGGGGCACCGACCGCTTCAACCTTGAGCATAGCGGCATGGGGGGTCGTCGGCGTGACCTGGCCAACAGCCCGGTTTTCCGGGAAACCGGCCAGCGGCCATGTGCCTGTGATAACAAGTAACATTGCTACCAGCACAGTAAGGACAATGAGCGCTATGATCGCCAGTGTAATTGGGCGAGGACGCTTGCGGACCTGTGGCCGGCGTTTCCTCACAACGTCACCAGGTGCTGTGGACAACGATGCTTCCTCCTCAATATGCGATCAGAGAGTATGACGGACGATTGCCTACCACGTGCCGGTTGAACGGTTTTCGGCTTCAGACAAGACGCGCTGCCAGCCTTGCGAATCACTGTCAGCAACGTGCCTATTATAGCACCGGATCATCGCACGGGCAAGCATGAATGCGCGGGCAGCAAGCTTAATATTTCGTGAAGAGGAAAATCGCTCCTGAGGCACAACAAGCGTCACGAAGAAGGGCATAACACCTGCCTCGCGAAGGATACGCCGCACCGTCGCCGCCTCCGGTCCTGGGTCAGGAGGCTTTTGCGCCGCTACTGCCGCTCGCAAGCTCCCGCAGCCTGCTTATCACGCGCTGGGCACGCGCCTCCGTGAGCTGGGATAGGGTGCTCACGCCAAGACTCGCGCAAAGGTCTGGTACGTCCATTTCTGCCCGTGCGGCCAGCTTGCTGATCTCGTGCCACTGGGCTGTTGTGCAAAGCCCACTCCGCATACCTTCCATTTTGGCGACCTCCGAGCCGACGTCGATCACCTGGGCAGGCTCTTGCTCGATAGGGCGCGCTGACCGGCTGCTCGCTGACGGTTCCTCCAGGTCGTAAGGGCGGTCGCGGCCGTAGAGATCAAGTCCAATCCCCAGCAGCGAAGCGCACTTCTTCAGCGCGTCGCTGGCAGCCGCCTTGTAATCGTCAGCAATCGAGAGCGGCTTGCCGTTCTTTGCGCCCGAGTTATGCCGCTTGATGTCTGCTCCGCCAAACTGTGTCTTGACAATGGTTTGGCCGCCCGGTGTGCGCACCGTGAGCCGAGCCTCCACGATGACTTCATCATCGAGGATCTGCTTGTCGGTTACCTCGAAATCCCAGTTGAAGCCGAATACAAGGTTGAGGCGCTCGGTAACATAGCCGTGTTCCACATAGGAGAACTGCATTCCGCCCCGACCCTGCCGCGTCTTGATTTCGTGCCTGGGGGTGCGCTGCAAAAGAAAATCGACCTGTGCCTCGCTCAGTGTCTGTACCAGCAACTTTTGCCGGTCGTCCCGCGCCAACGCTCCTGCCGGCTCCAACCGGACCAGCTCGCCATTGAATAATGCCATATCCTCGTTATCGTCCATAGTATCGCCCCGCTTTCTAACGAACAAGAATATGCCCATCTTAGCACATTTGTTCTATAGATGCAAGACCCCAAAAGGCTGAAAGTATCCAGAACAGGAGCGGAGGCATCTTACATCTCCGTAAGTCGAGATCCACCCGACCCCTCCCATGTCTGGCTTTCAAGGGTAGGTTTTCGTAAGTCCCAAGCAATAGCCAATGAGATACCCCTCATCCCCGGCCCGCCCCCGCTGCGCTCATCCCCGCGAAACGGCGAGAGGGGAGTCTTATAAGGGGAAGAGTGGGGACACCCCCATACCCCGTCATGGGCTTCGCCCCTGCACCCCTTATCCTAAACGCATCTCTTACCAAACGAAACAGCACACTGTGTAGCAACTCCCAACGTCTGCAGTCGTAACCAGCCACTGATCCCTGATCCCTGATCCCTGACACCTAACGCTCCTACTTCTTCCTCTTCACTTTCCGCACCGGCTTGCCCTCTACTGTCGTTTTGCGCTCGGTTTCGAAGGCGACCAGCGACTCGCCTGCCCGCAGCGTGCGGTAGCGAACATTCTGGTAGCGGGCGTCCCGGTCCTTCTTCCTTAGCTCATCGCGTCTTAGCGCCTTATCTATTGGAGGCATTTCCCTCTCCTTTTCCAGTTTCACTTTGATCCCGGCTCTTATTTGATTACTTGTTCCGTTCCTGCCCAGCACGTACACTATGCTTATGCCGCGTTTACAGATGGACATACATTTACTACGCACTTTCATCATCAATAGTATCACAGCCGGGGTAACTATTGGCCTCGCGCTCAACCGGCTTAGGAACCGCGAATTAATGTCGCAGCCCTGGCCTGTAGGACAGCGCGCGCCCATGGTTGAGGTCATTATCCCGGCAAGGAACGAGGAGTGCAACATCGGCCCGCTGCTCGATACGCTCCTCACCCAGCGCTACCCTACGGATAGCTGGCGCATCAGCGTGGTCGATGATGGGTCCACCGACCGCACCGCCGAGATTGTCGCCGGGTTCGCACGCCGCCACTCGCAAGTGCGATTGCTGTCTGCCCCTCCCCTTCCAGAAGGGTGGACGGGCAAGAACCACGCCATGCACACGGGCTTACGCGCGGCCGCGGCAGAAGCAGAATACCTGCTCTTCGTAGATGCCGACACCCGCCACAACCCCGACATGCTTTCCACGGTTGTGCTACGCGCCCGTGAGACAGGGGCAGACTTGCTTAGCCTGATTATTGACGTCGAAATGCACAGCTTCTGGGAGCGCGTGATCGTGCCGCAGGTAGGCGAGTTGTACACCCTGCTGGTGGGCAGCATGGACAGCGTGAACGAGCCTGGAGGCAGCGCCGCCGCCAACGGGCAGTTCATGCTCATACGCCGAGAGGTCTACGGGGGGATCGTCGCGCTCGACACGGTACGCGGCGACGTGGCAGAGGACCGCGCCATAGCAGCCGCCGCGAAGTCGCGAGGCGGCACGATTCGCCTTGAATATGGGCGCAAGTTAGTTCGAGCGCGGGTCTATTCTTCGCTGCCCGAAATGTGGGCGGGCTATTCGAAGACACTCTTCTGGGCTACCGGCCACAACGCCCCCAGAACGCTCACAATTGCTGCCGCCCTTGCTCTCTATGCGCTTGCCCCACCTATCGCCTGTCTCCACGCATTGATCCACCGCGACTTCCGAGGCAGACAGAGTGCCCTCCGGAACGCACCCTTTCAGATTATCCCCATGCTTGCGCTGAGGGTCGCCGTCTGCCGCCAGATGGGCATACCGCCCGCTTACGCCCTGCTCTACCCGCTCAGTGTAGTGATGGGCGATGCGATGCTTCTCTTCTCGCTCTACAGGGTTCTGTCGGGCAAAGGCGTCCGATGGAAGGGCCGTACGTATAGATAGCTTTGCCTGCACACATTCCGGAAAACCAAAATGGCCGCCTTTCAGCGGCCACTTCGGTTCTTCACCATCTATCTTAGCGCCGGATGGGATTGCAGCCGGGGAAGAAAGTGTTGGCCACTATCTTCGCAGTCTGCCCCCTCGTCGCGTTGGCATTCGGCCTGAAGTAAGGCAGATTCCCGTTCACGCACGGTTCGCCAAGACTACCGCAAGGATAGCCGCTCATGATGTTGCGCGAGGCAAGCCGCTGGATAAAGTCGTAGAAGGTCGAGCCGGGCGCGACATCGGTGAATAGCTGCGCGCCAGCCGGGTCGGTGAAACCTGCCGCGTTGCTCACTATCTTTGAGATCTGCCCGCGTGTGGCGTTGGCATTCGGCCTGAAGTAAGACAGGTTGCCGCTACCGCACGGTTCGCCCGGCCCGCCGCAAGGATAGCCAACCATGTAGCCACGAGAAGCCAGACGCTGCACGAAGTCGTAGAACGTAGAGCCGGGCAGCACATCCTCGAAGATTTGAGCGCCTGCCGGGTCGATGAAGCCCGCCGAGTTGGAGACAATCTTCGACAACTGCCCGCGAGAAACATTATTGCCGGGGCGGAAGGTGTTGTCCTGGTATCCGTTGATGATGCCCATGCAGGCCAGGCAGCGGATGAATGGGTAGAACGTACTTCCCTCAGGCACGTCGCTGAACGTGATGGTGCAGGCGGTAGCAGTGGCAGTCGGCGGCACGCTTGTTTCCGTGGCGGTGCCGACCGCTGTTGTGGCTGTCTCGCTTGGAGCTATTGTACCCGTAGCCGATGGCGCTGCGGTCTCAGTGCTGCTCGGAGCGGCTGTGCTCGTCGCGGTGGCTGTCACAGTACCTGTGTTCGTAGGTGTGTTGGTGGGCACCGGCGTTACCGTGCCTGTGCTTGTGTTGGTCGGCGTGCTGGTAGAGGTGTTCGTCGGCGTAAGCGTAGGTGTATTAGTCGGGATGTTGGTGCCCGTGGCCGTTCCCGTCGCAGTCAAGGTCTGTGTTGGAGTGCTTGTCGGGCTGTTGGTCGGAATGCTCGTAGCGGTGCTGGTTACGGTCAAGGTACTGGTTGGGATTGCCGTGTTGGTTGATGTAGACGTAGAGATTGCCGTGTTGGTCGGCGTGGTGGTAGAAATTGGCGTATTGGTTGCCGTGAGGCTTGGGCTTGGTGTGCTTGTGGCCGGAACGGTCGCTGTTGCCGTAGCCCCAACAGGCAGCAAGAACCGGGCGATCTCA
This sequence comes from Chloroflexota bacterium, assembly GCA_039932335.1. GTDB lineage: Bacteria > Chloroflexota > Chloroflexia > QHBQ01 > JADMIH01 > JADMIH01. Next base: position 32,755 of record JBDTQH010000017.1, read on the forward strand.
GGGTCGTGGTCGCTTGTCTGTACCGCGAACTCGGCGTTCACATGTATTGGAGCGTACAGGCTGAGGTCGCTCAGCAGGCGATTGCTGACAAGTATGTGGTCAAGATCCTGCGAGTTGCCCTGGAACACGTAGCTATAGCGACGGTCAGGACTCAGCGTTTCGACAAGGGCGTTGAACCCTACGGCCTTGAGGACGCCGAGCGGATTAGAGAACTCGTAGTCGTTCAGGTCGCCGGCCACCACCACACTGGCGTTGGGATCGAACGACAAAATCTGGCTGCTGAAGTTGGCTTCAAGATTCGCCTGCTGCATGCGCTGCACTTCAGAGGTTAGCACCGGAGGCTGATCGCGGCCATACAGCGGGTCGTCGCCGCCCTTCGAGTTGAAGTGGTTGCCGATCACGAAGATAGTGCGCCCATTATAGGTGAATTCGGCGGCAAGGGGCTTGCGGCTGGAGCTCCAGGCGGAGTTGGTGGGGTCAATGCGGCCGGGGCTATAAAGCAGCCGGGGCACTCCTGTATCTGTCAGCACCTGGTTCGAGTTGATGGAAGTCCCGCCGGGCCTGTCTACGAAGGTAAGACCAGTGTCGGTTCGATAGAGAAAGGCTTGCCGGATGTTGCCGCCCGGAGCGCCGCCGTCCTGGTTATTCACAGGGTTGATCTGCCTGACCTGATATGTCGGGCCCCCTGCTGTCTGGATTGCAAGCAACAGCTTGTTATAGGTCAGCGTTGCGTCAACCGTTCCGTCATTGGTGGCGCCGTTGTTGTCCTGAATCTCTTCCGCTACAAGCAGGTCGGGAGACTTCAGGTTGTTCACAATCAAAACGGCAAGCTGGTCAAACTTCGACTGTGGGTCGGTGGCCGCCAGGTTCTCCATGTTGAAGTTGGCTATTGTAAGCTCGTTAGCGGCAGGTGTGGACGCTACTTCCCTGGTCAGGCCGCCCGACACCCGCACGAGCGGCGATGTAGCCTCCACGCGGTATGTGTCGAAGCCGTAGCTCATCAAGCCCACAACAGGCACTGTGAAATGGTCGTTCACATCAAAGTTGGGGGAGCTGCCGGTTATAGGCTCCACCATGATACGCTCAGGGTTGAAGTCGTTGGCTCTGACCACGATGCCGCCGCGATAGGTACGGACGCTTGCGCCCGCTCCATCGTCAGCCAGCACCCATGTCTCATCGAACGAGTTTGTCGGGCCGACCACAACCGGATTATTCACCTGCACGAGCATCCCTTCCAGGCTCTCGTAGAAATCGATGCCGTCCTGTGCAGGATCAAAGGTGCTGCAGTTCTCGACGATACCACAGCCGCCGGTGTCGTTGTCGATAATAGTAGTCGGCGGCACGCGCCCTCCCGCGCCGATCACTACGGGCGCAGGCAGTAGGTTGCCCGAAGAGAGAACGGTTGTCGTGGGCGAGCCTATCTCGGTAAGAGTAAGATCGGGCGCGCTACCTCGGAACTCTTGCACGGTGCCGCTCACCAGCACCGAGTCGGCAACGTTCACGGTCGGGGCCGAGCTTGTGAAGACGAATATGCCTTCTGATGTAGCATCATTCGCGTCGGGATTCGGATCTTGCAAATAGTAACCGTTGCTCGCCTTACCCGTCACGATACCGGGCACGTTGACCACGCTCGCGCCGGACATTGGCGACAGGTGAGCAGCGCCCTGTATGTCATGTATCCTCGTGATTCCCACAACCGCTGTAGCCGTCGCGGTCGGCGGCACAGGTGTGGACGTAGCCGTTGGCGGTGTGCCCGTAGACGTGGCCGTTGGGGGCAGCGTGGAAGTAGCAGTAGGCACAACACCGCACACATTGAATGGAGATGAGGTGTTGCGGGGTGTTGGAGGGTTTATTACCGAGAAATCGGTCGCATTGTTGTCATTATCTGTACAGCCCCCTCCAGCGCGAATATCGCTCGATGTGCTGCTGGGAGCGGGAGCCGGGCCTGAGCCTTCGAAGTCGGTCGCGGTGGTGCCGAAGCCCACATAGTCAACCACAGCCGGATCGCCATGGCAGATAGAACCGCATGTGAGAGCAGTGCTGTTACTTACAAGGGCTACTTTTCCGGCAGTACCGCTCATCGGGATTGAGCCGAGGCTGTCAGGTGTAGGCAGATCGAGCGTCCCGGCATTCCCGTTCGCCTCGCGTATGAGGTAATACTGGCCGGGCTGAAGGGTTATGGTACCTGTCAATACGCTTACTTGCCAGGTTGATCCCCCTGCGGAGGCGTATTGGACAGACCAGTTGGCGAATACAACCGGCGCCAGCGTCGGGTTAAACAGCTCAATAAAGTCGTTCTTATAGAGAGCGCCCGAATTTCCGCCGCCCCCGTACACCTGGCTGATTACCAGGGATGTCGACGCTGCGCGATCAGGTGCTTGCTTGAAAGGCGGCGCCGCTGCACCGGCACCTGTCACATATGCACCCAGACCGAGCGCGGGCAGCAGCACTGCCAACACCAGCGCAAGCGCTGTCAGGAGCCGCCATGGTCCCCTCGTGATTCCTCGAAACATGATCTATTGCCCCTCCCTTGTTGCCACTAACAGATATTCATCTACACTCGTTACGCCCGAAGAAACCGGCGCATCCATAAGTCCGCGCCGTGAACAGCAGCAATTATACCAAATGATACTGCCTGGCGTTTAACGGGGTGTTAACGTGCAATAAATAGAAATAGCCGGAAAGCTGCGTGCTCCCCGGCTGATGCTCTGTCAATTCTCTGTCTGAAACGGCCTAAAAATTAAGGACAAACCCCGGCAGTTTGGGCGATCTGCCGGGGTTATCCCAAAGGAGGAAAGTTCTTCTGTATAGCATAACGGTCGAGCATCCCATTTGCTTCACTGAAACCAACCCAATTTTACAAGCATTTCCTGGAGATTCAGCGGAAACGTCAGTATTATCCACACAACGTACCAAATACCCGACAAAATGAGTGCGCTTGCGGTCAATCGCTTCCAATATACGATAGAGCCAAAGAGCAGCGAAGCGGCGATAATCGCCATCAAAGCCTGTGCGAAAGCGGGCGCGTACTCCGGCGTAATTCTCCACTCGGTGAACACCATGCCGAACGACACAGGCAATGTGCTTTGGAACACCATCGCTCCGGTGATATTGCCCAGGGCAAGCGTATCCTTGGACCGCCGCACCCACAGCACACTGTTGAACTTCTCAGGAAGCTCGGTCGCGAGCGGCACCACGATCAACGACAGAATGAGCGGCGTTATACCGATAGACGCTGCCACATCGCCAACATACTGCACAAACAGATATGCTGATCCGATGATGACGCTAAGCCCCACGGCCACCTGCAAGATGACAACTGTCAGCGACGGGTCTTCGCTCTTGCGCGAAAAATGGAGGGGCGAAAGCTCCTCGACATCCTCTTCATCGGTCTCGGTGCTCTTGTCGGTAGCGTGTTTGTAGACATAGAAAAGATAGTAGGCAACCAGCCCTAAAGCAACAGCAATCCTGATCTCAATACTGTGTATAAAGCTCATCGCGATAGCGATCACGAAAGCCAGCAGGAAGAAGCGCAGGTCGCGAGCGATAATCCGGCTGTTCACCTTTAGCTGAAGGCTCTGCCGCCGGCCTCTCCGAGTGAAAATAATCACCGCTATGCCGGTCACGAACATCGCGACGGTCGTGAGCATAAAGGGAGCACCGATAATGGCCCCCAGGCCAACATCATTGGCATGGCTGACGCCTGTGGAAGAGGTCGCACCAAGCACAACGGCCACAATGGGTATCAATGTTTCGGGGAGCGCGGTTCCCACCGCAGCGAAAATACTTCCCAGCATCCCTTCGTTCAAGTTAAGTTTCTTACCCAGCCACTCAATGCTGTTGGTAAAGATATCGCAGCCGACCAGTATAAGAATAAGCCCCACAAGAAGCATTAACCAGGAAAACCACACGCTACATTGCTCCCACTACAGAATAAGCATGCTCTAAGGCATGCTCGCTTTCAGTGTACCAGAAGTTAGCCGAACCCACAATCAGAACAGAGCCGCGCTGCTTCTACCCACCCCGGCGCTTTTCGGCTACACTTAGGTCAGGCATTCTACCTAACAAAGCAGGAGGCACGACTTTATGGCAGAAACGAACAACAGCCACACGCCCTTACCGGATGCAGCAATAGAAACGCTGTGGCGGAAGGCGGCGGAACTCGAGGCAGGCATGGTCAGTTTTGCCCGCCGCATGGTGCAGTCCCCCAGCCTGCCGGGGCAAGAGCGCGAAGTTGCGAACATTGTGGCTGAAGAAATGCGGAGCCTGGGCTACGACGACGTCCGTATCGACCAGACCGGCAATGTGATCGGCCTGATTCGCGCTACGGCACCCGGCAACGGAGGCGCGGCACACAGTGTCATGTTCAACACCCATATGGATCAGGTTGACGTTGGCGACGAGTCGCGCTGGCCACACCCACCGTTTGCCGCCGAGGTAATTGGCGACGAAATATGGGGTCGTGGCACAAGCGACCTCAAAGGCTCGCTTGCCTGCCAGGTTTACACCGGGGCGCTGCTCAAGGCGTCGGGCCTGCCCCTCCCCAACGATGTGTATGTTACAGGGGTGGTACAGGAAGAGATCGGAGGTCACGGCGCGGCCATGCTCGCGAGCGAGTTGCAAACCGATTATGTTGTCGTCGGAGAGCCTTCGCACAACCGCCTGGCGCTGGGACACAGGGGACGGTTTGAGATCCATGTCACGATTACAGGTAAATCGGTCCACGCCAGCGTACCACAGACGGGCGTAAATCCGTTGTATTCCATGGCGCGATTCCTGCTTTCGCTGGAAAAGTTGACATTTGAGCCTGATCCCCTGCACCTCGCGCTTGGCCCGACATCGGTTGCCCCTACCCTGCTGACAACCGATCAGGTGAGCGCGAACGTTGTGCCAGGCCAATGCAAACTTGTTATAGATATACGCAACACTCCCGGCGACAGGCCGGAGGCAATACGGGAACGAATAACGGGCTTGCTCGAGGGCGCACTCGCAGGGGGAGCCACCGGCACGGTCACGATTCCGCCAACACCTATGAAGAGTTACACAGGGCTGGAGAGAACATACGAGATCCCGGCTGTGCCGTTCGGCATCGCTGAGAACGACCCACTGGTACAGCGCGCCAATATGCTGCTTGACCAGGCACTCCGCAGGCCGGTGGAAACACAGCTATGGCAATTTGCCACTGACGCGGGCCACTTCGCGGCTCACGGTATGCAGGTAATCGGCTTTGGCCCCGGCTACGAAGAGGTTATTCACACTGTAAACGAAAGAATTTCTATTCCCCTCATGACCGAGGGCATGGTAGGCAACGCGGCCCTGGCCCTGGGCCTCTAAAGCACGAACGTGTTGCTTCGGGCAGCAGCGATAGCTACCGCGCTGAAGCCACCGGAAAATATCTGAGCGTTAGGAGAAACAATGAGACTCGATCTGGAAACGGAAATTAGACTCCCGGACGGTGTACGCGCAGGCGTTCTGCAAAAGGTAATCGTGGATCAACATGGACACGTCGAGAACGTCGTTATGGCCACAGTGGACCTCGTTTCGCGCACCGTCAAAGTTCCCATTAGCGTGCTCTCGGAGGAGGCAGGCGACGTGCTTACGATCAATCTCTCACCCGATGAGATTGACCAGTTGCCCGCCTACGAAGAACAACTGGTGCCCGCCATAAGTGAGGGCGACGGCTGGAGCTTCAACCCGGAGCCTGTGCCGGGCGCGGACGTTTTCCCCGGCACACTCTACGACCCCGGTATGATGCCCGTCACCGAGCAGGGTAACATTGCTCCCGACGAGACCACCCTCAGCCAGGGCACCCAAATCTGGTGTGAAGGCGAAAGCTGGGGCGTTGTAGACGAGGTGCTCCTCGATGACGACGGCATTGTCTATGCATTTGTTGGCCGCCCTGATGCGGTAGACGAGCATGACCGCCTGATTCCAATCGGGCTGGTCAGCGAATATGGTCCTAGCGTTGTGGTGCTGAATTGCACCCGTGCCGATCTTCCTAATTACACTCAAGAACTGGTCCACGAACATGAGGAACCTGACGCGGAGTAAGAAGAAAACGTAGCAATGCCGGGTCAGCGCATCGACAGGGCTGGCCTGCCAGGAGCGTGGGCGCATGCTCCATCGCTGGCCCGGCACAAAACCCCTCTTAGCGACAGGCGTGGCTTTCTCAGCCGCCTGCGCGACATTACATTATCTGGAAGGTATAACAACTATGAACAACGCGCCCACAATTGTTCAGAACGGCACGCCAAATGGCACAGCACAATCAGAAGCGCCGCCTATGATTGAGGTACGTGGAGTTACCAAACGCTTTGGCGACACCGAAGTGGTGCGCGACCTCACATTCGACGTGCGCCAGGGCGAGATTTTCGGCTTCATAGGGCCGAGCGGCAGCGGCAAAACGACCACAATTCGTCTGCTGACGGGCGTGTACGAGCCATCCGAGGGGCAGGTTCTTGTGATGGGCAAGATCCCGAGCCACCCTTCCAGTCAGGTGCAAGAACGCTTTGGCTATATGCCTCAGCTATTTGTCCTTTACCCCAACCTCACAGTGTGGGAGAACCTCAACTTCGCCGCCTCTATATACGGCCTCAGCCCCCGTGTTCGACGCCGCCGCATCAAAGAGATGCTTGATTTCGTAGAGCTTTCCGACGCCCGTAACAGGGTAGCTGCCAACGTATCAGGCGGTATGCAGCGGCGCATTGAGCTTGCCGCTTCTCTGGTACATGATCCGCCGCTCCTCTTCGTGGACGAGCCAACTGCCGGTATCGACCCTGTCTTGCGTGGCAAATTCTGGGACGAATTTCGCCGCCTCCGCGACGAGGGCCGCACCATTTTCGTCACCACCCAGTATGTGGGCGAGAGCGAATACTGCGACCGTGTCGGCGTGATCCGCAACGGCCGAATCATCGCGGTAGACACTCCCCTCGGTCTGCGGCGTTTGGCCCTGGGCGGAGATGTGGTTGACATCATGTCCAACGACTTTACGGCTGCCGCTGTTTACAACCTTTCGCAGCTACCCGTCGTGCGGGAGGTGAGGCCAAGCTCGCGCACCGAAGTCCGTGTGTATGTAGAGGAGGCCGCCAGTGCGATCCCAATCCTGCTGGAGGCTATGAACACCAACAACTGCTCCATCAGCCGCATCGAGGAACTAAAACCTAGCTTCGATGAGGTCTTTATAGAACTGATGAACCGTGACGCCCTCGCTACGGGAGAAGGAGAAGCCGGTGAAGGATCTGCTTAAGCGCTTCACCAGGGCGGGAGCCTTCGTTGCCAAGGAAATCAACGAGGTCAGGCGCCAACCTCGGCTGGTTCTATCCCTTATCTTTGGGCCGTTCCTGATCCTCCTCCTCTTCGGCATCGGCTACCAGGGTGAGAGCGGGCACCTGACCGGCATCTTTGTCGTCCCGGAAAAAGGTGGATACTCGCAGAAGGTTGAAGACTACCAGAAACTGGTGGGCGACCAGCTACAGGTCACGCGCCTGACCACCGATCAAGCGGGGGCCCTTGCCGATCTCCGCAACCAACTGGTCGATCTTGTAGTGGTGGTACCGGAAAATATAGAAGAGCAGATCGGTGCAGGATCACAGGCGCGAGTGCCAATCTACTTCAACGAGGTAGACCCGGTTCGGCGCAGTTGGCTCACATACCTGACGTATGTGTACATTGGTGAGATAAACAAGCAGACGCTTGCCGCCGCTGCCGGCCAGGGCCAGGAGAACGCAGGCGATATTCATGCCGCACTCGTTCGTATGCGGAACTCTCTTGCCACAGTTGAGGACCACTTGCAGCGTAATGAGATGGACCAGGCGGGGCAACAGGCACAGGGTATGCAGGGAGAGTCGTCCAACATACAGCTTGGTGTGCTGCTGCTGGCAAGCTTGCTTTCATCGAACAGCCCTATGATAAAGCCCCCGGACGGGCAAAATGCCGGCCCCACGAACCTTGCCGAGGGCAGCAATGTTTCCAAGCGTCTCGCTGCAGATGTCCAGGCGCTCAATGACGAGCTTTCCTCGTCCAACCCAGACCGCGAGCGCGCCCGGCAGCGTGTGACCCGCGTCCGTGAGGACATCGACGCCATGGACAGTCTGACCCAGCAGTTCCAGAAGATCAACCCACTCGTGCTGGCAGCGCCCTTCTATCCTGAGGCGCATAACACGGCTCCGCTCTCACCCGGTTTTACATCATTTTATGCGCCCGGTGTGCTTGTGCTACTACTGCAGCATATCGCTATCACTCTGGCCGCACTGTCGATGGTGCGTGAGCGAATACTGGGCACGGTGGAGCTTTTCCGTGTGTCGCCCGTAAAGCCTGGCGAAATAATGGCAGGCAAATATATCAGCTTCACTATTCTTCTGTCTCTAATCGCGGGCGTCTTATTGTTGATGATGAGCAACGAGCTTACAATAGGCGGCGTGCGGCTGAGCCTGGGCGTGCCGATCCTGGGTGATTACCTGCTGCTGGCTGTTACTCTCCTGCTTGTAGTCTTCGCATCGGTGGGCCTCGGCTTTTTCATCTCCACGATCTCGAAGTCAGAGAGCCAGGCTGTGCAGCTATCCATGCTCGTGCTGTTAGGGTCCGTTTTCTTTAGCGGGTTCTTCCTGCGCCTCGAAACAATCTGGCCACCGATTCGCTCTGTCTCCTATTCACTGCCCGTGACCTACGGCATCTCCAGCTTGCAGGTAATCATGCTGAGGGGCGGCACGCCTGCGTGGTGGTTATTGCTGGGGCTGGCAGGGCTTGGCGTCTTCTTCCTGCTCATCAGCTACATTCTCTTCTCGCGGCAATTCCGCAGAGGTTAATGAGCACCACAGGCAAAAGAAAAGTCACCACTTCGGGTGACTTTTCTTTTTATTGCTTGTTTGGGGTAAGACGGGTTATATCTAGGGAGCGGGAACAGGGATCAGGAATTGTGCTGCGCTCCAGCCTGTTGCGGCGGGATCGTTCTTGTTGAACTGGTCCACTTTCCACCAGGTGAACCCATCCGCCTCTTGCGGTCCGTCTACTACGTGCGCTTTTGTGCCATCCGGCATTGAAGCAAGGCGCTTACCGGCTCTTGCGGGTGCATCGCGTACCACAAGACCAGAGTTCGTGCCCTGTACCTGCACCCACCCGTTGACGGCGATTCTATCGGTCGGAGGAGGCGGGGCTGGCGGCTCGGTTGGCACAGCAGGCACGGTCGCTGTCGGGTCACCGAAGCCGGTGGGCGTGGGCAAGACCACGGCCAGCGTAACTGTTGGTGTCGGTTTGGCAGTGACAGCCAGATTATTCTTGTTTACATACCAGCCACCTGCGACGGCCGCGATTACGACTGCCACCACAGCGAGCGCGGCAATTATGCGATTACGTGTGCCGGTGAGAAGACGCTGCAGCCCATTTTGCTTGGCCGGGGCAGCTTTGGCCCCTTTCCTGACGGCCTGCGAAGATTTACCTCGCTCAACGCCGTTGGTCGGCCGTTCAACTTCTTCAAGCTGTTGAGTAGCGGCAGGGTCTGCGGTGTACTGCTCAAGCTCTTCAAAATCAGGTGTTACCAGGGCTAGTGAAGGCCGCTCAGGTATTTCGGCCGGCTTCGACTTCAGCCCTCGCCTTGGTGCGACCGCCGCCATACCCGCCGCGGGGGTATTGCCGGTGACGGTACTTCGACGTCCCTGCGCATCCATCGTATCCATTGGGATGGATGGTGCGATGCGGGGTTTTGTGCTTCGGGCCTGAGGACCTGCGGACGGCATGGGGCCCGTCATCGGCTCCCAGTAATCGATGAAGGTGCGGTTACAGGCAAGGCTATCAGCCTCCACCAGGTGGTTCGTATTGCGGTCGTACAGCAGCGGGTTGCGACACCAACCTTTACGCCACAATGGCGAAGGTTGGTAGTGTTTGCACGTGCTGCACTTGCGCTCTCGGTTCCTGGCGGGGTTCATCGCGCCCTTCCTCTCCGGTCTATCCAAAAGGATGCCATATCGGAGCAACTATAACATTTAAGGCTCGGAACCGTCAACCAAATTCCACGTTGCATTGGGACAAAAGTGTATTGCGTCTTTGGCCAAGCCAACTCTCAATCCTTTTGCCAATCCTCGTACAGATAGTAATTGGCTGCGGCGGCAGCCATTCCTCCCTCGTGGACCGCGCTGCTTACCTGATGATTGTTCAGCTTTGTTACATCACCGGCAGCATAAGCCCCATCAACATTGGTGCAAAGCTCGACGTCGGTCATGATAAATCCGTGCTCATCGAGGGCCATTCCAAGTTGCTCAGCCAATTGCGTATTTGGCTCAATATGCTGTGCGACGAACAGGCTATCAAGTGGGATTTCCGTCCCGTCAGTCAGCACTACCGACTCTAATTGGCCGTCTACAGCGCACTTATATAATTCGCATTCAGAGTCGTACACCGTTATGCCGTGTTCTTCCAGTACAGACATCTTTTCGGGAGTTAAATTGAACGGGTCGTCCCACGACACGAGCGTTACCTCTTTAGTGAACACCAGCATTTCGAGCGCCAGTGATGCCGCCCTGTTATTATGTCCGAAGATCACGATCCTCTTGTCGATGGTCTCGTAGCCGTCGCAGATAATGCACCAGAACATCGATTTGCCGATGCACTCGATGCTCCCCTCGAACTCAGGAAATTTGTCGGTCACTCCAGTCGCCAGTATAACTGTCCGCGAAACTACCTGGCCCCGCGTGGTGTCAAAGTAGAAGCAGCGCTCGCGCCCCTCCCCTTCTGCACGCACCTGGTCGACCGTCGCGCTGAAGAACTCCACGCCGTATCTACTCGCCTGCTCTTTGCCGATTTCGCGCAGCTTGCTGGCGTGTATCCCGTCCGGAAAGCCCACATAGTTCCGGTTTACCTGGTGCCATGTGGATCTGCCTTCGTGATCGTCTATCACCATGACGCTCCGGCGCATTCGTCCCATGTACAGAGCAGCAGAGAGACCTGCCGGCCCCCCGCCGACTACGACGCAATCATAAATGTGCTTACCCGCCTCCATCCCGGTACCTCCTGACGTCTGTTTACAACCTGGACGTTAACAATAGTGCATCCTGTGGCCTGAGGCAAGCGGTTCGTAGAAATAGCCACGACTGATGTAAAGTCGGTTTGGGGCGTGCCCTCTCGGCGGTGTCATTCTGAACGCAGTGAAGACTCAACCTCCATAGCAATCTGCCAGGGTTAGTGATCCTTCGCTACGGCTCAGAATGACAATGTCCAAGTGGTGGCCACTTCACCAGCATTTCGGACTTTGCATCAGCCTTGCAGGAAAGACGAAGGCGCACCAAAAGTGCGCCTTCAAGTAACGACCCTTAGCTTGTCACGGCAGCCCTGTTAGAGCTGCTTCACCGCTCCTGCAAGTGCGGACGCTACATCCTTCGCGTCGCCAAACAGCATGGCTGTCTTTGGCTCGTAGAAGAGTGGGTTGTCGATACCGGCGAAACCGCTGCGCATGGACCGCTTCATCACGATTACGTTCTGCGCCTTGTCCACGTCGATGATAGGCATGCCGTAGATGGGGCTTTTGGGATCATTACGAGCAGCAGGGTTTACTACGTCGTTCGCGCCGATCACAAGCACCACATCGGTGCGCGGCATATCAGGGTTGATCTCTTCCATCTCGAAAAGCTGGTTATAAGGTACGTCAGCCTCGGCCAGCAGCACGTTCATGTGCCCGGGCATACGGCCCGCCACCGGGTGTATGCCGTACTTCACCGTGACACCGCGGTCCTCCAGCATCTTGGCAAGTTCTTGCACGGCGTTTTGCGCTCGTGCGACAGCCATACCGTAGCCCGGTACGATCACGACCTGGTTAGCATACGCCAGCAGGGTTGCGACATCATCCACATTAAGTTCGCGGATCGACTTGCCTTCCGCGGACGCAGTGGACGCCTCAGAGCCGCCACCCGAGCCGAATGCGCCAAACAGCACATTGGTAATAGGCCGGTTCATCGCCTTGCCCATCAACAGTGTCAGCAGCATACCGGACGCACCCACGAGCGCGCCGCTGATGACAAGCACGTTGCTCTGGAGCACGAAGCCTGTAAAGGCCGCCGCAAGACCCGTGAAGGAGTTGAGCAGCGAGATAACAACAGGCATGTCCGCGCCGCCGATAGGCATCGTGATCGCCACGCCCAGCACAAGTGCCAGTACGGCCATGATCACAAGCACGGTGGTGTGAGAGCCGCCCGGCTGCACAACGATGAGGAAGAGGGCAAGAGCCACAATCGCGACCCCCACAAGGGCGTTGACGATCTGCTGGCCCTTATAGGTCACAGGGGCGGACGATATGAAGCCTTGCAACTTACCGAGTGCGATAAAGCTGCCGGAGAGACTCATGCAGCCGATGATCACGCCCAGCGCTGTGGCTATCGAGAAATCAAAGCTATAGTTGACGTTGTGGTTCAGCCGCTCGAAGAACTCGGACATCGATGTGAGCGCAGCCGCGCCGCCACCCATGCCGTTGAAGAGCGCCACCATCTGCGGCATGGCAGTCATCTCGACCGTGCGCGCAAGGTACAACCCTATGCCACCGCCGATAGCCATACCTACCAGAATCAGCAGGATATGCCAGTCAAGGTTGTTGATGACCAGGTTTACGAGCGTGGCGGCCACGGCGATGGTCATACCTACTGCCGCGGTCAGGTTGCCCGTACGCGCGGTCGCGGGATTGCTCAAGCGCCTGAGACTGATTATGAAGGTAATAGCCGCTATCAAGTAGGCTATTTCTATGTATAGTTGTGGAGAACTGAAATCCATATGCTTACTTCTTGCCTCCAGGCTGTGGCTTCTTCTTGAACATCTGCAACATCCTGTCGGTCACGACGAAGCCGCCGACCACGTTACCCGCGCCGAACACTACGCCGATGAAACCAAGAATGATCAAGAGCAGGTTGTCGCCCGCTGCGCCAAGCACGATCATCGCGCCTACAAGCACAATACCGTGGATGGCATTTGTGCCCGACATAAGGGGTGTATGCAGCATTGTGGGCACTTTAGAGATGATCTCGATGCCCAGGAACACCGCCAGAATGAACACCACAATTATCAAAAAGAGAGTGGGCAGGCCCGTCCCGGTTGTGGTCGAGCCTTCGGTCTGAGCCAGCGGCGCAAAGAGCGCAAGATGTAAAAGTATGCTGGTAAGCATTACGCGTTGCTCCTTCCGGCTGCCGTCTGCATCGCCGATGCTACTCCGGCGTGCTTGATTTCGCCGTCAGTTGTGATGAGCGTACCCGCAACGATGTCGTCTTCCATGTTCAGGTTGAACTGTCCATCTTTGGTCAGCAGCAGCCCAAGCAGGTTGCTGACGTTCTTCGAGTAAAGCTGGCTGGCATGGATCGGCATCATACTCGGCACGTTTAACGGCCCGATTATGCGGACGTTGTGCCTTATGAAGTCGCAACCGGGCTCTGTGAGGGTGACGTTACCGCCATTCTCAGCCGCAAGGTCCACGATCACCGATCCTGGCTTCATGTCCTTCACCATGTCTTCGTTCACAAGCTCAGGTGCAGGCCTGCCGGGAATAAGCGCGGTTGTAATGACAACGTCAGAAGCCTGCACGTGCTTGTGCAACAATTCAACTTCGCGCTTGTGGGCCTCTTCCGACAGTGCGGTGGCATAGCCGCCCGCCGTCTGGGTCTGCTCTTCAATCGGCATCTCAACGAACTTTGCGCCAAGACTCTCGACCTGCTCCTTGACAACAGGACGTACGTCAAAGGCCTCAACCACAGCGCCGAGGCGTCGTGCGGTCGCGATAGCCATCAGGCCAGCGACACCCGCGCCAAGCACGAATACGCGCACAGGAGGCACCGTTCCGGCTGCTGTCATAAGCATCGGAAAGAACTTACCCATCGAGTTCGCCGCGATCAGCACAGCCTTATATCCCGCTACCGTGCTCATCGAGGAGAGCGCGTCCATGCTCTGGGCGCGGGTGGTGCGCGGAATAGCGTCCATGCTGAAGCTGGTGATCTTGCCCGCCACGAGGTCACGAACAATATCGTGATTGATCAGCGGCGCGAAGAAAGTGATCAGCACAGAACCCGGCTTCATCATAGCCACTTCGTTCTTCCCGGTTTGCGCGTTCACCACCGGGCGCTGCACCTTGCAGATCATATCGCTCTGGCTGTAGAGAGTTGCTGCGTCGGGCACGATCTTCGCCCCGGCCTTCTCGTAAGCCTCATCAAGAAAGGATGATTCCAGGCCCGCATTGGTCTCAACAACCACCTGCACGCCCTTCTTCACCAATTGCGCTACACTTTCAGGTATCAGCGCAACCCTGGTCTCGCCAGGAATTATCTCTTTCGGGACACCTAATATCATCAGTGCCTCCTCCTCAGTATATTTTTACCATCTACTATTGTACAGTTTTTCACCAATCTCGTCTAATCTTTTCGCACAGGTAAATGTTCAGATTTGGAGGGGAGCAATCTTCAAGTCTCGTCTCTACTGCAGCACCCTCACCCCCAACCCCCTCTCCCATGTGTGGAAGAGGGGGCTTTTTATTGTGAAAACCAGGGGACACCCCGCCCCCGCTTCGCTCATACCCCGTCATGGGCTGCGCCCCTGCACCCCGCTCTGCACCATTAGTCTGAACATTTGCCCGCACAGTTGGACAGCATATTCAGAAAAGAAATTGCTCGTACCTGAAGCTATTTGAGACGCTCCACTGTGCCTTACTTGAAACTCGCCTGCATCTCCTCACAGAAAGCTGCAATCTCATTCGACGGCACGGCCTCTTCGGCCGATACTTTCAGCATTTTGAATATGGCCGGACCCTTTAATTCAGTCGGCAAAGCTGCTGATTTTGCCACAATGTGAAAGTGGACATGGTCAAAGTGTTCCGCCTCACTAAAGCATGCCACGTATTCTTTCTCGCAGCCCGTAGCCCTGTACAGTGCCGACGCGGTCTTCTCCAGGAGTACTCCAAGCTCGGCAAACTCGCTTGATGTAAGCTCATAAAGTGCTGATGCGTGCCTACGCAGAACGATAACAAGCCAGCCTTTCATGCCGCAAGGGTAGGCATGCTCAATTAGCCAGTACTCGCCTGAATATATCGTCGGACCCGGCGAGATACTTCGCTCGCCGCTGATTGATTTGCAACTGTAACATTCCAAGGTAGATCCTCAGCACAAAGGGCGACCGCAATTGGCCGCCCTCCTGATGCGCCTTTGCACGGAAGTGAATTACTACGTACTTATATGTACTATAGAAGCGAGGCATAGCTCGCACAAAACGGCTTACAGCAGTTCCTTCACGTCCTCGCGCTCGCCAATTAGCTCCCACTGGGTGGTGTCCAACTTCTTCCGTCCGTATGCGGAGACATGGACGCCCTCTATTCGCTCGATATCGCCTTTGCCGTCGGAGCGGCAGGGGAACGAGAAGATTAATCCATCAGCGACACCGTAGTTGTTGCCATCCGAGATGATAGCGGCGCTGAACCAGTCGTTCCTGGGCGTGGGCTCTATCATGCTGCGTACATGATCCAGTACTGCGTTGGCTGCTGATGCGGCGCTCGACTTACCTCTCGCCGACAGGATTGCCGCGCCGCGCTTCTGGATCGTCTCCACAAACTGGTTCTCCAGCCACTCGCGATCACCGATCACCTTTACAGCAGACTTGCCGCCAATCAGCGCATTCTCGAAATCGGGGTATTGCGTGGAGCTGTGGTTGCCCCAGATGGTCATTTTGGTCACGTCCGTAACGAGCTTGCCCGACTTGATGGCAAGTTGCGCCTTGGCCCTGTTCTGGTCGAGCCTTGTTAGCGCCGAGAACCTGTCGCGGGGGACATCGTGCGCGTGATGCATGGCGATAAGACAGTTGGTGTTGCAGGGGTTCCCCACAACTACAACGCGAATGTCGTCCGCTGCCGTCTTGTTGATTGCCTCCCCCTGCTCGCGGAAGCTGGTTGCGTTCATGGTAAGCAGGTCTTTGCGCTCCATTCCGGGTGTGCGCGGGGTCGCCCCTACCAGCAGCGCCCAGTTCGCCCCGCGAAAGCCCTCAGCATCACTATCGGTAAGCCTGATATCCCGCAACACGGGGAAAGCGCAATCCTCAAGCTCCATCTTCACGCCCTCAAGCGTACCGACAAACTGCGGGACTTCCTTGAGGATAAGGTTCACAGGCTGGTCCATGCCGAAGACCTCGCCGCTAGCCACCCTGAAGATCAAGCTATACGCAACCTGCCCGGCCGCACCTGTAATAGCTACTGTTACCGGTGATTTCATATCATTACCTCCTTGTAATAATTGACAGTTGGTACTGTCACCTAACCTCGCAACTTTTGCTCAGGCTCTTACCTGTGTACACGTCTCTTACGCTTCGACGTGAGCGGTTTAACACCCGCAGGTATGATGCTGATGGTGCCGTCCACTTCGAGCATCGCTTCGCCAATCTCCGAGATCTTGTCCAGACCGTGCTCGCGTGCTGCCATCAGTACTTCGTCCGGCTCTACACCCTCACGGCTCAAATGCCCGTACAGCAGTTGGCCGTCATGTACCAGCAGCGTCGGCTCGCCTGCCAGCCACTTTCTTACCCTCGGCACCTTGAGCCCCAGCCTGTTGAAGAACCAGTGCGTCACAAGCAGTGTCCCCGCTGACACTATGCCGCCACTAAGAGTAGTATCGGGACCGGTCATAGCGTTCTGGACAGAGTTGCTCAGGGTGAGAATCAGCACCAGATCGAACGGTGTCATCTGGCCGAGCTCGCGCTTCCCAAAGATACGCAGGCCGACCAATACCACTACATAGACGATAAATGTCCGGACTGCGATTTCGAGCAAGCTCGTGTTAAACTCAAACATCCTGCGCTGTAACGCGACCTCCAACGTAGTTTCACATAGCTGCGCTCATTCTCTACTACTGCCCATCTCAAGAAAAAGGGCGGCCTGGCCGCCCATACTCCCAACCAGGGCACTATATCATAACCATTCATCTCCCCGGCGTGCAATTATCCGGCGTTCAGGTCTCGCAAAGTGGACGAAATAAGATAATCAACCACAGCATTCATGTCGCCCGTCTTACGGTAGACTTCAAGCTGGCGGTCGGCTCCTGTGCCCTCGCGGAGCACATTGTATACGTGGCTGACCGCCTCCCGGCTGCCAAGCTCGTCTACAACGTCGTCTACAAACTCGAGCAATTCAAGCGCAAGCTGGCGCATCGGCACTTCCGACCTCTTGCCGAAGTCGATCAACATGCCGTCAATACCGTAGCGCGCTGCCCGCCATTTGTTCTCGTTCAGGAGCGCCCTGTCGTACAGCCTGAAGCCCATATTCTGCTGCCGCAACTTGTAGAGCTTCGCTACAATCGCCTGGAACAGGGACACAAGCATCATGGCATCGTCTATCGTGGTTGGCATATCGCACACGCGGAACTCAAGCGTGCTGAAGTAGGGGTGCGGACGCAGATCCCACCAGATTTTCTTGCCGTTGTCGATGCAGTTGGTCTTCACCAGCAGATTGACGAACCCCTCGAAATCGGCCCACGAATTGAATGTCGATGGGATGCCCGTGCGAGGGAATTGCTGCCAGATGATCGTCCTGTAGGACTTCAGCCCTGTCACCCTCCCCTGCCAGAACGGAGAGTTGGATGAGAGCGCCAGCATATGAGGCAGAAAGTAGCGCGCTTCGTTCATTATGTCAATCAGCAGATCGCGGTCGGGGATGCCCACGTGCACATGCAGGCCGAATATGAGGATGGAGCGAACCACATCCTGCAAATCCTGCTCAAGCACTTTATAGCGGTCATGCTCAGTGATTAGCTGACTCTGCCAGTGCGAAAACGGGTGCGCGCCCGCCCCTACGATGGCAAGTCCGCTGGCCTCTGCGAGTTGGCCCAACCCGGAACGCAGCTTCACGACTTCTCGACGTGCCGCTTCCACATTCTCGCATATAGGTGTCACAGTCTCGACCATCGACTGTATCATCTCGCGCTTGATGTTCTCTATGAAAGTTTCGTCGCCACTGGCAAGCATCTGCTCCACCTGAGGCCGCAGATCGCGCGTCGAGGGATCCACAATCTGGAACTCTTCTTCAACCCCTATGGTGAACATTTTCTGCATAGTGAACTCCTCGGACAAACGTAAAACGTAAGGCGTAAAACGTAAGAGCAGTGAATCGTTACATACTTGCGTCTGTCAGGTCTATCTGGTATTCGATGGTTTCTTCCTTCAGAACAGTGCCACGCTGGTCGGGAATCATTACAAGCAACATTCTGATGATCTCAGATAAGAGCATAATACTATGTGCAATAACGGGCGCGGTCAGTACGTCACCCGCCTTGTAATACCAGTCCCGTGCTTCTCGCGTTGAGCCCAGAGCATATTCGTAGAAATGTGCCCTCTCCTTGCTGGAGCTGCGGCTGTAGCCCTCAGCAATATTAGCACTAATCGAGCCTAGCGCGCGATAAAGCTGATCCGAGAGGGAGCGTGTACGCCTGTCATTGAAGAGATTGGTAACATCATGCCATCCAATTTTACAGGAGAAGAGTGCCAAGCGATAGACTTTTGCCTTCCAAAGACTATCACCCCGAATAGCCTCAGGCACAGTCGCTTCCCATTCCTGATACTTCACCGCACAGCCCCCAACGTTCTGCTAACTCCTACCTGACACCTCACCCCTAAGACCTTACGTTTTACGTTTTACGCATCACGTTCCACCACCATAGTCGGCACAACCGACCCGGTTCCGGCCGTGACGTTCAAGAGTGCGACCGCTGATAGCCGGGTGAGGGCACCCTGCGTGTCCGCGCCAAAGACGAACGGATCGAGGTCGGCGGTCAGGTCGCGAAAGCTTACTCCGTGTGTCTCATCGTAATACGGGTACGATTCCTGGTCCAGTTGCACAGCCCACTGCACTACAAACGGGCTTGCCTGGGCCTCCGTGATGGCGCGCTGCCATTCGGCCTCGCTCGACACCCATCCGAGTGTTACGCCCTTTCCGCCATATTCATCGTTTGGTTTCAGCACCAGCCGCTCACGGTTACTCTCAATAAACGGCAGCAGATCGACCTGCCGGCCGTTGAAGGTGGTATTGCCCTCTGCTACTTTGCGCGTCCAGGGGATATGACGCTGTATGGTGTCCAGTTCGTGTGCGGTGAACAGGTGCGCGTTCGCCTCGTCATGTAATAGTCCAAAGCTCATCTTCTTGTGGAGCAGCTTTGCCCGGAACGAATTGATTACGCACACCGCGCCCGCTTCGTAAGCATCGAGAGTGGCCTTCGCGGCGTCGGGCTTTTCGAGCAGTTCGCTTGTCAGCACGCGCTTGTAATAGATGTCAACAACGAAGTCGCCGTCCCGCAACCTGCCGTTCTTGAACTCAAGGCGCTCGGGCGTAGTAATGAGCACGTTCAGGCCCTTCGACGTAAAGTACTGCCGGAATAGCTCGAACTCGCTTGCTGTCGACACATCGGCCCAGTCCACGATGGCAATATTGGGCCGCTCGTTGAAGTTGGCCGCGCCCCTGTTAGCTCTGAACTCGCGCCAGACATCTTCAATAGCCTGCATAAACCTGTCGCGCGCATAGAGAGCCTGTAGCCTGTAGCCGCTCTTTTGCTGCCAGCCCTTTATAGCCGGCAATTCGAGGAACACATCAGCCAGCACATCTTCGTAGGCTATAGCGGCAGGCGATTCGGCGTTCATCTCAACAAACCGCCAATCGCGCTCCGACCAGAACGAGTCGAGCCGTGCGCTTGGGGACGGTTCTTCAAAGCCCGGATCGACATGGACCAGGTGACGCTCCTGCGGCGTCAGGTCAAGCTGAGCCAGGAGATGCTCGTCAGTCAGGCAGGCTCTTCGCAGCTTTATCATCGCCGTGCTCAATGTGCTAACAACTTCCTTGATAACCTTGTACTGGCCGGCGGTCACAAAATGGGGGCGCAAGTATCTGCTGAACAGCTCGTCGCGAAACACCAGGAAGCGTTCGTGGCTCAGACGCGCTAGCATCTCCTGAGAGTCGGCGGCTACCTGCGGGTTTGCCGCCAGGTACTCGTGGTAGTCGTCTATAGTCGAATGCGCGCTCTCTGCGTTGATGCTTGCCTCTGGAACAAAGCTCATATTCAACCTCTACTACGTACTGCGTACTCCGTAAGGAGTCAGGGCAATTGCGAATTACGGGTTATTCGGTCGGTATTCAGGAGATGCCTTATGCCGCTTACTCTCTTCCTTCAGCACAATGCGAACCTTATACATTCTTGCGAAACTCAGTGCCCTCTGCGGTGAATTTGTAAGTCCCTGACCCTGGCGTATTGCTACTTCTTTCTTGTCTTCTTCGTCGTGGCCGGTGACTGCTCTTGTTCCTGTGCCGCGCCAACCACATCTTCGTGTGCGAATTCGGTCCAATTCTGGATGGGCTGGCCCACTGGAGGAGGCGTAGAATTGAGGAACTTGTCCCACCTGTAATGTACGTCGGGAGTGTAGCCGTTCAACGCCCTATCAATCACAAGGTCGGCCATGTTCTCGACGACCCACTCGAAGTTGGTGGGTGTAATGGAATGATAATCCATATCGGGCGCGGGGTTCAGCCAGTCGATGGCGTACGGGATACCGTCGCGAACCGCGAACTCAACCGTATCCATATCATACCCCAGGCTGCTGGTGAGGGTAATGGCATCACGCACAATTCTGTTGTACAACTCCTCGCCAAAGAACTGCACAGGGTCCTCTACCACGTATCGCATGTGGAACGGGTTGCCCGGCTCATAGCGTATCACCCGGATGTCCTTCTGGCCCAGGCAGATGCAGCGAGCATACTTGTCGAACTCGATGCCTTCCTGCACGATCATGCCAAGCTCGCCCGTCTGGTCGAAGCACCAGATCAGCTCTTCAAGGTTGTGTGCCTTGTATACATTCTTCCAGCCTCCTCCCCAGAACGGCTTGAGGAAGCAGGGAAAGCCCACGTAGTCAGCGATACTGCGCCAGTCCAGGGGATATTCGAGGTTGCGCAGCGACTCCGACACCACCCCCTCTACATACGACTTCTGGGGCAGTACAATCGTGCGAGGGACAGCAACGCCCTGTTTTGTGGCGAGACAGGCCTCGAAGAACTTGTCGTCAGCCGCCCACCAGAAGGGGTTGTTGATTACTACGCATCCATCGAGCACCGCCTTCTTCAAGACCCCGCGATAATAAGGTATCTCGTGCGAGATGCGGTCAACAATCACACTGTAGGGAAGGGTCTCGTCCATCCTGGTTCCACCCAGGCGGCAGAACTCGGCACGCACGCCTTTGTTCTTTGAATTCACACGGTCAATGAAAGCGTGAGGGAAAGTGTTCTCTCGCCCCACCAGTAAACCTACAACTTTCTCATCAGCCACGCTATTCCTCCTTCTCGCTTGTGCGTAATCTATAGTCTCGCTCTAAAGGTTACCTTTTTACATATCACAGGTACTTTAGAACCATCATCTTCCACCAGGGCCAATCGTGCCATGCCCCATCCCAGATGTCCAGGTTGTTCGGCACAGCCTTTGCCCACAGTTCGTTGGACAGTAATTCAGTCGAGGCGCGGCAGATGTCCTCCGACCCGGCCGCCAGTATTATCTCCTGCTGCCTCATCCTCGACAGGTACCAATCATCGTGGAGATTGGGTATATAGTCGATGGGAGAGTTGAAGTAGACCTCTGTATCGTAGCCGGAGCGCGTAAGAAACTCAAGCGAGTAGGCTCCGCTCATTGCCAGCACGCGCCGTACGAGATCGGGATGCCTGAACGCAAAGTTGATGGAATGATAGGCTCCAAACGATGCGCCAGTTACGTTCAAGTCTATATCGACCCTGTTGTTTCTCTCGCGAAAGAAAGGCAATACTTCCTGGATGAGATACTGCTCATACTGGTTGTGGCGTAGCGCCCTATCTCTTATGGAAATCTGGCGGTTGTACCACGACTCGTTGTCCACTGAATCAACGCAAATCATCTGAAGATATCCGTTGTCTAGGCGCTCAGAGAGGGTGGAAATGAGCGAGAAGTCTTCGTTCTGGTAGAAACGGCCCATTGATGTTGGGAAGGCAATAACCGGGCGCCCTCCCGTCCCGAATAACAAAAGCTCCATATCTCGGTTGAGATTGGGGCTATACCATTTATGGTACTCACGATGCATAAAGGTGAGTGCTCCTTTGTGTGTTTGAGGGTGGGAGCGCACATTCGTATCCATAGGGAGAAAGGGGATACGATGCGCCGCAATTGTAGCATGTTTACACGCGCTACGCAACCTGTGAGCTAACTCGCGCCCCTTCCAACATCCGTTCCACTGTGGATAACTTTGCTGCCTGCCTATTGACCCTACTCCGGGCCTCTGTTATATTTCGGGTGTCGCAAGTGTGTTGAGCACTGGTGACAACAAAAACTCCGAAGGAACTGCAAAGTTCGTTTGGAGTTTTTGCTTTGCCCCTCTCTTTCTCCTCCACGTGCCCACCCTCCCGTCTCCGTAGGAAGAACGCTTCGCTCCGCCCTCACCGTCCGCCCCTGCCGTTGTGATATAATTAGAATAGTACCCATTTCCGCAACAAGGGCTTTATTCATGCGCATACTGGTTGTTGACGACGACGAACGCATTCGGGATATATTGAGGCGTCAACTTACATATGAAGGTTACAGCGTGGCGGTGGCCGGGGATAGCCGCGAGGCATTCGCCCAGGTCGCTGAGAATCCGCCTGACCTCGTTGTGCTCGACTGGATGCTGCCCGGCATGGACGGCCTCGAGATTTGCCGAAGAATCCGCCAGACTGAAGATATGCCCATCCTGATGCTTACCGCGAAGGGCACCCTGGAAGACAAAGTGGGCGGCCTCGACAGCGGAGCCGACGACTTCCTTGTGAAGCCGTTCCAGCACGAAGAACTGCTGGCCCGTGTGCGGGCCCTCCTGCGCCGCCGTCAGCCCCAGGCGTCTGTGCTCAAGGTGGGAGTGCTCACGCTCGACCCGGCAGCCCGGCAGGTGCTGGTAGGCGACAAGCCTGTTGAGCTTTCCAGCAAGGAGTTCGATCTGCTGGAGCTTCTTATGCGCCATACGAAGCAGGTGCTCACCCGCGAGACCTTCTACGACCGCATCTGGGGCTACGATTTCAGCGGCGAAAGCAACATCCTCGAAGTCTATATAAGGTATCTCCGGGCCAAGCTCGAAGCAGCGGGCGCACCACGCTACATCCATACTGTGCGCGGCGTCGGCTACGTACTGCGCGAAGAGTAGGCTCGCACACTCTCCCGAGAAAGCTATGTCCCTACGCTGGCGATTAACCCTCTGGTCTTCCATTGTTCTTGCTGTGCTGATCGCGGTGCTCGGCCTGTTGGCCTTCTTCTTTGTGCGCTACTTCCTCTTTGAGGGCGTCGATGCCAACCTCGACCGCCAGACTACCGCTACCCTCACTTACGTTTACCAGCGTCAGGACCAGAACCTGCAAGACCTTGGCCAGGAAAATCGTGTCGATGCGGTCTTCTACACCATCATCAACCTTGAGGGCGTTATAGAAAGCAAGGACCGTGACATACCTATCAACCCTGACTATGTACTGCAGGCCTTAGAAGGCGATACCGTCGTGAAAACCCAGCTGCTCCCCAATGGCGGCTCGGTGCGGGTGATGCTCAAGCCCATCAGGGTAAGGCCGTCGAACAGGATCGGGGGCGTGCTACAAGCCGCCACCCCGCTCGCGTACATCGACCAGGTACTGAGCGAGATGACAATTCTACTGAGCATAACGTCGTTCGCTCTGCTTGTGGTCGGCGCGTTCGGCTCCTACATGCTAACGGGCCGCGCCTTCCGGGCGGTCGCCCAGGTTACAAAGAAGGTACACCAGATAGAGTTGTCGCAGGACATCTCTCAGCGCCTGCCCGAGTCGGGCCGTGACGACGAGGTGAGCACCCTCATTGTCACGTTCAACCGCCTGCTCTCGCGCTTGCAGGAGGCCTTTGAGGCACAGCGCCGCTTTGTTGCCGACTCCTCACATGAGCTTCGCACGCCGTTGACCGTTATAAAGAGCAACCTTCACCTGTTGCGTCAAACCAGTAGCCCCAGCGAGCGGGTTGAGCTCCTTGGCATCGCGGAGGGAGAAGTGGCGCGGCTGAACCGCATGGTGAACGACCTTCTCTACATGGCGCAAATGCAGGCCGGGCACGACCTGAAGCCTATCCTCAGCCCGGTCGAATTGGACAGCCTGCTGCTCGATGTGTTCGCTCGCGCACGTCCTCTCACCACACTGAAGCACCAGAAGCTCACCCTTATCCATGAAGATATCGCCGCCACCATGGGCGACCGCGACCAGATTCAGCATCTGCTCCTCAACCTGCTCGACAACGCCATCAAGTATACAGGCGAGGGCGGCATTATCACGCTGGGTCTGTGGACCGAAGAGGGTTGGGGCCGCATCGAGGTATCCGACAATGGCCCCGGTATCCCGGAAGCTGAATTGCCGCTGGTCTTTGACCGCTTCTTCCGCACGCAGGATGCCCGCCAGACTGAGCGCAACGGCTCAGGGCTGGGCCTCTCTATAGTAAAGTCGATTATCGACGCACACAACGGCAAGATTGAGGTGTACAGTAAGATAGGCGAAGGCACGACATTCCGCATCTGGCTCCGCATTATCGACTCGCCGCTGGCCCCCGAACTCGATTATGATGTTGACCAGCCGGAGGTTTTGCCGGCACCCAGCATCGCAACCGAGCCAACCCTGGCCTCAACTTCCACACAGGGCAACCCCTGACCATAACTTCGAGGAGAACACCACACTACATGGCCGATTACCTGAACCTCCTGCTTGATATCGACGCTGAACGCGGCGTCGCCGTGCTGACAATCAACCGAGCCGACAAGCTCAATGCGCTCAACCGCCCGCTGCTCGAAGAGTTAGAGGCTGCCCTGGACGAAATCGCGAGCACAGATACCGTTCGCGCCCTTGTCATAACGGGAGCGGGTGGCAAGGCGTTTGTCGCGGGGGCAGACATTGGCGAGATCGCCGCGCTGGACGGCCCGGAAGAGGGGCGCGAGTTTGCACGCTTCGGCCAGGAGATCTTTACCCGCATAGAGCGCATGACCATACCCGTAATCATGGCTATCAACGGCTATGCGCTCGGCGCGGGGTGCGAGCTTGCCCTTTGCGGTGACATTCGCCTCGCGTCCGAGAACGCCCAGATGGGCCAGCCTGAGATCAACCTGGGTGTCATACCGGGCTACGGAGGCACGCAGCGGTTGGCCCGCATAATAGGCCGCGACCGTGCCAAAGGGCTTATCTTCACAGGCGAGCGCGTGGGCGCGGAAGATGCCCTGCGCCTCGGTCTCGTAGACAGGGTCGTTGAACAGGCTGTGCTGATGGACGAAGCGTTCAGCCTCGCGCTTACGCTGGCAGGCAAAGCACCACGGGCGCTCGCGCTGGCGAAGATGGCTATCAACGACGGCATGAATCTGCCGCTCGAAGAAGCGATTGAGCTTGAGGCCGAGCTTTTCGGCCAGGCTGTCGACACAGCGGACCGCCGCGAGGGTGCGAGCGCCTTCCTCGAAAAGCGCCAGCCAAAGTGGACCGGCAAGTAACCAGCTCAATGGGCGAACCGTACATAAGCGGAGATTTCGTCTACCGCGACGTCACCCCGGACGACAAGCCCCAGGTGCTGGCCTTTACCGCCAGCACCTGGGAGCATGGTGACTACATCGACCAGGTGTTCGATGATTGGCTGGCCGATCCAGATGGCCGGTTCCTTGCAGCCGAAGAACGGTCCACCGGCATTGTGGCCGCCATCGACAAGCTAACCATGCTCTCACCCACGGAAGCATGGTTCGAGGGCTTGAGGGTGAACCCTGCTTTCAGAGGCCGCGGACTCGCAAGCACTCTCCAACGCTTTATGATAGGTGAAGCCGCCCAGCTGCGAGCGCGATCCGTTCGCTTGCTCACCCTCATCACAAATCTACCCATCCACAAAGCCGCATACCGCGACGGCTTTACTCTGGTAGGTATAGTCCGTTTCTGGAAGTGGGATCAAGCAAGCACACAGCCTGCGCCCGAACCACAAGCGGACGCGTTCCCACTACGCCATGCCGCTCCCGACGAAGCCAATGCCCTGTACGAATGGTGGCGGCGCGCATCTGCGTTCCAAACAGCCGGGCTGGTGCATGAGAACTGGACGTTCGCAGAGACCTCGGCAGGAGCATGGCAATCAGCAGCAAGCGAAAAACGCCTCTTCGTGAGGAGCGATGTAGCGATCGACCCTGAAGGCGTACCGCCGCCCGCTGTGCTCGTCCTCCACGACACCGACGACGAAGAGAGGCCGGTGTGGGTGTTCTCCGCCTTTATCGCGCTGGGCAATCAATGGCCCTCACTGCTGAGAGGCTTGATTGCTGCTGCCAGGGAAGAGGGTATCACGAAGATGCAGGGGCTTGCGCCCGACATACATGATGTCAACGCGGGCTTCACGGCCGCAGGCTTCGCGGGCGACGCTGACCAAGAACGACTTTGCATCTTCGAGTTGTCGCCGATCCCGCCGCAGCCTGATCTAATGGGTAAAGAGTAGCGCCGTCACGGGCAGAACGCAGCTAACAGGTGTGTCGTTGATCGTCAGACCGGCTGTGCCATGCAGCGGCTCGCCTTCCACAAGCTGCGTACTGACCACGGTTGGCACCATGATGAACGTCAGCTTTTGCGGGCCTGGCTGCCCCATGCCTAGATCATCAACCGCCTGGTTCAATTGCAGATCGGCCGTCACAAGCTCTGCTTCTCCGGCCCGCAGAAGTGTGATTGACCCGCCAGTGGAGCTTGCCACAATCTTCTCAGGCCAATCAATATCAAGCGTGAGGGTGGCGTGCAGTGGCGCGCCGTCCCGGGAAACCGACGGCATAAAATCCTGCCAGACCGAGAACTCATCTATCACCGGCTGCTCCCCCATGCAGAGACCCGAAGGCATATTGGGCACAACGGGCGTCGCGGTCGTGGCTGCGGTGATGGTAGTGGGCGTGTTCGCGACGCCTACTGTGGCCGTTGGATCGCCCACCTGGGCACCGCCGCACGCGGCAAGCAGCGGCACAAGCACCATGGACAACACAGCGGCAGCCAAAAATCTCTTCATAGGAACTAGCGTTCACCCGCTCCCTCGAATAGCCCGGCGTACATTTTGCTGACATAAGGCGGCAGCTTGCGCATATCGCCCATTGTGCCGCTTGCAAGCCCGGCGAACATCTCCCAATCGTTGCGCTCCACGAGCATACCGGCCCAGTTCTGTGCGGGTATGCCGTGTACGTAGTCAAAGGCGAGCTTTGCTGTAGCGGTATAGCGTGGATCTTTTTCCGCGCTCAGGCGTACTACCGACTCGATCATTTCGTCCTCGTGCCCCTGCCGCCGGTCGTGCCACCAGGCATGCGAAAGCTCGTGTACAGCCGCCTCATCTTGCGCCGTGAAAAGACGCACCTCACGCGTGGCAGGCATCCAGTAGCCACCGCCTCTCGTGCTGCTCATATCGTCAACCCGCAGATTGACATTCGAGCGCAGCCACGCCCGCGCTCCCTGCATGAAGTGGTACTTCCGCATCACCTCATCTATAAAAGCCCACGCCTCGTCACGGCTTACGCCTGCCCCAGTCCTGGTGCCGACCTGCGTAATGCGCCTGATGCCATCTAGGACCGAGCCGACGTTTTTTTGTACCGTTTGCAGGAAACCTGGCATACACTACACCTCCGTGTCACTTCCGACCAGTATTCCATATCTGGGATATATCTGCAAAGTAAAGCGCGTGTATAAGTGTTCAGATTTATGGTGGAGCAACCTGCCATCTAGGTAAGCCAAGGCCCACCCCCAACCCCTCCCACGCGTGGGAGGGGAGTCTAAGAAGAAATGGAGATGGGGGACACCCCCAACCCCGTCATGGGCTGCGCCCCTGCACCCCCTCTGCACCACAAGTCTGAACACTTACCCGCGTGTGCAGGTGTTCATATTAGGGGTGGAACAATCAAACTTGTCGATAAGGCGGCCCCATCCCTAACCCCTCCCACGCCTGGAAGGCAAGTCTAAAAGAAGGAGGGAAGAGTGGAGGACACCCCGCCCCCCGCTTCGCTCATCCCCGTCATGGGTTTCGCCCCTGCACCCCTCGGTGGCGGTCCGCGCCCTGCGGTCTGCAGTCATAACTGACAACCCGACCCCTGACCCCTGACCCCCTGGCTACGGCTGCTAGGGCGTGGTTGGGATTGCGTAGATGGATATCCAGGCTAGCTCGGTGTCGGTTTGGGCGTTTACGGGGTCGAAGCGCAGGCTGTCAAGGTTGCTGCCGATGTCCGCCGTTCGTATGTATGTCCAATAGGTGAGGGTATCGCCTGTGGTTGCTAGCTGGTAGCCCTGTCGCTGGTCCTCGCTCCATTCTGATTTGCCGTCACTTTTCCAGAACCATTCAGCAATCTGGCCCTCGGTGGTGAGGGCCGGGTAGCGGACTGACACTCCCAGCCGCACCCAGCTTGTGCCAGCGAGGGGGATGTTGAGGCCGGGCAGTATTATGGAGGGGTCGTTGTTGTTTGCGGTCAGTCGCTGGCGTGTGCCTGTACACTCTGACAGTGTATTGACAGGCTCCCAGCCCACAGGAGCGTTTGCCGAACACTGCCGGAAATCCCACAGCCTGGTCGGGCTTTCCGGGGGATCGCCCGGAAGGGATACGCCCTGGATGTCGTTGACATAGAAGAGCTTGCTCGCGGGGTTGAAGTCGAAGCCGATATTGTACCTGCCGGTAGTATCCTCGACCTTGCTAAGGAGGTCGTTCTCCCTGAAGCGATCAACTTTGTTCACCCTGGTAGGACGGTTGTTGAACTGCAGCATAGCCGTTTCGAGGCCGTTACGGAGGACGTATGCCCCTTCGTATACATCGGGCAAGACTTTCGCGTTGATTTCGGTCCAGCCGGGCGGCTGTTGAGGGATTATGCTGCCAACCTCGTTAACTATGTGGCGGGTTTGCCGGGATGCGTCGGTCCAGGGCTGCAACTGCACCCAGACAAGTGGAATTGCTGCCAGCAGTGCCAACCCTACCGCCACCCGGCCAACTCTGCCCTTTACTCCCTGCCCGTCGAGGAACCCTATTACGAGAGACGCCAGGGCGATATAGAAGCCGATCATTGACAGGTAGAGGATGCGGTTGCCCTCCAGTGTGGGTGTGCCCTTGATAGGAATCAGGTTGAGCACCGGCCCGATGAAGAGCGCCCACCACGCGACGGAAAGCAGGAGCAGCGGCCAGCGTTTGCGCCCCCACAACAGCAGCCCTACAACGAAGACGGCCATAATAAGCAAATCAAAAAGCTGGACGAATGTACGGTTGAACACCATGCGGTTGAGTGGGTTGAACGCTTCCGCTACCGAGGCGACAAGGGCATCCCAGAAAAAGTGCTGGATGTCGGTGGGAGTGCCGGGATAGCCGCCGATGCCGCCCGCCCCGATAAATCGCACAGCA
This sequence comes from Chloroflexota bacterium, assembly GCA_039932335.1. Taxonomy (GTDB): domain Bacteria; phylum Chloroflexota; class Chloroflexia; order QHBQ01; family JADMIH01; genus JADMIH01. The sequence goes on from JBDTQH010000017.1 coordinate 62,124, forward strand.
ACAAAGAGGAGCGTGGGCACAAGGAACGGCAACGACCAGAGTACGGCCTTTCTTGCCAGCGCCCACCATTCTTTCGGCTGCATGGCAATAGAGCCGTTGGCGGCCACTCGCGGCGTAAGCTCGGTTGCCACGGCAACGAACGGCAGCGTGAACGGCAAGGGCAGCGTGCTCTCCTTCATCGTAACTGCCAGCGTCGCGGCTATAAGGCCCGCTATGTAGGCTCTGCGGTCGCCGCTCCGCCACGCTACGGCGAAGGCCCAAACAGCGCCCGTTACGCAGGTCACACCTAGCACATCCCACTGTGAGGCGAGCCATGCCACAGGTTCGATGCAAAGAGGATAGACCGCGAAGAGCGCGCCCGCAAGCCAGCCTACCCTCTTATCAGCGGCGATGACAGCCACGGCGCGCCCCAGGAAGAGCGCGGCTAGAGCGTGGAACAATAGTGAGATGAGGTGATAGGGGAAGGCGTTGGTGCCGAACAGGGCATAGCCGAGATTCCAGGTCAGGACGGTGCTCAATGGGCGGTAGAAGAGGCCGCTGTCGATAAAGGTGAGAGGCTTCGGGAAGGGTAATGATTCGTGGAATAGCAGATGGCCGAAATCGTCGCTCACGAACCAGAGGCCCAGCACCGGGGCAAAAGCCGCCACAGCCAGCAACGGTATAGCCAGCCACATAGCAAACTCCAGCAGCCGAGCTCGGCGGTCCAGTAAAGTGCCGGGCTGTGTAGCCGACCGGGCACGGTCGTTCGCCCCGGTCTCATTGTTCCGGGCGGCCTGTGTGGGTGCTGGTTTACTGCTTATCACGAATGATATAACGTGCGAATCAATACCAATGATACAGGCTCAGCGCCTGCGCCGCAGCAGCTTGTTGACCCGTTTGGTGGCACGTTCGAGTGGGCTGTTTTGTGCCGCACGCAGGTCGCGCTCAAGCCTGTGCGCCCAATTCTCCAGCTCGCCTATATGCTTGTTCTTGGCGATTAGCGCCTGGTGCTGCTCTTCCATGGTGCGGCGTGTTGCTTCGAGGTTATCCTGTGCTGTCATGAGCTGCTGTTCCAGGCGTTGGATGAGAGTAGTGTAGCCGTTGGAGAGGTTGCGGGCACGTATCGCCAGCTCGTTGTCGGTGTTGGGCGCTTCTCCCTCTTTGCTTTTCTTGCCGATAAGGATAACGTACTCCGCACCGTCAGGGTACGACTCCTTCATGAAGCTGTAGATGCGCCCTATAACGTTGCTTGAGTAGTAATAGGCTTTTGTGTCAGGGTGGTGCGACAGGTAGAAGTTGAAGCTGAAGCTGTCGAGGCTGATGTAACGGCTGTTGTAGGTTTCGACCTCAAAGTTGTCGAGAAACGCGCCAATCACGTCTTCGCTGCCCGCGCCTTCCATGGCCGACGGCTCGGCTCTCGGCAGGCCTTCCAGCACTCCGGGCGGCAATGTACGCAGGGGAGGATATACCTCTTCCTGCGCCCATCTGCGCATCGCAGCGCCCAGCGACATGAGCACTTCATCGTTGCGTACATGCTCATCCACGCCCATGTGTGCGCCATCCTTGAGCCAGTCGCGCATGATAAGCATCTCGGCGGGCAGGTCGGGCACATGATGGATGGAGTGGAGGGCAACAGCGGCGTCGAACACGGCGAGCTTGAACTGAAGAAAACCCATGCCCGCACCAATGTACTCGACATACTCGCCCTGCGAGATGGCGTACCGCTTGGCGAGCCTCATGTTAGCGACACTGGGGTCGAAGGCGGCAACCTTGTGCCCGCGCCGTGCGAAGTAAAGGCTGCTCCAGCCCGTTCCGCAGCCAATATCGAGCAGCCACGCGGCCTCCGCGAAGCCAGGATGGTCGGCTATCATCGAGTGGCTGCCGCCAAGATCCTTGCGTTCGAGGGTGGCGGGATCAAGCACCTCTATGCCTTCGGTAATGAGGGGCGCCATCGGTGCGCGCAGATCGAAGAAGCCGAGGTAGCCGCGCTGCCACATGAAGCCGTACCATTTGCCCCAGTATTCGGCTTCGCTCTGTAAATCGGGTGGGAAGAGTTGCTCGAACGACGGCACATATTCGCTGATAGGATAGCTGCGTCCGCAGGCGGCGCAATCAAGGCTTCCCTCGCGCACCTCTTCGGTGGGGCCATCCTTATAAAGGATTGTGTCGACCTGTGACGCATTGAGCACCAGTTCGGTTCCGTTGCAGTCACGTGCCGGGCATTCTAATATCGTTACAAAATCTGCCTTCATCTTACTCCTGACCTGTTGTTTGCCTGTTATTTGCGCTTCTTCCAGGGCAGCCTGGGCCTTCTTAGCTCGGCAATCTCCGCTTCAAGGCGGCGCTGGTATTGCTCGGCTTCCTTGAGAGCAGCATCTTTGCGGATATTTTCAGCCTCAAGATGTTGAATGTAGCTTCGCATCTTCTCTACTTCGCCCATTAGCTGTCGGACTTGGCTAATCTCTTTTGCGGCCTCCGAATATGGTTGCTGTACGCGAACTCCATCAGGACGCTCCGGTTTGAGGCAGAAGAGAAACCACTGTCCATCGGCATACTCAGTCGCGATGGCGTACTCGCCTAGCTCGATTAGCATGGCCGAAAGGTAGTGCTGAAAGACGCGCTCTTTCTGGCTGCGGTATTCGGGTATGCGCAGCAGGGGTTCGATGAATGGGCCTATAGTAGAGAAGTGTTCGGCCTCGAAGCTCTCCAGCAGCAGACCCGCCAGCCGTTCGGCGCTCACATCCTCGAAAGGTGACTCCTCAACAGGGTCGGATTCTTGTCTAGGTGGCTTTTCTACCTGTGCCTGGGCAAGCATTTCGGCGGGCATTTCACGCCGCACAACCTCAAGCAACTCCTCGAACAACTGCCTGGCGAAATGCTCGAAGCCCGGCACAGGCTCAGGCGAGTAGTCGACGTTGAGCACGCCCCAGTCGTGACGCTTGCCCAGGTCGATAACATGGTCATAGAGCCATTCGGGGTCGTTCTCTGTAACCCATTTGTAGAACTGCTGGAACCGTGTACCTACAGCAATATTGAACCTGGTAGTCCGCAGCGTGGCAAAGGCATGATCTATACCGACAAAGACGCCGTCCGGCTTGAGCGTGGCGCGCACCTGTTCCACCAGCCGCTCCATGTCGGCGATGTGATGGAGCGAATCGGCGACCACCACCACGTCATATTCGTTGGGCGGCAGATCAATCTTGTTGAGGTCGCCGAATACATACTCGACACTGCCGAAGTCCTCCAGCTTGCAGGGCAGGCCCGCGAAGCCCTGATAGAGGTAGGGGAAGTTGCGCGCGTTCGTTTCGGCCATGTAGCGGCCAAGTGCGAGATTGGTGGGCGAGATGTCGATGCCTGTTACGTGCGCGCCCAATCGCGCCAGCTCGAGGCTGAGCCAGCCCGCGCCGCACCCAAGCTCAAGCACACGCACGCCGGGACGTGGGGCGGCCTTGTCGAGGATATAGCGTATCTCGCGCAACCGGAAGTTTATGCCCGGCATACCCAGGCAGAACGGCCGCCAATCGTGCTCGGAGCGGTTCTGGGTGAAGGCGATACGGAAGTCGATAGAGCCGGGCATCTTACCGCGCAGCAGCCACTTTGCGACAAATGTATCCCAATATTCACCTTCTCCGGCCAATGCCTGCGCGTATTGCTCGTCTGTATGGCTCGTCATAACGTCCCTTGATATTCAGCATTGTTCCCCGCGTGCGCAAAGGGGCCGGACGGCAATTGAAGCATGACTGTCAGGCAAGGTGCATTATAATCTGATGGTTTGCGGGTTGCAAATGCTCATGAACAGAAAAGTGTTCGGATTGAGGGCGGACGTATTGTACATCCAAGTAAGCCAAGACCCACCGCCCCCGCTTCGCTCATCTCCCGGCAGGCGCTCCCCTTGCACCCCCTTACCCTTTGTCTGACCCCTGACCCCTACGCAGTACGCAGTAAGCAATATTCCCCCTATTCTTCCACCCGGCGGGCTACCAGGAACACCGCATCGCCGAGCATGAGCCGCGATGTTACGGGCAGCGTAGCAGCGCGGAGGGCAGGTGCGAGCCTGTGTAGCGCGGGGTGTCGCAGCCACCGCCGCCATGTCTCGGCCTCAGTTGCCATTGTGTGCATTTGGTGGACGACAAAGCCGTGATCGCGGAGAAGGCTCTCCAAGGTCCTGGGCGAGAAGAGGTAGAGGTGATCGTTGGGGCCAACTGGGTCCCATCTCGTTCCGAGCAAGCGGTAGGCGAGGCTGCGGATGTTGGGTGTAGTGAGAGCGAACATTCCGCCCGGACGCACCAGGCGCGCTATCTTCTCGACGTACGCGGTTGGGCTTTGCAGGTGCTCGATCACCTCGAATAGAGTAACGGCATCGAACCAGCCGTCGGGCCAGGGGGCCGTATCGAGCGTACCTGTGTAAATAGTGGCTCCCGGCACTCTCTCGGCGAGCGCAGAGCCTATGGGCGACGGCTCGAGGCCGTAAACTTCCCAGTTGCGGGCGGATGCTGCCGACAGGAACTCGCCGCTCGCGCAGCCCACATCAAGTATGCGCCCTGTTTGGCGGGCGGCCTCCAGGAAGCTGAGCGGCGCGTGATAGAATCGCTGGTTGGCGGCAGGGTCAATGGCTGTGTGCTTTATCAGCTCGGTGTAATGCTCCCAGTAGTCGGGAGTGTATCTGCCGAAGAGATATTCCGATTTCCAGCGCGGATTGGCGTAGATGATACCGCAGCCTGTGCAGCGTGCCATGGGCGTGTTGTGCTTCCAGAAGAGGACAGGGTGGTTCTTGGTGGACGCCCCGCACAGATCACAGGTGTCGACACGCTCATACCGGGCGTCGACCACTTCAAGGGGCAACTCTCCGCATGTTTCGAGTATGCCTCTATCCACCATGCGCGCGACGATCTTGCGTGCCTTCTCATAGCCCTCAACGCCGGGGAAGCCTATGGAGGGTATGTTCACCCACAGGTCGTTCATGTTTGAGCGTGGGTGCGACTGCAGGAACGTGTAAATGTCGGCCCGGGGACCTGGCTGCTCGGGCCCGGGCGCGCCCTTCTTTACGCGGAAAAGAAGTGTAGTAGCGTCTATATCATGGAGACGGTATGATATGTCTTTGGCTGGGGCACTCTGGCGCAAATGTTTCTCCGGTAGCTGGCCTGGGAAGGCTCGATCAGTGATGAAGTTCTACGTGTGACGATCTTGTTTCGGAAGAGATCCGGCGCTCCGGCACGGACGATTCTTCGGTCGGAACCCAACGCCTATTATAGCGAAAGAAGAGACCAGGCGCTAACATACAAGGCAGGGCTGATGCAAAGTCAGTGTCTGGCGGCCCCTCTTGGCGGTGTCATTCTGAACGTAGTGAAGAATCAACCTCCATAGCAATCTGCCAGGCGTAGTGATTCTTCACTGCGTTCAGAATGACAAAGTCTGGGTGGTAGTAGGTTCACGAGCATTTCCGATTTTGCATCAGCCCTGACATACAAGGCGGGTAAGTGTTCACACTTGTGGTGCAGCGGGGGTGCAGGGGCGCAGCCCATAACGGGGGTTTGGGGGTGTCCCCCATTCTTCCCTTCTATTTAGACTCCCCTCCCACGTGTGGGAGGGGTCGGGGGAGGGTCTCCCCTTTTCCTGGATGCCAGGTTGCACCGCTTCAAGTGTGAACACGTACTCAGGGGGCAGCGTTGCCAGCGTCTCATGCCTCTGTTATAATCCTCAGTACCTAACTTTACTTAAGCGTAGAATTAACACGAGGTGTCACCATGTCCGGACATAGTAAATGGGCCACGATAAAGCGCAAAAAGGGAGCTACCGACGCCAAGCGCGGCCAGCTCTTTACCAAGCTAACACGCGAAATCACTATTTCGGCCAAAGAGGGAGGCGGCGACGCTGAAGCCAATTTCCGTCTGAGGCTGGCTGTGCAGCGGGCGCGGGCCGAGAATATGCCTGCCGACAACATCGCGCGTGCAATCCAGCGCGGCGTGGGTGGCGGCGAAGGCGGCGCGAACTACGAAGAGATAATGTACGAAGGCTATGGCCCTCACGGCGTTGCGTTTATCGTGCAAACCCTCACCGACAACCGCAACCGCACGGTCGCCGAAGTGCGCTCTATCTTTACCAAGATGGGCGGATCGCTCGGTGAAAACGGCTCGGTAGCCTGGATGTTCGAGCCTCGCGGCCTGGTCTATATTGAGCCGAAGGCAGGCGACGATCCCGACGAGCTTACGCTCGCGGCAATCGATGCGGGCGCTGAAGATGTGACCGCCGATGAGGACGGTCAGTTGGAGATAGTCACCCAGTTCCAGGACCTCAAGAATGTCCAGGACGCCCTGCTCGCAGCAGGAATGCAGGTGGTAAGCGCAGAGCGCACTATGTTTCCCAAGACGACCATGAGCCTTGACGACAAGGGGACGGAGCAAATTCTTCGCCTGGTGGAACGCCTGGAAGAACTGGACGATGTGCAGACAGTATATACCAACCTTGACCTGTCGGGCGCAGAAGAGCTAATCGCGAGCATGAGCTAGCGAGGGTGCCTGCCCTGGATAACGGCTGGATTGCGCCGCGATTGCGCCTTGAATTACACACGGCATAACCTTATCTCTTACCGCAACTCACATGATTACTCTCGGTATTGATCCCGGCACAGCTATCATGGGCTACGGCCTTGTGGAGAGTGGTGTAGTCGCGTCCGGGGCCGGGAGCGTCGAAACGCTGCGCATGGTGGAGTATGGGGCGCTCTACACTCCCGCCAATGCGCCCCTGTCCGAGCGCCTGCCGATGCTCTACAAAGGCATTATGGACCTGCTCGAGGAGTATAAACCGGGCTCGGTCGCGCTTGAAGAACTCTTTTTCAACAAGAACGTGCGCACAGCCCTGTCGGTGGGTCACGCTCGCGGCGTGGTGATACTGGCCGCTGCGCACGCGGGCATCACGCTGGGTGAGTACACGCCGCTACAGGTTAAGCAGGCAGTGGTCGGCTACGGCCGCGCCAGTAAAGAGCAGGTGCAGGCGATGGTCAAGGTGCTGCTGCAAATGGACCACATACCGCGCCCTGATGATGCCGCCGATGCCCTCGCGGTGGCGATTTGCCATATACATTCGAGTGCTTATGAGAGCAAGGTCGCGCACGGAACATAACTTGCAACTCTTACCGCATAGCTCACTCACTTCCTGCCCATGAAACAACGACTTGATCTTGCCCTTGTTGAGCGCGGACTCGTGGAAACACGCGCCAGGGCGCAGGCGCTCATTATGGCGGGCGAAATACTGGTCGATGGGAAGCGCGTGGACAAGGCGGGCGCGCAAGTTGACGAAAGCGCTGCCCTTGAGCTAAAGGCAGGGCTGCCGTATGTGAGCCGGGGCGGGTTGAAGCTGGCTCACGCGCTCGACCTCTTTGGGCTGCGCGAGCGTGTGGCGGGCAGCGTCGCGCTCGATATTGGCGCATCAACGGGTGGGTTCACGGATGTGCTGTTGCAGGCCGGGGCCCTTCGAGTTTACGCGGTGGATGTCGGCACAAATCAGCTTGCGTGGAAGCTGCGGAGCGATCCAAGGGTGGTCGCGATGGAGCAGACCAATATTCGCTACCTCGAATCGCTGCCGGAGCGGGCTAATCTCGCCACCACCGATGTTTCCTATATCGGCCTGGAGCTTATCACGCCCACCGCTATGAAGCTTACCACGCCCGATGCCTTCATGGTCTTTCTCATCAAGCCGCAATTCGAGGCGGGCCGCGACCGGGTAGGCAAAGGTGGAGTGGTGCGCGACACCGGCGTTCACCGAGATGTTATAATACGGCTGGCGGAGATATGGCGCGATGCAAAGCTCCACTTTGCGGGCCTCGTTCGCTCACCGATTACGGGGCCCGCCGGTAATGTCGAATACCTGGCCCTGCTGGAAAAGAGCGCGCCAACGACCGCCTTCAACCTAGAGGAAGCTATAGATAGAGAGGTATTCTTGCATGGTAAATAAAGACGGCGTTGAGCCGGCCAGCGAAGGCGGTGTGCCGACTGCGGCTGTTGAGAGTTCCCAAAAGGAAGTGAGGCAGGGAGAGGGGCGACCCGTCAAGAAGGTCGGTTTTATCGTCAACGACACGATAGGAACTGCCATTGAGCAAGCCGACAGGATGATGCGTCTTCTCACCAGCAGGGGCGTGGACGTCTTTGAGTCGCATTCAGCTTCGCCCGAAACCACCGTCAAATGGAGCGCGCGAGACAATCTCGATCTTATCCTAACCTTTGGCGGTGACGGCACTATTTTGCGGGCCGCTCGTATCGCCGCGCCGCTCGGAGTGCCTCTGCTTGGTGTGAACCTGGGGCGGGTCGGCTTCCTGACCGAGATGAACCCCTGGCAAATGCAGGAGAAGCTACACCTGATACTGGAAGGACACTACTGGATCGAACGCCGTGCGATGCTTCGCGCCGAATTGCTGCGAGGCGACAAAGTGATAGAGACCTTCGTTGCGCTAAACGACATTGTGGCGAGCCGTGCCGCGCTCTCCAGGGTCGTAGATTGCATGCTTACCGTCAATGGTGCGCAGGTGACAAAGCTGGTGGCGGACGGGGTAATCGTCGCCACGCCAACGGGGTCAACGGCCTATTCGATGGCGGCCGGAGGGCCAATCATGCACCCTGAGCTACGCAGTATTGTGGTCACACCAATCGCGCCTTATCTGACTGTTATCAAGAGCCTTGTGCTGCCGGACGACAGCAACATCGACCTGCATATAGACACCGATGACGAGGCCTATGTGACTTCGGACGGTCAATCCTCCGCTGCCCTCAGGAACGGCGACACCATCAGGATCACCACCGCGCCGTTCGCTTGCCTCTTCGCCCGTGTGCAAGACCGCGGCTACTTCTGCTCAACGCTGGTTGGCCGTCTCAGGAGGGCTGATTAAGGGGGCTTACGAGGGGTCACGGGTCAGTTATGACGGCCGACGACTGACGGCTGACCGCCCCAGAGGGGTGCAGAGGAACACCTGCCGGGACATGAGCGAAGTGGGGCGGTGCTCCTGTTCTCTCTCCCGCCTATTGCTCTCCTCCTTTGTGTAGGATAGGCTGGGGTTTGGCCTTCCGTTATGGACTTGTCAGGCTGCTCCACCCCTAAGCTGGACATTTACGCTTCCCCAGGTATTTTGCGTGATTCCACCAGTCATGTATAATGGGGCGATACTGCCGCAAGGCAAAAGGAGGCAATAGTGAGCAACGACAACAAAGGCTTTAAGGGCAACCTTGACGCGGGCAATAGCGAAGAGGAAGCAGACAATAAGAGCGGTGGGGGCCTATTCGGTGGCCTCTCCGGGCTAACTCACGCCGCGCAGGAAGCCGCAAAGCAGTCCGACTCCGATACACTGAGCGGTTCAATATTCGGCGGCATAGGCGACCTCACACACGCGGCCAAAGAAGCAGGCAAGCAGGCTGATAAGACCACCCTTGGAGGCGGTTTCTTCGGTGGCGTAGCCGATGCCGCTGACGCCGCGAGGGAAGCAGCGCAACAGGCAGAGGCAGCCCAGAGGGCCGCAGCACAAAGAGCCGCCGATGCAGCCTCTGCTCAAGCCGCACAGACCTCAGACTTCGCCGATGAAGAAGAGTTCGTCGGCTCGGGCGGCGTCGGCGGTGGTGACCAGCTTGAGGCCATTCGTCGCGGCTATGCTGAGCGAGGCATGGCAGATCCTTCTGCCCTTGGCGGTCCTGATTCCAGCATTGTCACAGCCGACTCCGGGGAAACAACAGACAATAGCGGTTTCCAGGGCAATCTTGATTCTCCCTCAGGCTCCTCCGGCAGTGAGGATTAGCACGGTTCCGCGAATGGCTTTCTGATCGACGCCATTCGCGGAGGTCATGCCGAACGCCGTCTCAACCTTGATGGCACCCCTGGCGACAAGGGCGAGTCGCAGGGCTAAACCCACAAACAAAGACAAAAAGAAAGGGTGTGAGGATTTCTCCCCACACCCTTTTCGCGTGCTGCTTCTTATCCCGCCGGCAGCTACTGGCGCACTCCATCAAAAAGTGTGACGGTCTTCTGTGTATCCAGATCGAGCTTCATCAGCCGAAAATTGGAGCGGCCGTCGTAACGCGCGCTGGAGATCGTTTCATTGAACGGCATCATCTCGCGATAGATAAGACTACGGCCATCAGGAGACCATTGCAGATCGGTAGCACCATCGTGGTTTTCCGGGCCGGGCTGCGCTGCTATGTTGAACAGGTTGCCGTTGATAAGATCGCCCGTCCAGAGGCCCACCAGTTGGTCGGCGCGGCCATTATAATCTTTCCGGTAGCCCGTAAGCGCAACCTTTCCTGTAGTAGAGTAAGCTATATGAGTGATCTGCATACGCTCAGGCTCGAACTGCACCAGGCCAAACGGGTCCACCAGCGGGCCAAACGCCGCGCCCGTCACCGAATAGAGGAACCCACCCAGGTTCCAGCTTGGGCTGTCAGAACTGCCGCATGTGAAGATCAGATTGGCCGCATATCCACCAGGTTCGAGATGGCCGTCGGCCCATGTATAGCTCTTGATCGCCTGGCTCTCCGGCGCAAGCACAGGATTGCCCGAAAGCACCGGGGCTGCCGGGGCGGTGTGCGAAACAAGCTTAATAAGATCGCTGCCGTCAGGTCTCACGGCGTAGATGTCGGTCCCTTGCTTATCGCCAATGGGCCCCAGGAAGGTTATCAGTTGGCGGTCAGGCGACACAGCCAGCGACTTTGCGCCCGATAGTTCATCCGGCAACTGTACCAGCCGCACTATTCCCGACGGACCATCTTCAGTTGCTTCGGCCCTGGACGCAGGTACCGCCACACTGTAGATGCCAAGACCATCACTCTTGCTCCGCGCAAGCGTCAGCAGTTCATGATCGCTGTACCAGGCAATGTCGTGTATTTCCATGTCCGACAGCAGGAGCGTAGGCGCGACAGGACCTTGCGACGAAATCTGTGTTAGATAAATCGCGCTTGCCCATGGCTCCTGGCTGCTCTGGTCCTGTGTGGCGGCGAATGCCACACGGCCAAGCTCAGGCGACTGCGCGAATTGCCTGACGCGCAGATTACGTGTCACTTTGAAAGACTCTTTGCTCGCCACGTTCGCGAGCCAGAGATCGGTGCCGTTCAGGAAAAGCACGCCCCCGAAGGCCGAATTATCGTTGCGCTGCTCGTCCGCAAGACCTAGCCTGCCGCTCATCACGGCGAAAACGTCCTGCACTTCTTTCATGCGGTCGTCCGCATCAAGCATACCGTCAACGCTGCTCCGGGGCACGCTCACCCGCAACCTGTAATAGTTACGGCTGTCGAAAATATAGCCTTCATCATAATAGTTATCAGCGTCCTGTATCGTGCGGCGCAGCCACACTGCCGCGCCTTCATCGCTCGATACCACCGTGCAGTCGCCGCCGCAAACGGCATTGTTACCGCTCGTGGCCGTCAACCCCTCGTCGTTCGGGTAGACGTTCATCTCCACCCAGTAGGGCGCGAAGCGTGTGCCGCCTGAGGTCCAGGGGTAAAAGTATCGCGTATTGCCCACGACGCGCGTCCACCAGTTCGGCGGATACTGCAGCGTATACCCGTAAGCTGGATCACGCATTACATGCCAGCTTGACTTCCCATCACTACCGTCTGTTTCGAGCACAGGCGTAGGCTGTGTCAGTTTTATGAGAACGTTGCGGCCAAGTGTAGCTGTGGCGTTTACATAGGAAGTGGAAGGTGCAGCGGGCGAAGCATTGGCCATACCGACCCGCGTTTCTACGGGTGGAGGAGCGTCTTCCGAGCCGGATACCGAAGCAGCCTCGATGGGTGCTTCAAGCGTGGGGATATAAGCCGGCGGGTGGATCGCGGCCTTTGTTTCCTTTTCCACAGGCGTAGGTCTCAGGTTGCCGCCCAGGAGCAGAGCGCCCAGGAAGACAAAGAGCGCCACAGCCGCCACCGCGAAGGGACTAGCCGCCTGCATCAGTCTGCCCGCGAAAGTTGACTTCGCGGCGCGCTGATCGTTTTGCTTGGGGCTCGCAGGAAGGAACCAGGAGCGTTCCTTAGACGCAGAGAGAATCTCTTTGCGCCTGGCTTCTTCTTTAATGGTATTGATCTCGCGGAAAAGGGAAGAGCGAAGCTCAGGTGCGGGTTGTTGAAGTGGGGTCTCAGAGAAAAGGACCGCCATCTCCATATATTCTATGAGCTTGTAAGCACAGGCATCACACGCGCCCACGTGTTGCTCTACCCGCTCACGCTCAGAAGGAGAGACTTCATCGTCCACAAACCTTGATATGAGGAGTTGTATTTCGTCGCAGCCGTCATGCTGCATGGGTGATTGACCTCACTGTGTCTTGCGTAGTGCGTACCGGATACTACACAATCACTTTTACTTTCTGCGCCCTGTAGTGGTTAGGTGTCGCTGGCTTCCGCTTACTCAGCCGGATTAGCCTTTTTGTATGCTTCCATAAACTTCTCGCGTCCTCGGAAGATACGGACAGCTACCAGATTTACCGAAATGCCAAGCGTATCAGCGATTTCTTTATACGAAAGGCCCTGATACATATTTAACACGAGGCAGGTGCGCTGGTCAGCGGAAACCTGCTGGAGGGCGCCCTGGATGGCGTCCTGGTCGGCATGGCGTGGGGCGTAGTCGGATTGTGGGGCTACCGGCTCCATCTCGATCTTGAAAGGAACCCAGGTGATGCGCTTGCGCCGCCTGAGAGAGTCAAGAGCGGTATTCGTCGCGATTCGATAGAGCCAGGGAGATATTTGCAAGGTGTCTTCAGTGCGAGGAAGAGCGTTGAATGCTTTGAGGAAGGTATCCTGAGCCAGGTCATTCGCGGTATCCCAATCACCTACCAACCTGTACAGATAGTTCACTATCGGTGACTGGAACCGCTCGAATATGGCGCTGAACGCAGCGTCGGAGCCAAGCCGTGCCTCGCGGGTTAATACGCGTAGCTCGTCCTCTGACCCTACAGCCTGTGCCCCGGCTGCCGCAGGCTTACCCGCCCACGTAGCCGCCGCTGCCTGGATGCTCATGCGCCTGATCTTCCTCTCATCGCCCAATGCTGCTCCCCGCCGGGAGGCCCTTATGCCATCGTACGGTATGACGCCTGGCACGAGCCAATTATTACAAATGCTCCCCGGTACTTCCTGCTACCTCCATTATAGCCCAATTTATTCGATAAGATGCCGTTATCAGGATTAGAGTTGCATTAGAGATTACCTTCGCAAGCGCCATGCCAGCTATCGCTCCGCCATGGGAGGGACATGTCATGCATCTAAAGTGAGGCAGGCTAATTTGCAGAAAAGTTACTGTTCAGAGTTAGGGCAAAGATGCGCAGAGGCGTGCCCCTATACTTCTCTTCTACTTAGACTCCCCTCCCACATGTGGGATGGGCCGGGGTGGGCTTTCCATTACCGACATATCAGATTACCCCATCCCTATTCTGAACAACAACCGCCACGCACAACCTTGACAACCATAGTATCAACTTGTATACTATAGAAGACGTGTTAGCACTCTCTATACATGAGTGCTAGAGGGCACGAAACTTGCACGACAGTGAAATCGTAACACAATATACCACGTGATAGAGACAACTATGGATCAGCATGGAGATATCAAAGTTAGTGAGCGCCAGCGCGCCATTCTCAGCATTATTGTAGAGCAATATGTGGCTACCGCGCGCCCGGTGGCATCTGAGCAGATTGTCAACAACTACAATTTGAACGTGAGCTCGGCCACAATCCGAAATGACATGGCCGATCTTGAGCGTGCGGGCCTTATTTTGCAGCCGCACACAAGCGCAGGCCGCATTCCATCTGACCGCGGCTACCGCTACTTCGTCACGAACCTGATGAACCCCACAGCCCTCTCGCATGATGAGCAGCGCACCATTCGCCACCAGTTCCACCAGATCGAGATGGACGCCGAAGAGTGGGTCCGCCTGGCTGCGTCGGTGCTTGCTCGCACAGTGCATAGCGCCGCAGTCGCAACCGCTCCGCGCAGCGTGGCTGTTCGACTCAAGCATTTTGAGCTGATCGCCATTTCCGACACGCGCATCTTGCTTGTGCTGGTGGGCGACGATGGCTCGGTGACCCAGCAGATACTCACCGTGGGCGAGAGCCAGGACCAGGGCGAGATGAGCATCCTGTCCAACAGGCTCAACGCAGCCATAGCGGGCAAGACGGCGAACGAAATCTCAGCCTGGTTGAGCGACGAAACGAATATGAAGCCGCTAAGCGACCTCGCTCCCATTATCCTGAAAACCCTTGCCGGTATGCTCGCAAGGCTGGAGCGGCCCGAAACGTCCAGCATGTTCCACGAAGGTCTGGGCCATATTCTGGAGCAGCCGGAGTTCCGCCATCCTGAGCGCATCCAGCAGATTATAGAGCTTTTCGAGCAGGGCAGCGTATGGTCGAACATCATACCTTCTATATTAAATAGTGAAGGCGTACAGGTGATTATCGGAGAAGAAGGCTCGCCCGAGGGCATCGCAAGCTGCAGTGTTGTCCTGGCACGCTACGGCATGGAAGACAAGATGACAGGCGTGCTCGGCGTGATTGGCCCCCTGCGTATGCCGTACAGCCGCTCGGTGTCGACGGTCAGCTACATGTCGCAGCTTCTGAGTGATCTTTTGCAAAGGGCATATAGCCCGGACAAGCGGGATGCATGAGGCGTGATGCGTGATGCGTGAAACGCGATTTCACTGCCATGTTTGAAGAACAAGGAGGGATAGAGAGACAGCGTGAACGATATACCAATTGAACCAGAGGTTCAGAACGATAACGATATAAGCACAGAACAGGCGCAACAACGCGACATGGCTGCGGAATACCTTGATGCGCTGCAACGCGAGCGAGCCAGCTTCATCAACTTCAGGCGGCGAGCCGACCAGGAGAAGGCCGAGATGGCGCAGTACGCCACGGCGAACCTTGTGAAGAAGCTCCTGCCCGTGGTCGATGATTTCGACAGGGCGTTGGCTGCGATACCCGACCAGGAGCGCAAAAGCAACAAGTGGGTGGAAGGCATAGAGCTGATCGCCCGAAAGCTGCACAATGTTCTGGAGCAGGAAGGCGTAGAGCCGATTGAGGCACTGGGCCAGCCCTTCGACCCCAATGTGCACGAAGCCGTCGCCTTCGACGACAACAGCGACGGCGGCGACCATGCCGACACCGTGGCCGAAGTCTACAGCAAAGGCTACAAAATGAAAGATCGCGTACTGAGGCCCGCAATGGTCAAAGTCTCGCGAGGATAGTACCGCGTAAACGATGAGGCATCAATGCGCTCTCGTGAATACGCAATATGCAGTACGCACTACGTAGTAAAAAGCAATATTCATATTAACTGGAGGAACAACAAAATGGCACACGTATTAGGTATAGACCTGGGTACAACAAACTCGGTCATCGCGGTGATGGAAGGCGGCGAGCCCACTGTCATCCCGAATGCCGAGGGTGCACGACTTACACCATCCGTGGTGGCAATATCAAAATCGGGCGAGCGACTGGTGGGCCAGGTGGCCAAGCGCCAGGGCATCACCAACCCGGAAAACACCATCTTCTCGATCAAGCGCTTCATGGGCCGCAAATTCAACGACCCTGAGGTGCAGCGCGACCTGAAGCTGGTCCCCTATCGCGTAACCGAGGCGTCAAACGGCGACCTGCAGGTCTGGATGGGCGGCAAGGCATATTCACCGCCGGAGGTTTCGGCGATGATCCTGCAGAAGCTCAAGACCGACGCAGAGGCATACCTGGGCGAGAAGATCACACAGACGGTTATCACCGTCCCCGCATACTTCAACGACACACAGCGCCAGGCCACCAAGGACGCAGGCAAGATCGCGGGCCTTGAAGTGCTCCGCATCATCAACGAGCCTACCGCATCGGCCCTCGCATACGGCCTCGACAAAACCAAAGAGGAAGAGGTCGCGGTATACGACCTGGGCGGCGGCACATATGACATCTCGGTCCTCACCCTTTCCGAGGGCGTGTTCGAGGTGAACGCCACCAACGGCGACACCCACCTGGGCGGCGACGACTTCGACCAGAAAATCATCGACTGGCTGGCGGACGAGTTCAAGCGCGAGCAGGGCATCGATCTGCGACAGGATCGCATGGCTCTCCAGCGCCTCAAGGAAGGTGCCGAGAAGGCCAAGATCGAGCTATCCACTACCCAGAGTACAGAAGTGAACCTGCCGTTCATCACAGCCGACGCCGAAGGGCCCAAGCACATGAACATCACGCTCACCCGCTCGAAGCTGGAGCAGCTTGTAGGCGATCTTATCGACCGCACAATCCCACCGATGAAGAGCGCCCTCAGCGACGCCAAGATGAAGAACTCGGACATTGACGAGGTATTGCTGGTAGGCGGTCAGACCCGTATGCCTGCTGTACAGCGCAAGGTTGAGGAGTTCTTCGGCAAGGAGCCTCATAAGGGCATCAACCCCGACGAGGTGGTGGCTGTCGGCGCGGCTATCCAGGCTGGCGTGCTCAAGGGCGACGTTAAGGACGTGCTGCTCCTCGACGTGACCCCGCTGACCCTGGGTCTGGAGACGCTGGGCGGCGTGGCGACACCGCTTATCCCGCGCAACACCACAATCCCAACCAAGAAGAGCCAGGTATTCTCTACCGCATCGGACAACCAGCCGAGCGTTGAGATCCACGTGCTACAGGGCGAGCGCCCGATGGCGAACGAGAACAAGTCGCTTGGCCGCTTCATCCTCGACGGCATCCCGCCCGCACCACGCGGTGTGCCCCAGGTGGAGGTCACATTCGACCTAGACGCCAACGGCATACTGTCGGTAAGCGCGAAGGACAGCGCCACCCAGAAGGAGCAGAGGATCACCATCACTGCCTCTTCGGGCCTCTCGAAAGACGAGGTTGAGAAGATGGTGCGCGAAGCCGAATCGCATGCCGAGGAAGACCGCAAGCGGCGCGAGATGATCGAGGCGCGCAACGTGGCCGACAGCATGGCATATCAGGCCGAAAAGACGCTCCGCGAGCTTGGCGAGCAAGTGCCCGCCGAGATCAAGAGCGATGTTGAGGCCAAAGTAGCTGACGTGCGAAGCGCCCTCGAAAGCGAAGATGTAGACCGCATCAAGAGCAGCAGCGATGCTTTGAGCACCGGCATGCAGCAGATAGGGCAGGCGATGTACGCCAAAGAGCAAGCCGACGCGGGCACACGCGGCCCCGGCTTCGACGACATGACCGGCAATGGTGCGTCCGAACCGGGAACCGAAAAGGCCGATGAAGGCACGGTCGAAGGCGAGTTCCGCGAAGTATAATCAATACCAGCAGATAAAGAGAAAGGGCGACTCCTGAGGAGTCGCCCTTCCCTGATTGTCGCGCCACAGGTATCGAACCGGCTTGCCCAGACGTTTAAACGGAGTAAGCGTGCGGATTAGACCGCCTCAGATCGTGAGATGCAAACAGTCTGTCATAGTCCATTCGGGCCCATGAGGCCAGAATAAAAGGGAGAATTATCTTGTCGTTTGACCGCCGTAACACTACACCACACATTACTTATACGAAGAGATTACTTTTGGCAGGCTTGATAGCCATACCCGTAGTGGGGGTTCTTTCGTTAGCTGCCGCCGGTACAGGTGGAGTAGCCGCCCAGGCCAGTTGCCAGACATTCAAAGAGACAGGCAAGACCATCTGCGGTACCTTTCTAACCTACTGGCAAAAGAACGGGGGGCTTGCTCAGCAGGGCTTTCCAATCTCTGAGACAATGCAGGAAACGTCCGACACAGACGGCAAGATCTATAGCGTCCAGTATTTTGAGCGAGCCGTTTTCGAGCTACACCCCGAAAATAAGGCACCCTACGATGTGCTGTTGAGCCTGCTGGGCGTGTTCGAATACCAGAAACGCTATGTCGGACTAAACGCGCCCGGCCAGAGGGCAAGCACCGACAACCCTCTCCTGTTCAAGGAGACGGGCAAGACAATCGGCGGCTCTTTCCGGACATACTGGGAGCGCAACGGCGGATTAGCCCAGCAAGGCTTACCTATCTCTGACGAGTTTCAGGAGGTGAGCGCGCTGGATGGAAAAACGTATACCGTACAATACTTTGAGCGCGCTGTCTTTGAGAAGCACCCCGAAAACCAGCCGCCGTATGACGTGCTTCTCAGCCAGCTAGGCACATTTCGGTATAATGCCAGGGCAGCCGCAGGCGGAAATCATGGCGGAAATAGCGATGCACCTGTACCCAGAGATTTGCCAACTGTACCGGTACCTGTACCTACAGAGTCAGGTTCCGTCCCCGGCCCGCAGCCAACGAGGGTAGCTCCGTAACCAACCGTCGCAGGGACCCAATGGGACGCCCGGTTTGGTTCCTACAGAACGCAGCACCAGCAAATAGCGTCTCGAAAAGCGTATACTTAACGTATATAATAGGGCAAGAGTAGTAGAAAGTGATGCTGTAGTCTTCGCGCAGGGTATAGAAGACATCCCGGAAGGGAGTGACTATGAAGACCAAAACAGAGGCGACAATAGAAGACCTTTACCGGATTGACGGCAAGGCCGAGCTTGTTGATGGAGAGATAATACATATGTCGCCAACCGGCGGATATCCGGGCTACGCTGCGGACGAAATCTACGCAAGCCTGCGGGAGTTTGCACGTCAAACAGGGGCAGGCATCGCGGTTGGCGATAACAAAGCGTTCGTCGTCAATCTACCGCATCGCAAGAGCTTTAGCCCTGACGCAGCTTTCTTTGTAGGCGAAATGAGCATGAAGTATTACCAGGGTGCTCCTCTCTTTGCCGTCGAAGTACGCAGCGAGGGAGACTACGGCCCCACAGCCGAAAAGGATATTGCGCAGAAAAGGCGTGATTACTTCGAGGCCGGGACAAAGGTTGTCTGGGATGTGGATATTCGGAGTGAAGACGTAATAAGATCATACGAAACCGGCAGCCCTGACAACCCGACATTATATCGCCGTGGCGACATAGCAAAAGCAGATTCAGTCTTACCCGTCTGGGCCATCAATGTGGACGATCTTTTCTATAAGAAGTAACTTGTATCCCAATTCAATCAAAAAGGTAAACAATGGCAACTACAAAACGTGATTATTATGAAGTGCTTGGCATAGTCAAAACCTCAACATCGGAGGAGATAAAGAAGGCCTTCAGAGCGAAGGCACGCCAGTATCACCCCGATGTGAACAAAGAGCCGGAGGCCGAAGGACAGTTCAAGGAAATCAGCGAAGCATACGAGGTGCTGATCGACGACGACAAGCGCGCAGCCTACGACCGCTTCGGCCACGCGGCTGTGTCGGGCAACGGCGCGGGTGGTGCGGGCTTCGACCCCTTCCAGAACTTCGGCAGCTTCTCCGACATCTTCGAGACGTTCTTCACAGCAGCGGCCAGCGGTGGTGGTGCGGGCACAGGCACGCGCCCGCGCCGACCGCAGCGCGGCGCGCACCTGGCATACCGCCTTACAGTCGAGTTCGAGGAGGCTGTGTTCGGCTCTGAGAAGGAGATCGAGATACCGCGCCTCGCCACCTGTCCAAAGTGCGAAGGTAGCGGAGCCGAGCCGGGAACAGAGCCGCAAGTCTGCCCCACCTGTAACGGCAGAGGCGAAGTACGCCGCACGCAACAGAGCATATTCGGTCAGTTCGTGTCGGTAGTGCCCTGCGACCGCTGCCACGGCGAAGGCAAGATTGTCACCACACCCTGCACCGAGTGTAAGGGCGACGGCCGCATCCGCGAGACCCGTAAGCTTGCTGTGAAGATACCGGCAGGCATCGAAGACGGCGCGCAGATACGTCTTGCCTCTGAAGGCGAGGCAGGCCCGCGCGGTGCCCCTCCAGGCGACCTCTACATCGAGGTGAACGTCAAGCCGCACAAGCTGTTCAAGCGCGACGGCAACGATTTGCTGCTCGACCTGAACATCAACATGTCACAGGCCGCTCTCGGCGCTGACATACAGGTGCCCACGGTGGACGGCGCGACAGCACCCGTCAAGATCGCGCCCGGCACGCAGAACGACAAGGTTGTGCGCGTAAAGGGTATGGGCGTCCCCTACCTGCGCGGCACGGGCCGAGGCGATTTGCTGGTTAAAGTGAACATCCAGATACCCACCAGCCTCAGCGAAGAGCAGAAACGCCTCCTCCGCGAACTGGGCAAAACCTTCGGCGAGGCCACCACCGAGCCGCAAGAAAAGGGTCTCTTCGGGAAGTTGAAAGACGCATTGGGCGGCTAGTCGCAGATAAGTGGGGGCGGCCCAACGACCGCTCTTGTCCCTCCCACCGTCCCGGCAAATCCCCCGGCTAACCAAACGTCGACCCCATGACGCTTTGTCTGATGCGCAGCAAAGCGCATCGCATATGCTTCTGCACCATTGTAGTATGCTATAATGCCTTATCTGAGAGCGGCAATATGGAGGCTGTGTGAAAACACTACTTTTGCGCTGGGCCGTCATCGTTATTGCGGTCTATCTTGTAGCATGGGGGCTACCGCAAACAGGCCTGTTTGGCGACAAGCAGCTAGTCGGCTTTGGCGATAACTGGGTCACCCTCGCTATATTTGCCGCTGTGCTTGCCTTGCTCAACACCTTCGTAAGACCAATTCTTGCATTCATCTCCATCCCCTTCACCTGCCTCACAGGTGGCCTCTTCCTGATCGTCATCAACACCGCCCTCTTCGCCCTCGCCGCCTGGCTGGTCCCTGATATTTCCGTGTCCGACTTCTGGGGCGCAGTTGTCGGCGCAATTGCAGTCAGCATAGTAGGCATTGGCGTAGGCCTGCTAACCGGAGAAAAGGCCGTCTAGGCTGGGGACGAGGGGTCAGGTGTCAGAGGCCAGGGGTCAGAGGTCTATGACCGCCGACCGCCATAACTGACACCTGACCCCTCACACCTCGTCCCGGATACCTGGCCCCCTGCCCTTCTATGGGAGAATCCCGTGTTAAAGTCCATCGACCATATTGTCATACTCGTTAACGATCTCACTGCCGCGATCCGCGATTATGATGCTCTTGGCTTCACTGTCGTGCCTGGCGGCGAGCATTCCGGCGGGCGCAGCCGCAATGCGCTTGTTGCCTTCGAGGATGGCACTTACCTTGAGCTTGTCGCCTTCCGCGACAACGAAGTGCCGCCGGACCATCATTTCTTTCGCTCCCACGGGCAGGAGGGGCTTATTAACTACGCCCTCCTTCCAACCGACATCCAAGCTGATATAGACGCAGCCCGCGAGCGCGGATTGGGGCTGAATGGCCCCATTCCTGGCGGCAGAGTTCGGCCGGACGGCCAGCAAATACAATGGCAGACTGCACAGGCCACCAGCCACGACCTTCCTTTCCTCTGCGGGGACATCACTCCCCGAGAACTGCGCGTTCCTGATGGATTTGTGCTCGCACATCAGAATGGCGCGACAGGCGTCTCAGCCCTCGGCATCGTTGTGAACGATATAGAGACGAGCCGAGAAAGATATAGCGCCCTTCTAGGCCCGGACACCGTTCTCGACGACATTCAGGAGATAGAAGATCGCCGGGAAGTAGCTTTTCATGTAGGCGGGACATTGGTCGTGCTTGCACAACCAACAGGCCCGGGAGAAGCTCGCGACTACCTTGAAAGCCGGGGAGAAGGTCCATACTTGCTCATCTTGAGCGCGAAGCCGAATATTAGGTCCGACTTCAACGATATGAGCCGCACCCACGGTGTGCATCTTTCGCTGGCCTCCGACCCTCTCGTGGTCAACAGCGTTGGCGAAGAATACGCCTATATCGCAGGCCTTTCCTGTAGCAGGTGCGGCGGCAGTTATCGTGTGGTGCGCCAGTCCCTCAGCGCCTCGCCAGGCAAAGTCCCGATGGATATCATAGAGGTCGTCTGCCAGAAGTGCGGCCAGAGCGGCATGCTCCATTTCGACATTTCACGTTTCTTTGGCAGGTAACGCTTTATGTCCACGCCATTCTCCTGCAACCCGGCTGCGCTACACTCTCTCGTCCCCTTCGATCAAGTTCTGCTTGACAGCACAGTAGACGCCGCCCACGCCAACGCGAGGCACCGCTATATAACGCGCTTCCACGAGCTACATGAGCCATTCCAGCGGATGCTCAACGCGATCGAGCCACAAAGCTATGTCCGCCCTCACAGGCATCTCGACCCCGACAAAGCTGAGGTCTTTATCGCCCTTCAGGGCAGCGCGCTCGTAGTCCGCTACGATGAAACGGGCACACCACAGGAAGGTGTATTGCTCGATGCCGACGGCCCCGTGCGCGGCGTGGAGATCCCCGTTGGAGCGTGGCACTCTCTCGTTTCTCTGGAGAGCGGCACGGTGCTCTTTGAAGCGAAAGAGGGCCCCTACGTTGAGGCGAAAGATAAAGACATGGCACCCTGGGCGCCACCGGAAAGTGACCATGAAGCCGCCATGACTTTCATCGCCAACCTCCGCGCCCACTTCGCCCACGTAATCCCCCAACTAGCAGTGCGCGATCTGGTAGAAGCAGAGGAAGATGACATCTGTTGAGCGGCGTGAGGCGTGAGCGTAAGAAGTAAAACGTAAATCGTAAAATCACGATAACTCGGCGTCTTGGCGTGTCAATCCCGTATTCACGTTTTACGTTTTACGCTTCACGATCCCCAGGAGCAAGCTATGAAAGAACCGGACTGGTTTGGACGAGGCTTTGACTTTAGCTTTCCGGCCAGCTATTTTCCTTATGTCGTGGAGCGTGTGAGGGGCACACCTGCTCGCATTGAGGAGCTTATCGCCGATTGCGATCCCGCGATACTCACAACACAGGTGGGAGAAGGGTGGTCTATTCAGGAGCATGCAGGGCATCTTCTTGACCTGGATGAGCTGCATGTGGGCAGGCTGGACGACTTTATGGCGGGCACTGATACGCTGCGTGCTGCCGACCTTACCAACAGGAAGACCTACGAGGCCAATCACAACGCCGCCTCCATTGACGATCTGCTAAGGGAGTTCCGGGCGGCACGCAAAGAGTTCGTTGAGCGAGTTGAAGACCTCGACGAAGAACAGGTGACACAAACGGCCATACACCCGCGTGTGGGCAAGCCTATGCGCCTCATCGACCTGGTCTATTTTGTCGCTGAACACGACGACCATCATCTCGCAAGCATCACTTACATCGCCAAAACCCTCGGCAGAAAGTAGCCATGCCATTGAGCTAACCCCGCCGGACAACTGTTGTATATCAATTATCTACAGCTAAAGTCCTAGCCTGCACCGTACTGGAGCCTCTTTTTATCTACTTGCCTAACCGTCATAATAGCGAATGTGCCCGCGTAATGGGCAATTCAGGCGGCCAATGACCCGGTGACCAATGACCCGGTGATGTGTAAGTGAGCCAGATGGAGGAACCAACCATGTACAGCAATGATACAAAAAGCCTGCCGGTTCAGGATGCGCCTGATATAGCGGGACTTACTTTTCGCCACTTTCGCGGGGATGAGGACTACCCCGATATACTCGCCATCAACACGGCCAGCAAACTAGCCGACGGCCTTAATTACGATCTGCACACCCTCGAAACCATCAGCTACTCATACAGCAATACGGCCAACCACGACCCCTATAAAGACATGCTGATCGCCGAGGTGGACGGTAAGATGGTAGCGTTCAACAGGGTGTTCATGGAGCGTGAGCTTGACGGCTCGCGTGTCTACACCCATTTCGGGTTTGTCCTGCCGGAATACAGGGGGAAGGGTCTGGGCCGCGCAATGATCAGGTGGGCTGAGGCTCGCATCCGGGAGCGAGAAGCCGAGCAGCAAGGTGGCGGCCCCGCCTACTACAACACCAGCGTCGCGTCGAGGGCTGCCCATCTGGAGGATCTGCTCAAAGAAGGAGGCTACAAGCCAGTTCGCTATGAGTTCGTGATGGAGACGCCTGACCTCAACAACATACCCGAAGTGCCAATGCCCGAAGGCCTGGAAATACGCCCTGTGACGCCCGATCAGTACAGGGCCATCTTTGAGGGCAACGTCGAAGCATTCCGCGATCACTGGGGCGCAAGTGAAATCGAGCCCGAAGAGTTCGACAGGTGGCTCAATCACCCTCTGAGCCAGCCGAACATATGGGTTGTAGCGTGGGACGGCGACCAGGTGGCAGGCTCGATCCTGAACTACATTATAGAAGATATGAACGAGAAGACAGGACGAAAGGTAGGCTATACCGAATCGATCAGCGTACGCAGACCGTGGCGTCGTAAAGGGTTGGCCCGTGCGATGCTGTCCCACAGCATGAAAATGCACAGAGATCTGGGCATGGAGCAGACTGCCCTCGGCGTTGATACCGAGAATCCGAGCGGCGCGCTGCAACTGTACGAAAGCATGGGCTACGTCGTTACCGGGAAAGATACCACCTACCGCAAGCCCGTGTAGCATCATGTACGGCAAGAATAATAGTGGGCGGGGATTATTCTTCCTCGCCCACTATTGTGCCGTATATGCGGTCAAGCTCCTCTTCCGAGTAGAAGTAGATAACCAGCTTTCCTCCCCGGCTGCTCCTTGAAAGCTGCACTTTTGTGCCAAGCGCATTCCGGAAACGATCTTCAAGCGTGCGTAGCTCATCGTAAAGCGCATCGTCCATAGGTGAAACAGGGCGCGGCGTCTGCACCTCGTGGCCTGCAGCCTCTGCCATCCTTCGCGCTAGAGCCTCAACCTGACGCACGCTCATGCCGTCCGCCACAGTAAGCTCAAGCAAGCGCAACTGCCCCTCCGTGGTCGGTACTTGCAGGATAGCGCGCGCATGGCCTGCCTCAATCATTCCCAGCAGCAGCGACTCTTGCACTTCGGGTGGTAAGGCCAGCAGGCGCAGTGAGTTTGTTATGGCGCTGCGGCTCTTGCCCACCCGGTCTGCTACATCTTCTTGCCTGAGTCCGAATTCCTCAACCAGCGCCCTGAAGGCGTGAGCCTCTTCAATCGGGTTCAGGTCGGAACGCTGCAGGTTCTCCACCAGCGCAAGCTCAAGCATTGCGCTCGACGTGACCTCTTTGACAATCACAGGTACGGTCTCAAGCCCGGCCACCCGCGCAGCACGCCAGCGCCTCTCGCCCGCGATGAGCGCATACGTGCCGTTTCCAGTGCCTGTAACCACGAGCGGTTGTAAAACGCCGTGCTCTCGAATAGAGTCGGCAAGTTCTTCGAGTTTGTCTGCCGGCATACCCTGTCGCGGTTGGTGCGGGTTGGGCGATATGCTCTCGATTGGCACCTCAAACAGCCCAACAGCGGTAGCCGCGACAAATGCCGCATCAACAGCACCCGTCGCCACCAGTTCGTCGGTGGTTTCAGGCTGAATCAGCTGGCCGGCATCGGGCTGCTGCTCTACATCCCCCGGCGGGATCAGCGCGCCAAGTCCGCGGCCCAGACCGCCTCTCTTCTTCGTCACTGCACCACACTCCCTTGCAGCCGAGCCGAACGCGCCACCACCTCATCCGCCAGGGCGGCATATGCGGCGGCACCACGCGAATTAGGGTCATATTCGAGTATGGTAAGCCCGTAACTTGGGGCCTCGCTTAGCCGCACACTGCGTGGAACCAACGTATTGAACACTTCGCGCGGGAAATGACCCTTTACTTCCTGCACCACCTGGGCCGATAGATTGGTGCGGCTGTCATACATGGTCATGGCGATTCCAAGTATGCGAAGCGACCTGTTCAACCCCTTCAACACCAGCGAGATAGTGTTAGTTAGCTGCATCAAGCCTTCGAGCGCAAGGTACTCGCATTGAAGCGGAATAATGACCGCATCAGCCGCACTCAGCGCATTGAGGGTGAGCAGCCCCAACGATGGCGGACAATCAACCAGAATATAGTCGTACTTCTCCCTGAACGGAGTCAGCGCAGCCTTCAACCTGTATTCGCGGCTGCCTTGCGCTTCTGCCGCAAGCTCCACTTCAGCCCCGGCAAGCTCTACCGAAGAGGGCAACAAATCGAGATTGCCCCCAAAAATGGGACGGTCAATCTTCACGATTGCATCACGCGCCGCGACATCAGCATCTGCGCCCGTTTCGCTCAACAGGACGTCGTAGAGCGACGGCTCTTCGCGCTGCTTATCGATCCCCAGGCTCGATGTCGCGTTAGCCTGCGAGTCTGCATCAACGAGCAGCACGCGCCGTCCGCTCGCCGCCAGATAAGCCGCGAGGTTCACAGTGGTGGTGGTCTTACCCACCCCACCCTTCTGATTGGCGAAACAATAAATGAGTCCCCTGGACGGGGAAATAGAGGCTTCCACTGACGCCTATTCTACCCTATTCGGGCTGCAGGTACAATCAGCGGTTACCCACAACGGGGGCTACTGCGTACTGAGTACTGCGTATGACCGCCGACGGCAGACCGCCGTCCCTGAAGGGAGCCCTAACCGCGTTGTCAGTTGTCAGTTGCCCAATGCCGCTTGCGGTCGGCGGTCTGCCGTCGGCGGTCGTCAACTGACAACTGACAACTGACAAAGGTCCTACCAGAACGTAATATCTTCGCCAGCGAGGCATAATAAATGCTTATGGGCAGATGGGCTTTACAAGCACTAATGCTAGCGTATAATGTAGCAGTTCTAACCCTCGCGGGCGGCCATGGTCACTGATCGTTTGCGAGATCCACAAACATCTCCTCGGTAAATAAATCAAGGACGAGAAACAAATCTATGCGTGTAGCGTATTTCGATTGTTTTGCCGGGCTTTCCGGCGAGATGTTACTTGGCGCGTTAGTTGGCTCGGGCCTCTCACTCGAAGCTCTCAACGCAACCTTATCGGCGCTTCCCCTCCTTGGCTATAGCCTCGATTCGCAGATGGTGGCCCGAAAAGAGCATTCAGGGACCTATTTGCGTGTCGCCCACACGGCAGCTTCACTCCAGGTAAGTGGGCGTACACACGTCAGTAACGGGCATAGCCCACAGGCATCCCCGCAATCCGCGACGCCCGAATCGATCATCACGGACAGCCGCCTCCCCAATGTCATCAAGCAGACATCCCTGGCGATTTTCGGCAGGCTCAGACGGGCCGAAGCAGCAGTATTCCCACACAATTCCGTGGCCGCCGCCGAGTCTTTCAGCCCGGAGGCCGTAATCACCGTGATAGGGGTAGTCACCGCGCTCGCTCTCCTGGGCATCAACAGAGTTGAATGCTCGCCGTTACAGGTCGGCACAGGTATAACGCGCACCGCGGGTGGCATCGGCCCATCGCTCTCGCCCATGACCGCCGAAATCCTGCGCACAGCAGCCGTTCCGGTCTACGGCAGCCAGTTGCCGGGCGAGCTTGTCACGCCTGTCGGGGCGGCCATTATGGTAACAGTAGCCTCTGCATGGGGCCCCATACCTGCTATGAAGATTGGCTCGGTCGGATACGGAGCAGGCAAAGACGACCTGGTGCAGACACCCAACCTCGTCCGCCTATTCATTGGCGAAACAAACGGCGACATCTGGGCCTTAACCACAGGGCATCAAAGCGGTATACTGACGCCCACGCAAGCAGACCACGTTTCACCCGTAGCAAAGCAGGCCGAAGCCGTCCATGCCGAAGTAGAGGTAGCGGCGTCCAATTCCAGGCCCTATATAGCCAAAGAGGATGAGTGGGTCGCCCTCACCATAAAAGGGCACCAACAAAGCGGCCGCCAGCGGCTGGCATCCTGACTAAGAGAGTATTCCGCGGCGGCGTAAGTAATAGAGCACAAGATCCTCGAAAGGCTGGTCCGTCGTCACCTGTATGTAGGTGATGCCCCGGCGGCGGCAGAACTCCTCAATGCCCGACTGCCAGGCCTCGAACTTCTCTCTGTACAGGTCGAGAATGCCGCCATCAATTGACACTTCCTGTGTCGCCCCTGTTTCAACGTCCTTCAGGCGCAAATCACCTATTAGCGCAAGCTCAGGGTGGACCTCAGCGGGAGCCAGGATGTGCAGTACATTTACTTCATGACCCGCTGCCTGCAACGCTTTCAGCCCCTCGATGCCGCCGCCATCTACCAAGAAATCGCTCAAGAGGAACAGCAGGCCGGGATACTTGGCCTGGCTGGCGTATTGCCTGAGCATCAGGTCAAGCTCGGTTTCGCCTGCTGCCCTCACAGAGGCGATAAAGCGCAGTAGCGACACTGCGTGAGCTTTCCCCCGCACAGCCGAAAAACGTTGTAAGCCTGCCTTGCTAAATGCTGTCAGGCTGAGCCTGTCGAGATTGGAGAGAGCCACGTACCCGAGCGCGGCGGCGGTCCGCTTTGCATACACCAGCTTGTTCTGATCATGCGAGTTGCCACCTGAGGCAGGGGCAATCACCCCGCCCACCGCCCGTGCCTCCGTATCTATGGGTGTCAGCGGCGCGTTCAGCGTGATGTCGTTAGGGTCTCCCCAGTCCATCGACTTGCTGGCATCGATCAAGATATGAACTGTGAGGTCTTCCTCTTCCTGGAAAAGCTTAATAAATAGCTTCTCCATACGCGCGTAGGCGTTCCAATCCACCCGCCGAAGGTCGTCGCCATGGGTGTAGTTGCGATAATCAGCGAACTCCACCGACTGCCCGCGCTTAGGACTGCGCCGCTCGCCCTTCATCCGCCCAGCCTTCAGCTTGCGGCTAACAAGCGACAATCGCTCGAGCTTCCGCATGAACTCAGCGTTAAAGAGAGCATCGTAAAATGTCTGTGGACCAGGTGTTTGCATGGGGGGCTTATTCGTACTCCGTACTGCGTACTGCGTATGACCGCCGACCGAGTTGTCAGTTGTCGGTATGTGCCGCCTATTCTCTTACCTCAGCACTCACTAAACCTTAAAGACCTCTGCGTGACTCTGCGCTCTCTGCGCCTCTGCGGTGAATCCGTAACATACAGACAACTGACAACCGACCCCTCGCGGCCGGCGGTCTGCCGTCGGCGGTCGTCAACTGACCCCTACGCCCCTACTTCTCGCCACACGCCATATAGACCATTAGCATGATGAGACCCTCCGGGCCGCGCCGCTTCTGATCGGTTTCTATTGTCAGCTCGAATTCGCGCCGGGTTATGCTTCCTGCCTGGAGTTCGGCCTCGTATTCCGGTATGGTTACTTCCTCCGGCGGCAACAGACGCTCGATGCCTAGCTCGTCGCTATGGAGAACAATTGCTTCCATTGTGCAGTTCTTGAAACCCGCCTTCTGCAAGATACGCAATAGCTTACGCCCAACATAGCGGTCGCCGCCCTTCTCCTTGTGCTCTTCGCGCCATCGCTCGCTGGCTGCTTTCACCTCAGGAGGGTCTTCAGGCTCCCACAGATGTTGGGCATCATCGACATCAAGCACCACGAACTTCCCGCCCGGCTTGAGGATACGCAGAATCTCGCTAACTGCGCCGGCGGGGTCGGGGAGATGCTGGATAACGTAGCGCGCTATGGCGAAATCGAAGCTGTTGTCCGGCAAGCCCGACGACATAATAGAGCCCAGCATACTTTGGAGTCTGCCGTCTGCCTTGCCCGCGAGATACTTGTCAGCGCGCTCGATCATCACCGGGTCGATCTCCAGGCCAGTGACCTGGCTCGACGGCAGCATATCAAGCAGCTCGGCCGTCACGAAGCCCGGCCCGCTCCCCACATCCAGCACCGACATGCCGTCCTCGAGACCCCACCACTTCAGGTTGCGCGCCTCCCGCTGCCAGGTCATCAAAGCCTGCTCGCGCAGCCGCGCTATCTCCCGGTCGACGCCGCCCGGCATTGTGCTGACATCATACGCGCTTTCAGTTGCCATCCACATCTCCTTTTGAGAACAGAAGTTAGAAACAGGAGTATACGCCTGCCAACCCCACTGCATACACAAGCGGCAGGCTCAAACGGTTCAGACCTCGATTATTGCCGTCTATGCAAACATGCTGCTATGCCGAAATCGTTGGCAGAGTGTTGTCAGGCAATAGTTGTGTCAGCGTTTCAGACGCAAAGACAATCAGGGCGCACCCCGTAGGGAAGACAACCTCCTCAACGCCCCAGTTCAGCAGCGAGTCCGGCGGCAGGAAGAGGGCTATCAACAGCCCGAACACCACTCCAATCACCGCGCCTGTAGCCAGGTGAGCCAGGGCTCCCGCCCATGCTTGCCGCACCAGCCATGCGAGGGCTGCCGCTAACACGGCGTATTCCACCGCCCGCAAGCCTGCTTCCAGCAGCAGATCGCTGTTCACAAACTGGCCCGGAGCGGCACCATCCAGCACCGCAGCCACACCCTTCTGAATCACTTTCGCGGCGAGAAAGGCGATCGGTGTAGCGACCAGGGAGAACGCCCCGGCACGTGGCGGCCACCCGCCCGATACCGCCTGCCCCACGGCCACCGCCATGCATACCATGAACGGCCATAGTCCATGATCGAGCAGGCTGCTGACCGTGGCGGTATCCAGGCCGCCCAGCACGATTATTGCCTCCATGAGCAAGCCGAGACACGCAGCCAACCCGGCCACTCGCAGCAAGTTGACCCGGAGGCGTCGTCCCTCCTCCGCGCTCAAACGCTTCCTGCCGGTTTGCTCGCTCATTCCGCAACCTCGCTGGGCAGAGTGAATAGGGTGATTGACCGCCGGGGCTATAAGCGAAATGCCGGGCTGCGGTCGAGCCACACGGCACAGAAAATCAACGGAGATTTAGGGCGTTACTAGGTACAATATTCCGCACATTCAGGCGATCAAGCTTTCCAGGTACGCCATTCTAGCATGTGGTCTCGCGCGCCGTCAACGGGGCCAGCGGTCATACGCAATACGGAGTACGCAGTAATCTCGGCGGTCGTCCATAGCACACTTGACATCAGCCCGCTGCTCGCATACAATCAGGCCGATTTGTGCCTATTCTGTAAGGCACGTTCGATTCGCGTTTCAAGGAGACCATCGTGCAGCCAGACCGCACAAAGAGCAACGGCCGCGCCCCTCTTACCATCAAGGAGCTACCGCTGGATGGGCGACCTAGAGAGAAGCTGAAGGCGCTTGGCGCGGGCACGCTGTCCGATGCCGAGTTGCTCGCCATTATACTGCGCGTGGGCACGCAAGGTGAAAGTGTGGTCGATCTCGCTAATCGTCTTCTCATCACTTATGGTGGACTCGTTGGTCTATCGCGTGTGTCATTCACCGAGTTGTGCGAGATACATGGGCTGGGCGAAGCGAAAGCCTGCCAACTCAAGTCTGCGCTGGAAATGGGCCGCCGCTTGCTGCTCGCCCAGCCCGAGGAGCGGCTTCAGGTCCGCTCTCCAGCCGATCTGGCATCAATCCTCATCCTGGAGATGGCCCCGCTCGACCAGGAAACGCTGCGGGTGGTTCTTCTCAATACCAAGAACCAGGTGATAAAATTCACTGACGTATATAAGGGGTCACTTAACTCATCGCTGGTGCGCGTGGCCGAGGTGTTCAAGGAAGCAGTGCGTGTGAACGCAGCAGCCATCATCGTTGCCCACAACCACCCCAGCGGCGACCCGACCCCCTCTCCCGAAGATGCCCGCGTAACAGAGCAGATTGTGGCCGCAGGCAAGCTCCTCGAAATAGAAGTGTTGGACCACCTTGTCATTGGCGAGCGCAATTATGTGAGCCTAAGAGAAAAGAGATTGGGGTTTAGATAAAGCGATGCAGGACGTCCTACAGATCATCGAAGAACGCAAAGAAATATACATGCAGTGGCTGATTGACCTCTGCCGACAGCCCTCAGTGGCCGCCCAGAACCTCGGTATGGCCGAAACAGCCGCCCTTGTCGAGAAGATGCTGCAAGAAGTGGGCGCGCAAACAAGGCAAGTGCCCACGAGCGGCTTCCCTGTGGTGTACGGCGAGATGGGCGAGGGCGAGCGAACGCTCCTCTTCTACAATCACTATGACGTGCAGCCGCCCGAGCCTCTCGACGAATGGCATTCCCCTCCCTTCGCCGCAGAAGTGCGCGACGGAACCATCTATGCGCGCGGCGTTGGCGACAACAAAGGCAATCTCGTGGCGCGTCTGGGCGCCGTGGACGCCTATGTGCGGGCGCGCGGCACTCTCCCGCTCCGAATAAAGTTCATCTTCGAGGGAGAAGAAGAGATCGGCAGCCCTCATATCGGCGAATTCGCGGAGGCGCACCCCGACCTGGTAGCCGCCGATGCCTGCGTGTGGGAAGCAGGCTACAGCGACCCCGATGGACGGCGCGAAATGTCGCTTGGCGTGAAGGGCATCCTATATGTCGAGATCGAGGCCAGGGAAGCCAATACCGACCTCCATTCCATGTGGGCTACCGTTGTGCCCAACGCGGCGTGGCGGCTCCTGCGTGCGCTCGAAAGCCTCAAGGACGCCAACAACCGGGTGATGATTCCCGGCTTCTACGACCCGGTGCGCCCTCTTACCCAGGCAGACGAACAGGCTCTGCTCGAAATGCCTTTCAATGAGAACGCCCGCCGCGAGCAATGGGGCATTCCTGCATTCAACAACAACCTGTCGGGCGTGCCTCTGCTCACTCAGCACATATTTATGCCGACCTGCAATATCTGTGGGATAACCTCAGGCTACACAGGACCGGGCATGAAGACAGTGCTCCCTCACCGCGCCACCGCGAAACTGGACTTCCGCCTCGTACCCGACCAGGACCCGCACGTTATCTTCGAGCACCTTACAGAACATCTTCGGCAGCAAGGCTACGGTGACATAGAGGTGAGGATGCTGTCGGCGGAACACCCCGCCCGCACGCCCATTGAGCACCCGTTCGCCCTCCTTTGCCGTGAGATAACTCGAGAGTTGAGCGGCAAAGAACCCGTTGTCTATCCCATAATTCCGGCAACAGGCCCTATGCACGCGCTGTGCGCCCGGTACGGCATTCCGACCGTCTCGCTCGGGGTGGGCAACGTCAATTCGCGCGTCCACGCTCCCAACGAAAACATCCTGCTGGAAGATTACTACATGGGCATAGCACAGATAGCCACCATCATCGACCGCTTCCCTGCCACAGCGTCACAATAGACGCAGCGATCTTACGGTCGCACATACCTTAGCGTGCCCTTCAGCCAGACGCTGCGCCCTAGCTCAGGCATGTAGAACTGCTGCCACACCTGCTGCCTCTCGCGCCCATCTGCTGTCCGTACTGCCTCGTCTACCGCTTCATTCAAGAAGACAGGCGGGGCTTTGCTCCCCGGCAGTGGCAGGCTGCGCCCATTCGCGGCCAGCGGAGGAAGCAGCCGTCCATCTGCTGTCTCTATGCCAATCAGGGGCGTGGCTGTAGGCACGGGCGTCTTTGTGGCTGTGGCTAACGGCGTCGGGGTCAAAGCAGATGTCGGAACAGAGGTCTCCACAAGCAGGGGTACAAGCTCCGTAGGCAAGGCAGTTGGCGTTTCCGTGGGCGTCGAAATGAGTGTGGATGAGGGTGTGGGCGTACCGGTCGGCGTTTGCGTGGGGGTGAAACTGGGGTAGGGTGTGGGCGTGTTGCCTGCCGCACCCGACCGGAAGTAGCGGTCAACCGCGTTGGCGATACCCCACGCCACTCGATCCTGTTGAGCGGTCATCAACTCGCGGTCGAGCGGGTTGGTCACAAATCCCATCTCTATAAGAGCGGCAGGCACGCTCGGGTCGATAGAGTGGCTATAGGACACAGGATTAAAGGCGTAGTAATCGGCCATGGCGACGCTGGTAACGGGGTCACTCGGCATACCGGTCGCCTTCCAGTATTCCTCGTAGAAAATGTCAACAAACTTGTCTGATTGAGGCACAGCTACCCAGGGGGCCACTGCCTTGAAGCCTCGCATGCTGCTCCGGGCGTTGCCATCGGCGTGTATAGCCAGAAAGAGGTCTGTAGTGTAGCTGACAGGCACGGTAGCATCGAGTATCTCTACATTGAAACCTCTGTCCGCAAGCAGCTGCGCGGTGCGTTTGCTCACCTCGACATTGAGATCAACCTCGCTAACGCCCGCAGACGATGCCCCGGTATGACCCACAAGGTGCTGCAGCTCTGGCGGCAAAGAGCCTATCTTCCAGTGCCCCGCCTGCAAGGTCACCCACCGCCGCCCGGTGTGAGCGTTTGGCACACCTACAGGCCCTCCCACTCTAACATCAGCAGGCGGTGGCTGCTCAAAAGGGGTAGGCGTCGGCACTATCACTGCCTGGGCGATTACCATCTCAACGGTGGGCGTTGCAACGACAACTGCAGTAGCAACAGCGATCGCTGTGCTAACAGGCCGGGCAGCCGTAGGAACGCCAGCCACAATCACAGCCGTGTTCGTCGCGGGCAGAGTCGGGGAGGCTTCCACGCGCTGAGCCACCAATGCGGTAGGCGTAGCGATCGCCCCAAGGCCCGCCGAATGCTGCCCGGTAGAAACAAGGACGCTGCCGACCCCCACAGAGAGGATCAGCAGCGCTATCATGGCAAGTAGCAGGTAAAGTGGTCGTGGCTGCATGGGGTTCTACTGCGTACTGCGTACTACGTAGTTGTCAGTTGTCAGTTGTCAGTACTATGCGGTCAGCCGTCTGCGGTCATACGCAGTACGCAGTACTCTCACCAATCGTATCTGTATCGCTCTTCCTTCCAGGGGTCGCCGCGCATGTGGTAGCCTGCGTCCTCCCAGAAGCCGGGCTCGTCGGCTGCCAGATATTCGAGGCCGCGCACCCACTTGGCGCTCTTCCAGAAGTAGAGATGAGGCACCACGAGGCGCATCGGCCAGCCGTGTTCATCGGTCAGGTTTTCGCCGTTATTCTTATAGGCAAACATCACGTTTGGTGCCAGCAAATCCTCGATGGGCAGATTGGTGGTAAAGCCCTGGTCAGCGTGTATCAGCACGAATTTCGCTTCAGGCTTCGGTTTCACCATGTCGTGGATCGTCTTGTAAGGGATGCCTTCAAAGACGTTGTCGAACTTGCTCCAGCGAGTTACGCAATGTATATCAACCGACTCTGTGCTGCCGTGAGGAAGCTCCAGAAACTCCTTGTAGTTCCAGGTCATCGGATTCTCGACCAGGCCAAATACCCTGAAGTTCCAACTCTGCAAGGGTGTATGCGGAACCCCACCGTATTGAAGCACAGGCCACTTCTCGGTCAGCGATTGGCCGGGCGGCAGCCGCTTGCCAAGCTCGTCGCGGTCGTACTTCCGTTCGGGTCGCACGCGGTTTAGTATACTATCAAACATATTGTCTCCTGTTATCTTCTGCTTGCTATCTATCCGTTAGCTACAGGTTGGTTTCATTATACGCAATAAACATTACATATCCGTATCGTACTATGGCGTTTTTGTTACACTTTTGGGCTTATACAGCAGGCCCAGTGTAGCCCCGAACGCGATGTGGCGCACAACCTGGCCGAGAAACGCCTTCTTGCTCATCATGGGCGGTAGCTCACCCTGGCGCATCCCCGCATGTATCCTGTCGACCACAAGCCCGCCGGGATAGAGCACCAGGTTCTCTATATTCAGGAAGGCAATCCCCTTCAGCGCGCCGGGACCGGGCAGTAAGCGATACGCGAACCGGGCGTAAACAAGCGCCATAACCATCGAAAAGCCGTAGTGGCCCGTCAGCCCCTGTATCAGCCACCAGGGTGATTTTGTGGTGAA
The DNA here is from genome assembly GCA_039932335.1 of Chloroflexota bacterium. Classification (GTDB taxonomy): domain Bacteria; phylum Chloroflexota; class Chloroflexia; order QHBQ01; family JADMIH01; genus JADMIH01. The sequence goes on from JBDTQH010000017.1 coordinate 97,459, forward strand.
AGCCTGCCCCACCAGCTTCAAATCATCGAATTCGTAAGAACTAAGCCTGTTGTCCAACCACATAGCCCCCAGGTAGGCCGTCCCAGCCGCCAACCCCGCCGCAATGGCGCGAGGTGCGTCAATATCTGATTCCTGCATCAAGCCTCCTTGTCGGTACTGCGTACTGCGTAGTTGTCAGTTGTCAGTTGTCAGTTGACGACGGCAGACTGCCATAACTGACAACTGACAACTGACAACTGACAACTGACAACTGACAACTGACAACTGACAACTGA
>JBDTQH010000018.1:0-93612 GCA_039932335.1 Chloroflexota bacterium
CTGGGCGTCAAGGCTCCCGGCTTCGGCGACCGCCGCAAGGAAATGCTCCGCGACATCGCTATTCTTACGGGCGGCCAGGTTATCTCTGAGGAGATTGGCCGCAAGCTCGATAGCGTTACACTGAGCGACCTGGGCCAGGCCCGTCGCGTTCGCTCGGACAAGGACAGCACCACTATCATCGAGGGCAAGGGCGACGAGAAGGCTATCAAGGCCCGCGTTGACCAGATCAAGGCCCTCATCGACAGCACCACCTCCGACTACGACCGCGAGAAGCTCCAGGAGCGACTTGCCAAGTTGGCCGGCGGCGTGGCAGTAATCAAGGTCGGTGCCGCCACCGAGACTGAGTTGAAGGAAAAGAAGCACCGCGTTGAGGACGCCTTGAGCGCCGCTCGCGCCTCCATCGAAGAGGGCATTGTCCCCGGCGGTGGTGTTGCTCTCCTGACCAGCATTCCTGCACTGGAAGGCCTGGTTGAAGAGCGCGGTGATATCCAGACAGGTGTGCAGATCGTACGCCGCGCCCTGGAAGAGCCTCTGCGCCAGCTCGCTGTGAACGCGGGCGAGGATGGCTCGGTTGTGGTGCAGAACGTGCGCCGCATGCAGGAAGAGAAGAAGAGCGCCAACTTCGGCTACGAAGTGGTGAACAACCAGTATGTGGACCTGATCTCTACCGGCATCACGGACCCCGCAAAGGTGGTTCGCTCGGCTCTAGAGAACGCTTCCTCGATCGCCTCGATGATCCTCACCACAGAGGCCCTCATCACCGACATCCCGGAGAGGGAGCCTGCAATGCCAGGCGGTGGCCCCGGCGGCATGGGCGGCATGGACTACTAGTACCGAGTACCGAGTACCGAGTACCGAGTACCGAGTACCGAGTACACAGTAGATAGGTGAATTAACAAAAGGGACGGCTGTTAGACCGTCCCTTTTGCTATGCCCGCCATCTAAACCCATCGGTTGCTGACCCCACTTGAACCATCCGTATAGCGGCTGCTGTATAGAAGGTGAAGAAGGAGGGAGATGCGATGCTGGCTTACTTTGTTCGACGTTGGGTGGAGGGTCTGGTTGCCCTGCTCGCGATGACCTTTGTGTTGTATGCTTTACTGGTTTATCTTCCGAGTTGGATCATACCTGCCGGCAGTTATCTTTCCCACTGGAGGCTGGTTGATTACTATATAGAACCGCCATACCTGTCACAGCTTACCATTGATTCCCCACATCGAGAACCCTGGCCCAACAATTATGTAACATGGCTCTTCGATCCTCGCCAAACATGGCAACTCGCCAATAATAACTTTACTGATTACAGGCAGATGGGCATAAACGTACGGATAGGAAAACTCAGCCTGCAAGGCTCCGGTATCTTGACAGGTGATTTCGGACGATCTTACCATTTGGCACGCGGTCAGTCCACCTTGAGCCTCATGGGCCCCAGCTTCTGGGTATGGAACCTCCTTATCATTAGCTTGGCGCTCCCTGGCATGGCCTTTGTATTGCTCCAGCGCATAGGTCACCATCCTAAGGTTGTCCCGGCGCGCTTCCCCTTTACCCCGCACGACCGTGCTTCGCTAACGTTCCGCTATACCCGCCCGGTCTGATCCGCACAAGAGCCGTTCCGACCATCCAGGAATAACCCAACAAGAACGCCCTTCCTCGCAATGGGGAAGGGCGTTCTTGTTACTGCTTTGTTGCCTCGGCAGATGCTATTGCTCTTGCTGATCGCGCCGCTTGCGTGAGCGTATCGCGAACATTCGGAATGCTCCGCCCAACACCAGCAGGGCCAGCGAGAAGCCAAAGGCTCCCATCAACAAACTAAACCGCTCGTCGGTCACGCCCGTTGTCGGCATACCACTCGGCACGCCCGATGGTTGCGGCAGCGGTGTTGGCGTTCCACTACCAGGCCCCGTCACAGGCAAGACCTCAGATTCCGGTGTCGCTGTTGCTGTAGGCACTCCGGGTAACACAGTGGCCGGAGCGGGCAGAGTAGTGGGTGTTGAGGTGGGTGTCTCCGCGATAGTAGCAACGGTAGGCGTGCCGGTGGGTGTGTCTGTCGGTATTTCGGTTGGTATCTCGGTAGGCGTGTTATTCGGCACCGTGGTAACAGTATCGACCGGTACAGTGGTTTCCGTCGGCTGCTCGGTTGGCTCCTCAGTCGGCTCTTCTGTAGGTGTATTGGTGCTCGTCGCCCCAGGCGTATTCGTGGCCGCCGGTGTGTTCGTGGCTGTGCCGCCAGGGGTATTGGTCGCGACTACCTGAGTATTCGTTGGGGTGTTGGTAGGCGTGTTGGTCTCTACAACCACCGTACTGGTGGCTGTGTTGGACGGAGTACTGGTAGCTGTCGGCGTATTTGTAGCGGTGTTTGTGCTCGTCGGTGTATTTGTGGGAGTATTGGTGGGAGTATTTGTTGGCGTATTGGTGGGAGTATTTGTGGGAGTATTTGTGGGAGTATTTGTAGGAGTATTTGTAGGAGTATTTGTAGGAGTATCTGTAGGCGTATCGGTCGGTGTGTTCGTTGGGGTATCGGTCGGTGTATTGGTGGGAGTATTTGTTGGCGTGTTGGTAGGTGTGCTGGTTCGGGTGTTGGTAGGCGTATTTGTCGGAGTATTTGTCGGTGTGCTGGTGGGAGTATTTGTTGGCGTGTTGGTAGGTGTGTTCGTCGGTGTATTGGTGGGAGTATTTGTTGGCGTTCTTGTGGCTGTCCTCGTGGGAGTATTTGTTATGGTTGGCGTTCTCGTTATTGTGGGTGTTCTTGTTATGGTAGATGTCCTTGTGGGGGTACTGGTGATAGTAGCTGTTCTCGTGGGTGTCCTGGTTAAAGTGGGGGTATTGGTGCGCGTGGCCGTCCTTGTTGGAGTGGCCGTTTTGGTGGGTGTTCTTGTGGGGGTGGCTGTCCTTGTTGACGTTGAGCCGGGGGTGGCGGTGGGCGCGATCTGGCCGCACGTGGCAGAGCCAAACCCTCCGGCACCATCAGGCCAGTGTGCCACTACATTAATCTGTTCTGCGGGCACATGCGAGTAGGTCTTGCTGAAGCCAACGAAGTGATCCACAATATCAGGACCACACACACCGCCAACCAGCGTTACATCAACCGTTGGAGCGCCTGTTCCGCGATCCTCCAACACTACCTGGAAGGTGCGGTCGCACGTGCTGAAAAATGTGCAGGAGACAAATACGGTGCCTGAAGCGGGGGTGGGCGACGGCGTATTCGTTGCCACCGGCTGCGCGCCCGGCACACTTGGTTCTGATGCCGTGCTGGTGGCCCTGGCAACTATTTCGGAGGTTGCTCTTGGCTCAACAGGGACCGAAGTGGAAGCAGGCCTTATCTGCGGCTCGTTTGCCTCGGTTGGCTCGGCTGTGGCCGCCGGTATCCTGTCTGGTTTGGTTGTGGCTGCCGGCTCTACCGGCTTCGGCTCAGCGGTTGCTTCAGCACCCGGTGATGAGCCTGTTGGTAGGCCGCCACTTGTGCCGGGGGCCTGGTTGGGGTTATGACTAACTCCATTACCCACCGCGGGTGGGCTATTGCTGTCCGTGGTCGGAGCGCCAGTTGCGACCGTTGCCCGGCTATTCGTGTAGCTCTCTGCGAAGCCGGCAGTGCCGGTCGAGATAACTAAGGCAAGTACCGTCGTGAAGACGATAAATAGCCTCTTACGCATGCCTGGCTTGCGCTCAGCGTAAAAGTACATATGCTTGGATTTGCTCCTCTAACTCTTGTCGAAAGGTCTCTTGCGAGCATGAGGCATCTGGTTCTCAATACGCCGGCTGTCTTCGGCGCGCAGCTTCAATCGAGCATGCATATTGGGCTTGCCGGCCACGCGCCCCGGCCAATATGGTCCCATTTTATGCATATACCTCGCCCGCGGTAAAACACATAGGCAGACTCCTTGTTGCGTGGATGCCTTGTTGGCACGCGCCTTCAGCGAAACATTGTTTCCTGGGGTAACATCGACGCGCCCGGCCAGTCTACCGCTCTTCGAGGTCTTGTCTATCGGGGCAAATTAATGCCGGCTCGAAGGTTATGCTCGGTACAAACTGGGGTTGCCTCGGAATCTTCAGCTCCCGAAAGATTGTCGGGTCAGTAGCTGTAGTTGTGAAGACCTGGGCAGATACGCTTTGCACTACTCGAAAGCGTATAAGAGAATTTTGTGCAGCTCAGGCTGGTATGATCGCCGTAGTGGCAAGCGTTCGGTCTATTTGCTTGCTTCGTACGCGTCCCTGGACGTTGGTCCGGGACAGTGGTAAAGAGAGCCCCGCTAATTATAGCATCACTCTCAAACTTTGGGAATAGCCCGTGACTATACTTAGCTAAGTTGCACAGCGGTATCATGACAGTGCCGGGCGCCCGCTGTTCAAGCTGCTCGATCACGAGGCACACCAACCCGGCAAATAGAAACGCCCTTCCCCAGTAAGAGGAAGGGCGTTCTTGCTATTGCCTTGTTGCCTCGGCAGACTCTAGAACTATATTTGATCGCGCCGCTTGCGTGCTCGTGTTGCGAACATGCGGAACAATCCGCCCAGCACCAGCAGGGCCAACGAGAAGCTAAAGGCTCCCATCAAGAGTGTAAACCGCTCATCGGTCACACCTGTTGTCGGCATACCACTTGGCACACCAGACGGTCTTGGTAACGGTGTGGGTGTTTCACCAGGGCCTGTTATAGGCAAGACCTCCGATTGCGGCGTTGCTGTGGGTACTGCGGGTAAGGCAGTAGGTGGGGCAGGCGCCGTGGTCGGCGGAGCTGTTGGTGTCTCCGCGATGATACCGGTGACTGGTGTATTGGTAGGCGTGTTGGTTGGTGTGTTAGTGGGTGTATTAGTAGGTGTGCCTGTGGGCACTTCAGTAGGCACCTCAGTAGGTACTTCAGTAGGCGGTACAGGCGTATTGGTGTTCGTAGCCTCCGGGGTGTTCGTACTGGTAGGCTGCGGTGTATTGGTCCTTGTAGCCTCAGGTGTATTGGTGGCAGTGTGAGTTGGAGTGTTCGTTGCCACTACCTGAGTTTGAGTAGGCGTGTTAGTGGGCGTGTTAGTGGGCGTGTTAGTGGCAGTATTAGTCGGTGTGTTAGTTGGAGTACTGGTTGGAGTGTTGGTGGGCGTATTCGTTGGAGTATTCGTTGGTGTGCTTGTGGCCGTGTGTGTAGGAGTGTTGGTGGGTGTATTTGTGGGTGTATTAGTAGGCGTATTCGTTGGTGTGTCAGTTGGTGTGCTTGTGGGCGTGTTAGAAGGAGTGTTGGTGGGTGTGTTGGTTGGAGTATTAGTAGGGGTGTTGGTAGCAGTGTTAGTTGCGGTATTGGTAGGAGTACTCGTCGCGGTATTAGTTGGCGTGTTAGTGGGCGTGTTGGTCGCCGTACTGGTGACTGTATTAGTAGCAGTGTTCGTCGGTGTAGTGGTAGGTGTGTTGGTCACGGTATTGGTAGCTGTACTAGTAGCAGTGTTGGTAGGCGTATTGGTTGCGGTGCTAGTTGGTGTATTAGTCGGAGTGTTTGTGGGACTGTTAGTAGGCGTGTTAGTAGACGTACTAGTAGGCGTGTTAGTCGCTGTGTTAGTAGGCGTGCTCGTCCTGGTAGGGGTATTGGTCGCTGTGTTAGTAGGGGTGTTGGTAGGCGTATTTGTAGGGGTGTTGGTGGGCGTGTTGGTTGCTGTGGCAGTCCTGGTTGAGGTAGGCGTGTTGGTTACTGTTCTGGTAGGAGTATTGGTGGCGCAGTAGGAACCGCCGTGCAGGTCGTCCTTCAGGCGATTGCCATAACGAATACCACCCGCGAAGCTCTCTATATGCGGCCCGCAGAAGGCGTCTGCCTGCCATGCACACGGAGGCAATCCAACTTGCAGGGTATGCGTCTCGCCTGGTGCAAGCACATACTCCTCCCAGTCGTACAGAACCTGATTGTCTATGTTCTCGTCCACCTTGGTATAGCTGGCGATACCCACCAGGTTACTGCAAGTCGTGGAGTTGTTGCGGTACGTCGCCTGGACGCTGTCGCCAACGATCGTTAGATACTGGGTCAGCACCACATCGTTTATGCAGTCGCAGACAGTCGGTGTGGCGGTCGCGGTCGCGGTCGATGTTCGTGTAACTGTACTGGTGCTGGTCGAAGTCCGTGTATTGGTAGGCGTGTTAGTTGGTGGCACAGCTGTGTTGGTGGGCGTGTTTGTGGGCGTGTTAGTTGGTGGCACAGCCGTGTTTGTGGGCGTGTTCGTCGGTGTATTGGTAGGTGCTACCGCCGTATTGGTCGGTGTGTTAGTTGGTGTATTGGTCGGAATGACAGCTGTATTCGTCGGCGTGTTGGTGGGCGTATTGGTTGATGGCACAGCTGTGTTGGTGGGAGTATTAGTTGGAGTATTGGTCGGTATCACAGCGGTATTAGTGGGCGTGTTTGTAGGAGTGTGGGTGGGTGCTACCGCCGTGTTGGTGGGTGTATTTGTTGGTGTGTTGGTTGGAATCACAGCTGTGTTCGTAGGAGTGTTTGTGGGCGTGTTAGTTGGTGCTACTGCTGTGTTCGTTGGGGTATTAGTTGGAGTATTGGTCGGAACCACAGCTGTGTTGGTGGGAGTATTAGTTGGAGTATTGGTCGGTATCACAGCTGTGTTTGTAGGAGTGTTGGTAGGGGTATTGGTCGGAATGACAGCCGTGTTCGTTGGCGTGTTGGTGCGAGTATCAGTGGGTGTTGCAGTGATGGTGTTTGTTCCGGTAGCCGTGGGCACGTTCTCGTTGAACGAGTTGCTGCAGGCCTTAATACTCGTACCGGAAATCTCGAAGTAGTTCTTCACGCCGTGATTACCGTTCGGGTTGTAGGGCACACCGCCAACGGTATCGTAATCAAGTACAACCCTCACACCTGCCTGTATGCCGTGCAATGTTACGCAGGTAGAGGTATTGAAGGTAACGTTGGTGTCGGTGCAGCCCGAAACGCAGCTGATCTGAATATTAGTGTCATCGAGCCTCACGGACCCCGGGCAGCCGCCCGACTGGATCGTGTAATAATCGCACAGTGTAAGCGTGCTCGGTGAGTTGGCGGGCGGACAAAATGAGATCTGCCCGTTATCATAATCAGGTGAGTTGGCGGTCTTAGACGCGCTACCGCTACATGCTAACGGTGCGTTAGCAAGGCCGGGGGCATCTGTAGCTATTGCTACAGCAGTAGCTTCCTGGGTTGGCCTGGGCGCAACGGTATTGCGCGGAGCAGGCGTGTTCTTCGTTTCGGCTGTGTTTGTCGGCTCTGCCAGCGGGTTCTTGGTAATCTCGGGCTCTACCCCGGGAGCAGGGTTCTGCTCCTGTATTGGTGTCGCTGTCGCTCGTCCGGTTGCCGGCTCACCACCAGGGACTGCTCCTCCTGATTCGGGGGGGTCACTTACTCCGCCGGTCCTGCTGCCCTGGATGTCGTTGATGCCGCTCGCCGGCGGGCTTGTATCACTGCTGGCCGCTGCTGTTGTTGCGGCTGTTGCCAGGTTAGCGACGTTTCTCGAAGCAAAGCCGGGTACTCCGGTTATGCTGAGAAGTGCTATCACAGTCACTACTACGATGAGTATGTGACTACGTCCTCCTGGCCTGCTGCGCCTGAAGTCTATATTCATATTTCTTTATCATGCTCCTCCATACTGGTTAGGTCATAACGACGCTAGATGGTTCGAGGCCATTGGTTCTCAATACGCCGGCTGTCAACGGCGCCCAACATAGATCCAATGCATATAGAACCATGCCGACCACATACCCTGGTCGCGGCAGGTTCATGAACATGCGCGTGCCTCACCCACAGAACATTACATAGGCTCGCCTCCTTAAGTATAGATTCAGTTTATTGCCCGCGCGGTATGCGGGACTTCGTTACCTGGGTAACGTCGGTGCGCCCGACGAGGTTACCGGCCTTTGAGCCATTGCCGGTTAGCACAACTGATGCTAACTCCAAGTGCTTGTAGGTGCTGCCTGGTGGCCGCATCGTATTCTTCGGCTCCCAATGTCGCCGGGTTGATGTGTGGGCGTATGCATCTTTGTGGTAAGCATTCCACGTTACTGGAAGGCCACCTACAAAAGGCAATCGGCTCAGGTTTGAATAGGGTGCCAAAAGTAGCAAACGTCCGGATGCTCCGCTTGCTACATGCTCATTCTTAGATTTCGCTAGTCAGAGCTACTAATAGTATAGCAGCTGTAAAGGAATTTGGGAATACTCTGGAAGTATTATTATGAAAAGCAGATTAGTAGTATATTTGAAACTGCCGCTTTAGGCCTTCGGCCCCATGTTTTCTGTAGACAGGCGTACAAAAGGCAGCCTATGCGCTGCCTTCTGTGCAACGTTAAGTGTGATTGTCCTGCTACTCCCAACCGCCTTCAACCACGGTGGCGAATTGGTCGGCGGTCCAGTAGCCGTTAGTTATGCGGCGCTCAATCGCGTATTCCCGCGGAACGGTGTCGTCCATGATCTCCACCAGGCGGAACGCCCCTTTGTAGCCGAACTCTGCGAGCTTGGTTGCGGCTGTTGCATCATAGATGCCAAATGGGTAGGCAAAGAAAGGCGTTGGGTGGCCAAGCAGGTCTTCCAGGGTCTTTTTGGGCTCCACGAGCTGCTGCTGCCAATCGTCGTCCGTGGTGTACCCCGTGACCATATGGTGGTCCCATGTGTGGGGCTGAACATCAAAGCCCGCCTGATCGAGTTCTTTCACCTGCTCTGATGTCATGTAGTTCTCCTTATCAAGCGTCACGGTCATGATAAAGAATGTGGCTGTCATGCCGTACTTCTTAAGCAAGGGCATTGCATTTGTGTACTGGTTATCGTCGTTGTCATCGAAGGAGAGCATGATCGGCTTGACGGGTAGCGGCTTCCCGTTCTTTACATATTCATAGACCTGTTCGGACGTGACGGTAGTATAGCCGTTCTCCTTGAGCCAGCTTAGCTGAGCGTCGAGCTTGGCCGGCGGGACTATATAGGCACGGTCGTCTTCGGTATCCGACGCTACCCAGTCGCGTATATGGTGGTAGCAAAGGATGGGTACAAAACCGCGCTCACTCTCCGGGATGGGCACGAAGAGGGGTGTAGCTGTGGCTTCCGGCGTAGATGTGGATGTTGGAATGGGTGGCTGTGTCTCCGTAGGCGGCACAATGGGTGTAGCCGTGTCCGACGGCGGCACGGTGGCTGTAGGAACGATAGCTGTAGGGGTTGCCGGATTATCACCGCAGCCCGCAAGGACCGCCAGAACAAGCAGAAAGAGCGCAGCAACAGAGAGTTGCCAGGCGAAACGAGGAGAGAGCATCGGGAGACAATACCTTTCAAGAGTAAGTGTTAAGCCCTGGGCGGGCAGCAATCATTTTACCAAATTAGGCGATTATGGGCCAACGGTCTACTGCGTACTGCGTATTGCGTAGGGGTCAGATGTCAGGGGTCAGGTGCGCGCCGTTTGGTAGGCAAGTTGGGGATTACTTTGCTTATGGGCAGCAGATCGAAGCCCACGAAGAGGGGCAAGCTTATGCCGAACCAACTTGCTTCATAATGGCTGCCCAATGTGCCGGCACACATCCAGCTAACACCTGACCCCTACGCAATACGCAATACGCAATACGCAATACGCAATACGCAATACGCAGTAGACCACGCATTGCCACCGCAACTGCCTTGTCATATACTGTAGCCAAAGTAACTTAACAGATCCTGCTTATTCTTTGGGAGGTATATATGTCCGTACCGGAAGATAATACAGGCATTATTGAAACCCTGCTTCATGAAGAGCGCGTCTATGTGCCGTCGCCTCAGTTTGTTGCCCAGGCGAATGTTGCAGACCCAGCAGTCTATGCGCAAGCCGAAGCAGACCCGGTTGGCTTCTGGCGTGATGCTGCCTCCGTGCTCGACTGGTTCGAGGAGCCTACCGAAACGCTGGAATGGAACCCCCCTTTCGCCAAGTGGTACAAGGATGGCGTGCTGAACGCCGCCTATAATTGCGTGGACCGCCACCTTGAAGCCCGCGGCGATAAGGCCGCCCTGATCTGGGAGGGTGAGCCGGGAGACACCCGCACTATTACTTACTCCGAGCTTTACCGCGAAGTAAACCGCGTGGCGGCCATGATCAAGAACCTTGGCGTGGGCAAGGGCGACCGCGTGGCTATCTACATGCCGATGATCCCGGAGGCCGTGTTTGCCATGCTTGCCTGTGCGCGCATCGGTGCGCCCCACACTGTAGTATTCGGCGGCTTCTCGCCCGAGGCATTGCGAGGCCGCATCATCGACGCCCATGCTCGCCTGGTAATCACCGCCGATGGCGGCTACAGGCGCGGCGCACCCGTTCCCCTCAAAGAGAACACCGACGCCGCTCTCGATGCCCCCGATATGCCTGTTGAGAGGGTGCTGGTGGTACACCGCATCTCCGAGGGGGTGCATGGCCTCGCGATGAAGGAAGGGCGCGACATCTGGTGGCATGACGCCCTGGCTGATGTGCCGGAAGACGCAGTTGTGGAACCTGAGCCTGTAGATGCTGAGCACCCTCTTTATATACTGTATACATCCGGCACCACAGGCCAGCCGAAGGGCGTGCTGCACACCACAGGCGGGTACATGGTCGGAACCGCTCTCACCACAAAGTGGGTATTCGATCTCAAGGAGGACGATGTCTACTGGTGTACCGCCGATGTCGGCTGGGTGACGGGTCACTCTTACCTTGTGTACGGTCCTCTCGCCAATGGCGCGACCTGCGTCATGTACGAGGGGACACCTGACTACCCTGATAAAGACCGTTTCTGGCGTATCATCGAACGCCATCAGGTCACGATTCTATACACCGCGCCGACTGCCATACGCACGTTCATGCGCTGGGGCAACGAGTACCCCGACAGGTGCGATTTGACAAGCCTGCGCTTGCTGGGCACAGTGGGCGAGCCTATCAACCCTGAAGCCTGGATCTGGTACCATGTGAACATCGGCAAAGAGCGTTGTCCCATAGTCGACACGTGGTGGCAGACCGAAACCGGGGCCATAATGATTACCCCTCTACCGGGCATCGTGCCGACCAAGCCGGGCAGCGCGACGAAGCCGTTCCCAGGCATTACCGCCCAGATTGTGAACGACAGCGGCGAGCAAGTACGGGAAGGTGAAACGGGAGGCCTGCTAATTATCAAGCAGCCCTGGCCCTCGATGCTACGCACTATCTGGGGTGATGACGAGCGCTATATATCGCAATACTGGTCACGCTTCGGCGATTCCAACAAAATCTACTTCACGGGAGACGGTGCGCGCCAGGATAGCGACGGCTACTTCTGGCTGATGGGCCGTGTGGATGATGTGCTGAACGTCGCGGGGCACCGCCTCGGCACGATGGAGCTTGAAAGTGCGCTGGTAAGCCACCCCTCGGTTGCTGAGGCGGCTGTGGTAGGCGTGTCTCATGAGGTGAAGGGGCAGGGCGTGGTAGCGTTCGTAACGCCGAGGGCGGGCGTCCAGGCGGGGCCTGCTCTTGTGGATGAGTTGCGAGCCCACGTTGCCGAGAAAATCGGCGCTATCGCCAAGCCCGATAGAATCTACTTCACATCAGAGCTACCAAAGACGCGCTCGGCCAAGATCATGCGCCGTCTCCTGCGCGACATAGCGGAGGGCCGCGTGCTTGGCGATACCACCACCCTGGCCGACCCCACAGTAATGGCAGCCATCAAAAAGCAGTACGAGGAGACAGACTAGGTGCGGCGTAGGGGTCGGGGGTCAGGGATCAGGGATTTACGGATTCACCGCAGAGGGCGCTGAGTTACGCAGAGGTTCTTAAGGCTTAGTGAGTGCCGAGGTACGAGAATAGGCGGCACATACCGACAACTGACAACTGACAACGCGGTCAGCCGTCTGCCGTCGGCGGTCATTACTGACACCTGACCCCTGATCCCCGACCCCTACGTCCCGCCCGTCAATGCCGCACCTCGTACACGAGCAGGGTGTTGCCGTTTATTACGTATAGCTTGCCGTCGGGGCCGTAGGCCATGCCTGTTGGCGCGTTGAGTTCCATCGCGGTGTCGGGGCTGGTTTTGGTGAACTGTACGGCACCGCTCTTTCTATCAATCGAGAAGATGCCTTTTTCCGGGCAACTGACCTCAATCCAATCGTCGTTGTTGGAGGCCATGTAGTATGGCTGGCAACCGACGTTTATCGAGCGGATGTAGGTTCCGTCAGGGGCCATCTCCTGGACGACCTTATACGAGCTTTCGGCAGCATATATCTTGCCGTCCTGGGTCACGAGCACATCGATCACGTTATTGAATCCGGTCCTCTGGCCTGTGTAGCGGGCGAGTGGAACCCCACCGTCCGGGCCGTACTTCTGTATGCCGCCGCCCACCACATCGGCCACATATATAGACCCATCGGGGCCGACATAAAGCCCATCCGCGACAGGCGTCTTATCACCCAGCGCCAGACGACGGACAATTGTGCCGTCGGGCTTCATTACGAATAGTGCGTCGTCATTGTCGCCATTATTCAGCAAATATAGTTCGTTGTTCGGGCCTTCCTTGATATCGCCCGGCCCCGCGAAGGGCACTGGTGTCCCATCTGACATGGCTTCCCACTGCGAATAGCTCTTGCTGGCAAGGTCGAATACGCCTACGACCTTACTCTGGGGGTCGGTCACATAGACTTTCCCATCCAGATATTCTATCCCTCGTGCCGCCGCTAAACCCGGATTGGCTCCAATCCTCTGCACCTCAACCAGCTCGGTCTTGTGCTTGATGTAGTCGAAGTTGCTTATGAACCAGCTACCGCTTGCAGCCGCCACCACCGCCACCCAAACCAGACCCTGTGCCGCAAAAGGCAGGTGACGCGTGCCCTGCTCGCGCCGCCATCGCGTCATGAGCATATAACCCAGCACGATTATCGCCAGCGAAGCGATAGTCACCCATGCGGTGTTTACGGGCAAGTCTCGTTCGAAGGGTGGGTCAATGGCGGGCAGGATGTCCCAGATTGGGATATTTACATGTATGGGTGGATCGCCCCCGAGATAGCCTGTATGTGCCAGCCATTCGTAAGGAGGATCGGCGGGCCAGAAGCGGCGCGGGTCGAGCAGCATAATAGCCATCACGAGGAAGCCCGGAATCGCCATAAGAGTGTAGAGGCCGCGATATATCCAGCTTTTGCAGGCGAAAAGTGATACGGCAAGCGGCGCGGCGAATAGGGGCGCGAATGTGGTGAGGAAGCGGGCGGGCGGGCACCAGAGGCCGTTCCAGTAGAAGAACGACATTATCATAAACAGGTAAGGGGCGGATACCAACGCCATGAAAAAGAAGAGGCGGCGGTTGTTTCTACGCCTGGACTGCAACATCGCGATCACGCCCACAGCCGCAAGCAAGTATACAGGTGCGAACGATACCAGGCCAAAGACACGGTCGAACAGCATACCGTAGCCGGAAGAAAAGAAGCGTGTTAGCTCTTCGCGGCCTTCCCACGGCCAGAGGAAGAGCGGCAAATCGCCCCGCTCAGACGATTGGTTGCCGGGCATTATGCTGCCGTACAGGAATGTGTTGTGCCAGTAAAGCAACACGCCCGACACTATGAGAGGGGCAAGGAGCCATCCTGCCTGCAGGATATGCCTGCACAAAGTGACTGTTTGTGCTGCGCCTGCCTCGTCGCTCGTGGGAGCTTTGTTGGCTCTGTAGTAGCGTATCCATTGCACAACGGCATATAAGAACAGACCTGCCGAGATAGGCGCGCACCGGAACGCAAGCCACGGGATATATGCGATGGAGAAACCAATCATAAAGAGCCGCACAGGGCCGTTTGCTCCCCACCCTAATGCGAGCCGCCGGAAGGCGTATATCAGGAGCAAGCCGCACGAAAGCTCGGTGAAGATCATGTAAGAGTAGGTCATGATCGGGCTGGTGAAGGCGAGCGCCGCCCACACCGCCACAGCTATCCAGGTGCGGCCTGTTATCTCGTGGGCCAGCAAGATAATGTTGGTTGATACAAGCGCGCCGATGATACACATGAAGAGAACGGTGGCGGGCCACCAGAGGTTGAACATGCCGCCGATCACCCATGCTGGAATCAACATTATCGATAGACCGGGCCAGTGGAAGTTGTATTGCTCTTCAGGCGGGCGCGCGGTCGAAAACGCGTTGTGTGGGGGGAGGGGATAGGGCGCGCCCATACCGACGAAATCGCTGGGGTGTGGCGCGAGGGCATAGAACTTATCTTCGTCGCGGTTGGCGAAGTTGTTGGCGAGGTTGAGATCGCCGTCCTGCACTATGCTGATTGTCACCATGAGGTAGAACGGCTGGTCGCCGGTGGGCGGGCTGCTGTAGCGTATGAAGCGGTTGACGAAGACCCCGTAGACCAGGAACGTAAGCCCGAATATCAGCAGCACATAGCGCGGCTTGATAGTGCTTCGCGCCAGGTCTGCGGCGGGTGGCGCTTCCGGCAGATCGCTGCTGACGGGTGACGGCAGGGTTGCGGCAGGCTCGGGTACAGGGGCGGGCTCGATTACCGCGCTATGTGAGCCTGCAGTCCTTATGTATATAGGGGCCTCCGGTTGCGTGGCGTTTTGTTCTCGCGGTGTGGTGCGCTCGTCCCCCACTCTATCCATCAGGGAGATCCTTCTCAAGTGCTAAACGGTGGGCGGTAGATTGTCCAGGACTAAGTAAGTCTCCAGCATCTACCGCCCACCGTCTAATATCTATCTGCCCGACCCAGGGTATTATTCGCTCTGCCCCTCAGTAGCCTGCACCATAGGATCGTGCTTGGCGGGCGGCTCTGCATCCGTGTCAGGTTGAGCAAACGATGTTACCTTGCGAACACGCGACTCGTGTGCTGTGGTTGTGGCCTCTGTGCGTGCCCGTGCTGAGCGTCGTGAGCCTGTTGTGCTTCTCTGTGCAGCAAGCTCTTCCTCGGTGAGGTTGCTTTCCGAGTAGGGCGCGCCGCTGTTCGGTCTGTGGCGATAGATGAGCATTGTCCATGCTATCACTATTGTGGCAATCGCTATAACGGCGGGCGTCTTGAGGCCGCCTACTGTGGCGCTGTCGAGCCGGATTAGCTCGATGGCGAAGCGTCCAAGCGAGTAGACAATCAGGTAGACCCAGAGGAGATCGCCCTCACGCAGGCGAATCTTCTTTTGCCTGCCAAGCCACATCAGCAGCCCAAAATTGAGAAGATCCCATATCATCTCATAGGCGAAGGTAGGATGGAAACGGTCACTCGGGTTGGGGTTGGTGATGCCCGCAACTTCGGTCTGCCGCTGCGCGCTGATCGGTATGCACCATGGAAGGTCGCATTTTGAGCCGAACGCTTCCTGGTTGAAGAAGTTGCCCCAGCGCCCTATTGCCTGCGCAAGGGCCAGGCCGGGCACAATGATATCGGTCCACTTGAAGAAGGAGATATGATAGCGGTTGCAATAGAGGACTAGTGCGAGCACGCCGCCCACGATTGCCCCCTGGATGCTGAGGCCGCCTTCCCACACGCGAAACCAGTTGCCTATGTCCTGGTAGCGCGGGTCGCCTAGCTGCGAGATGACAAAGCCCGCACGCGCACCCACAATGCCCGCGATGAGCACCCAGGGGAACATCTGCCACACATGGTCGGGATCTTCGTGCCGCCGTTTGGCCTCTCGCAAGGCCATGTACGACGCGGCCAACACGCCCAGCATAATCATTATGCCGTACCAGTGTACCGGTATATCTATACGAAAATCGCCAATTTGGAACGGCCCTATGTGGAAGGCTTCGCGGTCGGGCATTTACTCTCCTTGAATGCGGAACATGTGGAATGCGGAATTGGGAGTTCGGAATGCGGAATATTGTTGCGTTGACCTATACTTTGTGGCTTCTTGCTGTTTTGATTGAAGCTACGATGATTGAGACTATTTCGTCCGCTTCTTTCATAAGATCTGCTAGCTTTACCTGCGGCACTAAATTGCTCTCTACTAGTAGCTCCATCCAGTATAAGGATTCGTCGGCCTCTTCTTCAACAATTGTCATTTTCGCAATGAAGTCAGCCGCCGATTTTGCACGGCATGCGCTCCGATAGTTAGCACCAACTGATGTCCCACATCTTAGCAATTGTCTGCCAATAATGTCGGCGCTGCGTTCCCGTGGCAGTGCATTAGTCAATTTTATCACACGAAGGGCGAAGGCTTTAGTTCTCTTCTTCAAGTCTTCGCCAGCCAAATGTTTCTCCTACCAGTGCCTCTGTTGTAGTAAATGTTCAAATAGGGGTAGAGCAATCTGACATCCTGGTAAGGGAAGACCCACCCCCAGCCCCTCCCATGACTGGGAGGGGCGTAATAAAGAGTGGAGATGGGGGACACCCCATAACCCCCGGACAGGGAGTGCCCTGTCAACCCCTTCCCCGCTTCGCTCATACCCGACTACTGAACACTTACCTGCTGTACGAGAAGTAATTCTGCGCTTTCCCGATTTAGCCTACAAGATTCAGCACCGCAAATCAAGGCCGACTAACATCATCTATATATTCCGAACTCCAAATTCGCCATTCCGCATTACTCGATGGCTCCCCCGGTGTCCCTTTGGACCTCGTATACGCCGCGCACCGAGTGTAGGCGGTCCATCATCTGGTAGAGTTGTTCCACGCCGCTGACTTCAAGGGCCATGATAAGCGTGGTGGTGGCCGAGGCGGGTTTCTTGTGAGTGTGGACGCTGATGATGTTCACTTTCTCATCGGCAAGCATGGTGGTAACATCGCGCAGGAGGCCGGCACGGTCGAGGGCTTCGATGCGGACGCCCGCCGGATATTTGGTCATCCCCTTCGCGCCCCAGCTTACGCGCACAAGGCGGCCAACGTCGCGCACCTGCGCCAGGTTGGAGCAATCGGAGCGGTGCACCGTGATGCCGCGTCCCTTCGTGGTGTAGCCGATCACCTCGTCGCCCGGCATCGGTTTACAGCAGCGTGCAAGCTGCGTGAGGAAGCCGCCGAGGTCGCTTACCTGCATGGTAGGCTGGACAGCGGGCATGGTGGTCGGGATAGTGAGAACGGTGGTCTCGCCGTCGGGCAGTAACTCTTCCTGCCGGTGCTCGCCTACCTTGCTCGTGATCTGGGCCGCGCTGATATCGGTGTTGCCGATGGCCTCAAGGAAATCATCGAGGTCTTTGTACCGCGGGAAGTATTCCAGTATGTCGGAATGGGCGACGTGGTTCAGGCCCAGGTGCTTGAGCGTCTGGTCCAATATGGCGCGCCCCTGTGAGATCTTCTCGTCGCGGCGCTGGCGGCTGAACCACTGGCGCACTTTCTGGCGTGCGTTGCCTGTCTTGATATACCTGTCTGACTGCAGCCAGTCACGCGATGGCCCGACACGGTTCTTGTCCTTCATAATGCGGACTACGGCGCCGTTTTCGAGCGGCGTGTCGAGCGTAACCAGCTTCTCGTTCATCTTCGCGCCGCCCACCTGGTGGCCCAGATCTGTGTGGATACGGTATGCGAAGTCGATGGGGGTTGCGCCCTTCGGCAGCTCCACTATGTCGCCCTGCGGCGTGAAAACGTAGATGTGCTCCTGGAACACATCGCTCTTGAGCGACTCGACAAAGTCCTGCGCGCTCTCGACCTCGTCGCGCCAGCTCATCAGGCGGCGCAGCCAGGCTATCTTCTGCTCGTAGCGCCAGTCACGCTTGCCGCCTCGCTGCTCTTTGTAGCGCCAGTGGGCCGCGATGCCATACTCCGCGATTTCGTGCATCTCATGTGTACGAATCTGGATTTCAAGCGGCTTGTTGTCTAATGCCCATACAGCGGTGTGCAGCGATTGGTACATCGACTCTTTAGGCCGGGCTATATAGTCATCGAACTCGCCCGGTATCGGCGGCCAGAGCGAATGAATCACGCCCAGGGCAGCGTAGCAGTCTTTCACCGAATCGACAATAATACGCACCGCCAGCACATCATAGATATGCTCGATGGGGCGATGCTTGCGCTGCATCTTCTGCCAGAGCGAGAAGACATGCTTGACGCGCCCTTTTATCGTAACGTCAATGCCTGCCGCCTCAAGCTCTCGATTGAGCGTGACAATAACCCGCTTCAGATAGCGGTCGCGCGGAGCTTTAGTCTCTTTGAGGAGATCGGAAAGCTCATTGAATTTCTCAGGTTCGAGGTACTGGAAAGATAGATCCTCTAGCTCGCCCTTTAGCTGCCACATGCCGAGGCGGTTGGCGAGAGGCGCATATATCTCCAGAGTCTGTGTGGCGATGCGCCGCTGCTTTTCGGACGACAGCCCCTGGAGCGTGCGCATATTATGCAGGCGGTCTGCCAGCTTGATGAGCACCACGCGGGGATCATCGAACATGGCGAGGAACATCTTGCGAAGGTTCTCTGCCTGCGTCTGATGGGTGTCGGCCCTGGTCTTTTCTTTCTCTCGTTCACGCTCTTTTTCGTTGGCGGCATCGCTCTGGCGGCGCAGCCTGCTGACCGTGCTGAGCTTGGTCACGCCTTCAACAAGGTGGGCTACGGTCGGCCCGAATAGCTTTGTGATATCCTCGTTGGTGGCAGCCGTGTCTTCGATGGTGTCGTGCAGAATAGCAGCCTGTAATGTCTCGACGTCAAGGCGCATCTCGGCCAGAATAAACGCAACCTGAAGAGGATGGGTGATGTATGGCTCGCCTGTCCCGCGCTTCTGCCCGTCGTGTGCCAACTCGGCAAAAGTATAGGCCTGACGTATACCTTCGACGTCGGCCTCACTGTTATAAGAGCGCACTATTTTAATGAGGGCATCAAGGTTCTGGATTTTAGGTTTGGAGGTCGAGGGAACAGCGACAGCCTCTATGCCATCGGGCTTCGAGGCCACGTTAGCTCTGGGCTTGCGTTCGTTCTTAGGTCGCGCGCCATTCTGACCGTCAACAGCACCATCCGTAGTCGCAGGATTGCGGTCGTCGGTGGCTGGCGGCTGATTTTCTGTGGCTATATTACCGTTTGGGGTAGTGTTTTGTTCGTGGGGTGCTAGCTCTAGCGCTCTATCACCCACGTCGAGGTCTGCTGCGCTCATGCTTTTCTCGTTTCTTGAGAAGCGTGATAGAGCACACTGCATTGTGTGTTATTTAACTATACTCCATGAGTGTAGGAGTGTCAATTTTTGTTAGCATGAATGGCGGTCGTCGAGCGGAGACCGCCGACCGCCATCTAACGGTAGATGGGCGCTGTCGTCCAGGCAAGTTGGGGAGGGGAAGCTCTTACCTGTAGGCGGCATCTCATTGCAGCCCCGTAGGGGCGTAAGAGAGTAGCCCCACGGCGTAAGCCTGGGGTAACAGCCACACAAATGCCAAAGCCCCGTAGGGGCGATACAAAGTAGAGTGTAATGCTGCCTGTACGTCTGTCGCCCCTACGGGGCTTTGGATGAAGAGGACGTTTGTCCCCACGCTTACGCATGGGGCTACTCTCTTACGCCCCTACGGGGCTGTATGAGGTGGGCAACCGATATACTTAGGAACGAATGCCCCTATGCTGGCGCAGCTTTGACCCCTGACCCCTACGCAGTACTCAGCGCAGCTGTTTTACTTGCCAGGATAGGCCTCTGGCGGTGTAGAGGTAGGAGATGTTGTGCTTTAGCACTATGTCTGCTGAGCCGTCGTAAGCCCTGACGTGGAGGTCGTCGTCGCGGATGTAGGCGAAAAGGCCCGACCCGAAGGCGTAAGAATCACTTTCTGAGGGGTCTTTATAGCTGTCCGCAAGTAGATCGTTCTTGTAGAGAACAGATGGGCGCTCATCTGTGCTGCCCAGACCGGCTAGAGGGAAAGTGGATACTGTACGCGAAGTGTATGGAGCGGGGCCATACCCGGAGCTTGTGTAGACCAGGTAATCGTCGACTATGGCGGCAAACTCAAGGTAGCTCTGTCTATCAATGGACAATTCGGTAAGAGTTGGAGGTTTGCCTGCTGCCAGTGTAATGACCCTGATAGACTGTGCGGGAGGAGAGATTTGCTTTGTCATTTCGGAGGCGGCAATGAGCGTCAGATCGTCCCTGCCCGGAAAGACGGTCCAGCGCAGCTTAATTCCTGTCTGCACTACCGTTTCTACGAGCGGCTCACCTGCCGACTGAATGTCCAGTACGCGGATCTGAGAGTGGTCCACATCATATTCGGCCAGCAGCACTTTGCCTGCGTATGGGCCGTCAGTCAGAAAAGTAGCCTGCAGCCAGGATGACTCTATAGGGTTGTACATTGGTCCATGTTCTACCTGAGCCAGGACCTGGGCCAGATTCCTCGGTGGTGTGTTTCCCTGCAGGTCCAGCAGAAGTACGTTCTGCCGTTCAGTACGCTGGTCAAGTGGAACGTATGTGTTCAGGAGAGCATATCGCCCATCCTCGCTGAGTTGAGCCGAGACGAAGCTACCGCCCTTGAGGGTATAGATGAGCTTCGGCTCGGAGCCTGCATGGGCCAGATAAAGTGATGTATTCGTGTCTCTCGTAGCGGTGCCGTCACCGGTTGCGCCCTCCCAGCGAGCCAGCAGATAGCGGTCGCTATTCGGATCGACATCCATGATGGCTGCATAGTCGGGTGATGTGTCGTGTGTTACGGTGAATGCAAGGGGGCTGCTGAAGCTCTGATATGTAAGTGAGCCGTTGGAAAGAGTGAAATAGCTATAGCGCACCGGCGCTGAAAAGTAGTTGCTGCTGGTAAAGCTAAAGAGCCACACGCCATCCTGACCCCAGAGGTATCCCCCATAGATTCCAGGATCGAACGGCAGCAACTTTCTTTCGGTAAAGTCGGGCATCCGTGCCGCCATCAGGCGGCGGCCTACTAATTCGTCCGGTCCGACACTGCCGGCCTGTGGAGTGGGGGTGGGTTGCTTGAGCCAATTATCACCGGGCACATCGTATACAAGCCAATCGCCCAGGCCGTTGCCCCGGATTTTGCTGAAAGCATCGCTCTGTGGCAGCCACAGCCAGCCTTGCGTGCCATAATAATACAGGCCTGTGGGGTTGGCGTTCTGTCGCATGGCTACTGTGCCGCTTATAGCATCGGAGTAGACATGGTCGCGTGCCTCCCTGTCTATCTCCGCGCTATCCTTATAGACAGTCTGTATACCGCTCATCTTCTGGATTGCGACCAGGCTTGCCAGCCACTTGCCCTGCTGTTTGTAGTCTACAGCCAACTTGTACTGGCGGTTGCGGTCGTCAATGCGAGTCTGGACGTTCTCGGCTTGCCTGTCAGCGTCACGATAGCCGGATGCCTGCACAAAGAGCGCATAGGCACTGTCCCAGTCTTGCCGGATAAGAGCATCTGTTGCCTGGGCATAGCTGCTTTGTTGCGTTTCCTGCTTTATCCACTGCCACCCGGCAAAACCGATTACGCCAAAGAGCAGCAGCAAGCCAAGCACAAGCTCCAGCAACGGTCTCGCGCCGCCGCGCTTGTCTTGTGGTTCGGGGTCCAGATCTTCAACAACAGAGATCGGTTCTTCAGAGTACGACATGAGGTATATACCTCCGCGTTACGCCTTTAGCGCAGCCAGCCTTGAACCTGCGCCGGTTGTTCTCGCCTGTACAGATAGGTTATGTGATGCTCCAGCACGACATCAACGGACCCGTCGTACACCCGCGCATGGAGATCGCTTCCGGTGATATAGGCAAAGAGGTCGGGCCCAAAGCTGTGGCTGCCGTAGTTGGAAATATCGACGCCATTGGCCGTTCCTGTCTGCTTGTACATGGTCCACGGGCGCTCGCCGTCAATGCCGAAGCGGCGAATAGGGAAGGAATAGACCGAACGGGTGGTACGTTCCTTTGCGCTGCCGTTGGCGATGGTGCTGTAAACCAGCCGGTCGCCGGTGAGCATGGCATTGTCGAGGGAATTACCCTCTTCGATCGTAAGCCGTGTCAGTTTGGCCGAGCCGTCCGCCGATATCACGATGAACCTGAGCGGGCGGGTTGGTAGAGGCCATATGGTGCTTTGTTCAACCCCGGCGACCAGCATCTGATTGTTGTTCCCGGGGTATATACTCCACGCGATCATGTCGGCGGTCGGCACAATGATGTCTACAAAGGGCTTTCCCTCTGTTACTCTGTCTACAACTCTCAGACGATACCGGTTCACACTATATTCGGCCAGCAAGATCTTGCCCTTGAATGGACCGTCGCCAATAAAAACGGCTGACATCCAGCCTTTGTACTGAGGGAAGTTCGGGCTAGTCATTGCTACAACGCTGTCCAGCGTGCGTGGTGCCGCTTTGCCTTGCAGGTCGAGCAGCAACATCTCCTGCTGCTCGGTTTGTATATTGGTAGGGGTATAGGTGTTTACCAGAGCATAGCGTCCATCGGGGCTGATCTGAGCCGAAATAAAGCTGCCGCCCTTGAGCGTGTATATCAGGCGGGTTTCGGCCCCTATACCGGCGGCGTAGAGGTTGGTCACCGTATCGCTTGTCACCGAGCCGTCAGGCGTAGTGCCTGACCAATCAGCCAGCAGGTAGCGGTTGCTGATCGGGTCCAGATCGACAATTGCAGTGCTGCTAATGACCGGGGGCGCGATTGTGGTTGTGCGCGGGCTGCTGAAAGGCTGGAACATAACAGGCCCTTCTCTGAGGTCGGCATATTGGACATGAATCGGAGATACCTTGCCTGGAACGCTTCCAACCAGGTTTCTTTCCCACACGCCGCTATTGCTCCAGAGCCAGGGGTAGCTGTTGTATGTGCTCAGGTCAAGAGAAAGAGCTGTTGTATTGGTGAAATCGGGCAGGTCTGTGAGCATGATAAAGCGGCCCGCCAGTTGGGTGGAGTCAGTGCGCTCTCCTGGTTGAGGAGCCGATGCCTTTGGGGTCCAGCCCGGACCGGGCACATCGTAAGTAAGCCTGCTGCTTACGGAATTACTCCACAGGCGGCTGTATGCGTCGCTCTTGGGAAGCCATACCCAGCCGTTTGCACCGTAATAATAGAGGCCGGGCGGGTTTGCGTTCGGGCGCAGGGCAATTGTACCGCTCATGGCCTCACCGTACACCTGCCGCTTGGCCTGCTCTTCTAACCGCTCCGTGTCTTTGTAGCCGGACTGTATCTCCTCAATAATCTGGATCGACTTGAGTGCGGCGGCCCAGTTGCCGGCCTGAGCATAGCCAATGGCGATCTCGTACTGCCTGTTGCGCTCGCTGATTTTGCTGGCGGCTTCCATGGCTTGCTTATCGGCATCCCGGTAGCCCGATGCCCCTGAGAAGAGGGACACGGCGGCCTCCCAATCCTGCCGGGCAAGCGCATTGGTGCCCCGGGCATAACTGCTCTGCTGGTTATCCTGTTTGATCCATTGCCAGCCCGCGAAGCCGAGCACCCCGAAGAGCAACAGCAGGCCGAACACAAGCTCTCGGCTCTGCCACCCGGCACCACGCTTACCCTGCGGCTCTGGGTCCAGGTCTTCAACAACAGAGATTGGTTCTTCAGAGTTCGACATGCCTGATCTCTTTCTTTGGAGGGCGCAATGTCTAGCCTCAGCCGGCTTATTCCTTATTGTACTGCTTAATGTCCCATATGGCAGCATGGGATCCAATCTTCGCCAGCCAATTCATGAAGGTGGCAGGGCTGATGCAAAGTCAGAAATGGTGGTGAACCGACCACCACCTGGACTTTGTTATTCTGAGTGGGTCGCTAACAAAGAAGTGACAGGTAAGCGTGTCCTCTCCCCATTGTCATTCTGAACGCAGTGAAGAATCTCGTCCCCTTCTTCTCTCCTGGGATTGGTGTAAGGGAACATCATCCTGCTTTGCGAGATTCTTCGCTTCGCTCAGAATGACACCGCCTAGTAGGGCGCGCTTATATGACACTTCTTTGTTAGTACGGTACTGAGCCGCAGCGAAGGATCACTATCCGTGGCATACGGCTATGGAGGTTGATTCTTCACTGCGTTCAGAATGACACCGCCACGAGGGCACGCCCCATACCGACTTTGCTTCAGCCCTGATAAAGATGGCCGGAATCGTTTGCGCCGCCCTATTCCTTGTGCTATCATTAGCCTATCTTATGGCCCTTCCGCGCATCTATTAAGCAGTCGGCGATCTGCACAGATTCTCGGCATATCAGAGGGCCTGGCGAGGTTTTGGTCTTATGAATAATAATCCGGCTATCGATCCCACCGATGAGGCAGATGCGCAATCTCCGCAGTCTCAACCTTCACCCCAGCTTGCGCAATTGCCGCCGGTTGAGTCTCCTGAGGACTCGCTCCAAGAAAGCCTCCTTGAAGCTGACACACCACCCCTTGATGATATGCCCCCGCCGGACGCCGCGCCCGAAGGCGTAGAGGCCGCTGAAGTTGCCGCTGCCGCCGAACCTGCTGCTCCTGCTGAGGTTTCGTTGGGCAAGATAACCACTCCTTTAGCGGAGGCAGGTGGACCTCCCGCGCCGCCTATCGCAGAGGGCACAGTGCTCAACGAGCGTTACCAGATAGCGACCTTGCTGGGCGTGGTGCGCGACACAAACATGTACCGTGTAACCGACCTGCAAGGCTACCGCCGCTGCTGGGCCTGCGGATCTGATAGCTCGATGCCGGGCGACATCTATTGTGTGGAGTGTGGGGCGCAGTTGGCAGGGCGATTCTACAGGCTGCAAGAGTTCAATCTGCTCCCTAACGAGCCAATCGCCGATACGGCAGACAGCGCGGAGGCACTGGTTCGTGCGCGGCAATCTGCGCTGAAGATTGTCCCGGCTATCCTTGAAAACCGGGTTATGGGCGTGGCTCATGTCTATGATATCTGGGTAGAAGAAGATGCGCAGCGTGTTTACCTGGCCTGGGAAGAGGCATCGGGCCGTGTTATGTCTTCGTGGTTGCCTGGTGCGCGGGCGACCGATGAATTGCTGGCTAAACAATCGGGCCACCTGGCGGTTCCGCAGGAGCCTGAAGAAGAGCAGGTGCTGGCATGGCTGGTGCAGGCCGCTGATTTGCTGGCGCGCCTCCATGATGAAGGCATAGCGGGCTGCGCGATGGAGCTTGGGAATCTGCTGGTGCAGCCGGGCGACCGCCTCTTGCTGCTCGACCCCTCCGGCTGTGTAACGACTGACGGCATGGGCATGGAAGAGCGTGATGCCCTTGAGCTTTCCGATGTGCGCGCTCTTGCCGCCGAGCTTGAGAAGTGGTACATGGCTGTGCGCAAGGATGCCCCGCCAGAGGAAGACGGCGACGGATCATCAGGTGACACCGCAGATGCTGAAAGTCCCGTCCTGCCTATGGTGTCGGCCTACGAAGTTACCGGCCCGCTCGGACGCAACATGAACACATCCGTGGCGCTGGCCAGGGCAAGAGAAGGCTCCTACCCGACCGCCCACGCTTTCTCTGAAGTGCTGCGCGATTTCTATGAGGCAAGTAAGCCGTTGACCAATCTCAAGCTCTGGAGCGGCCGCACCTCGGATGTGGGTCGGGTGCGCAAGATAAACGAGGATAGCGTGCTTACCCTTGAAGCAACCGTACTGGAGCATGACGGCAACTTGCCCGTCGCGCTCTATGTGGTGGCCGACGGCATGGGCGGGCACCAGAGCGGCGAAGTGGCATCATCAATCGCGGCACGGACGATAGGCTCCGTAGTGAACTCCTCGCTGATAGCGCCGCTCGTGTCGGGCGACCCTGTCGCTCGCGACGTCAACACCTGCGGCCTGTTGTTGCAGCACGCGATACTGGAAGCCAACCGCAGGATAACCGACCTGGCCCGCGAGCGTCACTCCGACCTGGGCACAACCGCTGTGGTCGCGCTCCTGATCGGCAACCAGCTCACGGTCGCCAACGTTGGAGACAGCCGCGCCTACCTCTGGCACGACAACACGCTGCAAGTCATCACGCGCGACCATTCCCTGGTGATGCAGCTTGTCGTGGCCGGGCAAATCAAGCCCGACGACATATATACCCATCCACGCCGCAACGAAATCTACCGCGCCCTCGGCGACTCCAGGCTCACTGAAGAAGAAATCGACATATACAGCCATCGCTTGAGGCCGGGTGACGGAGTCATGCTCTGCTCGGACGGTCTGTGGGACTTTGTGCGTGATCCGGATATTGCTGCAATACTGGCATCCCCAGGAGATGATCCTCAGACTATCTCTAGCGCGCTGGTTGATCGCGCCAACATGAATGGCGGCGAGGACAACATCAGCGTGATACTGGCACGGGTCATGTCATCTGAAACGTAAGTTGTGCATTATGCGTAAAGCTTAGTGCCGGGGAACAACAAAGCAGGCCCGGTTATGAGTGCCGTGCGCCTGCTTAATTATTACGCATGAACTTACTGCGTCTATCCGAGGTGAACGATGAGCGATAATATTAGCCTGAAGGCTACCTGGAACCAGGACACGTTGCCCGCGGGCGACCAGACCAGTCTAGCCTATCTTTTGCTTGACATAAAACAGGATGGCATATCCTCCACGTCCGCGGGTTCGGGCGGCGCACAGCCTCTCAACCTCAGCCTTGTGCTGGACACGTCGGGTTCCATGGGCGGCGCGAAAATACAGAACCTGAAGAAGGCTGTAGAATGGGTAATTGACCATCTCAGCCCGCAGGATACGATCGCTATCACCCTCTTTGATGACGAAGTACACCCGCTTGTATCAGGCACGAAAGTGCATGACCGCAAGGCTCTGCTCGCAGAAGTAGACGCCATAAAGGAAGCGGGTGGCACCGCCATGAGCAAAGGCCTGGCTGTTGGTCTGGAAGAGGCAATCAAAGGCCAGGGACAGGGTGTTGTATCCCGCATCGTATTACTTACTGACGGGCAAACCTGGGGCGATGGCGAGCAGTGTATTGAGCTTGCTGCTAGGGCCGGTGCGGCGGGCATACCCGTTACCGCGCTTGGTGTGGGTGCGGAGGAAGACTGGAGCATAGAGCTTCTTGACGGCATAGCGGGCGAGAGCGGCGGCAACGTCGACTACATCGCGAAGCCGGAGGAGATCGCCGAAACGTTCGAGACAACCCTGAGAGCAATGCAGGCCACCACCGCACGCAACCTGCGCCTTACCTTCAGCCCGGCAGGGGGAGTATCTGCCCGCGCTGTGTATAGAGTCGCGCCTGTTATATCCAGGCTGTGGCCCAGCATGGAGCCTTCCGGCGTGGCCACCCGCGACAGCGAGCCTACCGCACAGCCGCAAACCGGCGGGGAAGCCACCTCGCTGACATTGCCCCTTGGCGATATTCAATCCGCGGATGGGCAGACCCTTCTTTATGAAGTAGTTGTTCCTGCCCGCAAGCCCGGCAGCTATCGTTTGGCCCGCGTTTTGCTTGAATATGAAACGTCCGGTGCGGGCAACAGTAAGGGTGATACTACCCTTGATCTTGTTGTCGACTTCGCGACCGGCGCAGGCAAGGGTCCAGGCAATCCGAGGGTGATGAACAGCGTAGAAAAGGCAACCACGTTCAAGCTGCAAACCCGTGCCCTGCAGGCAAGTATGGTTGGCGACGCTGCTGCCGCCACCCGCAATCTGCGCGCCGCCGCTACTCGCCTCCTGAACATGGGAGAGAGCGAGCTGGCTGATGCCGCCGAAAAAGAAGCTCAGAAGATAGAAGATGAAGGTCAGGTGAGCGCTGCAGCCACCAAGAAGCTGACCTTTGATACCCGTAAACTTTCCGCCACCGAAACGGCACGGCTGAAAGAATGATAGGTGACAAACTGTAATATTGTGCGCCCTATGGGAGTAATATAGTCAGGTAGGCCACCGCCCATATCGGTAGCACCACACAGTAGAGACCCTTATCATTCGACGGGCAGGTACTCAATGACGAGGACTTGCAAAGATGAATACAATGCTGGAAAACAGGCTGCTTTCTGTGGCCGGTAAATCGACCTTGTTGCCTCTCGCACCGGCTGTTATCCTGGTACCAATGCTGAATCTGGGGCATGCATCTGATATGCTCCAACTTGCGGCTATGCTCACAGGCTCCGGTGTCACCGCCGTCGGGCGCTCTTCTGCACCTCGGGAACGCGATCGCTCCGCACCCCACGCACAACACCACCATCTCACAGCGTCGCGACCTCTGCCGCGCATAGTCGTCCTGAGCGTTGTAGAAGTACCACCCAACGAGCCTCTGACTATGGGCCTCGATATGGCTCGCTCTTATCGTGCTTTGCTCGATTTTCTGCCATCTGAGGTTGATACAGGGGGCAGGCAGGTTCGCGTGGACCGCATAGTTAAGGTAGCTCGTGACGTGGCCGGGGCGATTCACCAGGCAGCGTACGAGGAGCGCGCCGACATGACGCTCCTCTACTGGAAGGGCCATGCGCGAGAGCCGAAGCGCCACCTCTACGGCCGCATCCTTGATGCCGCCCTCAAGAACCCACCTTGCAGCATTATGCTGGCCCGGTTGGAGGGGTGGAACAAAAGTAGACGTCTGTTCTTGCCTGTGAGGGGGGGGCCATCGGCTGAACAGGCTCTGCATATCGGCGTTTCGCTGGCGGGACAACTGGGACTGCCCATGACTATCATGCACAACGTACCGCCCACCTCTGATGGCAGCCGTTGGCAAATTGATACCGTGGAGCAAAGCGTCAGGGAGGCCGCACCCAGCCAGGTTGAAGCGCTGGGCGAAGAGCCGTATATCGTCTTCAATGAATACCTACAGCAGGTGCGGGAGCAGACAGGTGTCCGCGCTGAGAGCATTCTCACCCGGCGCCCCGACCCCGTACAGGCTTTGCTCGAAGAGGCGAAGAGCGACGATATTTTGCTCATGGGCCTGCCTGCTCTGCAAAGTGGGATAGACCACGCGGCGACATCCGAAAGCTCCGTCGCACTCCGCGTATCGAAGGAAAAGGGGCCGCCCCTGCTCCTGTTGAATACTCCTGTGTCTATTGATCTAGTGGGTTACAGCCGCAAGGTGAAGGCCAGCCGCTCCAAGAAGCGCTGGGTAGATATGCCTTTTGAGCACTGGTTTGTGGAGCACACCTATCATGGCGATGAGTTCAAGGATGCTGATGAGTTCCTGAAAGCCAAGCAGTCCAGCGGCCTCAGCCTGAGCGTGGCTCTCCTAACATCGAATGACGCCCGGCAGATTCACTCCGTACTAACCGGGCTGAAGCGAGTGCTCAGCGAGATGCACCCCATTGCCGACCAGATTGCCGTAATTGACGCAGGCTCAACCGACGGCACACCCGACATTGCGCGCCAGTTAGGCGTGGAAGTGTACGATGCTTCCGAGATATTGCCTGCCCAGGGTGATTTGCATGGGCGCGGGGAATGCTGGTGGAAGAGCCTCGCTGTGCTTCGCGGCGACATTGTGGTGTGGCTCGACCCGAGGGCAAAGCGTTTCCATCCCAGCACAGTGCTGTCGCTGGCCGGTCCTCTTCTCAGGCATTCTACGTTGCAACTGGTGAAGGCGTTCGGGCAGACCGAAACGCCGGATGGCGTGCGCCAGTCTTCCCACACCAAAGGCGACGACTTCTCGCCCGTTGATATGAGCTGGGGAGGTTTTGTGGTGCCCCGGCGCGATGCTGAGGTCTTCTCTGAGCAGGTGAGGGTACAGGCGCTAAAGCCGTCCGACCTGGAGTCGCTTTCGGCCAGGCAGTTGGCGATGCTGCCGCCGCGCACTCTCTTGCAGGTGCTCAGCCCATCACTGGCTGGTGTGATCGCACCCTTCAGTCGAGACATGGCCGCCCGGTACGAGGCGATGACGCAGCTCCCTGTGTTCGCAGGAGATAGCCTGGAGTTGGGCCTGCTCCTCTCGGTCGCGGCGGAATTTGGCACAAATGCGATCTCACAGGTGGAGCTACGGCATCACCGCCCCGGTGTGCCTCCGTCTCCCGGTCTGCGAACCGCTCTGGACATTCTCCAGATTATGTCTCGACGCCTGCAAGACCCCGCCATGTGCCGCGTTGCCGCCGAGATCGCCGACCGTCTCCAAAAGGAAATAGAAGGACGGCGCGCCCCCTCGCAAGGAGAAAGCGTGTCAACCCTCTTCGAGGTCCGCGCCCTGTCGCCCGTCGAGCGTCCACCGATGCGGAGGATATTGGGGCGTGAGGCGTGAGGACGAAAACGTAATGCGTAAAACGTGAAACGTAAGGACGGGGTTGGAACGCCAAGACGACACGGTAGTTTGGGGTTAGGGACATTGTTTGTTAGCGTAGCTAGCCCCAGTAGGGGCGTAAGAAAGTAGCCCCATGCGTAAGCGTGGGGTTACAGCTACCCAAACAACCTAGCCCCGTAGGGGCGTAAGACGATACCTCAAGTGTCTCTTCTTAGGTTCCTATGGGGATGACGTTGCTTGGCCTGCCATCCGTCTGAGTGCCTTACTTCCCACACGTATGCCTAAATCCCGGCGTGTACCTCTGCCATAGCTTGACTTTGCTCTGCGCGAGAGGTTGCCAGCTGCCAGGTTAGTATCACTGCGGCTACGGCCATCAGGAGCACGCTTGGGATTACAGATGCTCTGGGGTTGATGAGCGTCATTGGCGCGAGCAAGTATCCTATTGCTAGAAGGGCAACCCACAGGCGCGACACGCCCTTGCTCCAGAGGCCGGACGTGGCGTAGGCCCCGATTATCCAGGCGGGGAAGATGAGGAGCGTAAGGTCGTGCGGGTTAAGATGGAGCGATGTGAGCACGGCAACGATCCCGACAAGGGCCCAGAGCAGATCGCGCCGCGGCACGTAGCTGTGGTTATCCTCTATCAACTCCTCATCAGGTTCCGCATCGCTATTGCCGACGCGTGAGCGCAGCCAGCTCCATACAATCAGCCCAATGGACAGCAGCGAAAAGAGAACAAACAGGGGCGTTACTATGCCCGGCGCGCTGCTTCCGAACAGATTAGTCAATAAGCCGCGCCAGTTGTGCATGATGGCCGGATCAATGGCCCCCGTGCTGCTCCAGCCCGCGACCCCTACCAGCAGCCTGGCATAATCCAACGGCCACCCTACGCCCAGTAAAGGCATAGCAGCTATGCTCATGCCCGCGAGCATGGCGGCGAAGATGCCCAGTACCTTCCAGTGCTTCTGCAACACCAGCACAAGCAGTACAGCCGGTAATACCTGCGGCTTGAGCGCAATCAGCACCAATGCCGCCCCTGCCCACCCATATTGCTGACGCTTGAGCGATACATATAGCGCGCAGAGGCCGAGCAGCACCAGCGCGGAGTTCTGCCCCAGCATCAGCCCGCGTATAAGCGGCAGATAGGAACAGGCTGCCATACTGAGCACCCAACCGACAGGACGTGCCACAGGCAGGCCGCCATCCATCAGCCCCAGCGACATACCGACCGCGATGCCGCAGAGCAGCGTCCAGAGGGCGAACACAATCGGGTAAGGCAGCCCCATAAAGGGCGCTATCAACAGCGCCTCGAACGGCATATGGTTGTACGGGAGGATTTCGGCCGTAGAGAGGGAAGGTCTGTAGCCCCGGAAAATGCTGTTCTGTGCGTCGCGCTGTGTTTCCAGGTTGTAAAGCTGTGGTCCGTCGCCGTTGCGTAAGACAAGCGCGCCCGTGAGGGTCGAGATGAAATCGACAGGGCCGCGCTGGGCTGTGCCTCTTATGTAGCCGTCCGGCCCGCCTGTTTCCTGTACATTCTGCGCCCAGAGGAGCAAATAGCCGATGATGAGCGCTACGGCCACCGCGACGGCGATCTTCTGGAGAAAAGTCCAGCCGCCTACGCCTGCGTCCTCTTCGTCGCCTGTGCCCATGCGCTCGCCCTCGGCCATGAGCTTGCGCTCAAGTTCGACTGGGTCTACCGTGGGGCCAACGTGACGGCTAGCGCGCAAGCTGAGGCTCCCCCTCGCTCAGGGCGTTGCGGGTACTAGCGTTGCGTTCAGTCCAGGCATCTACCACCGATTGCAGGAAGAGCCTGCCGTCGTCTCCACCCAGCAACGCTTCGGCGGCGCGCTCAGGATGAGGCATGAGGCCCAGCACATTGCCTGCCTTATTGCAGACGCCCGCTATCGCCTCCGAGGAGCCGTTGGGGTTGGCCGTTGGATCGCTGAGACCTTCCGCTGTTGTATAGCGGAGGACGATCTGGCCGTTTGCCGCGAGGTCTGCTAATGTGTCGGGATCGGCAAAGTAGCGCCCCTCGCCATGAGCAATGGGCAGCCGCCAGATGGTGCCGTTTGGCACTTGCTCCAGCATGACACACTTCGATTGCTCTTTGGCGACGTGTACCCAGCGGCATGAGAAAGAGAGATTGTCGTTCCTGATGAGCGCGCCCGGCAGCATATGAGCCTCTGTAAGCACCTGGAAGCCGTTGCAGATGCCCAGCACCCAGCCGCCTGCCTCGGCAAATCGCTTGACCGCTTCCATAACAGGAGAGAAGCGTGCAATGGCCCCGGCGCGAAGGTAATCACCGTAGGAGAAGCCACCCGGCAAGATTATCAGGTCGTAACGGCTGACGTTTGTTTCGGTATGCCAGATGATGTCTGCCTGCTGGCCCAACACTTCGCCCATCGCGTAGATAGCGTCGTGGTCGCCGTTCGATCCTGGGAATACAATTACGCCTGCTTTCATTCCAGTGGTTCTCCTGATACTTCCATTACTGTCGTTTGTACCACGTTGATATCAGTATAACAAGTATGCTGGTGTGGATGCAGACAGTTGACCGTGTTGGCAGTTGCCGGTTACCACCGCCGACGGCAGGCCGCTGACCGCGTTGTCAGTTGACTGCATGTGCCGCATACTCGGTTCCCTCAGTACTCATTAATCCTTAAGAACCTCTGCGAACCTCAGCGCACTCTGCGCCTCTGCAGTGAATCCGTAATATCCTGACCCCTGACACCCGGTCACTGCCCCATCCTCTCAACTATCTTCCCCGCTATTTCTCGGAATATTGCGGCCTCTTGCGCGTTGGGTTGGGCCTCTATCAGGGGGTGGCCGGCATCGATGCCCCGGCTGATGTTGATGTCGAGCGGGATGCGACCCAGCAATTCCAGCTCTTCGTCCTGAATGCTCCACTTGCCGCCGCTGCGGTGGAATACCTCGATGCGCTCATCGCAGTGCGGGCAGGTCAGGTAGCTCATGTTCTCTACCACACCGATAATGGGCACACCGGCCTTGCGGAAAAGCCCAAGCGACCTGCCCGCATCCATCAGCGAAAGGTCTTGCGGCGTCGTGACGACTACCGCTCCATCAATCTGCACCATCTTTGTAAGCATGCCCT
The DNA here is from genome assembly GCA_039932335.1 of Chloroflexota bacterium. Taxonomy (GTDB): domain Bacteria; phylum Chloroflexota; class Chloroflexia; order QHBQ01; family JADMIH01; genus JADMIH01. The sequence goes on from JBDTQH010000018.1 coordinate 32,937, forward strand.
GGGGCTCGCCTGTGCCGGGAGGCAGATCTATCAGCAGGTAATCGAGATCGCCCCAGAGGACATCCTTCATGGTGCGCGTCACCAGCAGGCCAATAAAGTTCGGATCGGGCATTACCGCCTCGGTTTCGCCCACCAGCAGACCAATCGACATTACGCGCAAGCCAAAGCGCTCTAGCGGTTTAATATAGGGTGTGTTGTCTGCTCGACCGATGGGGGCTGCACCGCTCGCGGGTTTATTCCTGCGCACTCCCAACATCACCGGGACGTTTGGACCATAAACATCAGCGTCGAACAGCCCAACGCGCGCCCCACTCAGCGCAAGAGCCAGCGCCAGATTGACCGTGACAGTGGTCTTGCCCACGCCGCCTTTGCCGCTGGCAATAGCTAAAATACGGTTGATGCCGGGAATAGGATTGGGCATGGTGTTTGACGGGCGGTGAGGCGAAGCGTAAAACGTGAAACGTGAGGCGTGAAACGTGAGTTATTGCGTGCTGCGTATGACGGCGTTGTTAGTGGCCATGGCGGGCAAGCATCTAAACCAATAAATAACCTTGGTGTCTTGGCGACTTGGCGTTCCAACCCCGTCCTTACGTTTTACGCATTACGTTTTCGTCCTCACGCCTCATCCTCTTCGGATACCGGGAACTGTTCAACTTCCTGCACGTCGAAGGCGTAATCCTCAATTACCGGGTTCGCGAGGAGGCGGCGGCACATCGAATCGACCACGGATTCAGCGGCGGCGTGGTCGTCCGCGCTGAAATATAGTTGGATATACTTGCCTGAGCGGATAGCTTTCACGCTGGTGTAGCCCAGGTTGTGCAGTCCATCGCGGATCGCCAGCCCAGGGGGGTCGTTCACAACAGGCTTGAGGGTGATTCTTACGTTAGCCAACCATTTTTGCATACGGGTTATCCTGGTCAGTTAGTGAAAGATAGAAGGTTGAGGGGCACAGGGTGGCAAGGCCCTCTTAGTCTAACGGCCTGATATCAAGCACTCGGCTCGGTCGGCAAGTCTCGCCTGGTGATGCGTCTGTAGGCCTCGGCATATTTCTCAGAGGTCTTCTGGACCACATCGGGCGGGAGGGTGGGGGCGGGTGGCTCGCGGTTCCAGCCGGTGACGCCCAGCCAGTCGCGCACATATTGCTTGTCAAGGCTTAGCTGCGGCCCTTGCAGCCTGTACTTCGATACTTCCCAGAAGCGTGACGAATCGGGCGTGCCGATCTCATCAATCAGGATTAGCTCGTCGCCCAGCATACCAAACTCAAGCTTGGTATCGGCAATGATAATTCCCTGCTGGCGAGCATACTCGGCCATAGCAGCATACACCTTCATCGTGGCGTCGCGCATTTGCCCGGCAAGATCGGCCCCCACTGTGTTCGCCATCTGCTCGAAGGTGATATTTTCGTCGTGCCCACTCTCGGATTTGGTGGCCGGGGTGAAAATCGGCTCAACGAGTTGCTGGCTCTGGTGCAGCCAATCAGGCATCTTTATGCCTGCCACTACACCGTTCTTGTTGTATTCCGCCCACGCAGACCCTGCGAGATAACCGCGTGCCACACACTCTATATCAATCCGTTTGGCCTTTCTCACAAGCATTGCGCGGGCTGATATCTGATCCTGCTGCGATTTGGGCCACGACCGCCACTCAAACGGGAAATCGCGCATCCTGGTGCTAATCAGGTGGTTCGGCACGATACGCTCTGTCATCCTGAACCAGAAATCGGAGAATGCGGTCAGCACTTGTCCCTTAAGAGGTATGCCGCCGCCCAGTATTGAGTCGTATGCCGAGATGCGATCAGTCGCTACCATGAGCAGTTTGTCGCCCAGATCGTAGGTATCGCGCACTTTGCCCCTGTGGAAAAGCGGTAGGGGCAGATCCGTCTGTGTAACAGTTCTGTTCAGCATGGGAGAATTATATCACGGATCGGCAGATTGCACTATTTATGTGTATTACAATTTCACAAGACGAGTGTAACTGTTCTATCTGGATAAATGTAAGTCATTTTACTGTTAGTCTCGTAGCCATTGGCCGCAAGTCATCTTCCGCGGGTGGGAAGCCCACGCCGATTGCCGTTCCGAGCGTTATAACGGCGGTGTGCTCGGCGTTTTGACCCGCGTAAGCATTGGCCGCCGCCGTGCCGTCGTGCAGCAACTCTACACTGATCGGCTGTCCAAGCCGCCTGCTCACTTCCCCGGTAAACCAGCCCGCGACATCGGGCGCGATATGGCGTAGCTCGCCGTAGGCTCCTGCTTGCAAAGGATCAGGTTGGCCGTTCTTCATGTAGCTCGCAACGGTCGCGACGACAGTAGGTGCGAGGTCATTGTGCGTCTGCTTCAAGTCGAGCCATGTTGCTACCATGGCTGATACCATATACTCCGCCAGGTTACGCGCGACCGCTTGCGACTCCAGCCCTTCTACTGCGCTGATCCATTCGCCTTTCTGCTTTGCAAGCACCTGCAGCAATGTCAACGTATCGTGCTGGTAAAAGGCGCAGGCAGACTTGGTATTGCTGCTGCCGAAGTCAAACACGAGCATGGTAGCGGTGCCCGTGGGGGCGTTTCGTGCCGCGCCTATAAGGGGTAGCTCGGCTGGGTGGGCCGCCACGCGCACGTCGCAATCATGTACGCCTGCGTCTGCAATCACTTCGTTGGCATAGCCTGCCGCGTGTGGCCCAAGATGCCCGCTTACCAGCCCTCCTCCAAGCCAAACGTGCCTGATGGCGGCCCAGTGCTGCCAGTACGTGTCGTTCCACTCGGGGCGGGCTTTGCGGTTTACTTCATCGCCGCGCTTGAGCGTGAGCAGCAAGTAACCGGTGCGCTGCCCATAGAGCCGGGCTATATTCTCCGCGGCCTCACGGATTGCTGGAATGCGAGACTCAAAGCAGCCATCGAGCAGGAGCGGCAACTGCCTGGGGTCAGTAAGGTTTTCTCCGGCCAACCCGAGTGATTGTGCATGTTCGCGCACGAGCGCCGCCAACGCATTGGTTGAGAGCAGGTCAAACGCCAGATTGCCCCGGATGGCTTCCTCTTGAATAGAAACGCCGGGTAGATCAACTACCCGCACACGGTTTAGCGAGGCGGTCACATCAAGTTGTCGCGGGTTGAAGGGAGGCGATTGGTTCACGGTGCTGTTCTGGTTTGCGCTGCAATATCGTAGAGGCATCGCACCTGGGAGGCCTCTACCTGCTGCTATACCTTCGTGGATGCCTTATTTCCTCGTCTTGAACCAGGCTATCAGGTCGTTCTTTGTGCGAGACTTGAACTCGGCTATCTGGTCGAGAGTTTCGAGGGCGCGAGCATAGCTCATTTCAGCTACACCGTTCAGGTGCTCATCATAGAAGGCGACCATATCGTCGCGCAGGGACGCGGGAAGCTGGCCTGTTGCCTCGACGAGGAAGCCGGTCCACATATCGCCCAGGTCACGTATAGTGTCCCAGTTGTCCTTTATGTACAGCCATGCTGCCTCTTTCGAGTGCGACATGCTGAGCAGCACGCGTAGCACGCGTCCGATGGCCTCCTGGGGTATTGTTCCGTCCTTTGTGAGCGCGAGCGTGGCGTCCACCAGCTCTGGAGCTTCAAAGGCGGGAAGGCTGTACAGGTAGCGGCTGGTCTCCTGCGGAGATACCGCAGCATTGATTCTATCCTTATATATCTGCACGTTGCGATCGAAGCGAGCGCGGTCGCCGTTCCGCGCGGCGGCAGACACAAATAGGCCCGCGAGGTCAGGGCTAACCGACGCCGGGTTCTCGGCTTCGCGGTCGGCCCAGATCGTCGCCTGCTCGATTGCCTCCGGTGCATCGGCCACGCTTGCCATGGCGTCCACCAGCGAGATACGGCGCTGGGCATCGTTCTGCGACTCGCCTTCACGCGGCTCATATCCAACTTCGTCCATCTGCGCCTTGAGCCGCTCGGCAACCCACGCCTTGAAGTTGGTAAGCGCCTCTTCGTCGCCCGCTTCCTTGAGGAAGGTTCGCACGGTATGAAGCCGCCCGACCACATTTTCGAGAATAGTGTAGTCGCTCAGGCTCGTCATGGCCGATAGCACGTCCAGGAAGGCGGTCATGCCCTGCGTGCCGTTGCGGGTGAGCGCCCACTGGTCGCTCAGCAATCCTGCCTGCTCAACCGGAGAGAGCTTGTCGAGATTTGCGAGCACGCCCTTGAGGATTGCGGCATCGGGGTTCTGCCTGTAGAAGCCGATTTCCTCGTCGTTAGCGTACAGCCACTCAATCTGGCCCTCTACGGGGAGTTGCAGCGAGATCTCGGTGCCTGTCATCAGCACACGCTGCCGGTGCTCGCCAGCGCCATCGGCGTAGCGAATGACAAGGGGAACTTGCCAGGTTTGCGCTTCGCCCGATGCGCTCGGGCTGGAGTAGAAGCGGCGCTGTGAGAGGCGCAGCGTGGTGTTTGCTCCTGTGCCTTCCAGCGCGACCTTTATTACAGGATAGCCGCCCTGCGTAATCCAGGTTTCCATGATCTCAGCGACAGGCTGGCCGGACGCGTGGGCGAGGTGACGCCAGAGATCGGCCCCGGCGGCGTTACTCTCGGCGAACTCGACCATGTAGGTGCGAAGTCCTGCCCTGAAGGTGTCCGCGCCCAGGAAGTTCTCGAGCATCCGCATAACCGATGAGCCTTTCTGGTAGGTGATCGCGTCGAAAAGCTCGGTGGCTTCGGACGGTGTCTGCACGGGCTTATAGATAGGGTGCGTGCTTTCCAGCGCGTCGGCGGCGAGGGCGGTATTCTTGCCTCCCTGTGCGTCGTTCCAGATTTTGTACTCAGGGGTGAGGCTGTCGATGGCCCTGAAGGACATCCATTCGGCGAACGCTTCGTTCAGCCAGAGGTCGTCCCACCATGCCATCGTGACAAGGTTGCCGAACCACATGTGCGCGGTTTCGTGCGCGATCACATGGGCGATGCTCTTTTCCGCTGCCCACGATGCCGTCTGAGGGTTCATGAGGAGCGCCGACTGCACGTAGATAACCAGGCCGCTATTTTCCATCGCGCCTGCCGCGAAGCCGGGCACCGCCACCTGATCGTACTTGTCATAGTGGTAGGGGGCCTGGAAGTAATCCTCATAGAAGGGGAGCAGCTTCTTTGTGTATTCATGGGCGAAGCGGCCCATCTCTTCTTTGCCGCGCATGGCCCACACGCGTATGGGTATGCCGTTGACCACTTCCTCCTGCGTGCCAGCAATATCGCCTATCACAAGGGCACAAAGGTAGCTTGACATAAGCTTGGTCGGCGCGAAAGTCCAGGTCTTTGACTTGCCGTCGGCGGACTCTTCAACTGAGAGGAGCGGTCCGTTGGTGAGAACGGTGTCGGCGGCATCGGTGGTGATGGTCCAGGCGAACTGTGCCTTGAACACAGGCTCGTCCCAGCAGGGGAAGATCTTGCGGGCGTCGGTTTCCTCACACTGCGTGCAGAGGCACTGTATGGGGCCGTCCTTGGCAAGGTAAAGACCTTCAAGCGTGGGGCTGATCCGGCCGTCATAGGCTATTTCGAGCGTGGCGTCTCCGGCGGGTAGCGGGCGTCCGAACTCGATGCGAGCCATTTCACGCTCCGCGTCCTGGCTGATCTCGCCTTTGAGGGTTTCGTTTCCTGTGGTCAGCGTGGCCTCGGTAAGGGTGAGCAGATCAAAGGCATGAAGCTCAATGTTCGTGCGGCTTCCGCTGATGCTCACCTGGATTTTGACCCTGCCTGTAAATGTGGGACGGCCCACGCGGGCGTCAAGAGCTATGTCGTAGCGTCTTGGGCGCACTTCCTGGGGCAGTCTATAGGCTTTCGGGTTCTCGATTGCAGTTGTCACAATATGTCTCCTGTATCTGCGATTTATTAAGCTCCCCAACAGAGGTCCTTCTATGGAATGTCTAATGAGCACATAACAGTTCATTATAGCACGCGACCCAGCCGCGCCTGCAAGCGACTTGGGGTATATCAGGGCTGATGCAGAGTCGGAAATGCCGGTGAACCAGCCACCATCTGGACTTTGTCATTCTGAACGCAGCGAAGGATCTCGCAAACCTGGACGATGTCTCCTTTAATACAAATCCCAGTAGAAAAGAATGGGACGAGATTCTTCACTTCGTTCAGAATGACAATGCCAAAGGGGAGGCGGCGGCACAGACCTTATTCTGTTAGCACGGTAGTGTATAAGCACCCGGTCTCTTTTCTTTGCGTTCCTTGTGGGGTTCTGGCGGTGACCCTGTAACGAAGGTTCGGTGTTGCTAGACAATCATATATAATGACTTAACTTCCTTTTCAGCAGGATGGTATTGTGTGAGCGGTGATCGCCCATTCGTTATCTTGAATACAGCAGTCACAGCCGACGGCAAAATAGACACGATTGCGCGGCAGGGCGCGGTCATTTCGTCAGCGTCTGACTGGGAGAGAGTAGACAGGCTGCGCGCCGAAAGTGACGCTATAATGGTGGGCGGCCGCACACTCCTCGGCGAAGATCCGCGCCTGCTGGTGAAATCGCCCAGCCTACGGGAGGAGCGCCTCGCTCGTGGGTTGGAAGAAAATCCCATCAAGGTCGGAATCCTGACCAAGATCGACGACCCTGCCGATGGCCCTACACTTCACGTGGGCAGCCGCTTCGTCACGGCAGGTCCAGCCCGCCGCGTGATCTTCACCAGCGGGCTATCGAGCGCCGAGCAGATCGAGCGCTTGCGTAAGCTGGGGGTGGAAGTGTTGGTTGCAGGAGAGCGTCGGGTCGACCTGGCCGAGGCCCTCAGGCGGCTGGTGAGTATGGGCGTAAAGAAGCTGCTGGTGGAAGGCGGCAGCACATTGAACGCCGAGCTTTTGCGGCAGCGGCTGATCGACGAGATCTACCTGTATGTCGCGCCACTAATCTTCGAGGGAGCGAGCGCACCTACGCTGGCCGATGGTCCGGGCTTGCAGAGGAACGAAGCAATCCGTCTGCGGCTGCTTGACGTTGAAAAGATGGAAGACGGAGCGGTCCTGTTACATTATGCTTTGAGAGATACTGAAACATAGCACCGAATATACAAATAAAAGGGGAAATAGAATGGCATTGTCACATCTATCACATCTGCAAATCGACCAATTGTTGCAAGAGAACCGCGACCATGATTGCGGCGGCGTTGGTGAAGACCACATCTGCGTGAAGATCGCCTCTATTGCCGATCTGCCTTCGCGGTTCGGTAACTTTCACGTTATTGCCTTCTGGAACGAGCGCGACAAGCGCGAACACGCCGCGTTCGTCCACGGCGACCCCACGTTCGCTGAGAATGTCCCGGTGCGCCTCCACTCCGAATGCCTGACCGGGGATGCTATCGGCTCGTTGCGATGTGATTGCCGCGACCAGCTTGAGGAGTCGCTGCGCATGATCGGGCAAATGGAGAACGGCATCCTGCTCTATTTGCGCCAGGAAGGGCGTGGCATTGGGCTTGTCAACAAGATACGCGCATACGGTCTGCAGGATTACGGCTACGACACAGTTGAGGCCAACCTGGCTCTGGGCTTCCACGACGACGAGCGCGAGTATAGCTCGGCGGCGCACATGCTCCATTCTCTCAAGGTGAAATCGATACGCTTGATTACGAACAACCCGCGCAAGATAGACGACCTCACCTCACGCGGCATCAATATCACTGGCCGTATCCCCATGGTTATTCCGCCCAACCCCTACAATGAGTTCTACCTGCACACCAAAGCGTCCAAATCCGGCCACATGATCGACTTTGAAGGCAAAGAGCACCTACCCGAGCAAATGGACCGCCCAATCGTCGCGGGCATGACGCCGGAGCAGATAGAGGAGATGAGGCGGGAAGCGTGAAGCGTGAACGTAAGAAATGAGAAATTAGAAGTGAGGCGTAAAACGTAAAACGTAAAACGTAAAACGTAACGGCATGCCACTAATCGTCACTGACAACAGACAACGCGGTCGGCGGTCTGCCGTCAGCGGTCATACGCAATACACAACACGCAATACGTAGTATCTCTCGTTTCACGCAGCATCAGGAGCAACCATGAGCATAGAGAATCGCGTAGCGATCATAACGGGTGCGACGGGCCATTTGGGGTCGGTTACGGCGCGGCGGTTGGCGGACGAGGGAGCGAGGCTTGCGCTCTTTAGCACGAGTACGGAGCGGCTGGAAAAGCTGGTGAGCGACCTGGGGTTGCCGTCCGACCGCTACTTGACAGGTGCGTTCGACTTCACGCAGCATGGAGCTGCCCAGGCTGCGGCTGCTGTGGTGATCGAGAAGTATGGGCGTGCTGACATTCTGCTCAATCTGGTTGGTGGGTGGACGGGCGGCAAGTCGGTGGTGGACTCCCCGGAGGAGGACATGTCGGGCATGCTCAACCAGCACCTGTGGACGACATTCTACCTTGCGCAGGCTTTTGTTCCTCACCTTGTGGCGAACCGCTGGGGGCGCATTGTCGTGGTGTCGTCGCCCTATGCGACAAACCCATCAGCGAATGGCGCACCCTACGCAGCCGCTAAAGCCGCGCAGGAAGCGTTGGTTCTGGGTCTTGCCCGCGAAGTAGTCGGGGCAGGGGTTACGGCAAACGTGTTGCAGGTGCGCTCCATTGACGCCAACCACGAGCGCGACCGCGAACGCACCTCCAAGAACGCCTCATGGACCACACCGGAGGAAATCGCCGCCGCCATAATGTATCTCTGCTCGGAGGATGCGCGGGTGGTGAACGGAGCACGGATACCGCTCTATGGTGGCGGTTGACGCTGCGAGACGATAACACCGACCGTTACGCCCGATTTACCGGAAAGTTACGCCTCCAGGCCTACTCTCCTGTATGCCTCGTCGATATGTTCGAGGTGACGTTCGACGCTGACAAGCTCGCGCAGCTTTTCGGGCGAGATGCGCGCCTTTACTTCGGGATCGACTGCTATGCGCTCGATGAAGGATGGCCCGGTCTCACCCTTTGAGTCGGCGTCCCATACCTCCATGGCATAGCGCTGCACTATCTTGTAGGCAACCTGGCGGTCCAGTCCGCTCTCGGTAAGAGCCAGCATGACGGGTTGCGAGAATATCAACCCGCCCGTCGATTCAAGGTTGCGCTTCATGCGGCCCGGATAAACGTTGAGGCCGTTCATGATGCTGTCGAACTGTGTAAGCATGTAGTCGAGCAGGATAAACGCGCCGGGGAAGATTACCCGCTCGGCTGAAGAATGCGAAATGTCGCGCTCGTGCCACAGGGGGATGTCCTCCATACCCGTCACGGCGAAGCCGCGCAGCACCCGCGCCAGGCCGCTGATGCGCTCGCTTTTGTGGGGGTTGCGCTTGTGCGGCATAGCTGATGAGCCTTGCTGGGCAGCGCCGAACGGCTCCTCCACCTCCCTTACCTCAGTGCGCGCAAGGTGGCGTATCTCGGTGGCGAATTTGTCGAGTGAAGAGGCGAGCAAAGCCAGGGTGTTAAGTACGGCAGCATGGCGGTCGCGCTGCACTATCTGTGTTGAAACGGGGTCGGTAGCGAGGCCAAGCCGTTTGAGCGCGTCGTCCTCGACGTCGGGCGGCACATTGGCATGAGTGCCCACCGCGCCGGAGATTTTGCCCGTGGCGATATCCTTGTACGCGATTTCCAGACGGTGCAGGTGGCGGCCAACTTCGTCGTACCACATCAGCACCTTGAGGCCGAAAGTGGTTGGCTCGGCGTGGATGCCGTGGCTGCGTCCAATCATCAGGGTATGCTTGTGTTCGAGCGCCACAGCCGCCAGTGTAACCCGGAGCGTTTCGACGTCCTCGATGATAATATCCATCGCCTCTTTGATCTGAAGGGCAAGCGCCGTATCAACCACATCGGAGGATGTTAGCCCCATGTGTACATAGCGGGCCGCGTCGGGGTCGGAGAGGCTGTCGGTTGCGGCCCTAAGGAAGGCGATCACATCGTGGTCGGTCTGCTTCTCATAGTCGTTCATCAAGGCAAGGTCGATTTTGCCTTCGCGCAACACGGGCAGCACTTCGGCTGGAACTTTGCCTTTCTCGGCCCAGGCCTCTGTCACGGCTAATTCGACCTTCCACCAGAGATCTACCTTGCGCTGCGCCGACCAGACAGCGCCCATTCCGGGATTGGTGTAGCGTTCTATATTCATGATGTCGGGTCCTGTCCTTGCCTGGATTGGCCGGTTGTGTTGTCGCCTTCGGCTTCGGTGTTCCGGCTGCTATCTACCATGTCTCCCACGCCTGCAAGGGCGTTCAATTGCTCGGTTTCCTTAATGCGCGCCACTTTCTTCAGGCGGCGGCGGGTGCGCGTGAGGTAGATGAACGTGGGGATGATAATCAGTTCGGCTACAACGAGCATGATAACGGCTGCGTTCACCTGGTTTTGCCAGAGGAGGCCGCAGCCGAAGCACGTCGAAAGCACGCCCACAAAGACGAGCCAGCCTACTATTCGTTGGGTTTTTGCGTCAGGCATAATTCCTACTGGTTCCAGGTGTTGAGTTATTGTTGAAGTCTAGTTGCTGTCGGGGCTGCGCTGCTTCTTGCTTTCTTCGGCAAGCATTTGCTGCATCTTATCTTCGCCTGCCTTTATTTCGTCCTGCCAGCGCGTGTTTCTCAGGGCTGTATAGCGTCTGTAGATGAAGAAAGCCAGCAGGGTTACCACAAGGGATAGGATAAGGAAGATAAGCGCCAATCCCTGGTTGCCCTGCAAGCCCAGCCACATAGCCATAATATAGCCCAGCACGGACACCGCGCCCGCTATAGAGAGTGATAGCCTTGTGTTACTTTCGATCATTCTTCCTCATCGTGCGCCACCTCTAATCAGGCCGCGCCCGGCAGTCGTTACTAGACCATAGCCCACAGGCCGTGCGCGTCATAGGATGTGATAGTCGCGGGGGTGATCCGGTTCAGCAGCGAGCGGTCGGATTTTGTATGCACCCGGAGATAGTGGCTCGTAAGGCCGCTCCAGACGCCCGCCGACTCGTTCTCCCACAACACAGGGAAGGTAAGACCGAGGTATTGCACCGCGTAGACCGCTTCGACCTGCCTGCTGATTTCCATCATCTCAAGCGTGCGGGCATGGCGCACATCCGGGTGAACCTGATCCTCCATCAAGGCCGCCGGGGTATTGGGCCGCTGGGAGTAGGGGAACACATGCACTTTAGAGAACTGCATCCGCTTTACGAAGCTCATGGTCTGCGTCCATTCTTCGTCGGTTTCGCCGGGGAAGCCCGTAATCAGGTCCGTTGTAACCGAGATGCCCGGCACGGCTTCGCGGCACTGCTTTACCACCTCTGCGTACTCGGCCGTATCATAGTCGCGCTTCATGCGAGCAAGCGTGGCGTCGCAGCCGCTTTGCAGCGGTAGATGGAGGTGTTGTGCCAGCCGCCCCTCATAGGCGGGGTCTGTCAGCAGGGGTAGCATCATGACGGCGTCTGTTGGCTCGACTGATGTGATGCGCAGACGGGGTACATCGGTGCGGTCGAGGATGGCACGCACCACACCGGGCAGGTCGGACGCTTCGGTGGGATCGCCCGCTGCACGCTTGCGCTGCGCGTGGTCCTGGCCGTACTTGCCCATATGCACGCCTGTCAGCACGATCTCTTTGAAACCCTCGGCAAGACGGGCTTTTACCGTTTCAACTGCCTGGTTGGTGGGTGTTGAGCGCGGCATTCCCCTCGTAAACGGGATGATGCAGAACGTACAAAAATCGTTGCACCCATCCTCGATCTTGACCATCGCCCGCGTGCGCTGCCTGAACTCGGCGGCTGTATCGCCTTCACCGTCTTCATTGCCCCCCGCCCACGAGGGAGTGCGCGTTGCCTCCTCGGTCGGGCTGCCTACTGTTGCTATGGGAGCATATTCGGCGCTTCTTCCAAGCTCGTGCAAGACGTGTGGCAGCAGGTCGTCTTTTTCCTTATAACCGAGCACCAGTCCAACTTCGCCCATCTCCGACAGCGCGTCGCGCCCCGATTCGGCGTAGCATCCGGTCGCTACAACAAGCGCGTCGGGATTGGCCCGTGCCCCTCGCCGCAACCACTGGCGGCTCTTGCGGTCGGCCACGTGGGTGACTGAGCAGGTGTTTACCACGTACACATCAGCAGGAGCGGAAGGCGCCACGATGCGGAAACCCGCCGCTCGGAAATCAGCGATGGCCTTCTGGGTGTCGCTCTGGTTGACCTTACAGCCCAGCGTCACAAAGGCCACGCGTGGAGAACCATCGTCGTGCGGATCGTGCTGCAGTGATTTCTTATCCAGAAAGAGAAGTTCTGCCATAGCAAGCGTAATTATACAATAGATGGTGGATGGGTTTCATTCGTGAAACGTGAAACGTAAGGACGGGATTGGAACGCCAAGACGCCAAGTTGTTAGGGATTTACCTTTTACTTCTCATTTCTCACGTTTCACGTTTCACGTCCCCCTCCTCCCGCCTTCTGCATGCGTAGTATGGAATGGGTTATATTTAGAGTGCAGTGATACATTAGAAAGGCAATATACAATGACGACCGTACAGACAAGAGACGTAACTTCAGAGCAGCGCATACCGCCTGGTCCCACGGGATTACCTTTGCTGGGTGCTGTGAATGCTTTCTGGCACAACTCGCTTGATTTCTCACTGGAAAATTATCGACGTTATGGGGATGTGGTGCGGATTGATGTGCTTGGGCTGAAGGGCGCGATTTTGCATGGCGCGGCCGCCAACCGCTACATTCTTGTCGATGCTGTGGACAATTTCCTCGTGGCCCCGCTTATCGACAGGGTGCGAGCACGCTGGATTGTGGGCGAGGGTCTCCTCTTTATTGACGATCCCAAGCACAAGCGCGAGCGACGCCTGATAATGCCTGCTTTCCACCGCAAGCGCATCGATGACTACCAGCGTGTCATGAGCGCGGCCACCGACCAGATGCTCGCGGGATGGCGGCCGGGCGTGACTATCGACATAGCCCACGAGATGCACAGGCTGGCTCTCATAATCGCCGGGCGAACGCTGTTCAACATGGACCTCGCTAATTCTGCCAACGAGCTGGGGCCTGCGGTCGCCACTGTGGTGGAGGCGGTTAGTGATCCGCTCAATATTGCGTTGGCACAGCTTCCTGTAGACGTGTTCGGCATCGGCAAGGGGCGCACGCTGCGGCACGGACTGGCTCGCATTGACGCGATCCTGCGTAAGATCATCGAGCGGCACGAGCGCGAGCACGACGACACAGGCGATGTTGTATCTATGCTGGTGGCGGCGCGTGATGAGGAAGGCGGCCACCTCAGCACAGAGCAGGTGCGCGACCAACTGCTTACCCTTTTCGTCGCGGGGCACGAGACCAGCGCAAACGCTCTCGCCTGGGCATTCTACCTGCTGGCGCAGCACCCGCAAGTCACCGCCCGGCTGCTGGACGAGATCGACCACGAGCTTGGCACTACCTCTCCCCAGGCCGCCGACCTGGAACGCCTGCCCTATCTGGAGCAGGTCGTGAAGGAAGTGCTGCGGCTCTACCCGCCCGCACCCAGCGCGAACCGGGTTGCTAAAGAGGCTTTCGAGTGGCACGGCTACACCGTCAGAGCGGGCGACCTGGTGGTCTACTCGCCTTTCATCAGCCATCGTATGCCGGAGAACTTCCGCGAGCCGGAACTGTTCCGCCCTGAGCGGTTCGACCCGGTGAATGGCGATCCCATCCCGAACTACGCTTATATTCCGTTCGCCGCCGGGCCGCGCTCGTGCATCGGCGCGCCTTTCGCCACAATGGAGATCAAGACCGTTATCACTATGGTTCTTCAACGCTTCCGTCTAGACCTGATACCGGGACAGTACATCGAAGCGACGGTTCGCACGACCACGCAGCCAAAGGACACTATCCTTATGCGACCATACGTCCAGGATGGGCAGGTAGAACGCTCACCAGCGCCTGTCACAGGCAATGTAGTAGGAGCGGTGCGGAGGTAACCAGGCGTTGCGTGCCGACCGCAGACCGCCGACGGCTAGGGGCCGGGGATTTACGGATTCACCGCAGAGGCGCAGAGAGCGCAAAGTTACGCTGAGATTATTAAGGTTTGCATGGTGCTGAGGGAACAGAGTAGGCGGCACATACTGACAACTGACAACGCGGTCCGCCGTCTGCGGTCATAACTGACAACGAACCTCAGAGTGCGGTGACCTACGATTGTATCCCACCGTCGCTAGTGCTATCATGTGTGCAACTATTGTTATGGCTGCAACAGGCAGCACCTGATCGATTACTAGTCGAGGAGGCGCAAATGTCAGATGTTGAGAATAACGATGTACAGAATAACGCTGTCGGCGGCATGCAAGGCGTTACTGTTTCACGCGAATATGGCAGCGGTGGCGGCGAGATAGCGGCGCGGCTGGCGAAGCGGCTGGGCTGGCAATTGATCAACCATGAGATCGTCTCGCAAGTCGCTACGGCCCTTGGTGTGAGCGAGGAGGAAGCCGAAGCCTACGATGAGCATGTAGACAGCTTCGTGTCACGCATATTGTACACCCTGAGCGCACTCACCCCGCCCGTGGTCGCAGCCATGCCATCGCAGCTTACCACAGATTCTCGCGCATTCGATCATGCCCGCAGAACTGTAGTTGAGGGGGCTATTGCTGCCGGGCATGTGGTGATTGTTGGGCGTGGTGCCCAGGTGCTGCTGGCGGATCGACGTGATGTCTTGCATGTGCGCATGGTTGCTCCTCTTGAGCAGCGAATAAAGTATGTTATGCAGCGTGAAGGTCTGGATCGCCCGTCGGCTCAGACCCGTATCCACCTCAAGGACCGCGACAGGGCGCAATATCTCATGTCAGAGCACCGTCAGAACCCCGCCGACGCCCATCTCTATGACATCTTAGTGAATACCGGCGTGCTCGACCTGGATAGCGTTGTTGACCTGCTGGCGCTCGCGCTTGAGCGTAAAGCTACCCGCCTTTCCACCCCCGTCGAAGAACTCGGCCCAGGAGCCGGCCTACCCCTCTACCCCGAACCGCCCGGCAACTTCAACTCGACACTCGCGGAGGGGTAGAGGTGTCGGGTGTCGGAGGTCAGGGGTCAGGATTTTACGGATTCACCGCAGAGGCGCAGAGGTTCGCTGAGGTTTTTGAGGCTTGCTGGGTGCCGAGGGAAGAGAGTAAGCGGCACAAGCCGTCAACTGACAACTGACAACTGACAACGTGGTCTGCCGTCGTCAACTGACACATGATCCCTTACGCAATACGGAGTACGCAGTACGCCCCGGATGTGGAAAACTTCCCCGGCTCTGTTATAATGCAGGGACCGCTCGGTCACTCAGCCGCTCTCATCTCAGCAGGAGTCGTTGGCCCCGTTATGACGTCCCAAATCAGTTCCGTTGTTGCTCCCATTCCGGATGATCTCCAGGAAGGGGAGCTTTTTGCGCTACTCTCCGAAGTTGGCCTCAACCACGACGAGTACCGCCAGTTCCGCGAAATGCTTGGCCGCGAACCTAATAAAGTGGAGCTCGGCATGGCAGGGGCCATGTGGAGCGAGCACTGCGGCTACAAGCACTCAAAGCCTCTCTTGCGCCGCTTCCCCACGAAGGGGGCGCGCGTGCTGCAAGGCCCCGGCGAAAACGCAGGCATCGTCGATCTCGGTGATGGGTGGGCAGCCGCCCTCAAAATAGAGTCGCATAACCACCCCTCGGCGGTTGAGCCTGTCGAGGGCGCGGCTACAGGCGTGGGCGGGATCGTGCGCGACATATTCACGATGGGGGCGCGTCCAGTGGCGCTGCTTAACTCGCTGCGGTTCGGTCCTCTCTCTAACCCTCGCACCCGCTACCTGTTTGGTGGCGTGGTCCAGGGGATAGGCGGCTACGGCAACTGCATCGGCGTGCCCACCGTGGGCGGCGAGATTGCTTTCGACGAGTCGTATGCCGGCAACCCTCTTGTGAACGCCATGTGCGTGGGCCTGCTACAGGCTGATAGCGTCACGCTGGCCCTCGCGAAGGGAGTAGGTAACCCTGTTCTGCTGGTCGGTGCCGACACAGGCCGCGACGGCATTCATGGTGCGACCTTCGCCTCCGACACGCTTGGAGAAGATGCCCTCGAAGACCGTCCTGCTGTGCAAGTAGGCAACCCTTTCCTCGAAAAATGCCTGATGGAAGCCTGCCTCGAAGTGTTGACAATCGGCGTAGTGGTTGGCATGCAGGATCTCGGCGCGGCGGGCCTCACCTCTTCTGTGGTAGAGTGCGCGGCGCACGCAGGCAACGGCATCGAGATCGACCTGGCCCATGTGCCCAGGCGCGAGCGCGGCATGAATGCATACGAAATAATGCTCTCCGAGTCGCAGGAGCGCATGCTGGTCATTGTGGAGCAGGGCACAGAAGAGCAAGCGCAGGCTGTCTTTACAAAGTGGGGTCTCCATTCCAATGTGATTGGCAGGGTGACAGACGACGGTCTGGTTCGCATCTACGATGGCGAAACCCTCGCCGCCGAGATTCGCGCCACTCTCCTTGCCGATGAGGTGCCGATCCGCTACGTTACGGGCGAGCCTGACCCTTTGCTGGACGAGAAGCAACACCCCGATTGGGATACTATTCTTCCGCCCGAAACGCAGGATACCGAGTACACGGCTCATCTCCTGAATGTGCTTGCCGCGGCTAACGTCGCCAGCAAAGAGATGGTGTACCGCACGTATGACCACACGATTGGCAGCAACACCGTGCTGCAGCCCGGCCAGGCCGACGCCGCGATACTTCGCATCAAGGGCACGCAGAAGGGAATAGCTATCACAACCGATTGCAACGCCCGCTTCTGCTATCTCGACCCATATGCGGGCGGCGCGCACGCCGTAGCGGAGGCGGCACGTAACCTCTCGTGCGTGGGAGCCGAACCGCTGGCCGTAACCGACTGCCTCAACTTCGGCAATCCGGAAAACCCGCACGTCTTCTACCAGATGGAGAGCGCGGTCAACGGCCTCGCCGACGCTTGCAACGCGCTGGGCGTTCCGGTGGTGAGCGGCAACGTCTCGCTCTATAACGAGAGCGAGGGCGTGGCCGTTATGCCCACACCTGTGGTGGGTATGCTCGGTCTGCTCGATAACGTTGAGCATCGAGCTACCATGGCGTTCCGCGACGGCATGACTGTGGCCCTCCTGTGGGCAAAGCACACGGGCGACGAGCGGTTCGGCGGGGGCGGCCCGCTGTTGGGCGCGAGCCAGTACCTTGAAACGCACTTCGGTTTGAAGGTAGGTATGCCTGTCGCCGTAGATTTCGCCGTTGAGCGTTCGGTGCAGTATGTTGTGCGAAGCGCCATCCGCGAAGGCATCCTCGATGTGGCGCACGATTGCAGCGAAGGCGGACTCTCCGTCGCGCTGGCCGAGTCGTGTATAGCCGGAGGAGTTGGCGCTGATATCAGCGTAGACGCACTGGAGGCGATACATCGCGGCCTGCGGTCGGATGTGCTTCTGTTCTCAGAAGAGCCGTCCCGTATAATAGTAGCTCTACCCACAGAGAAGTGGCCTGTGTTGCATGAGCTGGCAGAGGCTATGGATGTGGGCCTATTCCGCCTTGGGTCAACAGGCGGATCCTCTCTTCTCCTCAAGCGCGGCGAGCAGACTCTGGTAGATGTGTCTGTAGTTGACCTTGAAGCATCATGGCGCGGCGGTCTCAGCCGCTAGCTAGCCGAGGGGCTATTTATGTCCATAGAAACCGAAAGCGACCTGACTTCTCTCTTGCGCGTGGGTAATATTGTCGCTCTTACCCTACGCAAGATGGCGAATAATGTCCGTGCGGGCGTAACCACAGGCGAGATCGACGCAATCGGTGCCGAGTTCATGCATCAGAATGGAGTGCGCTCAGCCCCGATGATGCTTGTTGGCTTCCCTTGCGCAACCTGTATCAGTATCAATGACGAAGCGGCGCATGGTATTCCCGGCAGCAGGGTCATACGCGAAGGAGACCTTGTCAAACTGGACGTCACAGGCGAGCTTGGCGGCTACTATGCTGATGCCGCCATCACCGTAGCGGTTCCGCCGGTCCTGCCAAAGCGGCAAAAGCTGCTGGACTGCGCCAGGGCTGCTCTTGCAGACGCCATAAGCGCTGCCAGGGCGGGCGCACCGATGCACAGTATCGGGACGGCAGCGGAGACGGGCGTGAGGCGGCGCGGCTTCAAGGTGATTACCGACCTCACCGGGCATGGCGTGGGCCGCTCAATGCACGAAGAGCCGGAAGTGCCAAACTTCTACGTATCCCGCTTGCGCAAACCTTTGACCGATGGCCTGGTGCTGGCGGTAGAGCCGCACGTCACCACGGGTCGTGCCGATATATTCACTGCATCTGACGGCTGGACCCTGAAGACACGTGACGGCAACCCGGTCGCTAATTTTGAGCATACGATAGTTGTGACAAAGGGCCGCCCGATTATTGTGACAGCATGAGCGCAGTTCAAGTCGAACTCTCTTGATTAGCAGTAATGCTCGCGGTCAAATAGCATATACAAGCCATACGCCTCTAAAAAGCGCATTGTTCATCAAGTAATAAAGGGAGCTACAACGTGGGTGAAATGCTGCAGATGAACCACAATAGCGATAATGGCGACGATAAGATGCACGAGGAGTGCGGGGTATTCGGGGTATGGGCACCGGGCGAAGACGTAGCCCGCCTCACCTACTTTGGCCTCTATGCGCTCCAGCATCGCGGGCAGGAGTCTGCCGGAATCGCCACGACCGAGGGTCATTCGCTCATGATCCGCACAAGGATGGGTCTGGTCGCCACCGCCTTCGATGAGGAATCGCTCTCAGGACTAACAGGCCATGCGGCCATCGGCCACACACGCTACTCTACAACAGGCTCCTCCCGCATCTGTAATGCCCAGCCTCTGCGCCTTGAAGATCGCGGCCTGGGCTGGATGGGCCTGGCCCACAACGGCAACATCACCAACTCGGTGCCTCTACAGGCCGAATTGGAGGCACAGGGAGTGGCTTTCGAGTCGGACTCGGACAGCGAAGTGATTGGCGAACTCGCGATTGCCTCGCACGGGCACGACTGGGTAACCAAGTTTCGCCGCGCCATGTCTCGGCTCACAGGCGCTTACTCGCTTGCTCTCCTGACGCCCACCCACCTGATTGCTGTGCGCGACCCGATGGCGATTCGCCCGCTCTGCCTGGGTAAGTTGCCCGGGGGCGGCTGGGTGGTCTCCTCCGAAACGTGCGCGCTGATGACAGTGGGCGCGCAATTTATCCGCGAAATAGAACCGGGCGAAATCGTGACAATCGGGCACGAAGGCATCACCTCTTATGCGGATACGCCCAACGCTGACAAGAAACAGGCTCTCTGTGTGTTCGAGTATATCTATTTCGCTCGCCCGGATAGTGTTATCGAGAACATCCCGCTCTACCAGGCACGCCAGAATATGGGCCGGGAGCTTGCGCGCGAACACCCTGCCGACGCTGATATCGTGATCGGCGTACCCGACTCTGCCACACCCGCTGCTATCGGCTATGCGCTTGAGTCGGGCATACCATTCACAGAAGGGCTAATCAAGAACCGCTATATCGGCCGCACATTTATCCAGCCCGATCAGCATCTGCGCGAGCGCGGCATCGGCCTCAAGTTCAATCCGCTGCCCGAAGTGCTGAGCGGCAAGCGTGTGGTGGTTGTGGACGACTCTATTGTGCGCGGCACTACCACCCGGCCCATTGTGGAGTTGCTGCGGCGTGCCGGGGCGACCGAAGTGCATGTGCGCATTCACTCGCCCGCCATGAACCACCCCTGTTACCTGGGCGTAGACACGGCCCGCCGCGAGGAGCTTATCGCCCACCGCATGAGCGTGCAGGAAATCGCCCGCCATATTGGAGCCGATTCTCTGGGCTACCTGAGCCTGCCCGGCCTGTTCAACTCTGTTAAACTTGGCGGCGATAAGCTTTGCTCCGGCTGCTTCACGGGCAACTATCCTGTGCCCGTGCAGCTAGAGTTCGTGGTAGATGGCAAGCGCTCCATGCAAGAGGCGGTCGGAGGACCATTGCAGCAGAGCAGTATGGAGCTCGACCTGGACCAGGAAGAGATGGACCGCGACCGGGTTCCTATCGGGGCGGACCACTAGTATTGGATGGCGACCATTGAATATCGAACACCTAAGACATGCCGCGCAAATCGCGGACGAAGCTGTCAAGAACGGCCCTCAGCCTACCGCCGTTATCGCTGTGGCCGACCGTGATACTACCCTCTGGACGCACGTGTCGCCAGGTGAAGACGGTGTGAGCCTTGACAGCATATTCTTGATTGCCTCCATAACCAAGCCGGTTGTGGCTACCGCCATAATGCGGCTGGTGGAGGAAGGCAATCTGCTCCTTAATGTGCCTGTAGCTACTTATTTGCCGGAGTTCGGGGCCAACAACAAAGAGCATGTCACAAGCTGGCATCTGCTGACCCATTCGAGCGGCCTCGAAGAAGACCAGTACTGGGGCGAGTTGCAGGCGCTGACCACTCCCCCACCGCCCGGCTTCCTCTATAATGCCGCCTGCAGCAGCTATCTCCATTTTGATCCGGGCACTGCTTACCAGTACAACTCGCTGACTTTCAGCGTGCTGAGTGAACTGATTGCGCGGCTCGGCGGCGAACCTTATCCCGACTATCTGCGCCGCCACATTTTCGAACCACTTGGCATGACGAGCACTGCTTTCTCGCCTGTGGACCCTGCACGTGCCGCGCCGATTTACGATCTTGGGCCACCTCATGTTGTGGCGGGCTTCACGTCTCTAGCCATGCCGGGCGGAGGCCTCTGGAGCAGCGCCGCGGACCTGGTTGCGTTCGGGCAGGCATATCTGCGAGGTGGCACGACGGCCGGGGGTTACAAGCTGCTTTCTCCTCCATCGATAAGCCTGATGACACAGCACTACACCCACGGCCAGAAGCAGTTTGTGTCGGGCACAAGCTTCAACTATGGTCTCGGCTGGGGCAAACCGTCGTCTCCGCGCGATGGCGACCTTCTCGCCTCTGAACGCGCCTTCGGGCACAACGGCGCATCCGGCACCACGCTCTGGATCGACCCGCAGTACGGTTTCGTCTACGTCTTCCTATCAAACCGCTGGGACATGGTTGACCCGCTCCTCACATCAGCGCGCGGCCTGAACGTGGTGTATGGTGCGGTAGATGGGGCGTAAAACGTAAAACGTAAAACGTAAGTACGAGTTCGGGACGCCAAGACGCCAAGGTTATTATGGTCTTAGAAGCTTGCCCAGGCGGTCAACGGACAACGCGGTCGGCGGTTATGGTTCCCTTTAGGGACGGCCGTCTGCCGTCTTACGCAGTAGCTCACGCCTCACGCCTCACGTCCTACTGCCTATCTTTTTCTTTGTAGCGCAGCGGCATAATCCACCAGAGCGCGCCTATCAGGATCGCTATCACGCCGGAGGCCATTAGCGAGTAGGGACCGCTGACAACCGACGACACCACGAGTTGAGCAGTCAGCACAAGCGCGATTGACGACAGGGCCATGCCCGCTATCATCAAGCGCGTGGCGCGATCTTTGAACTCAACTCGCCTGGTGAGCGGCCTGATAAGCCTGTGCTGCGCGGCGGGCGCAGTGAAGAGGATGAGGCTGGCGACTGACATTATGAAAGTGGCAACATAAACCCATTTCTCAGTTTCGTCTATCCTGTCAAATCTCTGGTTGAAGGGAAGTATAGTGAGGAAGGCCGTCAGTACCTGTGCGCCCTGCAACAGAATCCTCGACTCCTGAAGCATGTCGTTCAGGTCTTGGTCGCTATCCTTATTGTTCTCGTTGCTACTATCGGGGTCAGTTGGCATAATGGCCCTGTTGGCATAATCAGTCGGATCTTACCTATCCCCTATGCAAGATTAGTTCCCCGGCGCGTGTTGGACTCAAGCGTCCTGTTGCCTCTCGCTATCTTGTAGTCCATGAAAGCGAGTATGTCTTCTCGTATTTTGGCAGGAGAGTCGTATAACGATAGCTCCTCCGGCTGTTGGCGGATGCGTAACGCCTCGTCGAGAAGACGGTGGAATTGCTCAGGCAGACGACCGCGTTCAGGTCAAAGTGACCACCGGGGTGGAAGTTGAGGCGTGAGGCGTAAGGCGTGAGGTACTGCGTACTCTGTAAGACCGCCGACGGCAGACCGCAGACCGCGTTGTTAGTTGTCAGTTGTCTGCCTAAGTACCAGACTAACAAAGAAGTGGCAGATAAGCTGACCTACCAGGCAGTGTCATTGTGAGCGTAGCGAAGAATCCGTCTGGGTAGCGATTAGTATGGATGTTGATTCTTCACTTCGTTCAGAATGACACCGCCATGGGAGCACGCTTACCTGCCACTTCTTTGTTAGCCACGTACTGAGCGACTAGCTAAACTCATAAGAATCCTGGCGTCTTGGCGTTCCAAACCCGTCCTTACGTTTCACGTTTCACGCTTCACGCATCACGTTTCAGGCCGAGAAAATCCTGCTTGCTCAGGTCGCAGATATCGCCTATGGTTTCGATGGTGATGTCGGGGTCGGGTTTGCGGTATTGTTTCGGGTCGTGGGCATATTTGCCCTGCCGAACCCAGACAGTTGTTAGCTTGCTGCCCAGTTGCTCTTTAGCAAGGGCGAGGAGCCTCTCTTTGTCGTCCACCAGCACGTAGTGGTCGCCCGGCATCCGCTGCATCACCTCGGGGAAGCAGGTTTCTTTGTGGGTGTATATCAGCAGGTCATCCGGTCCAACGGCGTCAGCCAGTCCCGCGTTCGCGATTTTGCGCGGCTGATAGTCATCATCGCCGTCCGAGAGTATCGCCACTTCGCCCATATTCTCCATGTGCCGGATGGCGGGCAAGGTACCCGAATAGACATATGAGGTGTAAGGCCAGTTGTTTATCAGGTCAGCGGCACGCTCTGCCACAAGCTTATCTTTCCAGCTTTTCGCGAATCGCGTTAGCGTCTCGGGATAGCTAACCACATCGAGATCTTTGCGCACTTCTTCGTACAGGTCCCAGAAGCGCTCTGCCCCGTCTTTCCCCAGAATGTCGAGCAGTTTAGCGGCCATGTCTTCCTTGGCCTTATCGTTGTCAAGCAGCGTGTTGTCTACATCGAGAAGAAAGACAAGATCTCTATGTGGTTTGGCGTTCATGATTCTGTCCTTGTATACTGGGTTGAGCGGCGCGAAGTGCAGCCCGCAACTCATCTTTCGGGAGGTATGCAACAGAACTGTGGCAAATCTATCTGATACATCTGCGGCAGCCCCTGCGCAATTGCGTTATCCGGGCAAAGTCCCCATCTTCTACCTGCCTTCCGCAGCGGGCGGGCAGAGCGGTCCTGCCGCCACACGGAGTAAGTATAATCTAGTGCTTCTCTTCGTGGAAGGCGGCGAGCAGGCTACCAAATATTTGCAGGTTCTTTCCGCAATCCACCGCGACATCCTTGCCGAAGCTGCGCGTGTCATGGCTGTAGTTGCCTTGCCGCTCGACGAAGTCAGGGCGCAGTCCGAGCGCCTCGGTATTCCCTTCACCCTGTTGGCCGACGAAGAAGCAGAGACCACAACGAGGATGCTCGGCGAGAATGCGCATGCAGCCCTTTGTGTTGCCGACCGCTATGGTGTCATCTATTATCTTGAGGTGGTTCCTTCCACAGGCGATCTGCCGGATGTCCAGGCGGTGCTCGACTGGTTGGAGTTTGTGCAAATACAGTGCCCCGAGTGAACGGACGGCTCAGACCGTCGCTGGTTCAGCGACGATTGATTATTAGGCGGGGCATGAAGCGTCAAACATGAGAACCAAAACGTGACGGATGCCGCGTGAGCTTGGTGGAACGGTCGCTGCGTTTGTAGGGTATTATTCTTGCATCGGCGTTTCGGTAATTGTCCCAAGCCTTCACTTTGGAGTAGTATCATGCTGTTCAGATCAAACTCGCGATTCATTGGGCTGCTCGTGTCGTGCCTGTTCGGGTTGGCGCTCATTGCCGTCCCAGGGCTAAGCTCAGCCAGCCTTGCTGCACCCGCCGCACAACGCCCTCCGGCGGAGAACCTTCCTGCCGGTGTTCATGCGGAAGATGTGCTGACAGATATGCACCTTCCTGTCGCTATGGCGTTCGATCCGACGGGGCGTCTATTCTATGTTGAGAAAGACGGCAATGTACGACTCTTTGTGGGCGGTACATTGCAGGAAGCCCCGGTCATCACGTTCCAGGTGAACACCAGCGGAGAGCGCGGCCTGCTGGGTATCGCGCTCGATCCGAACTTCTCCGACAACCACTATATTTACGTCTATTACACCTGCGATGAGAGCGGGGGTTGCCCAAAATTGCAGAACCAGGTGGTGCGCTTCACAGAGCGCGACGGCACGGGCGCAGGCGTTACCACGCCCATATTCACCTCGACCCAGACCGCAGGCAACCATGTGGGCGGCAATCTCCACTTCGGACCCGATGGAAAGCTTTACATAACGATCGGTGAGAACGCCAACCCCGCTAACTCGCAGGACCTCGGCGCAACGCAGGGTAAGATTCACCGGATCAACGCAGACGGCACTATCCCCGCCGACAACCCCAAACTTGGTGCGGGCGCCTTACCCTCGATTTATGCCTATGGTCTGCGTAACAGCTTCGATTTCGTGTTCGATCCGGTGGTGCGCGGGCGCATCTGGGCGAGCGAGAACGGGCCCGGCTGCGACGACGAGATGAACCGCATAGAGGCCGGCTTCAACTATGGCTGGCGGCCTTCTTATCCGTGTGATGACGACAACCCTGACCCTGCGGTGAATAGTATCAAGCCTATCTGGTATGTTGGCAAAGATGGCTGCTGCGTGGCCCCTACCGGCATCACTGTCTATACAGGCTCAAGCATACCGGAGTGGAAGAACCACATCTTTATGGCGGTTTATGATGGCCTGCTGTACCATTTTGTGCCCAACAGCGACAGGACCGGGGCAGCGTCAGTGGGCGCTCTCGCAGGAATAAAGGCTAACATGGACGTCGAGACGGGACCGGACGGCGCGCTCTGGTTCATGGCGGGCGGCGGCTACCAGGATGGTACGTTGCGTCGTCTTGTAGGCACGGGGCAGCCGCCTCCACCTGCACCCCCCGCGACAGGTACACCCACGGCAGGCGGCATATCAATTCCGGGCAGCGGGAGCCGCACATTCGCTGAAACCGGCAAAACCGTGTCCGGCATCTTCCTCGATTACTGGAACAAGAACGGTGGGCTTGCTCAACAGGGCTTCCCTATCTCCGACTTGATGACCGAGGTGTCCGATCTGAACGGAAAAGCGTATATAACGCAATACTTCGAGCGTGCTGTATTTGAATATCACCCTGAGAACCAGCCTCCATACAACATCCTGCTCTCGCAGTTGGGCACGCTTCGCTACCGCACGAAATATCCCAACGGAGCACCCGGCCAGGCACCCAACATGTCGGCCGGATCGGTGCTGTTTAACGAAACGGGCAAGAGGGTAGGAGGGCGATTCCTTGACTACTGGAACAAGAACGGAGGGTTAGCCCAGCAAGGTTTCCCTATCTCCGATGAGTTCCAGGAGAAGAGCGATATTGACGGCAAGACATACACAGTGCAATACTTCGAGCGTGCCGTGTTCGAGTATCACCCCGAAAACCAACCCCCCTTTGATGTGCTGCTCAGCCTGCTGGGCAAACTCAGATACAGCGCGAAGTATCCCGGTGCGCCGTGAGGCGGGACTTGGGGCGTGGGTCGTGAAACGTGAAACGTAAGGACAGGATTGGAACGCCAAGACGCCAAGGTTATTATGGTTATAGTTAATCGCTTTGGCGGTCAACTGACAACTGACAACTGACAACGCGGTCTGCGGTCTGCCGTCATACGCAATACGGAGTACGCAGTACGCAGCACCATATACAATTAGCCGCTCACGCATTATAATTGGGCGAAGCCAATAGCCGCTTGATAGTAGATTATCAGCGGCTATGCTTTTGGCCTATCTATTCTGCTTATACATGATGGGAGCCTAATTAGATGAAGAAGCGGTCGCTGCTGAATACGATAATTGTGTTAATGGGATTCACCGCCCTGATCGCCGTGCCGTGGTCGGTGCCTGCGGGGTTGGCGGCGCGCACAGGTGCGTACGTACCTGCCGTGCTGGCTGATCCTGCCGACTGGCCCATGTATGGTCACGACCCCCAGCGTACCAACTACAATCCCGCAGAAACAACCATTTCTGCGGGTAACGTCAATCAACTGGTACAGCGTTGGGCAGTCAATCTCGGTTACAACTCCACCGGCTCTGCCACATCAGGAGCGCCAAGTGTCGCCAATGGCAAGGTCTACGTGGGGACAAATGCATCAACGGGCGACAACTTCTTTGCTCGTGACGCTGTCACGGGCGCACCTGTGTGGAGTACTTCGGTCGGCTACGTGAACAGTTGCTTCAACGTAGGCATCGGCTCAACATCGGCCATATCGGGGTCAGTGCTTTCTGTGGGCGGCGGAGACTCGGCCTTCTACGGTCTCAATGCCAACACGGGCGCACAGCTCTGGCGTAACCCTATGAACGTCGGCTCGAGCGGATTTCCGTGGGAGTCGCCGCTGCTGGCCTACGACCGCTCCTATCTGGGCATAGCTTCGCGCTGTGATAACCCGTCGGTGCGAGGCGAAGTGCGCTCTGTCGATATGAATACAGGCGGCTCGCCCATAAGCCAGTACTTCGTACCGTCCGGGCAGGCCGGAGGCGGCATATGGAATTCGCCCGCTCTCAGCGTCGACGGTTCGACCCTGGTGGTTGTGACGGGAGAAGATTACAGCATTAACGGGCCTGATACTCGCGCTCTTGTATCGCTCGATCCGCTTACTCTTGCTATCTTGCAATCCAACCAGCAGGGAGCAACAGGTAATGACCTCGACTTCGGCACCACACCACTATTCTTCAGCGATAACCAGAACCGTGTGCTTGCCGGTGCGAACCATAAGAACGGCGTATTCTATGCCTATGTAGTCAGCAATATCAATGGTGGGCCTCTCTGGTCGCGGTCTACAGGCACGGTGGTGGGAGCGATGCCGGCATATGACCCCACTTATGGCAGCGGAGGCACTCTCTTCATCCTTGGCAGCGGCAGCCGGCTCTACGCTGTAGATCCTGCTACAGGCGTTGATCGCTGGCCTTCTGTGACTGTTGGCTCTACCCACGGCAATATCGCAATCGCCAACGGCCTGATCTTTATCAACAACGGCACGGGCGGTCTTCGCATACTGGACGAGACCAACGGCGCTCTCTTGCGTACAATTACACCCTCCGCTCCAGGCGCTGCAAACTCGGGTGTCGCGGTATCGCATGGCTTTGTCTACTGGCTCACCGCAGGAACCCTGAACGCCTGGAGCCTGCCTGCCGGCGGCCCTACCTCGACCCCCACAAACACAGCTGGTCCGACCAATACAACTCTGGCCACCAATACACCGACCGCGACAAACAGCGTCGTGCCGTCCAATACGCCCATATCAACCAGTACACCGGCCCCGACTAACACGCCGGTAGCGACAGGCACGCAAACAGCCATACCGTCGGCAACGGCAACATCTACTAATCCGCCCGGCACGCCTACGAGCGGTGCGTCAACAACGCCCAACCCGACCGGTACATCGACATCTGTGCCTGCCACCGTGACCAGCCCGGCGGGCACGGTTACGCAGCCCGCACCTACAAACACAGGCACTACCATGCCTACCTCAACACCCACCGCCTGCACAATCACGTTCTCGGACGTAGCGGAAGGCTCAACCTTCTACCCATTCATCAGGTGTCTGGCTTGCAGAGGCATCATAAACGGCTATCCCGATGGCACTTTCAGGCCGAATAACAACGTGACCAGTGGGCAGCTTGCCAAGATCGTCGCCAATGCGGCAGAATTTAACGATCCACCCGCAGGCCAGAGCTTTGAAGACGTGTTACCCGGCAGCACCTTTTATGCGTATATAGAGAGATTGTTTAGCCGGGGTATCATGAGCGGATACCCGTGCGGCGGGGTTGGCGAGCCGTGCGGCGCGGGCAACCTGCCTTATTTTCGTCCGAACAGTAACGCCACAAGAGGACAAATCTCAAAGATAGTGAGTAACGCGGCGGGCTTCACCGATCCGGCCGGCAGCCGGCTTTTTGAAGATGTGCTTCCCGGCTCTACATTCTACGATTACATCCAGCGGCTGGCCTCTCGCAACATCATGAGCGGATACCCCTGTGGCGGGGTTGGCGAGCCGTGCGGAGTGGGCAACCTGCCTTATTTTCGTCCGAACGCGAATGCGACAAGAGGGCAGACTTCGAAGATAGTGGGTAACACGTTCTTCCCCGACTGCCAGACGCCTTCTAGAAGGGAAAATCGACCATAGAAACCAGGACTTTGCCGGTGTTCGAGATACCGGAATCAAATTATCCGCTCTTGCCTGGGGCTGAGCCGTTTATCTACGAGGCTGGGCCGGTGGGCTGTTTGCTGGTGCATGGCTTTACCTCATCGGCCCACGAAATGCGCGACCTCGCCCGTTTCCTGGCGGATAGAGGCATCACTGCGGGTGCGCCGCTGCTGGCGGGTCACGGCACGGCTCCCGAAGACTTGCAGGGCAAGACCTGGCAGGATTGGTACGGTTCTGTAGATCGTGCTCTTGATGTGATGTTAGCGCGGTGCAGCAGAGTATATATGGTAGGGTTGTCGCTTGGCGGCGCGCTTACTCTCTACACTGCGTCGAAGCGGGGTGCGGATATTGCCGGGCTAGTGGCGATGTCCGCGCCCATCTATGTGCCGTCTCCGGTCACATATCTGCTGCGCGGCATACAGGGGCCTCTGCCCTTCCTGAACAAGCCTTACCGCGACATAGACGACCCCGAAGCCCGCCAGCAGTTAGTTGGCTACATGCGCTCGCCTGTTGATGCTACCGCCTCGCTGGTCGATTTCCTGGCACACGTGCGCGCAGGCTTGCCCAAAATACACATGCCCGCGCTCGTCATCTATTCCCGGCACGATCATGTGGTTCCAAGTGTCAGCTCGCATCACATCTACTCACGCCTGGCATCCCACGACAAGCGAATGATAGCCCTCCACCGAGGCTTTCACGTAGTAACCGTGGACTACAACAAGCAGAGGGTGTTTGATGAGATCGAGGCGTTTGTGAAACGTGAAGCGTGAGACGTGAAACGTGAAACGCGAAACGCGTAATAAGTAAAACGTAAAACGTAAGCCGACAATAAGCTGGCGACCTGGCGTTTCAATACCGTTCTTACGTTTTACGTTTTACTCATTACGCACCCACCCCGCCCCGGAGGCCAACATATGCTAAAAGGTGTGCTTTTCGATCTGGGTAGCACTTTGCAGGAGTTTCGACACGAGAATTGGGCGACGCTCGATCGGGAGCTTAGTGGCGATCTGTATGCTTATATCGCCGAACGTGGGCACGCAGATAAGCTGCCTCCTCTCGATGAGTTCATAGAGATTATGCATACAGGCACGAGGTCGCGCTGGGACGAGGCGCGCGAGACGATGCGCGGCCGGCCTCTGCTCGATCTATTGCAGCCTCTGTTTGATAAGCAGAGCATTACCGGCCTTAGGCCTGAAGAGTGCCTAAGGCCCTGGTACGGCAGAAGTAGAGACAACATCTACATTGAGCCTGATGTGCAGCCTACTCTTGAAGCGCTTCGCGATATGGGACTAAAGCTGGGCCTGGTGTCGAATACGGCCTGGCCCGCCGCTGCTCACGACCCCGACCTGGAGCATTTCGGCATCATCGAGCTGCTTCCATGCCGGGTCTACTCCTGTGAGTTTGGCTGGGAAAAGCCCGCCCCGCAGATATTCCGTGCCGCGCTTGACTGCCTCGATCTACAGCCTGAGGAGGTTGCGTTTGTAGGCGATTTCCTCCGCTACGACATAAAAGGTGCGCAAGCAGTGGGTATGAAAGGCATCTGGAAGCAAGTGCCATCCCGCCCCTCCGACGTTGACGACCACACCATTGTGCCCGATGCTACAATAGTGCGCATAGGCGAATTGCCTCAGGTGCTGCAAAGGCTCTATAATAGCGCCATGTGATGGCCGAAGGTAACAGTTGACGACCGCCGACGGCAGACGGCCGACCGCCGAAGGACTGACCTCTGACCTCTGACCCCTGACATCCGACATCTGACCCGACCCCTGACTGGTGGGCAACATGATTACTCTCCCTCGCGAAACCTGTATTGATCTGGAACAGGCGCTCGACAAAGAGTGGCTGGTGAGCAACGGCATTGGAGGGTTTGCGTCGGGTACTGTGTCGGGCATTAATACCCGCCGCTATCATGCCTTGCTTGTGGCTGCGCTGCAGCCTCCCGTCGAGCGCACCGTTTTGCTCAACAATATTGATGAGGAGGTCGAGAGCAACGGGCACACCTATTACCTGGGTGCCAACGAATACCCCGACGGCAAGATAAATCCCGGCGGCTTTGTCCATATCGAAGAGTTCCGCCTGCAAGACAATATCCCCACCACCATGTTCCGCATGGGGGATAACCTGCTGGAAAAGACCATCTGGATGGAGCACGGCCACAACACTTCCTACATTCACTACAACTACGTTGAGGGCGAAGGCGAGTTGTGCCTCTTGCTCAACCCGATGGTCAACTATCGCGACTACCACAGCATGACTGAGGGCGCGTTCGACTGGGATTTCGGTGTCGAGCCTCTAGCCGGAGGATGCAAGATAGTAGCACGAGAAGGCGCGCAACCATTCTGGCTCACCACAGATGGTCGGGCCGACTTCACCCATACAGGTGTTTGGTACTGGAACTTCGTTTACAGGCGCGAGGTAGAGCGCGGCTACGACACCCGCGATAATATGTATGTGCCGGGTATTCTGCGCTGTGTGCTCATGCCCGGTGACAGCGTAACGCTAATCGCCAGCACAGAGCACCCCGACGCGACCGCGCCTCTTGTGGCAGGCTCGTTGGAGCGTGAGCGGGCGCGCCAGCACCGTCTGGTCCGAGCAGCCGGCATCAGGAGCAAGGGCGCCGACGCTGATCCCAGCGACCCTGATGCCCCTCTTGACGCATTTCAGGCTCAACTTGTGCGTGCCGCTGACACGTTTATGGTGCTGCGCGATCTCCGCCGTGATGGGTCCACCCAGCAGGTGCCGACCGTACTGGCGGGCTACCCCTGGTTCACCGACTGGGGCCGAGACACTATGATAGCTCTGCCCGGCCTGTCGCTACCTACCGGCAGAGTGCGCGAGGCCAACAAGATCCTGCGCACGTTCGCACACTTTGCTCGCGAGGGCCTTATTCCCAACAACTTCCCCGATGAGGGAGGCATCCCACACTATAATACTGCTGACGCCACACTCTGGATGTTCGCGGCGGTCGAGCGGCTCGCCGAGGGCACAGGCAGTCTTGTAACGGCGCGCGGCCTCTTCCCTATGCTATCTGATGTGATCGCGTGGCATGTTCGCGGAACCCGGTACGGCATCGGCATGGACCCCGCGGACGGCCTCTTACAGGCAGGTCAGGAAGGTGTGCAGCTTACATGGATGGACGCCAAAGTGGACGATTGGGTGGTCACGCCGCGCATCGGCAAGCCTGTTGAGATAAACGCCCTCTGGTACAACGCTCTCCGGGTTATGAACAAGCTCAAGATGGCCGTTGGGAGAACTGTACCGGCGGGCCATATGGAGCAGCCCGATTTCGGTGCGCTGGCCGAGCGAGCCAGGGCATCTTTTCGCCATCGGTTCTGGCGCAGCGATGTACGATACCTCTACGATGTGCTCGATGGACCTGACGGCGACGACGCCTCGCTCCGCCCCAACCAGTTAATCGCACTATCCTTGAGCAAAGATCTGCTAACAGCAGAGCAGGCGCGCGGCGTGCTGAAATCTGTCCGAGAGCACCTGTTGACTCCATATGGCTTACGTACTCTGTCGCCGCAAGATTCGCGCTATGTGCCACACTACCGAGGTGACCGCCGCCAGCGCGATGCCGCCTATCACATGGGCACCGTGTGGACCTGGTTGCTCGGCCCTTATTTCGATGCTGTGGCGTCGGTCGAAGGTCGCGAAGCTGCTAGCGCCGAGCTGGATAGTATGCTGCCGAATCTGCGCCGCCACATGGCCCACGCCGGCCTGGGCACGATCAGCGAAGTCTTCGATGCCGAGGAGCCTTTTGCCCCGGGAGGTTGTATCTCACAGGCATGGAGCGTGGCCGAGCTACTGCGCGTCCTCGCTAATCGGTAATATTGCACCGCAATTGGCGAGCCAATACCTTTACACAGATAAAACGTGCGGAATTGGTATAATACGTTATGTACCCCTCCCAAGAATCTCAGCAGCCCGAGGCAGGCTGGGAATATTTGCCATCTGAGGGCAAGGATGCAGGCAGGCTGAACTCCGCCCTACCGAAGCCGCCTACATATCTTCCGCCTCCGGTACCCCCTGCCGGTTCCATAGCCGAATTGAACAGACCACAGCGCCTGTGGTTTCGTATCCCCTCTGAGAAGCCCGTCCTCACGCTGGCCATACTCGCGCTGCTGGCTGCCGCGTTTGTGCTGACCCTGATAGTGGGAGGCTCGCTCAACGCCAGTGAGAATAGCGCCTTGCTGGTGAGGATGGGCGCCAAAGTAAACGCCCTGGTCGTGGAGGGCGATTGGTGGCGGCTCATCACGGCCACCTTTCTCCACGCGGGCTATCTTCATATATTGCTGAACGGCTACGCCCTCTACATAATCGGCATGGACCTTGAAGGCTTCTTTGGTCGTGGGCGCTTCGCCGCCATCTATGCGATTTCGGGTCTTGCCGGTAGTGTCGCAAGCTTCGCATTTTCGCCCTATCTGGTGCCCGGTGTTGGCGCATCCGGCGCTATCTTTGGATTGATCGGCGCGCTGGCCGTTTATTACGGCATCAATCGCTCGCTTTTCGGCAAGCTGGGGCAGGCGCAATTCTGGAATATTATCATTGTAATCCTACTGAACCTGGGTCTCGGTATTTCCGGCATCTTCCCCATCGACAACTCAGCCCACATTGGCGGGCTTATCGCGGGCGCGGCTGTGGGCTTTGTCTTTTGCCCTCGCTACCGTCCGGGCGGGTGGGTGAATCCATTGGTGCGCGAGATCGTGAACACCAACAAAAGCCCTCTCACATGGCTGACCGCCGGGATGATCGCCCTGAGCGTCATATTGCTTTTCTTCATAACGCTCATGCTTTATACAAAAGGCTACCTTATTCCACCTTTGACCTGATGAGCTTAAGAGTATGCAATACCTCTGGACCCCCTGGCGCATGACATATATCTCAGGCGCAGATGGCACGGCGAATGGCGGCTCCTCCGACGTTGAGAGCGCGCTGCAAGAGGAGTTGCCCCAGGTAGAGAGCACAGGTTGCGTCTTTTGCGACCGCATACGCCTCCCCCAGTCGCACGACCGTGCCAGCCTTATTCTGCTGCGGGCGGAACACAACTTCGTGATACTCAATCTCTATCCTTATAACTCGGCGCACCTGATGGTCGTGCCTTATCAGCATACGGCCGATTTCGTTGGATTGCCTTCTGAGACGCTCGCTGAAATGAGTGCTCTCGGCCAGCGCATGGTGAGCGTTATACAGGCTGAGTATCACCCGCAAGGCTTCAATCTCGGCATGAACCTCGGCAACGTGGCGGGCGCAGGCGTGGCCGACCACCTGCATATGCACGTCGTCCCGCGCTGGTCGGGCGACACAAACTTCATGCCGGTAGTCGGCGCGACCAAGGTGATGCCCGAACTGCTGGAGACCACCTACGACAGGCTAAAGGCCCGCATTGGTGTTTAGGGGTCAGTTGTCAGTTGTCAGTTGTCAGTTGACGACCGCTGACGGCTGACCGCCGACCGCCGACCGCCTAGTGCCGCTTACTCACTTCGAGCAGCACCATGCAAACCTAAAGAACCTCTGCGTAACTTCGCGCTCTCTGCGCCTCTGCGGTGAATCCGTAACCCTGACCTCCGACACCTGACCGCTAGCCCTCAGCCCTCTCCTGCGATCTTTTTACTACGCCTGGAATAGCGCTTCGCGGGGAAAGCTTCGCGGCCAGAACTATCAGCTTGTTCCTGATGCCCGGGATTTCGAGGCTCTTGCCACGCATCAATGCTTTGTATCCCGCGTTGGCAACCGTTGGCGCATCCATGATGCTTCTGCCCACGATTAGCCTGGAGGTCTCCATGTTGGCGCGCTTCTGGAAGCCTGAGCGAGTTGGGCCGGGGCAGAGTGCCGTCAGCGTGACGCCTGTGCCGCGCATTTCTTCGGCAACCGCCTCGGTGAACGAAAGCACATAGGCCTTGGTGGCGTAGTACACCGCCATAAGAGGCCCCGGCATAAATGCCGCCGTTGATGCAATGTTCAGGACGCGCCCGCTGCCACGCTCGGCCATGCCGGGCAAGAAGAGCTTGGTCATGTGCGTGAGGGCGACAACATTGACCTGAAGCATGTTTAGCTCATCTTGCTTGTCGGTCTTAAGGAAGGGATCGAGCATAGCGTATCCCGCATTGTTCACCAGCACGTCTACCTGTATGCCGTCGCGCTTTAGCTCATCGTATATCTCCTCAGGCGCGTTGGGGTCGGACAGGTCTTTGGGCAGCACCTTTACCGACACGCCGCGCCGCTTCTCGAACTCCGTCTTTAGCTGGTTCAATCTCTCCTCGTTGCGGGCCACCAGCACGAGATTATAGCCGTCCCGCGCGAATAGCTTGGTCAGTTCGTAGCCGATCCCACTCGACGCGCCCGTAACAAGGGCAGTCTTGTTGGTGGTGCTTTGCCTGTTGTCCATCTCTATGTACCTCCTCCGTCACGTTGGCCCGCCACGCTCAGCCCTTCCACAAAGGCCGCCAATATACTGTTATACTCCTCCGGCCTTTCGAGCGGCAGCATATGGCCCGCTCCCTCTACTACTCTAAGCTGCGACCCGCGAATCGCCCTGTGCATGTACTCGCTGTATGCGGGTGGTGTTACAGCATCTTGTCCGCCCACGATACAGAGTGCGGGCACGTCAATCTCACCAAGCCGCTCGCGCACATCGAAACTGTTTGCCGCTTCGTAGTCGGCCAGCGTTACCTCCTGCGGGGTGCGAAGCAATTGGCGTCGTGTACCGTTCAATCGGGCCTTTTGTATGTAACTGAGCGGCCCGTTAGGGGGAGCAAAACTCGTCTCGATAATAGCGTCAACAGCGGCAGCATAGTTTGTCCTCAGCAAGTGCAGTAAGTCCGTAGATACGTGCAGGTACGCTCCACTGCCTGTGAGCACTATTCCGCGCAGCCAGACAGGGTGCCTCAATGCTAACGCCAGTGCGACAGCCCCACCCATGGAGTGCCCGTTCACAATTACATCTTCGAGTCCTGCCTCCTCGATGTAGTTTGCCAGCCAATCTGCATATACTTCTATGAGCTGCGGGCCTGTTGGGGCGAGAGGAGCAGTCTTCTCAGGGTGGCGGCCATGTCGCGGAAGATCTGGGTAATGTGCGTGGGGGAATGCGGAGCGCTGCCAATGCCAGAAGTCGGCGTTGGAGCCTGCCCCGTGCACGAATAGTATAGTAGGCTCGTGTTGTGGATCTTCGATTGAATATGCCTCACTTGGTACGGTTGTGCTGCGCGATCATCAGCACCGTTGCACGTTCTAAGGATTGTAGCATAGCGCGCATGCTTTGGCAGCACGGACGCGCTACAGATGGTAAGTGTTCAGATTAGGGTAAGGGGTGCAGGGGCGAGGCCCATGACGGGGGATGAGCGCAGCGGGGGGGCGGGGTGTCCCCTAACCCTTCTCTCTTCTAGTTAGACTCCCCTCCCACGTGTGGGAGGGGCCGGGGGAGGGCCTTGGCTTACACGAACGTAAGGTTGCTCCACCCCAAGTGTGAACATTTACTACAGATGATAACTTTGCTCACTGGCCCTCAATCCTCTATAATAATGTGAATAAAGTTTGGAGGAGCCCTTTTGAGAGTTCTAATTACGGGCATTACAGGCTTCGCGGGCAGCCACATGATGGATTACTTGCTGGCCCAGCACCCTGAAGTCGAAGTATTCGGGATCTACCGCCGCCGCAGCCGGTTAGACAACCTTGCCCATGTCAGCGATAGGCTGCAGATGATTGAGCCTGGAGTTGCCAGCGTAGAAACGTTGGAGAAGGCGTTCAACTCCAAAAAAATCAACATAATTGATTGCGATTTGATGGATGCTTTCAGCACTCATAAGCTCATCGGCGCAGTTCGCCCTGACCGAATATTCCACCTCGCCGCACAGAGCCATGTGCCGACTTCCTGGAACGCGCCCGCCGCTACCATCCAGGATAATGTGATGGGACAGCTTAACGTCTTCGAGGCTGTGAGGCAGGCAGGCATCGACCCTCTCATTCAGATTGCAGGCTCGTCGGAAGAGTACGGCCTGGTCTACCCGGACGAAGTGCCTATGAAAGAGAGCAACCCCCTCCGCCCGCTTTCGCCCTATGCGGTAAGCAAGGTGGCGCAGGAGATGCTCGCCTACCAGTACCACCAGAGTTACGGCATCAGGAGCATAGTATCCAGGGGCTTCAACCACAGCGGCCCTCGCCGTGGCGAGAACTTTGTCGACTCTTCGTTTGCCCGCCAGATCGCCCTTATCGAGAAGGGGTTGCAGGAGCCTGTGATCTCCGTTGGTGACCTGACCAGCAAGCGCGACTTCACAGACGTTCGCGATATGGTAGTGGCCTACTGGCTGCTGCTGGAAAAGGGCAAACCGGGGGACGTCTATAATATCGGGTCGGGCAACACCCGCCCAATGCAGGAAGTGCTCGATTTGCTCCTGGGGATGTCGAAGGTAGACGTGGAGGTACGTGTGGACCCCACGCGGCTACGCCCTTCTGATGTGATGATCCTCTGGGCCGACGCCTCCAAGTTCATGGATACCACAGGCTGGAAGCCTACAATCTCCTACGAACAAACCCTCCTCGACCTGCTGGACTACTGGCGAGCGCGGGTATAAAGCTGAAAAGCCAAGAAGGGAAGGGTCGTTACGGCCCTTCTCTTTGTTTAATGGTAGGACATATCAGGCATGGAGAGTGCCCTCACCATGCTTGCGACCCTTTTCCACAATGGCGTATAATCAACCAGGGTTGAGTGGCCAGCGACATGCCGGAATCAACTCGTCAAGAAGTCGGTCCAACCTTCTATCGCTGAGATAGCGCAGGGTGACCAAATAGTAATTCTGCTAAGGTTGGCATGGAGGTACGGTGGATGGAACACACTTTGTCACTGTCTGTGTCCGAAGAAGTGTATCAATCACTCATCAAAATAGCAGCGGAAGAAGGTAAGCCTCCCGAGGAGTTGGCGGCGTTGCTGCTAACTCTTGCTGCAAAGTCTCTTAGCTCCGACCCTCTCGATAAGCTCCTTGGAATACTTGATACAGGTGCGGCGGGTTGGTCTGATCAGCACGATTGGCATATTGGTCAGGCTATTATCGAGTCTATGCGCGGCACAAGTCGTCACGACCAGAGTTGAGCGTGACGAGCATATTCGTAGATACCGCCGGTTGGGGAAATCTGTTTGATCAGTCGGAGCTTCATCACGCCTCCGCCAGCTCTATCTATCGGGAGATGCGAGAACGTAACTCCAAGTTTATTACTTCAAACTATGTCATCACAGAACTGGTTTCGCTATTGATTAGCCCGTTGCGTACTCCTCACCCGAAGATAGTGACTATTATCGAAGAGTTGCAAGCTTCGAGGTATGTAGAGACGGTGCATATAGATGCTGCACTTCATGATCGTTCCTGGCGCTTGTTTACCGCACGTTCGGACAAATTATGGAGCCTGGTGGATTGTTCTAGCTTCGCGGTTATGCAAGAACTTGGACTTACAGAAGCGTTGACCACGGACCATCATTTTGAGCAAGCTGGATTTGTCCGCCTATTGAAATAGCCACGGTGTACCTGATAGATGTTAGACGACCATGCCAAAACGAGTGCTACGCCTCTCCAGATAGCGACGCATATGAGAGATCTGGAAGCCCAGATAAAGACTTGCCAGCTATGCCGTCTAGCCAAAACGCGCACCAACGCAGTGCCGGGTGAGGGCAACTTCCGCGCCGAAGTAATGTTCATAGGCGAAGGGCCGGGCTACCACGAAGACAAGCAGGGCCGCCCGTTTGTGGGCGCGGCGGGCCAATTCCTTAACGAGCTGCTGGCAATTGCGGGCCTATCGCGGGAAACCTGCTTCATTGCGAACGTGGTGAAATGCCGCCCGCCGAATAACCGGGATCCTCTACCCGACGAGATAGCCGCCTGCGCGCCCTACCTGGAGCAGCAGATTGCTCTTATCAAGCCAAAAGTAATTGTCACATTGGGGCGCTACTCGATGTCGAAGTTCTTCCCCGGCGAGCGCATAAGCCAGATACACGGCACGGCTCGCGTGGTGGATGGGCTATTGTGCGTGGCAATGTACCACCCGGCGGCGGGTCTGCACCAGGCCAGTCTTGCCGATGTTATCCGCTCTGATTTCCGCAAGCTGCCCGTGTTCATAGAGCAGGCCCGTAAGATGCTTGCCCCTCCGCCTGAAGTCGTTGAAGAGCGCGTGGTTGAAGCCGAGGCTGCCCGTGAGTTCGTCGTGCATGACGTTGAGACAGCCGCCGTATTGGAGCCGCTACCCACCCCCGAACCGCCTGTGGTCGTGCAAGAAGCGTCCGCCGTGTATAATATAGAAGACACAATCCCTGATGCGCCTGCCGCAGTGGAACCGTCGGACGTCCCGCCCACCGCCAGGGCCGCGCCCAAACCGAAGAAAGCGGCCCGGAAGAAGGAAGAGTATACGCAGCTTTCTTTCCTGGATATGTGAGAGGTGTGGGCAGTTATTCTATTCGTAAACGCAAGGAAATAACATAACTGAGCAGGCAGAACTAACCTAAATGTCAAACACCGAAGCAGAGCATATCGCAACACCGGTAATCACCCAACCCGCAACGGAAACGCCCGGCACCTACCCCATGTCGAAAGAGGGCAGGAGGCAAGCTATCATCTTGCTGCTGGGCGTAGCCAGTATAGGGGTGTTCCCACTCTGGAGCCTCATCACAATACTGGATGGTGGCATAACAGGCGTGGAATGGGTTTCGAGCCTGTTGATGCTTGGTATACTTATTGTAGCTCCCTTAGTAGCCTGGACGCTTCTCGAAGAAGCCAACGCACGTATCGTCACCGACGAGAAGGGCATAACATACAGCACATTGGGCGGCATCAGCCTCAAATACGGCTGGGCCGACATTGCGGGGTTCAAAGACACAGGACGTAAAGGTCGTCTCGCCCGGTTCTTCCTGGGCGATGATGATAGCGAAAACGACAAGTGGAACAAAATAGAAGAAAGCGCCCGCGCAGTCAAAGCGGGTGACGATGGAGAGATACCCACAGAGGACGAGCCTGATACCATGCTCCTCACCCTCCGCAAGGAAACCGCCACGCAAATAGCAAATCCGATGGTAAGGTTCTTGCATAAACAAGCACATGGCGATGCCCTGCCAATCTACGGCGGGCTGGAAAACCGGAAAGCTCTCCTGGGCGAAATCTCCTCAAGAATTAATGCGTGATGGGTGCGTCGCGAAATTGAATGCCGCCTCACCGGTAAGCGACTGCTATTCATAACGTACTAACAACCAATACAAAGGAAAGAATGCAAATCCCTGAATATACAGATCCTCAACCTACCACAGACCGCATACGTTTTATACCAATCGGCGGGCTGGGTGAGGTAGGAAAGAACATGGCCGTTGTAGAATACGGCGAAGATATTATTCTGGTAGACATGGGCATGGGTTTCCCCGAAGAAGAAATGTTGGGCATCGACCTTGTCTTGCCCGACATCACCTACCTGGAAGGCAAAGCGGACCGCATACGCGGCATCTGCATAACCCACGGCCACGAAGACCATATAGGGGGCATACCATGGCTTTTGCCGCAGGTGGGAAACGCCCCTATCTATGCCACTCCGCTCACGATTGGCCTTATCAAGAACAAGCTAAAAGAACGCAATTTGCTCAATGAAGCCATCCTGAATGTAGTGCAGGCAGGCGACATCATAGAGCTTGGGCCGTTCCGCGTCGAGTTCGTGCATGTCTGTCACTCAATCCCGGATGCCTGCCTGCTTGCGATTCATACTCCGCTTGGCACAATCGTGCACACGGGCGACTTCAAGCTCGATCCTACGCCTGCCGACGGCTTCCTGACCGACTACGAAACCCTGGCTCGCCTGGGTTCGGAAGGTGTGCTCGGCCTCTTTACCGATTGCGTACACGTGGAGACGCCCGGCTATACACCGTCTGAGCAGGTGGTCGCGAAGACATTGACGAACATCATCGCGAACGCGCAGGGCCGCGTGATTATTGCCACGTTCGCCTCGCTCATTTCTCGCGTGCAGCAAATACTCGATATAGCGTACAAGCACAACCGGAAGGTGGCTCTGTTGGGCCGCAGCCTGGATAACAACGTGCGGGTGGCGGTTGAGCTTGGCTACCTGAACATCCCGCCGGGCGTGATAGTCGATGTGGCCGACACCGGCAAGCTGTATGACAACGAGGTGGTGGTCATTTGCACAGGCGCGCAGGGCGAACCGACCTCGGCTCTTTCACGCATAGCTAACGATGACAGCCGCTTCTGGACGGCCAAGCCCGGCGACACATATATACTTTCGGCCTCGCCCATACCGGGCAACGAAACCAGCGTCGGTAGGGTGATCAACAATCTCTTCGCGAAGGGTGCGGAGGTTATCTACAGTTCAGTCGCACAGGTACACGTGTCGGGCCATGCCAGTCAGGAAGAGCATAAGCTGATGCTCAACCTGCTGCGTCCGCGTTACGTTGTCCCGATCCACGGCGAGAAGCGCCACCTCGTCACCTATTCCAAGCTGGCACAGGGGGTCGGCATCCCGAAAGATAACATCTTTCTGGTAGACAACGGCTACGTAGTTGAGCTAAATCATGACGAGGCAATGGTCACCGGTCGCGTTCCGGCGGGCCATGTGTTTGTGGATGGTCTGAGCGTCGGTGAAGTGGGCCAGGTGGTCATACGAGACCGCCAATTGCTCGCCCGCGATGGCGTGCTGCTGGTGGTTGTGACCGTGGATAAGCAGACCGGCCATCTCGTCGCAGGCCCTGACATCGTGACGCGCGGTTTCGTCTATGCTGCCGAAGCAGGGGTTCTTCTCGATGAGACTAAGGAGCAGGTGAAAGAAGCCCTGGAGCGCCACACCAACGGCACAGCCCCCGACTGGAATTATCTCAACAAGAAGATCCGCGACACAGTCAGCCAGCACTTGTACGAAAAGACCAAGCGCCGCCCGATGGTGCTCCCGGTGGTAATGGAGTTGTAAAGTATTGCTTATTGCGTATTACGGCAGACCGCTGACCGCAAGACTGACAACTGACAACGCGGTCAGCCGTCATATTACGCAGTACGCAGTACGGAATAGCCCGGAGGACCCACATGGCTACAGTTGCTAAAGCCGCTGAAATCATCGATGAGAACCCAGACCTTGCCGATTTCGTGGGAGGTGTGCCGTTTGAGGAGATCTGGGTTGCCGAGCAGGCACTTGGCGTGACCTTTCCGGAGTCTTATCGCGATTTTCTCCAGAGGTATGGTTCAGGCTCTTTCGGCGGTAGGATCGTTTATGGGCTTGGTGTGCCGGACACCGGGTTGCCCCATGTCGTGTGGGCTACTCACTCGCTCCAGGAGCAAGATGATTGGTTCCCCGGCGATCTGGTGGTGATCCAGGACACAGGAGAGGGTGACATCCTCTGCCTGGCAACCTCAAGGGTCAGTCCCGAATACGTAGGCGAATGTCCTGTAGTTCAGTGGATCCCTGAGATGTCGTTCGAAGAGCAGGCCTTTGAGGAGGTCCATAAGACGTTCGCTCATTTCCTGCTCAGGCTAGCCAAGTCGGTGGCTCTATAGGAATAACAGGGGCTAATTTGCCACAAGAAACAGCGATATAGCATGGCCGAAACCTCGCGTACAGGTCAACGCTCCGGTTCTCGCCGCACCTGGCTTATACTGGGTGCGGTGGTTCTGTTGGTTATCGTTGCTTCGTCTGCCCTCTTCTCGCCTGGACCTCCCGCCACGCCCACTCAGCCTACTCCTACTGCTCAGGCGACAACCGCTCCCACATCTCTCACGGCAGCCTCCACAGTCGCGGCCTCGTTCACTCCTCTTTCGCTCGAACCCACTGCCACTTTCTCGCAGGCTACGGTGGCAGAGCCAACCGCTACCCCGCAGCCCAGCCCCACGGACGCCCCTACGCTTCCGCCATCCTCTACCTCGACACCCACGCTTGCCCCAACTGCTACGCCCACAAAGACGCCGCTCGCGTTGATCCCTGCGAAGCTTGCACGCGTGGTCGATGGGGACACTATGGATTTTGTGATAGAGGGGCGGGAAGAACGCGTGCGGCTGATTGGCGTGGACACTCCCGAGACGAACGGCGGGCCTATCTGCTACGGGCAGGAGGCGACCGGTAAGGCCGCAGAACTGATAGGTTCTGTGGGCGGCAATGTCTTGCTGGAGAAAGACATCTCGGAGACGGACCGCTATGGGCGTCTGCTGCGCTATGTTTGGCTTGAGGACGCGGCTGGGCGTCGAATGCTGGATGAAGAGCTTGTGCTGGCGGGTTATGCCCAGGTCAGCACCTTCCCGCCCGACGTGAAATACGCGGACCGCTTCCTGGCAGCGGAGCGCAATGCACGCGCGGCAAAGCGCGGCTTGTGGGGAGCCTGCGACTACTTTGGTGCGCCCATTGCCCAACCCGTGCCGACCTCCATAGTAGTGCCGCCACCATCTGGTGGGTCCGGAGGGGAGCCATCAGGCGGCTTACTATACGACCCCAATGGCCCTGACCGCGATTGCTCGGATTTCAGCACCCACCAGCAGGCGCAAGACTTCTTTCTTGCAGCGGGCGGACCAGCTAGAGACCCTCACCGCCTGGATGGCGACCATGACGGCATCGCCTGCGAGACCCTTCCCTGAGTTTTCCCCAACCCATCCGTCCCGTGATATAATATGTGCACCCAAACATGCGTGCTATTGTCATGCCGGGCGACCGCCGTCCCTGGAGGGAACCTAACGGCAGACCGTGTTATTAATAGAGTGAAGATACCCCTACCAGAAGGTGCAACCTATGCCCCAGTCAGCAGCCGCTAAGAAAACATCTAAGCCTTCCGGGCCAACATGGTCCAAACTGGAAGGTGGTAAGTCAAAGCAGGCTCCAGCGCGATCATCAGCGGCAAAGCCATCTGCGGCCAAACCCGCAGCTAAGTCCGCCTCAAGAAGCACCGCATCGCGGAGCACGCAGTCGCGCAAGCCCACGCCCATCCGTCCAGCGAAGAAAGCTGCGCCCCTCGTAATATCTCCGGTGGTTCGGCGCGAGATGGTGGCGCTAGGTATGCTGGTGGTGGCTGCGCTGTTTGTGGTGGGCTTGTTGACGTGGCTGGGCGGGTCTGATAGCAGCATCGTTGGCGTGGCTGGCGGTGTGCTGGCACAACTCTTCGGGGCGGCTGCATGGCTTGTGCCTGTTGCCCTTGTTGCGGTGTCAATTTTCCTCTTCATGGCGCGTTCTTCTCCCCAGGGCATGTCGCCGCTGGTGCCGATCGGGATGGGGCTACTGTTGCTTGGACTGATGGGTTTCGTGCACATCTTTGCCCAGGGACAGCAGGCCGCCGACGCGGGGCAGGGCGGCGGCTACATCGGGTTGGCGCTCTCGACATTGCTCTCCGATTACCTCACCAAAGCGGGGGCGGGCGTGGTGCTGTTCGCTGTTATGCTTACAGGCTTCATGCTTGCTTTTGGTCTCTCACTGGCACAACTGGTGCGTGGTGTGGGCCAGCCTACGGTGGCTGCGGGCCGTTTCGCAAGCGCACATGTAACCCGCATTATCAAAGAGCGTGAAGCCGCGCAGTCGCTGTCGCGTGGGTCCGTGCGTATCAACGGCAAGCAGGTCATGGTCGATGAGACAGGTGCGCTCTCTCATGAGGACGTTGAGGCAACTGTCCCGCCCACTACTTTGCTGTCGGATTCTCATTCGGCCCCCACGGAGGTAGTAAATCTGCTGGGCAACGAAGCGCCGCCCGCACCCAGGGCAGAGCCTGCTAAGACGAAGCCTGAACCGGTCATTAACCTGGCGAGCGCGGGCGGTAACAAGGCCACCGAGATAACATCTCCCCACGAGCCTATACAATCTCCCCTCGGCTATGTCTGGAACCTGCCTCCTGTGAACCTGCTCGAAAATGTGGGCGAGGTAAAGGTGAGCCAATCGGACCTGAAGGCGAAGATCAAGGTTATTGAAGATGCATTCCAATCGTTCAACGTGGAAGCGGTGGTACGCGAGGTGAACACAGGCCCGGCTGTAACACAGTTCGCTGTGGAGCCGGGTGTTGGTGTACGAGTGAGCAAGATCACCGGCCTCGACCGCGATCTCGCGCTGGCT
Source organism: Chloroflexota bacterium (assembly GCA_039932335.1). Classification (GTDB taxonomy): domain Bacteria; phylum Chloroflexota; class Chloroflexia; order QHBQ01; family JADMIH01; genus JADMIH01. Next base: position 77,188 of record JBDTQH010000018.1, read on the forward strand.
CTCGCTGCTCCCGGCATCCGTATCGAGGCCCCTATTCCCGGCCAGTCGCGCGTCGGTATAGAAGTGCCTAACGCTTCCTTGCAGGTGGTCGGCCTACGCAGCATTCTCGAGTCCGAGATTTACCATGCATCGAAGGCACGGCTCAGGATCGCGCTGGGGCGGGATACGCACGGCCAGCCTGTGGTGACCGATCTGGCAAAGCTGCCGCACATGCTGGTGGCGGGTTCGACGGGCAGTGGTAAGTCGGTGTTTCTCAATTCTATGGTGATCGGGTTCCTGCTCCAGTTCACGCCCGACGATCTCCGTATGCTGATGATCGATCCCAAGCGCGTTGAGTTGACAGGATTCAACGGCATACCGCACCTGTTGCGCCCTGTAGTGACGGATGTGAGGCAGGAGAAGGATAGCCAATCTGCACCAAAGGGGAGCAAGACGCAGCCCGACCGGGAAAGACCGCTGACAGCAGTGGAGGCGCTCAAGTGGGCGCTCTGGGAGATGGAGCGGCGCTATAAGCTGTTTGAGAAGGGGCAGCGCGACTCCGGAGGGTTCCTCAAGCAGTTTCGCAACATCGAAATGTACCGCGATTTCAAGCGCGATAATCCCGACGTGCAGATGGAGCATATCCCCTATATCGTCATCATCATAGATGAACTGGCCGACCTGATGTTGACTGCGCCTGAAGAAGTGGAGACATCGCTCTGCCGGCTGGCGCAGCTTGCCCGGGCCACAGGTATACATCTGGTGGTGGCTACACAGCGCCCGTCAGTGGACGTGGTGACAGGTCTCATCAAGGCCAACTTCCCGGCAAGGGCAGCCTTCGCGGTAACATCGCAGGTGGACAGCAAGGTCATCCTCGACGGTGGCGGTGCCGAGAAGCTGCTGGGTCGGGGCGATATGCTCTACAATGCATCGGACGAGAGCAAGCCGGTGCGTATACAGGGCACTTTTGTATCGGACAAAGAGGCTGATAAGGTCGTGAACTTCTGGCGTAAGCAGTTGCCCACAGAGGAAGAAATGCAGGAGAATGGGGTCAGCGCGCCCTTGCAGCCAATGCAGATGCCCGACTGGCTGGGCAAGGGCAACGCCAACGAAGACAGCGAGCTGCTTGAGCAGGCGATAGAGCTTGTGAAGAAGAATACCTATGTCTCGACTTCCATGCTTCAACGTAAGCTGCGGGTCGGCTACAACCGCGCCGCCCGGTTGGTGGAGCAGATGGAGGAGATGGGTCTCATCGCGGCAGCCGATGCTGATAACCGCGGCCGCCCGCGCGAAGTGTTGCTTGGCGCTCCCGATACAAGAGCACACCCGCAGACCTTCAGCGAGATAGAAGATTAGCAGGTGCGCACTGGGAAAGCACAGGTAAATGTTCAGACCAGGGGTGGAGCAACCTGACAGCTCGGAAAGGGAAGACCCACCCCCAACCCCTCCCACGTGTGGGAGGGGAGTCTAAAAGAAAGAGGAGTGTTAGGGGACACCCCTATCCCCGGCAGGCGTTCCCCCTGCACCCCCCTTTACCAGGCTGACAGTAAGCGCAGGACCCGGACAGGGAGTGCCCTGTCAACCCTTTTACGGCGTGAAAGAGAACTAGAGAATACCGCTCCCGCCTCGCTCGTATCCCGGCCGTGGACGCTCCTGCACCTGCTCCCCAGATCCGAACCCTTATAAGAGCATAGCTGTCTGTACTTTTGTCTGTAAGCCATATATACTGGTGGTATCGCGCGGCAGGATCTCTTGCGAGCAAAGATCGAGCAGTGGAGGAGCAGATGGATAACCGTGCTAACAATTCCAGCATGATGGCTGGGATCATTCTTATTGTCCTGGGCCTGATTTTCTTTGCGGTTACGCAGGGTGCGCTCAATTCTAGCTGGGGCACTATCTGGCCCGTATTTCCTATCCTGGGTGGGGCCATCGTGCTCTTTCAGGCGTTCAATGCCCCGAACGCCACCGCCCGCGCCGGACTGGTACTTGGGGGCGCAATCCCGCTCCTGGTGGGTATCTTCTTCTTCACAATCACGCTTGGCCTCTTCTCATGGTCCGACATGGGCGCGTTGTGGCCTGTCTTTCCTTTGATAGTGGGTGTAGCGTTCTGGGCAGCATATTTCGTGTCGGGCTTCCGGCAGCGGGCTTATGCTATCCCTGCAATCGTGCTGACGCTGGTCGGCGTGGTCTTTCTTGCCATTACGCTCACGTCGGTTGGCTACGGGGTGCTGGGCAAGCTGTGGCCGATCTTCCTCATCATAGCGGGGGTTTTGCTGCTTACTCAACGCTTCTGGAAGACCCGCCTCGAGTAGGCCCTCTGTGCTATAATCGGGGTACATGGGCGACCTGATACCCCAACTTATTACGTGGGCCACCGAGATAATCAGCACAATCGGCTACCCCGGTATCGCCTTGCTGATCGGCCTGGAAGCCATCTTCCCTCCCATACCATCCGAGGTAATCCTGCCCCTCAGCGGCAGCCTGAGCGCGAACGGCACGTTCAACGCGTTCCTTGTGCTGCTCTCGTCGATAGTGGGCTCGTGCCTGGGTGCCACTATACTCTACAGTATCGGCAGGTGGGGCGGTGAAGAACGTATCGGCAACTGGCTTGAGCGCTACGGCAAGTGGATCTTGCTCAGCCGCGACGACATCTACAGCACGCGCAATTGGTTCGGACGTCACGGCACATGGGCTGTGCTGGTGGCCCGCCTGCTGCCCGGCATGAGGACGTTTGTGTCGGTTCCGGCGGGGTTAGTCTCTATGCCATATGCCCGTTTCGTGCTCTTAACTGCCATCGGCAGCGGCATCTGGAACGGCCTGCTGATAGGCGCGGGATACTTCCTCGGCAAGAACTGGGATCAGGTAGAAGGCTGGATTGCCCCCTTTGGCCCCATCGTCTACGGCATAATCATCCTGCTGATCGGCATCTTCGTAGGCCGCAGGCTCTGGACCAAGTTTGGGCCGCCTTCCCGGCAAGGGGCTAATGACGGGTGAAACGTGATTTATTGCGTACTGCGTATGACCGCCGACGGCAGACGGCAGACCGCGTAGTCAGTTGTCAGTTGTCAGTTTGTGCCGCTTATGAACTTCTCGCACCACCAAGCAAACCTCTGCGAACCTCAGCGCCTCTGCGCCTCTGCGCCTCTGCGGTGAATCCGTAATATACTGACCCCTAACACCCAATCCCTGACCCCTCGCCGTCTGCCGTCTGCGGTCGTAACTGACAATTGACAACGCCGTCCGCCGTCGTTCGTGGCCCAGCTATTGCACCGTGCACGTCTATATGTTATCTTATGCACAATAACCCTTACGATCCCCACGGGAGGATTCATAATGCTTAGTGAATTGACACGGGCGGTTTACGACTCTGCCGGACTTGATTGGCAAACTGCCGAGAAAGTGGTTTATGCGATGCTTGTCTACATGGAGCAGAAGCTACCGCCTGACGAGTACGTCAAGTTCAAACGCTACATGCTTGGCGACCCGGAATACAGGATGCCTGATAGGTCGGCCTATCCCGGATACGGGGCGGAAATACCTGGTCAGATAGAGCGGTAAGATAACGCCGTGGCGCTCCGACGGGGCGCCTTTTCGTTATGTGATGGGGTCAAAGGGGGTCGAGCCATGGGCACGAAGGGTGTATTGAAGATCGCCCGGATTGGCGGCATCGACATTAAGCTTCACTGGAGCTGGGCGCTGATCCTTCTGCTGGTAACCTACCAGTTGGGCGCGGGTTATTTCCCTGTAATGATTCCCGATGAGAGCGCGCTGTTCTACTGGGTGCTGGGTCTTCTGGCCTCGATCCTCTTTTTCGTGTCGGTATTGCTCCACGAGTTGAGCCATTCGTTTATGGCGCGAGCGCGCGGCTACAAGGTGAATGACATTGTGCTCTTTATCTTTGGCGGTGTGTCGAACATAGACGAAGAGCCGAAGAAGGCGAGCGATGAGTTCTTGATAGCCGTCGTGGGACCGCTGACAAGCTTGCTGATCGCTGCTGTTTGCTTTGGCCTCCTGCTGATCATAACGCCGCCCGTCCGACGAGCAGGAGCGGGAGCAGCAGCAACCCTGCAATATCTCGCTCTCATAAACGCGCTGCTCGGCCTGTTCAACATGATACCGGGCTTCCCATTGGACGGCGGCAGGGTGCTGCGCTCCATTGTCTGGGGCATCAACCATAACTACCAGACTGCTACCAGGATAGCAGGCTCCATCGGCCAACTTGTGGCTTATGGCTTTATCTTCTGGGGACTCTATCAGACCTTCTTCTCCGGGGATTTCAGCGGGCTGTGGATAGCATTTATCGGCTGGTTCCTGCTCAATGCGGCACAACAAAGCGTGTCGGGTGTCGCCATGAAGGAGGCTTTCCGAGGCGCGACGGTGGGGCAAGCGATGGAGGCCGCGCCTCCCACCATACAGCCGCAAAGCACGCTGGCGCACCTGCTCAGCAGCTACATTCTTCCCTATAATCTGCGCGCTGTGCCTGTTGCCGACCAGAATGGACAGCTTGTGGGCATCATTACGCTGGGCGACATCAAGGAAGTGCCGCAGGATCAGTGGGGTACTGTAACTGTGGGCGAGTTGATGACGGGGCCGGACAAACTCCGCGTGGTCAGGCCCAACGATGGGCTGGACAAAGCGATGCAGTTCCTATCAGAGGGCGACTTTGACCAGCTACCTGTGGTAGACACGACCGGACGCCTCGCGGGGATCCTCACTCGAGCGCACCTGATAAGGTGGCTGCAAATCCGCGATGAGCTACATGTCGGCACAAGCGGCGCAGCTTAAACGCGCCCCGCTACAACACCCCTCGCTTCACCCATAGATCGCCTTCCGGTGATGTTTTGGCTCGCGCTGTCAGGCCGGGGCCGCCTACCACTTTGATCGCCTCGATAGCGCCGTCTGCTTGCATCTCATCAAGCACGCGATCGGTGACGCCTGGCTCCCACCCGAACAGGCGGGGGAAGAGGGCAGGCGGCGCGGCGATAGAGGTTTGCAGGTAGCGTGTGATGATGTGGCGCATAGCTGTGCGGCTGTTGAAGACACGCGCTTGCTCTCCGAGGTTTGGCGCCCATCTCAGCAGTAAATCGTACACGTAGCAATATTTCCAGCGGTTGTCCGTCGAGATGCCTGATTTCACGATCTTGAAACCGGACTGCAACTCTGTGATAGCACGCTCGAAGCGCCTTGCATTATCGCCACCACCCGCCATGCCTGTAGCTTTTCGCAGTTGAGCAGTAGACATCGCGCTGCCCTCAAGAAGCACCTCGTATATATCCTTGCCTTCTTTGCTGAGAAGGCCGTCTGCGTAGGCTTCCAGGTAATCGTCTAACTCGCCGAAGTTGTCAGACAGTGCATAGATGGCCGGCAGGTCGTTCATGGCGACAAAGGCCGGTTTGCCGCGCACCAGCTTGCCGTACCAGGCGTCCTTGCGCTTGGGGATGTTGTCTTTCCAGTCCCAGGTTTTGCGCAGCGCCCAATCGTGATGGTGCTTCGGTATGGTGCGCTCCTCGCCGTTGATCGCCGACCATAGATCGGGCAGCACCATATTTTCGCCGGGAAATAGCAGCGCGATACCCACGTCGTTGATGAAGCGTACCGCCTCGGCCTGTGTCTTTACCTTCAGGTCAGATGACCAGCGGTAGTGTGGAGCACGAATATTTGTGATCTCTTTGTAGTGGATCGTTTGCAGTTGTGTGGGTTGAGTTATCATATGTCGGTTGCCTGCTGTCTATTGTTTTTGGGGGTAAAAGAGCGGTGGGGAACTATGCGTTGCTTGCGTTGCTTCGTGCTGTCCATTTCCTGTTGAGATACGGGCCAAGCTCGGCGATAATCATGCCTGCTACTATCAATAATGCGCCGCTGAGTGCGATCGGGCCGAGGCGGTCATTTTGCAGCCAGTAGCCGAATAGCGCGGCGAACACCGGCTCCAGTGTGAAGATGAGAGAAGCATGGACTACGCTGGTATAGCTCTGCACGCTCACCTGTACTCCGATGCCGACGGCAGTAGCCATAATACCCAGGAACGCTGCCCCGGCCCATATCTCGATGCCTATGCTGCCGGGCGGCGGCTCGAAAATGAGCGCGCCAATGCCGTTCAGGATGCCCGCCACCACGATCTGTACGAGGGCAAGGCGCAGCGCGTCGTATATTCTTGCAACGTGCGCCACCATTACCACCTGTAGGGCAAATGCGAATGAGCAGCCAAGCACAATGAGATCGCCCCAGTTCGGGTTCACCCCTTCATCAAACCTGAGGCTCAACAAGGCCAGGCCCACGGTCGCGATAATTACTCCGAACAGCGCCCAGCGGGACGGCACCTGCCTCAGCACGAACAGTCCCATGATGGGAGCCAGCACGACCAGTAAGCCTGTGATAAAGGCCGCGTTGCTGGCTGAGGTGTATTGCAGCCCTATTGTCTGGAAAGCATAGCCGAAGCCGATCACAATGCCAATCAGTATGCCCCACCCAAGCTCGCGCATGGAGAAACCGGACCAGCGGCGCGCGAGCGTGATCATCACGGTCAAGGCTAGCGCCCCTATCGCGAAGCGTAATGTAAGGAAGAACATCGGCGGAACCTGCTCCACGATATCCTTCACCAGCACAAAGGTCGAGCCCCAGATGAATGTGACAGCCACCAGAGCCATGTCGGCCCATGTCTGTCGTTTTCGGGATATTGTTCCCCGGGACGAAAGTGCTTCTGCAATGCTCACGCTAAATTATAGCGGATTGAGGCGTGGGACGTAAAACGTGGGGAGCGAAGCGTAAAACGTAAGTAGGGCGTGAGACGTGAAACGTGATGCGTGATGTTTAGTGCGCGATGTTGGGGTGTGTGAGATTGGGTTGCTGGAGGCAGCATGATGTAAAGTGCTGGAACCGCAGTAGCTACGCGAGCGCGTGCCCCCTCCCCAGTGTCATTCTGAACAGAGTGAAGAATCACGCAAAGCAGGATGATGTTCCCTTACACCAATCCCAGGAGAAAAGAAGCGGACGAGATTCTTCACTTCGTTCAGAATGACACCGCAAAGGGGAGGCGGCGGCACTAACATTATTTTGTCAGCAGGGCATTCAGTGCGTCGCTAACAAAGAAGTGGCAGGCAAGCGCGCCCTCATTGCAGTGTCATTCTGAGCGTAGCGAAGAATCCGTTCGAATAGAAATTAGTATGGAGGTTGATTCTTCACTTCGTTCAGAATGACAAGGTATACAGGCATGCTTAGCTGACACTACTTTCTTAGCGATGCATTGAGAATGACAAGGGGGAGTGGGGCGGGAATCCCGACCGTTTGGTGGTCTATTGAGGGGCGAATGGCACGGCTAATGGTGGTCTCCATCGGGTAGGGTGTGCCGAGAGTCGGGCGTTCGCGACGTCCGGAATGGCGTGCTCTGGGGCTTTTCCACATAAAGCGACATATCGCTTGCAGATACGTGCAACTTGACATATAATCGGGCCATGTGCGTGATTTAGCGAGAGGAGAGCTCTAATGTGTGCAAAACCTGGTGGTAACAAGCCCGTTGTGGAGGCCGAGGAGGATGACAGTATCCCTCCTCGGCCCAAAGCAGTGCAGGCCGAACTTTTCACAATCAACCCGAGGGGGGAACTAACGCAGCCTGTAGCTGATATACCGGCGCTGCACAAAGAATCGAGCCTGGACGTTGCGCGCTGGTGGTTCAAGCGAAGCCTGGAGCAGCAACACCGGCCCATGAACACCATCGACTCGTACATGTATGATCTTGCGCTTTTCCAGCAGGGGCTGGGCAATAAGACGCTGGACCGTATCAATGTCACCGACATAGCCAACTTCCTGGGACAGGCCAACAGCAAGTCTACCCGCAAGAGGCGGCTTACCTCACTGCAGGGTCTTTACCGCTTTCTTGTGGACAAAGAGAAGGTGCTCGACCGCAACCTGGCCGACAACTTCTTCCCCGACTATATCCCCTTGAAGACCCCGCACACGCTCTTCCCGCAGGAGCAGGAGCAGATGCTCGATGCGGCATACGCCGAGAACTCGCGCACACACCTTATTATCTACCTGTTGATGAAGCTGGGCTTGACGCGAACCGAGCTGCTGGCGCTCAAGGTTGATCATGTTGACATAAGCGATCGTGAGCGGCCGGTAGTGTATGTGTATTATGAAGAGATACGGTGGCAACCAAAAGAGCGCAAGCTGGGTGCGGGCGCAGAGTTCGCCGAGGCTTTTGAGAAGTATGTCGAGCAGTACAAGCCTGTATCGAGGATGTTCAATCTGCTGCCTCAGTCGATCAACAAGATCGTGGCACGTATTGCCGATGTGGTGGAGATAACCAAGCGTGTGACGCCACAGTCGCTGCGTGACACTTTCGCGGTTGAGCAGGCAAAGGCCGGGGCCGACGACAAGAAGCTATTGCAGATACTCGGCCTCGCGCCCGACAGCCGCAACCGCAAGAGCGTGCAGAGATACGTTAAGCTGGCGGCCCCGCCTATCGCGGGGGTAGTCTGATATTGTGCGTCTTTCGGGCAAGCGCAAGAGGACGCCACACCACCTGATGGATCGTGAGTAGATGACACAAGCAAACAACAATGGAAGGCCGGAAGTTTCGCACACGTTTCGTGTACGCTATGCCGAGACTGATGCAATGGGCATCGTGCACCACAGCAGCTACGTGGTCTGGATGGAGATGGGTCGCACCGAGTTTATGCGCTCATTCGGATTTACCTATAGAGAGCTTGAGCTTATGGGCGTGGTTATGCCTGTGCTCGAGATAAACGTGCGCTACAAACAGGCATCCTACTATGACGATGAGCTATGCATCACCACCTGGGTGGAAGAACTGTCGCGCGTGAGAGTAAAGCTGGCCTATAAGATTGAGCGGGTCTCCGACAACGTGCTGTTGACCGAAGCCTACTCGGTGCATACCTTCACAGGCCCTGGGGGCAAGCTAATCAGGATAACCCATCACCCCGAAGCATGGGAGCGCATGAAGCGCATGGCACCCGACGCCGATCTATAAAACAAAAGCAGAAGGGCCACCGAGTATTGCGGTGGCCCTTCTCGTTTGTCTAGGAGACATAGCTCAAATAGGCTGGAACGCGATCCTCGTACCTCCGCATCTCGTCTTCTACGGACAGTGGAATCTTCAGCAAGGAACTTATGGGTACGGTCTGGTTGAAGGTGTTTATCTTGCGATTGACTTCGCGGATAGCATTCTCGTGCTGCACGGCAGCGCGTTTGTGCAGGCTCTTGAGGCGTTTCATCTCCGATTGCAGTCTCTTCACAGCAAAAGGGTCGCCGCTTATCTCGTGCATCTGCTCGCGGAGCCTCTGGAAATGACGGTCGGCGTCGTGGCGTATCTTTTCCAGGTCGGCCTCGATGTCCTGGGCCAGCGTCATCCAGTCGGGCGCATAGCCGCTATTCTGCAAGACCTTGAAGGCGACGCGCATATCGCTTGGAACGTATGGATTGTCGTCGTCTGCCGCGAGGGGCTGTCCTGCCCCCTCCAGGTTATCGAACGCGCCTGCCTCTATGGCCTCCCTGATGCGCCGTTCGGCAATGCGGTCCATCTTTATGATAGCTTCGTCTGCCTGAAATTCGTCCATCACGCTTTCCCTTAGATACTACAACACCCGGCTCTCTATATGTGAATTATATCACAATGCTGTTTCGGGATGATAGTGTTTCGGCTCGGTTTACCTCATGATCCTGCAACTATTTTCGCACGAGAGAATAACCTATGCAAAGCAGATGCGGTGCCATTCTGTCCTATGTCGCGGTTGACTTGCCTTTCAAACAGAAGTAGAATGACCGCCACAATGCTGGCAGACCTCCAACCATGATGCGCGTATAGCATTTTGCCAGCACCTGACAGGCTGCCGTCAGATCTAATCCGGTCGCAAGTAGCTATGAAGGCACAAGGAGGCAAACTAAATGCAGGAGCATCAGCAGGACACATCCGAGCGCAAAATGAGCCTGGTTCGCCGCTGGATTGAAGAGGGCTGGAACAAGGGTAACACAGACGTGGCCGACGACGTTTTCTCCAGCAACTACGTACAGCACGAGATTGTCGATCCACAAAACGCCCGCGGCGGAATAGCCCGGATGAAGCGCAATGTTGAAGTATACCGGAAGGCATTCCCTGACCTGCACATCGCTATCGAAGATCAGTTCTGCAGCGGCGACCGCGTGCTGACCCGGTGGAAGGCGACCGGCACACAGAAAGGTGAGCTATTCGGCGTTGCACCTAACGAAAGGCACGTAACTGTGCACGGGATGGTGGTGAGCCGTGTTGAGAATGGCCGGATCGCTGAAGAGTGGGACTTGCAGGATAATCTTCGACTCATGGGTCAGATAGGGCTGATTGATGACGGTGTTTTGCGCAAAGTAGAAGGAACAGAAATGAATTAGCCCTATCTATTGACTAGCTCTGCGCTTGCTCCCTTACTGCGCCTTGTTGTTTGTTTGCCAGCGTGTATGCCATTATCCCCAGCATCAGCGCAATCACGAGTGTTGTCAAGCGGACAGGCAGCGAGAAGACCTGCGGTAGGAACAGGCCAGTCGCGATATAGATGGTCCAGCAGAGCGCGTACCAGGCCGTCCGGTAGGCTGTTGCCTGCTGTTGCCTTCTCAGATACGACAGGCCAAGGGCCGCAGGCAGCGCCACGAGGCAGAGATCGTGGGTGTTCAACTGTAGATTGGTGAAGAGCGCGACCAGCACGGTAGCGCCCATCAGGCCGTCCCAACGGGCGCTGGAAGGCTGCCACTTGCCTCGCCAGAGGTACACTAGCAGACCAACAAGCAAGACAGTGAGGGCAACGTTGGCGAAGCGCACAGCATCGTCCGAGCTAGGCCCTATGAGCGCCGCGAGCCCGCCAGGGAAGCTGTGGCTGTACCACGGATCGAGAAGTAACTCGCGGGCATATTGCTGCGCTCGGCCCAGGATGTGGAGATAATCGGGCAGCCAGCCGGTGCCTGCCACCAGTACACTTATAAGCATGATAGCACCCGCACCGCCGGCTATACCGGCCAACGTCCGCCAGCGCCTTTTCCAGAGGAGCACCAGCACGAGCACGGGCAGCCATTGTATCTTCAGCACGAGCAGCCCGAAGGCAAGCCCGGCAGGTATGTCGCGCCCTTTCTTGAGCAGCCCTATCCCCAGCGCGAACCCCAGCATGACTACTCCGCTGCTCTGACCCTGTTCAAGGTTCACCACGAACGGGAACGAAGTAAGCGCACCGATCAGCAGCGCCAATCTCGCAAATCGTCTCAACGGTAAAGTAGAGAGCAGATACCAGAATCCTGCCGCCAGCGCCGCGATATTGATCAGGTCCCAGATAGCCATACCTGTCGTGGGCGGTAGTCCCGCGAACGCGGACATGAACACGGCTATGGGCGGCGTGTATGGATAAGGATAGTGCAGGCCGTCTGTAGGCGAGAGGATGAGATAGCCCTCTGCAATCAGCCTCTTTTGCCCTTCAAGCTGCACATCGAGGTTGTACATCTCAGCGCCGCGGCCCTCGCTTATCAGACGGGAGGTGATGGTCACTGCCGGGAAATCGGTCTGCGTGAAGAGGCCAGCAACACTTCCCGCCGACTCAGAAAAGCGCACCCAACTGAGCGCACTCACAGCGAACAACGCAGCAAGCACCGCAAGAGCCGCCAAACGGGTAACGTTCGGTCGAGGCCGCGTACCAGCAGTGTCCCGCTCCGATGTCTGGGGATCTATCTTTTCTGCTTCCTCAGCTATCTTTGCTTGCATATCCCACCGATCACATTAAGAACCTAATCGGGTCTATGATACACCAGCACACGTACTGCGGTGAATAGTACAAAGGACAATTGAGTGGAGACATTTGGTACTGCGTACGGCTCAGTTGTCAGTTGTCAGTATTCCGGCGGTCAGCGGTCTGCCGTTGGTGGTCATAACTGACAACTGACAACTGACTACGAGCAACGCGCTCGTACCAAAAGAAACGGCCCGCCATGTGTAGGCGAGCCATTTCCATTGTTGCTGTGGTTGTGGGGGTGGTGTTACTTCTGGACGAAGATTACTGTGAAGTAGTGCATGGCGTCTTCGTCGGACTTCGAGTAGCCGATGCCTATCTGACTGTAGCGGCCGTCCATTATGATTGCTTTGTGCGGGGCGCTGTTGAGGTAGCTGTCAAGGGCGGTGGCTGCGGCCTTGTCGTCGGGGTAGTTGTTGCGGGCAAGTATCTCGCCTGCGAACTTGTAAAGTATTCCCCGGCTGTTCATCATATCGAGGAACTTTGAGCCTTCGGGGGTGGTATGGCTGAAGTAGTTGCGTGTTGCCATATCGCCGCTGCGCGAGCGCGCAAGGTCGGTAAGAGCGCTGTTGACCTGTACAGGAGCCAGCCCGGCGGCGGCGCGCTGTTCATTGATCGCCTTCAGCAGGTATCCTTCATTGTCTGTCAGGCCCGTCTGTGCAGGTGCGGCCGGGGCCGCGGGGGGTGCTGTAGACGGTTGCTCGGCGCCCGCCTTTGCCTGAGCGGGTTCACTGTCGGGGCGCACTTGTTGTGCGGCTGAGGTCAGGTTCTTGCCGTCTTTCTCATAGGCTATGCTGCCGAGAAGCGTAAGTTGTACGCTCTGGCCTTTGGAGGCCAACTCAGGGTGATATTCCATACGAGCGCGCTCGAACCACTGGACGCGCAGGCCATCTTGCGTGACAGCTTCGGAGATAGGATAGCCGAAAAGCTCGACGCTGCCGTTGTTCTTCCAGTAGCTAAGGAACGGTTCTGCCAGCGAATGGCCGGTTTCTTTGACGAAGGCATTAGTTTTGGTCGAGGCGAAAGGCGACACGCTGTCGAACTGCGCGCCATTGGTCATCTCAGCGCCGAGCCTGGTCATGAGAATGCTGTATCCCTTGCTGGCAAGCTCAGGGTGTCGTTCCATTCGCACGCGCTCGAAGTATTGCACCGTGGTGCCGTTCTCGGTTTGCTCGTTGCTGATAGGATAGCCGATACGTGTAAGGCCGAAGCGCTGGTAGGTGTTGAGAAAGTCGCCCGCCACGCTCTTGCCGGTGGGCGAGAAGAACTGGCTCTGTGTTGGAGCGCCCGTCGCGGGTAGTGCGGTGGCTACGAGCGGCATATCTGCAGCCGCGGGTGATGTGCCGCTGGTAAGCTCAGCCGGGGCTGCGGTAGCCATGGGCTGTGCCAACATGGCAGCGGCCAGTGTCAAAGAACCGAGGGTGTGCCATAGAGCGGTGCGCAGCTTCGGCGCGAATGTACTTTGTTTACCGGTGTCGGGGTCTGACGGTGCCCACAGTGGCGTGGTGGTTAGATCTGCCTGCATGTCCTCTCTCCTGTTTGCGGGACAGGGGCTGCAGGACGGTGACACGCTAGACAAGGCCCCTGGTAAGAGGACACGTGTGTAGCTGGCACTTTGCCGGGCAGCCTGGCTGTCATTGCTCGCTTGAGCTTTAGATCCAATGGCTTTGCGTCCCCACCTTTCGATGGGTTTGCCTTTTTCCAGAATGTTGAAATAATAAAGAATATTGCGGCCCATACGGGCGAATATGTGGCTGTATATTCAGCCAATCTCATTGTAACCATGGCGAGCGTGTGGGGGAATACCTCTTACGTACTATTTATGTTAGCCCCGTTCATGCTAGCCTGTAAGTACCCCGGTACCGACTACTACTTTCGGGCTAGTAGTCCTAATCATGTTCTGCCCTCTATTTGTGCTCGGTATAGGCGCTCACAGAAGACGGGCCGAACGGGTCGCGTGTGTTATAATCGAACTGGTGTCCTCGCGCGCCGCACAATCTGATTAAGCATGGATTCCTGCCGCGGCTACCGGCTGAATGCCTCGGCTGCTTGAACTGGAAGGACAGCACTTGAGTATTATTGATGGTGTAATAGATCGCGCCCTGGAGAGAATGACAGCCGACGAACGCCGCGACCTGATTCTCTCGGTAGTAGACCGTATGCTGGGGCAAATGAACGCGGCTGAGCGGCAAACGCTGATGGAGGGTGTGGTCGACAAGTTCCTCGACGGCCTCCCGCCCGACGAGCGCCGCGAAGTGGTGCGCGAGCTGGTACCACGCCTGCTGGCCCAGATGATGCAAAGCGGTGGAATGAACGTGGACGAACTGCTCTGGGCCGCCATGGGGTCGCTGGGTGCGCTGGAGGATAAAGGCGGCGAGGACAGGGAACGGGAAACGTGAAGCGTGAAACGTAAGGGCGTAAGGGGCTAGAGGGCAAGGTTTTGTTCATCAGGTCTTATTTCTCATTTCTCACTTCTTATCACACACAATGCCATTCCTGAGCGAGCTACTAAATAGAACTGTATACGATACTCGCAACGAAGCTGTTGGGAAGTGTGTCGAGGTTTATGTGAACCCGGACGAGGGCTTTCCTGCCGTGGCGGCTATTGGGTTGCAGCGCGGCGGGCAGGAGTACCTGCTGTCAGCGGTGGACCTCGCGCGCATGGACCACAAGGGTATTGTGTGCAATGGCAGGCTGCGCGACCTGACGCTCTACGAGCCGAAGGGCGGCGAGATTGGCCTTGCCAAGCAGGTGCTTGATAAGCAGATTATTGACATCAACGGCAAGCGGGTCGTGCGCGTGAACGATCTACAGTTCACCTACGCTACGGGCAAGTATCGCCTTGTAGCTGTGGATGCTACCCCGGTTGGGTTGGCCCGGCGAGTGGGGTTGGAAGGTCCGTTGAACCGCGTGTTCAAGGCTATGGGCGGCCGCGCGCAGAGCGGGTCCATTCCATGGGACCAGGTGGACCCCACTGCCATCGGCCCCGCAGGTATACCGCTTAAGGTGGCGCGCAACGACCTCGCCCAGATGCACCCTGCCGACCTGGCTGATATTGTGGAGCAGTTGGACCGTGAAGCGCAAGATTATGTGTTCTCGACGTTCGACCCTGAGATGGCCGCGGACATCCTCGAAGAGATTGAGCCGGAGCTACAAGCGTCCACCATCGAAGGTATCGAGCCGGAGCGAGCCGCCGACATTCTGGAGGCCATGGACCCTGACGAGGCGGCCGATGTGCTTGGCGATCTTTCGGCGGCCCAGGCAGCCGACCTTCTCAGCCGCATGGAGCACGAAGAGGCCGAAGACGTGCGGGAGTTGCTCGCATACCCCGAGGATAGCACGGGCGGCATTATGACCACCGATTATATTGCTATTCCGTCCGATCTGACTGCCGGCCAAACATTGGCCCAGATGCGCGAGCTGGCTCCCGACGCTAAGACCAGCTACTATCTCTATGTCACCGAACCGGATGAGACATTGATCGGCGTTATCTCGCTGAGGGATCTTGTGGTGTCGCCGCTCGAAAGGGTAGTGCGCGATTTCATGGCAAGCCCCGTGATCCAGGTGCAGGCCACCGACCCGCTGGAAGATGTGGCGGCTGTGCTTGCCAAATACAACTTGCTGGCGGTGCCAGTTACAGACCCCAATGGGCATATGCTCGGGATAGTAACGGTAGACGACGCGCTTGAGGCTGTTATGCCGGGGGCATGGAAGCGTAGAATGCCTCGCGTCTTTGGCTAGGATTTTGCTTGCAGAATGTGAAGTGCGTAGCATACCTTGCGGCCATCATGTAGGCGACATTCGGTGGTCTGGGAAGCACACATTTTGCATAATGAAAGGGTTCAGTGTCTCAATTGGCAGAAGTGACTAATGCTCGTTTCAATACACCGACCGCCGCCGGGCACGAGCTGGCGCTTGATTTGCGTAGATTCTTGCATGGGCAAAAGCCGTTTGTACTCGCCATACCGCCCGATGGTGTGCCTGTGGCGGCGTCCATCGCCAGGGAACTGAACGCTCCGCTCGATCTCGCGGTATCGCGCAGGCTTGTAACGGAGGGGCGCGCCAGTGAGACGCTGGGCGCTGTGACGCCCGACCGCACGCTTGTTGTCAATAAGCCGCTGATATCGCTCCTCGGCCTGAGCGATGACGACGTGGAAGAAATTTCTATTCCGGAGTGGGCGGAAGCGCAGCGTGTTATGCAGCGATACCGGCGCGGGCGGCCGTATCCGAGCCTGCAAGGTCACACTGCTATCGTGGTGGACGACGGCCTCACGACGGGTTACACGATGCTCGGAGCGGTTGTGTCGGTTCGCAAGATGGAGCCTTCACGGATTGTGGTGGCTGTGCCCGTATCGTCGCTCGAAGGAATGGAGCTAGTGCGAGACTACGTAGACGATCTGCTGGCTCTGACCATCAGCACAGGCGAGAACTTCTCTGTTGAGCAATATTACACGCACTATTCGACGCTGAAAGACCAGGAAGTAATCTGGACGCTCGACGATTTCTGGCGCGAGCCCAGTGCCGGCGGTTATACCGAGACATTCTAGGCTTCCGCAATAGAAAGAGCCTCCCCAACAGATGGCCGGGGAGGCTCTTTGCTATATCTAACTGTTCCTGGGTAGCGCGTAGGGGATTCGAACCCCTGATCTTCTCCTTGAAAGGGAGATGTCCTAGGCCTCTAGACGAACGCGCC
>JBDTQH010000019.1:0-91740 GCA_039932335.1 Chloroflexota bacterium
TCGACGGCGATGAACCTGAGATGGCGGAACTGGTTTTAGCTGGAGAGGAGAGCGATGTGATGAATTTGGATACAAGCCAGACATCCGTTATCGGAGGGGTGGAAGACGAGGACCCGCTGCACTATGAGGGTGCGACGGGATTTGACCATAAGAGCGCGGAAGACTCGGTGGGTATGTACCTGCGCGAGATCGGCCGGGTCTCTTTGCTTTCAGCCACCGAGGAAATTGCACTGGCAATTAGCATGCAGAAGGGTAAGCGGGCTTCGGAGCGACTTTCGCAGCCGGCGGACCTGACTATGGAAGAGATGAGCAAGCTGCGTGTTGAGGACGCCCGAGGGCGTGCCAGCCGTCGCAGGCTGATTGAGGCCAACCTCAGGTTGGTGGTGAGCGTGGCTCGCAAGTACGCGGGGCGCGGTATCTCGCTGCTCGACCTGATACAAGAAGGTAACTTTGGTCTGTTGAGGGCCGTGGACCGCTTCGATTATCGAAAGGGCCACAGGTTCTCGACTTACGCTACATGGTGGATCAGGCAGGCAATTACGCGTGCTATCGCTGACCAGAGTCGCACGATCCGCCTACCAGTGCACATGGTTGAGGCTGTTGGACGGCTGACCCAGGTTTCGCACAGGCTGCAGCAGCGGCTTGGCCGCGAGCCGTTGGCCGACGAGATCGCCGAGGAGATGAACATCACCCCGGATAAGGTACGCCAGATCGTTGGCGCGTCGCAGCAGACGGTGAGCCTCGAGATGCCAATCGGTGAAGAGGAAGACGCTTCGCTTGGCGACATCATCGAGGACCGCAACACGATTGCGCCCGCCGATGCTGCCAGCCAGCAGATCTTGAAGGAAGAAGTGATCGATATGCTCGATGGGCTGACCGCCCGCGAGCGTCGCGTGATCGAGCTGCGCTACGGACTGGAAGACGGCTACAACCGCACCCTGGCTGAGCTTGGCGATGAGCTTGGCGTGTCGCGTGAGCGAGTGCGCCAGATCGAAGCCGAGGCATTGACCAAGCTGCGGGCCTCGAAAGAGACGGGCCGGCTGAAGGAATACCTGGACTAGTAGTCTCTTACTAGAGCTTGAAATAAACGCACCCTGCCCAAGCGGACAGGGTGCGTTTATTTAGCCATTTCGGCCCCGTGCTCATACCATCTAGCAATGGATGTATTTGTTTACCATCGAGGCGAGCGGCGCTGCCAGGGGAAGCGGCGTGTACGAGCTCCAAGATGTTGCAGGGCTGCGTCTTTACGAGCGACCTCTGCCTCAAGGTGACGGATATACTCCAGCCGGCGGTCCAACTCAACCTTCAACTGGCGGCGGCGCTCGTCAAACTCCGACGGTGTAGCAAACGTATCGAGCGATGTCAACGGCAGCAGCGACTCGATTGTGCCAAGATACAAAGTGGATTCCGCACCACTGGACGAGACGGCTTTGATAGTCAAAACCTGGGATGGATCATCCTCGGGGAGATGGAACGAACAAGCCCAGCCGGCATGCAAGAACCTGTCGTCCTTGAAGTGGTCTCGCAGGTCCGGCCTGTGAATAAAAGGCAAGCATTTCTGTCGCAGTTGCTCGTTAACGAACGCATGCACTTCAACAGATGAGCCGTCCGTCCCGATGCCCGCGACCCATCCTTTGAGGTACAACTCATCCGGTTTGGTCCAGAGACACAGATCTACCTTTCCCACCGGCAGCAATGAGCCGACAGTGCCGATATGCAGGGGCGACACTATGCCACCAGCCGATATGCTCTTCACCATAAGCAGCCTATCTGGATCGTCGTCCGGTAGCCGGCAGGAGCACTCCCACCCGGCATAGGCAAACCTGTCATCCTTGAAATATGCGAGCAAGTCCGGGCGATAATTAGAAGGCACGCACTCTTGCTGTATCTGCCCGTCCACAAAGATTTGCACCTCAACGGGCGTGCCTCCCCCGGTGATATCTGCCGCCCAGCCGCGCAAGCGCAACTCGCCGGGGCCGGTCCACAGGCCAAAATCAATCCCACCATGAGGCACATAAGCGAATCGCAGACCGGAGAAGTCAGGTTGCGCCTCGTTGACAACTATATAAAGGTCTTGCTGATAGAGCAAACCATGTTCGATCCGGTGATATGTAGCCTGCCCGGTGGCCTCCAATATAGCGTTGCGTACAAAGGCCTCTGTCACAATAGACACGCCGTACTCTTTTGCATCTGTGGAGGCAATCTCGCTTGTCTGGTCGAACCAGATGCCGCTATGAGGCATGCTGTTGCCGGGAAGCATGCGGCTTTCGCCATGTGCACTGAAAACCAGCATACCTCCCGGATTAAGCAAGCTGTAGAGCTTTTTCAGCCAGGAAGTAAAGGTGGCGTCCGGGAGATGGCTGAACAGAGAAGCGACGAAGATGCAATCGAATGTGCGGTCGCAAGGCAGATCGGCTGGATCAACGGTGGAAACAAACCCCTGCACGCCGAACTCGGCCTGCTGAAAGGCCACGGCATCAGCCTGAATATCCGAGACATAAGTACGGTCGGCAGGCAGCTTTTGGACGAGGAAGCGGGTAAGGCGGCCGTAACCGCTGGCGAAATCGAGAAAGGCCGCCAGGCTTCCCAACGAGCCGAACTTCCAGCAAACCAGCTGTTCAATAATAGACAGCAATTGCGAGCCCGATATGAAGTATTCGGAACGAGCCAGCGCTTCGCTCCCGCGCGAAGCCGCAGAATAACTGAGCATCTGGTCGTTCGGGTGGATGCTGGTGTTGAACGCCCCGGTTAGCCCGGGTGTATTATCCAGCAAAGCGCGAAACGCATAATCGGATGTCCCAATATCGACGCTCGATGTCATAGTCCCGCCTCTGGCGTTATTTTCACGGTAGAACAGCGGCAAGTAATGGGGCTCAGCTTCAGGGCGTGCCGTTCTACCGGGCTGCACATGGCGTCATTATAGGTGGCCGCCGTTAGAGGGTCAAGCATGTGATAGGGAGATGTGTAGAGTACGCCAGCACGCTTTACAGGGCAGGACGCCAGACATAAAGTGTCAAATGCTGAGTTGGGAGACTAGACAGGACAATACTACTCTGCACGCTCGTCAGGCGTTGTATCCGGTTGCCGGTGTTAGTACAGTCTCTGGTGCTTCTTCCGACAGGCGGTTCTTGATACGCAGCATGGGCTTTTCAAGGTATCTATAGCTAATGGCGACAATTAGTGAAGTGATTGCCAGCCGTGCGAACTGAACGGGCAGATTAAGCCAGCCGGCGGATCCTGGCGAGAGCAGGAAGAACACAGGGTTATGCCATAAATAGACACCATAAGAGACCACACCCAATTGGACGAGAGGCTTCCATGATAGCAGCCGCGCCAGATTGCCGTGTGGCGAGACTAAGATGTGAAGTATAACCATCGCAGCACACAGGCCAATGAGGGCAAACGAGCCATAATAGCCGGGACGGGTGGATAACGATGATGGGTCTACGACCAGGTAGGTCAGTATTGCAACTCCAGCAACAGTTAGCCACCTGGTAAACCTCGCAGCATGCACAGACGGGAGTAACAAACCCCCCGAAGCGAGCGCACCTAACGCGCAACCAACAAGTAGAGCATCGGCACGAGTGTAGAAGCCAAGAAAATAGTTTGCGTCAGAATAGCCATTACTTAGGAGCCAGAATCGCCATAACGGAGGTCCCAGTGGTAAAACCATAGTACATATGATCAGCTGTTTCCGTGAAAGACGTAGCGAGAGTAGTCCCGTAAGTAGGACAGGCCATACCAAGTAAAACTGCTCCTCAAGAGCTAATGACCAGCTATGGCTCATTAGTCCCACACCGATACGATAATCCGTGAAAAGTACTGGAAACCAGTTACTCGTATAGAGAAACGAGAGCAGGACGCCACGAGCGGTAGCAACTGCACCCTCGCCTTTTAGGACCCCAATAGTCAGGAGGGAAATTACGACCAACATAAAATAGAGTGCGGGCAGCAGACGCAGCGCGCGCCTCATATAAAATCGCTTTAGACTTATCGAGCCTCGATGCTGCCACTCTTGCAATAGCAGGCAGGTGATTAGAAAACCTGATAAAACAAAGAAGCAGTCTACCCCGAGGGCTGCGCCTTGCATAAATGGTATGCCTCCATGCACGGCCAATACAAGCAGGATAAATATCCCACGCAGCCCATCCAACGCAGGACGGTGACCGAGGCGGAAGCGACTCATAGGATTTGCCTCTGGTATTGTACTTTCACTTGTCAGCATCACTAGATTATACAATTCAGGCGCACCATGAGCATATCACCTGTGCTAGCTATGTGTTGTAGGAAATAGTACCAGTGCCAATCTAGAGGCCGAGATGGAGCAACACGGCCACAACAGGAGCAGCCCATTTTGATTAGAGTGTGGTCAAACACGCGGTGCTTCAGGGAACCAACTAAGCAGTGAGAGATGCATTGGTGCTAAGACGTGCCTGGAAGATGATAGAACTAATGAGGACGAAGGGAGATATCATGAGAAAGCATGAGCGGCTGCGTGCCATCAACAAGCGCATATTGAATCCGATTATACTCAAGTTTGCCGGCAAGACTCCCGGCCCGTTTGCTGTCGTGCAGCATATTGGCCGTCGTAGCGGAAAATCGTATAAAACCCCGATTATGGTTGAGCGAATCAAGGGTGGTTTCTTGATCGCGCTCACATACGGGGCAGATGTAGATTGGTATCGCAATGTCATGGCCGCCGGCGGTGGCGTGTTGCGCTGGCACAATCGAAAGTATGCCATCACGAAGCCCGAACCCCTGGATGTGGAGCGGGCAATGCAGAAGTTTCCCCTCCCGCTGAGGGCGGTATTGCGCCTGAATCACACTGAAGATTTCGTGCAGGTACGATCTAGAGCGGAGGGAACAGGGTCATAACCCACGGACTCAACGCTTAGTGGTCACCTCGCGGCTGCTTCTGCCTCCAGTGCATTCGCAATCTCGGTTTCGGCTTGGCTTTCCGTATCGAAGTGTTTCTGCTGCAGTTGGGCAGCAAGCCAGCGATGAAGTTCAGGGCGGAAGGGCTGTAGATATTTGGAGAGTAAAGCATCCCGCCAGGCGAATAGCTCGTTGCCGAGGCTGCTATAGCCTTCTGCTGTGCGCTGATAGTCAGCTCCTATGGGAAAGAATGTGCCTGCACGCCTGTAAGTTGCTGCGGCAGCTTCAATTTGGCCACGACCCTGTTGGATACAGCCTTGAAGCGTAACAACAGGCTGGTAATCGGGTAGAAGGGTGGTGAGTGTGTCCACGATGCGCGACATGCTATCGGCCGTGCTGGTTGGATGAACTTCGTGGAGCACGCGCACCAGCTCGAAGGAAGCAACCTCCGCCCAGCCAAGATCGGGCTGGGCAATGCGGTCAAGAGCAGATAGATCCGAGAATGTAGTTACCCAGTAGATGTCGCCACCATCGAGGGGATGCGAAAAAAGAAGCGGATCGCGCGCATCATAGATAGCAGTGGGCGGCTTATTGTGCCAGTAGAAATTCGTCACAGTATAGCCATGGCCTGTGTCGTCCAGAAAGATAACGGTATCGTGCGGCCTCACCTTATTTGCCAGATAAGAAGCAACGGTACGAAAGTCGGGGCGGAACGCTACCTTCTGATGTTGTTGAGGATCAAAGTAGTTGTAAGCACCTAAGATGAAAGCAGATAAAACCGCAACACCCAGCAGAATGCTCACGCCACGCCAGGCACGAGTCGCTGACTCGGATGCGCGGACAGGCAATAGATTGTAAAGTGTGACCGCACCATGACTGATAAGTAGGAAATAGAACACGATGACGAAAAGAGCGTATCGCTGAAAGACGGCAGTACTTGTAGCGAAGAAACTCAAGGCAAGCGACGGGAATACAATGAACAGTATACATATAACAGCGCCCTCATAACGGCGTGCTGTACGTGCAGGATTTGCAACAGCCGCAAGAAGTCCGACAAGGGCTATTCCGAACAAGGTCAACTGTAGCAGCCGCTCCAGACTACCGGCCAGACCAAACTGTGTGAACCAGGTAAGCAGTTCAGGTACTGAGAAAAGGCCTGACGACAAAGCAAACCTGCTTATGTCGGGAGAGGTGCGAGGCGCACCAAGCATATCCAGGCCCGATACAAGTAGGCCAACTCCGACCAGGGCAGTTGCGATAACCGCAGGCGTAAATGTGCCAGGTGTTTCCCGCCTTGTGCGCCATTTCTTCCATAATACCCATGCAAGGAAGAGGAGAATCGGAGGAGTGGCAAACGTCATAGCAACGTAGGAGTTGAGCGCGTTGCCGATCATGCTGAGTACAAAGGCCGCCCACCATTTCGGCGAGTCTGTACGGTCCGCCCTGACCAAGCAGTAGACGGAGAGAGTGGTAAGAAGCACAAGCAAGGAATAGGGGCGAAGGTCTTGCGAGTAGTTGAGATGTACAGTAGAGATTGCCAGGAGCAGTGCTGCAATTATGCCCTGTGCCTTGCCGAAGAGCTCTTTGCCTAACCCGTAAATCACAGGCACAGTGAATGCTCCGGCCAAGGCAGACGGCAGTCTACCTACGAACGTTGTTGTGGTTGGATCGGCCATGAGTGAGGTCAGCCACACCAATGCGTAATGCAGTGGCGGTTGGTTCGCATGGTAGCCGAAGCGCCCACTAATAAAAGTGGGAAAGCCAAGCGAAGCGCCATCCAGCGAGGCGACTTCATCAATCCAGAAGCCGTGCGTGTCCAGGGTAAGCACCCTGAGGAGTAAGGCACATAGGAAGATTATGGTCAATGCAATTTTGCTGTTTGGAAGTCGAGTCATTAGGTGGCAGGACCATTGTCTTCGGGTGTGGGTTTGTCGTTCCCGTTCCAGTATAACCACGGCCTCTAGTAAGGACAATAGTCCATTGGCTCCATGAGGAGTAGCTGAATCGGGCTATAGGATAGTGGCAACAGGGTGTCTCAGATCAGGTGCTTCACTTGCGCTGCCAGGGCTTTGCGGGAACTTCTTGATGCGAACCTGACTCTAGCGTCTATTGATCAGCAGCATATGCTAGCCTAGTACTATAGCTTGGGGCATTCAACCAATGCGGGTGGTTTACTATGGGGCTGGGCCAACATATAATTTGACTCATGAATATCCACGCAATGCATGAGCAAGGCGAGAAGCCCCTCGTTGGATTTCGGCTGGGCCACCGACCGTCACTTGACGGATTACGCGGGATCTTCATATTGCTCGTGGTAGCTATTCACGCGGGCGTTCCTTTCATGCCGGGCGCAGGCCTGGGCGTTGACCTCTTCTTTGTCTTGTCAGGCTTCCTCATAACTTGTCTATTGATGCAGGAATGGCAGCAACACAGTTCGATTAGCTTGAAGAGGTTCTATATAAGGCGTGCTCTACGTCTCCTGCCTGCTTTATATGTGCTGCTGACTCTAGTCGGAATAATAGCGCTTGTATGGATGAAAGGAGAAGCGGCCCTCGCTACGCAGAGAGGTGTCATGCTCTCCTTCATTTACAGTTCTAATTGGTTCACCTTGCTTTTTAGCGATTACCAGATCGGTCTGGGCCTAATGGGCCATAGCTGGTCACTGGCTATTGAGGAACAATTTTACCTGGTGTGGCCCTTTGTATTGATAGGGCTACTGTCCCTAAGAATGTCCTCCAGGCGACTGGCAGGATCTGTAGGTTTGCTCATGGTGAGCGCTGTAGCCTGGAGATTGTGGTTGGTAATCAGCGGTGGATATGACAGTCGCCTTTTTGTAAGCCTGGATACGCGAGCAGATCAATTGCTGGTGGGTTGCTTCCTGGGTGTCTTGGCGGCAGAGGGCCTGGTGCACCCTTCCATACGAGGTGTCAGAGCGACACGCTGGCTGGTCGTGATATCCGCCGTGGTGCTAACGTATCTTGTGGCAGACCCGGCGTGGTATAGCTCGCTTTTCCCGTTTTATGGAGGATTCACGTTGATTGCCTTGTGTGCCGGGGCACTCATACTTCATCTGATCGTTTCCCCACAGGGACGGATGTCTCGTTTATTGGCGTGGCAACCGCTCGCGCAGATAGGCGTCGTATCATACGGCATCTATTTATGGCACTATCCCATTTTCCATCTATTGCCAACAGGCCCCGCTGGCTGGCTCGATTGGCCGATGCAACTTGTACGCCTGGTGATGTTAGCTTTGTTTGTGACAGCCAGTCGCCGCTACGTTGAGAAGCCAATGTTGCGCCTTAAGGAGCGGCTGTCCAGCCAAACACCTGCCAGGGAACAAGTAGATACTGTCACTAGCGAAGCGAGCAGTGCCATGATTCCGCACAGCGTTCAAGCTGGCCTGCAAGACTGACAGTCTACCACCCTTTGGCATGGCTTGACTGGCCTTCTCCAGACAGTACTGCGAGCTAACTATTGGGAATCACAGTACAGAGGAAGTTCGCCATTCCTCTTATGTGGATACCGCCTATTCCTCCCGCTGACGGGGTATAATGATAGTCTAAAGTAATTCATTGCAGCGGTGAGGACAGAGAAACGTGCGGCGGGATAGAGTATGACAGTCTGGTGTAGTTATTGTGAAAAGTGGAGCGGGTTGCCGGCCGACCTGGGGGCGAACGAAACACGCATACAGTGTGAGCATTGCGGTGCGACGCTTCATGTAGAGAGCCGGTACAGCCTGTGCGCGGATTGCGGACGTTATCACCGGATTGGCTACGAAGTTTGCCCATTCAAGATAGACGACGTTGTCGGCATAGCTAACACACCCACCATAAGTGCGGCAGGTGAGGTCGCGGCAGCAGGTTTTAGCGTCGAAGCGCAGAAGCGGCGTGCAAAGAAACGTAACGACGATTATTACTGGCAGCTTTATTTCGACTACAGAGAGAGACCATCGGAGACCGGCGAGCCTCCCGAACAAGACCAGCCACCGGCCATGGACGAGGAACCGCCGCACCCTGCCGAAATGGCAGCGGATAACGCCGGCAGCTATGCTAGCAACGGCCACACAAACGGTAACGGTAACGGTAACGGTAATGGACCCGGGGCACAGGCAGCCCGAAATGGGTCGTATGGCAGCAAGAATGGTAACGGCCACTCAAACGGGAATGGCAACGGCAATGGGAATGGTTATGCCAACGGTAACGGCATGGGTAATGGCCATGCTTCCAGGAAGGTAGACCTTGCGCTGTCGGAGGGCAAGCCTGTCATGCTCTTCCCGGAGATAGAGAATGAAACCACGGGCCTATCGATTGACGAAGGGGCCGTTAAGGTATCGGCAGGCAACTACAACGATTTTGACTTTGAGCTGGTAGACGAGCCTTCCCGCCTGGCAGAAATAGCTGAAATGCTTGTGGGCGAAAAGATAGTCGGCCTCGACACCGAGACAACAGGTCTCGACCCGCATACGAACCAGGTATTGCTTCTGCAGATCTCGACACTGGATAAGGTCTATATCGTTGATTGCAAGAAGCTCATCCCGCTGGCGTTGAAGCCCATACTGGAAGACCCCAACGTATTAAAGGTGTCGCAGAATGCCAAGTTTGAGTATTCGATGCTCAGACAGCAGATGGGAATAACCGTCGCAGGTATGTTCGACACGATGCTCGCGGAGCGATTGCTCATGGCGGGTATAGGGCGCGAGATTTCACTGAAGGCTATCGCCCAGAAATATATCGGCGCGAGCCTGGACAAGAGCGTGCGCGAGGCCTTCTATAAGCTGTCGCAGAACGGCGACGCCTATCTCGCGCAGGAACAGCTGCACTATGCGGCTCGTGATGCCTTTATTATGATCCCCATATACAAGCTGCAGTATGCCGAGTTGAAGAAACATAAGTTGCTACAGGTCGCAGAGCTTGAGTTCCGATGTATCTCGGCGGTGGGCGATATGGAGCTTGCGGGCGTGAAGATCGATGTTGAACGCTGGCGCAAGATCATCGCTGACGTCGCGGTGCAGCGCGACAAGGCACAATCAGAGCTATCTGAGTTGCTCGCCCCCGCCTCCATGCAGGCGACCATGTTCGGCGTGCCATCGATCAACCTCAACTCGAACGTGCAGCTAATGGAGGCGTTCGCCACCCTGGGAGTGAATCTTCCGGACACTATGGAGGCCTCGCTGGTCAAGTTCGACCACCCGGCCGTCGCCAAGCTGCTGGAATATCGAGGGCATGAGAAAACCCTGTCGGCCTTTGGTGAAAATGTACTAAGCCTGATTAACCAGAAGACGGGCCGGATACACCCCGACTTCAACCAGTATGGCGCGGATACCGGGCGCTTCTCCTGCACAAGGCCGAACGTGCAGCAGATACCTGCCACCTCCGATTTCCGCAAGTGCTTCGTGGCCGCCGAGGGATATAAGCTGGTTACGTGCGACTATTCCCAATGCGAGCTTCGTGTGCTTGCCGAGCTTTCGGGCGATCCTGCCTTTGTCGATGCGTTCAGGTCCGGGCAGGACTTACACACACTTACAGCATCCCAGATGTTCGGTGTGCCGGTTGACCAGGTACAGAAGCCCCAGCGCTCTGCTGCCAAAGCTATCAACTTCGGGTTGGCATACGGCATGGGTCCGGGCGGATTGGCCCCTCGGCTGGGCGTGCAACTGGATGAAGCCAAAGAATTGATCTCCAGGTACTTCAAAGCTTATCCGGGTATCCAGAAGTGGCTCGATAAGGCCGCCAAGGACGCGGTAAGGCTTGGATACAGCGTCACGCCCCTGGGGCGCAAGCGATTCTATAATCTGCCCGATGAAAGCCTCAAGCGAGCCAGCGAAGACGATTGGCGCAAGCAGATAGCCGCCATCGAGCGCCAGGGCAAGAACTCGCCGATCCAGGGTGCGAACGCCGACATGACCAAGTTGGCACTCATTAACCTGCGGGCTGCCCTGCAAGGGTGGGATGCACGCACAGTCAACACTGTGCATGATGAAATCGTGGTTGAGGTGCGGATTGACCAGGCTGAAGAAGTCAAGCACATCGTTGAGCAGCAGATGGTTGCGGCCGGGGAGGCCATCCTCAAAGAAGTCCCCATTGTGGCTGACGCTAGCCTCGCAGACTACTGGAGCAAGTAGTAACGTGGTTCACTCCACTCACGCCTGATTGGTGCTGATACAAAACAGAGGTCTTAAGCGCGGGCTTGTAGGTAGATTTCCCACGATTTTGGCCGCCTTAAGTACTACTACTCACTATATTTCGCGGTCGCCGCACCTAGTTTGTACTCACTTTATAACTTGAGTGGATTATCTTTGCACTCAAGTACTTCCAAAGCAGCTATAAGTCTGGTACAATAATAATGTCTTGAGCCACACTATATAGGGCCGGGAATTGCCGCGCTTCCAGGCAGGCTTTCCCCGACGGCTAACTGCCTGTCAGGCCGAATATAGCGTACTCATCTTAGCGTGCGACATTCTTTCGCCTGAATGTTACCGCCCATACATCGGATAGGTACTTCTACCTATTCGGCAGCATGTATGGCACTGTAGAAGTAGGTGTCTTTACTGATGCCCTTCTCGCTGCTTGTCGCTATAGTGGGTTTACTTGCACTACGTTATTGACTGACATGATAGCAGACTTTACTCAATACAGAGAGTGCGCCTGTAGGGGCGTCAATTGATGCAGCGCTACGGCAGTATTCCCATCGAACGACAAAACCTTTCGTGGCAGAGAGCGTCCATAACAATGAGGTTTGGAGGCGTCTCGGAGGAAGGCCTATGTACTAACCAGCCGCTCATTTTATTCTGAACTGTTTATCATCAACACCACCACTTAGATCTCTGAGGAGGGATTTAGTTGAAGAACACTATTATTCGAGGGCTTTCGGTAGCAGCACTTATTGCACTGGCGATACCTGCGCTCGGAGCACACACAAGTTATGCGCAGGGCGACAGCCGCACTTTCACAGAAACCGGTAAGACCGTGCGCGCGACATTCTTGAAGTATTGGACCGATCATGGCGGACTCGCGCAGCAGGGGTTCCCCATTTCGGACGAAATGTCGGAGCAAAGCACCACCGATGGCAAGATCTATACGGTGCAATACTTCGAGCGCGCAGTATTTGAGTTGCACCCTGAGTTCGCGGGCACACCGAATGAAGTATTGTTGAGCTTGCTTGGCGTGTTCCGCTATGGCAACAAGTACCCTGATGCTGGCGGCGCGCCTTCGCAGTCAGCCAACAACGAAGCCAATTCTCGCCTCTTCGCGGAGACAGGCAAGCACGTTGGCGGCACATTCCTGACATACTGGCAAAACCACGGCGCTTTGGCGCAGCAGGGCTTCCCTATCTCCGACGAGTTCATGGAAGTAAACGATCTGGACGGCAAGCCGTACAAAGTTCAGTACTTTGAGCGCGCAGTGTTCGAGTTCCACCCTGAGTTTGCAGGTACGCCCAACGAAGTGCTGCTTTCCCAGTTGGGCACATTCCGCCTGACCGAGAAGCTGACCCCGCCCACAGCCACGCCCGCTCCTGCTATACCCACACCGGCACCTGTGCCGCCTACAGCGACACCCGTACCCGCACAGCCTACGCCGGTACCGCCGACGGCAGTACCACCGACCACAGTACCCGCAGGCCCATGCGATGGCATCCCACCATCAACAGCCGGTATGCGTATCGTTCCTACCAAGTGCGGTAAGGGCGGCACAGTGTTCGGCTTCTTCGCTAGCGGCTTCCAGCCGGGCGAGCAGGCTGGCGTCTATATTACAGCGCCCGACCAGTCGGTAATTGGCGCACCCTTCCAGGTGGACGTTGACGATAGCGGCACGACAGACGGCGTTGGCCTCACCACATCGGCATCATTCCCGCAGGGCATCTACGCCATCACATTCGAGGGTACAACCTCGCACCACAGGGAAATAGGCTACTTCAAAGTTATCCCGTAAACCCTAAAGTAACCGCACAAAGAAGAAACCACCCTGTTGACGGGTGGTTTCTTCTTTGCCGGCTATGTATCATCATACTCAATGCATTCGGTACTCGGTACTCGGTACTCGGTACTCGGTACTCCCGACCTACGGGAGGCGCTGGCCTTCTGTGCCTTCGTGGTGGTCGATGTTGACGTATTCATCAATGAAGCGGCGGACACGAACCTCATCAAAAGTAGCCAGGCGGTCAATGCGGCCCCAGGTGGTAAGCACGATAGGATCGCTCAGGCCGGGATAGGGCGACATGACTACGTTTTCTTTGCCCGGTGTGCCATTATAGACACCCACGAGCGAGGCTAGTTTGTCTACGGTGGGCTTGTCGAGATCGGGCTTGTAGTTCACGATTACGCCACCATCTTCGAGGCCGTGTACCTGTAGCTCCTTGGCAATCGGCTCGGTATATACCTTAAACTGCGGCACCGCCTGGGTGTGCGGGCCGGATGTTGGCGGGTCGGTTGTGTAGGCAGCGTGTGCGTCAGTGGCGTTGGTAAGATGGTTACGCTCAAGCATGATCGGGACAGACTGCCCTGGCTTATTGGCTTCCTTCATAATAAAGAAGGTTGCGATGGCTACCACAGCAACTACCGCCACACCAATAATACTGTAAGTACGCATCTTCTGCGTACGCTGGCGGCGCTCGGCCTCAGCACGCGCCTGGGCCTGACGCTGTAGGCGGGCCTCTTTGCGGGCTGCATCCTGGGCTGCCACAGCTTGTGACTCGGCGGCGGAAGGCTTGGGGCGGGCCTGCTGCGCTGCCTGTTGCTGCTTCGGCTTTGGCTTGTTCTGTTTCGACTGTGTACCTGATCTACTACTCAATTGTATTACACCTCATCTTATCTGATTGCATGTTGTGAATGGCAGTTTACTACATGGGACAGTTTGCCGCTTGCATTTATTGTAACACAGTAGCACACCAGGGCAAAAGCAACTGTTGGCGTAAGTGTTCAGATTTAGGGTGGAACAATCTTACATCCAGGTAAGCCAAGACCCTCCCCCAACCCCTCCCACACGTGGGAGGGGAGTCTAAGAAGAGAAGAATGGGGGACACCCCGCCCCCGCTGCGCTCATCCCCTGTCATGGGCTTCGCCCCTGCACCCCGTTTTCTGAACGCTTACCCGTAGCAGGATCGAGATATAAAAGCACCACCCCACCATATCATGGCAAGGCGGTGCTGTTGTGAACTAAGAAGATGAGGGATACGCTTACATGCGCGAAGCAACCCACTAGCCCATTCTACTTGCGTGCTAGTGGTTCTTCATTATGCCGATATAGGGCAGGTTGCGGAAGCGTTCTTTGTAGTCGAGACCATAGCCGACCACAAAACGATCTGGAATATCGAAGCCGATATAGGCCATCCGAACATCGAGCAGGCGCACACTGGCTCGATCAAGCAGGGCGCATACCCGTTGGGAGGCGGGCTGGCGGCTGCGAAGCAGCTTCATGATATAGCCGAGCGTAAGCCCGGTATCCACAATGTCCTCCACCAGAAGCACATGCCGTCCCTCGATAGGCTCATCGAGGTCTTTGATGACGCGTACGCCACCGTTGCGCCGCGTATCAGGGCCATACGGGGTGATGGCCAGGAAGTCCATGCTGACGGGAAGATCGGGTGGAAAGGCGCGCATCAGGTCGGCCATAAATGGCACCACGCCTTTTAGCACCCCCAGTAGATGAAGCGGGTTCTCCGCTGTAACACCCAGTCTGCGGTAGTCCTCGGCGATCTCATAAGCCAGCTCACCAATGCGAGATTGCAGTTCGTCTTCGGTAATGAACGGCTCAATGATTTCGCCCGTACCGAGCACGCCTTTATTATCTTCGGGTGTTTCGGGTGCGATAGAAGCAGGGGTGGTGAGGACCATAAACTCGCTCTACTCCTCTTCCGCCACGGCGACCGGACTGCCATAGCCAGGAAGCTCGGCTTCAATCTCTTCAGGTCGAATGCCAAATCTCTCCAGGAGGCGGTTGTAGTCGCGGCGATAAAGGAGTTTGATGTTGATTTCCGGGTAGAGTGCGCGCAGCAGGCGCAGTTTGCGGTTCTTGCGCCGTACAAGCGATTGGCGCATAGTGGTTAGCTCGATGTAAAGGTCGTATTCGACCAGGTAGAAATCGGGAGAGAACATCTCCACGGGCCTGCCATCTCGCCACTGGAGCGGGAACTGGTTCGGCTCATACAACCACTCAATCCCGTAGTAGTTGAGCAGGCGCGCAAACTCGGCCTCGCTGGCGTGATGAAAATCGATGCCGCCAACGGTGATAACACCGCCGGGCGGGCTAGATTCTGCCCCTGGTTTAGGTGGATTGTTGGTGCCCGAAATGGGGGCAGAGGTGGGGGTGAGAGGGGAGACGACAGAAGAGGGGTCGTCGACGGTAGAACCAGAGGGGTTCGAGCTTACGGAGGGGAGGGAAGACGCCGGACTGTTGAGGGGTTCCGGTGGAGAAGTGTCGGTGGGAGGAGGCGGGGTCTCGGTTGAGGCAGCCTCCAGGGGTTGGAGATGCTTGGCTTTTGGCCTTCGAGTTCCCGTTCCTCTTTTTTTCGGCCTCTTGATTTGATCCGTATCCAGAGGCTGCGCGACGTCAGGTGGTCCGTGGCGTGCTGGCATTCTTGTGGCCCTACTCTAGGTGCCGTCAGTCACCTCAATATGATTCAGCCCGCAGCTGTTAACATAAGTATAGGGTATAACGGCTGCTAACTACAATATGTTTTTCCACACATTTGTTCAATTTAGATAAGCATTTTTTATACCAGTGAGCCCATTAAGTTCAGCGATTCACGAAAGCTTCCAGTTGGGCGGCGTGGGTACTGTATATGTGATTATTATAACAAACTACGAAAAGTTCGGCCAGAGTCCATTCTCCAAAGGGTGTAACGGCGGTACGATCAAGATCGGCGGGATCCAGCTCGGACACAAAGTGGAGGTTGCCCAGGTACGTAGCCTTCAGAGCCGTGCGGAAGGCCGCGATGGGCGCTGTTGCCCATTCTTCGATCCAGTAGTCGTTGTGCAGCTGCATAGGCACCTCGCCGGCGGAGGACGTGTCGAGAAAGAAAGCCGCATGAACAGGCACGCGCTGCCATGCGCCGATTATGTGCGACAATATACGGCGCGGGTTCCACTCACCTGCGTAGACGGTGGAGTCGAGATATGGGTCAAGATCGTCAAGCAAGCTGTCGATCCGCACATAAGCTGCGTCGATAATATCGAGAATCTGGTCGATTGTAACTGCTGTGCGAGCGATCGGCTCTTCAATGTTAGTAGCCACTGGTAGCCTCCATGTTCCTGGCACGAGAACAAAACATCCATCTGGGTTTTCGCCGGGCGGATGTGCAGTATAGCACCGATGTTCTAGCAATGCAATCGGTCGGAAGGTGGATAACTCCGGCTAACTGACAAATATCCAGTTGGTAAATAGGCCGGACATAGCAAGGAATAGCCCGCCGGAAACATATGCAAGCATGCGGTAGGTGCGCCGCGATTCTGTGACAAGGGCAAGCAGAATAAAGATCGGGAAGATGATAAGCAGCCTCCGTGGCGCGTTGACCTCCGGGCGGAAGACGTAGACATACATGTATATGCTGAGGTTGACAATGCCCATCGCAATAGCAAAAAGACTATAGGGAGTGGAGCGTAGTTTGAGCACGACGCCTACCACCAGAGCGATCATTAGCAAAGTAAACGCGATGTCCATCAGGTTATAGGGAAGCAGCGGGTTCTCAGGGCCGATTGCCTGGACTGCCTTCATCAGCGGAAGACCCGGTATCGCCAGCCGTTGGCCGTCACCCATATCCATAGCGTCCGACATAGGCGTGGCTATATAGAGGTAGCGATAAAGTGAGAACGAAAGTGCAGCCACAGGCGCAAGGAGCAGCCACAAACAACTGAGCTTCCTGGAAAGGATCCATCTTTCGCGATTAGCGCGATATTGCTGCCAAAAGATAAATGCGAGCGGCAGAAGGATGAGGACACCCGGCTGCTTAATAAGGGCTGCACCACCGGCAAGTACACCTACGAGCCACCACTTCTCCTGCCTGGCATAATAGATCGCGGCTACCATTGTAGCGAGAAGCGGGGCCTCAGAATAGCCCAGGAACAGGAAGAAAGAGGATGGGAAGATCGCGCTGAGAAGCACGGCGCGCCGTGCTATATCCGCACTGTAATCCAACTGAACAAGCCGGTAAAGGAACCAGAAGAAAAGTACCGCGCAGACGTTCGCGATAATGAAGCTCGCCAGAAGCGAATTGCCAAGTGTGAGGGGTGTCACAGCTTTAATCATCAAGGGGAAACCGGGGAAATGGGCAGTCTCCCATGATCGATCAGAGCTATAACCGCGCTCTGAGATATCAGTGTAATAGCGAACGTCGTATATGTTCCACAAGCCGATGGTATAGCCGTAGAGGTCATGCCTGGGAAGCACAACGTCGGGGTAATCGCGCAGGATATGTGCATGCGACTCCTCGGGAGCGATTGCCATAATAAGTGCGCCCCAAGCTGAGAGTACCAGGCGTACCACGAGCCACACGATGAGAGCGTATTTGAGGCCTTCGCGAGCAACGCTCCGCGCACGAACCGCACCGGCCTGATCTATATCAGACGGCGATTGTGCGACCGCTCCAGATAGCGATGTGCCTGTTGCTTGCAAAATATGCTCCAAGATGAGCTTGTTTGCCGGATAGCGGCCTACGAAGCAATGTGTCCTTCCGGCCTGAGCCCATCTTATTATAGCTAAAGCAGACTCAGGATGGGCAATTTTGGTGGTGTAAATATGTACTACAGGCTCTAGAGGATGGTACTACTGCTAGTCGCGTTACTGACTCAGGGTGGAGCAAGCGACTATTTCCACAGGTTTGCCACCACTCCAAAGCCTACGGTATAATCGAAGGGCGGCCAGTGCGCCCTCGTATAGCTGTATCCGCACAAATAGGAGCGTAGAAGTGCAGGCATTACAACGATTTGAGGAGCTTGTTGAGCGGGTGATGGAGGGGTCGTTTGCGCGCCTCTTCCGCAGCCCGATTCAGCCTGCCGAAATCGCCAAGCGGCTAGAGCGCGAGATGGAGGCACACCCGACCATTAGCGTGGGGCGTACCTATGTGCCCAACCACTATGTCGTGACCCTGCACCCGGACGACTTCGCGGAGTTCGAGCCGTTTCGCCATTCTCTCGAGCACAATATGGCCGAGTTTATATCCGACCTCGCAGCCGAGCGGGGCTATTCGCTGGTTGCGCGGCCAAGGGTGACCTTGCAGTCGGGCGCGGACACGCCGAAGAGGGGCATTGAGATCGAGGCCAGGTTGAGCGACCCGCCCGCCTCGTCGGTGGCAAACACAACCAGGGTCGGCTCGCGGTCCCGCACAGGCACCGACGAACAGCCGCTCACCCGAACCCACGCCATGCCGCAGGTGGACCGCAACCGTCCGCCCGCCGCACCCGCTCGGCCTGTTGCCTCCCCTCCGCCCGCCTATCTGCGGCCCACAGCCGGTGACCTTGCAGGAAGGGAGTTCCCTATCAGCAAGACGCTGCTCTCTATCGGGCGAGGGCTGGACAACGATCTTGTAATAGACGATCCGCGAGTATCACGCCATCACTCGCAGATCACTTTTCGCCACAGCCACTACCTGCTGCGCGATCTGCGGTCGACCAACGGCACGTTCGTAAACGGGCAGACGGTCGAAGCCGTTGTGCTTGCCTCAGGCGACATGGTATCCATAGGCGGGTTCGAAATGCTTTTCGAGCAGGATTGATGCGGCACAAACATTGCCCCGTCACTTGTAAGGTCATGTAAGTAAGCAGTATCTGAAGTGCCTAACGTACAAACACTACCATTCGACATATTCATCCTGGGGCTGAGAATCGCCTTCATTGTGCTGATCTACCTTTTCCTGTTCCTCGTGATGCGGGTACAGGTGCGCGATCTGAGGCGGGTCGCACCCGTAGAGGTGGCACAGCCGAAGTCGCGCTACGGCAAACTGGTGGTGGTTGAGCCGGGACAAAGCCGCCTTACCCCCGGCACGACTTTCACCTTGCAGGCGGTCACATCGCTTGGCAGGAAGCCGAGCAACACGATCATTCTCGATGACGATTTTGTGTCGAGCGAGCACTCACTCATAAGTTGGCGCGACGGGCGGCCCTGGCTGGAAGATGTCGCCTCCACCAACGGCACTTTCCTGAACGACTCAGAGGTAACACGCCCGGTGTCGATTTCCGAGGGTGACCTGGTGGGCATCGGCGGGGTGCGGCTGAAATGGACCGAAAGCTAGAGGCGCAGTTACCGGAAGGGGCAGCATGGACGAGGGCAAAGATAAAGCAGGACGACCACAGGACGAAGAGGATTACAAACCGTCCTGGCCAAAACGACCCGATACAGGTCAACTAAGAGCCGCGCGTCCCAGGCTTGACCCCCCCGTTAGCAGAGAAAATGCGCCCAACGAGGCTGCCGTAAGCCCAACCAAGTGGACCTCGCACCCAACCTCCCACAACATGAACGGCTATGCTGTTGATGACAAGAGTGCCACAAGAGTGCTCCCTGTTGTTGAGGGGCCATCACGGTTCGAGAACGGCAAGCAGCAAGCGCGTGTGCCTCAACACCAGCCTCAGCAGCCCCGCCCATCCGTGCAAGAACCACCCCCGGTTGCCACACCCGAAGCTCGGAGGCCTACACCTCCACAGCAAACGCAGCCACGCAGGGCGAACGACTGGCAGTATGAGCGCGAAGAGAACCCATACGGTGCGGACGGGTATGGCGACCACACCCTGCCTTATACACCTCAGCAGCGCGCACAAGCGCCTGCGCCGCAGGTATACCAGAAGGGGAGGGGCAAAGTTGACCACAGCAAGAGCTATTTGTCTGTTGATGTAGACGGTGTTAAGGAGAGGCGTGGGGTAGCCTGGATATTCTGGCTGCTCGGTGGCGTGATTGGCTTGGCCCTCATAGCCGGAATTGCGTTCACGCTCGCGTGGCAAGGTCAGTATGCGGGCAAGATATACGCGGGCGTCTCGGTGCTCGGCGTTGAGATGGGCGGCAAAACACCGGATGAAGCCAAAAAGCTGCTCATCGACAAAGTAAAGGGCTTCACCACCGAACCCGTTGTGCTTACATGGGAAGGCAAAGAATGGCGCCCGAGCATGGACGATCTCGGCCTGAAGCTGAGCATTGATACGACAGTAAGCGAGGCGTTTACTGTAGGCAGGAGCGGCGGCTTCTTCGACACGGTAACAGACCAGTGGAACACTGCGCAGGCAGGCTATGTCGTGCCGCTCACAGTGCAACTCAGCGAGCCCACTCTTAAGAGCTACCTCGAAAGCATCGCTGACAGCGAGATTGACCAACCGCTCTTCGAAGGCGATGTACGCTTGAACGGCACCACGGTCGAGGCCAAGCCAGGCAAAGAGGGACGCAGCCTGAACGTGTACGGGGCGATTGGCGCGGTGCGCGAGGCGGTAGTTACACTTGAGCCGGGCAAGAAGATAGCGCTTCCGGTGGAGATTGTGCAGCCGACAGTATCGGCGGCTGAAGTGAAGGAAGTGGAGGATTTGCTGACGGTCAGGCTGAGTGGACCAATCACAGCCACAACAGTCACCAAAACCTTCACACTGGACCGCGAACAACTTACCAACTTCACGACTATAGAGCGCAATCCTGACCGCACAGCCAAGAAGCACATAGAGCTTGGCTGGAAAGATAACGAGCTAAAGATACTGGCCGACAAGTGGACGCAGGACGCTAACTCGGCAGCGCGAGACGCCCGCTTCTCATGGAACAACGGCGCGCTGGCAGTAAAGACCGAGTCGATTGACGGCTTCGAGACAGACAGCGCGGCGGTCATCAAGGCAATCAAGGAGAACGCGGATACCGGGGACAAAAGGCAATTCGCGCTGCCCGGTAAGGTGCTTACAGCAACTGTCTCCAGCAAAGACTTGCCTGCCCTGGGCATAACAGATCTTATGGGATCAGGCACGTCAACCTTTCAGGGCTCGTCGCAGGAGCGCGCCACGAATATCAGGGTGGCGGGCGAGTTGCTGAACGGTACTGTCGTGCCTCCGGGAGGGACGTTCTCATTCCTGAAGGCGATGGGCGGCATTGACGAGGCGCACGGCTTTGTTGAGGGATATGTGATCGCGGCGGAGAGAACACAGTTGGGCGTGGGCGGCGGGGTCTGCCAGGTTTCCACAACTATGTTCCGAGCGGCGTTCTGGAGCGGTCTTGATATTACTGAGAGAAACCAGCACTCGTATAGGGTGGGGTGGTATGAGGCCAATGGTGAGCCTGTGGGCTTTGACGCTGCTGTGTTCGATCCCGGCGTTGACCTGAAGTTTGTCAACGACACACCGCATTATGTGCTGATCGAAGCGGTAACAGTGCCCGGCTCAATCACGGTCAATGTGTACGGCACCAAGCTCGCCGGAGACGTCAAGCTGGAAGGCCCTGCTATATCGGATAGACTGCCCGCACCCGCGGACGTATATGAGGTAGACTCGAGGCTGGCACCGGGCACAAAGAAGCAGGTGGAGACAGCACATGCCGGCCTAACTACAGTTATCAACAGGCGGATCGTCGTGCCGGGCCAGCCCGACAAGGTCGACACATTCCACAGCACATATAAGCCCTGGCCTAACTGGTACATCGTGGCATCGCCGGCGCAGATTCCGGGCGGTAGCTCGGTTGCACCTCGGCCCACGCCCAACCCGTAAAGCGCGGACTTTCCGAAAGCTGTACAATAATAGAGGCAAGTGGCGAGCGTATGCGTACTGCTCGCCTCGATGTCACGTCCGGCGCAATAAGGAGCTATCGAAGTGAGAAGCAGCGAGCAACGCGCCCGGTTGATCGAGTCTTACGGCGACGCTTTTGCAGAACTGACAGACGCTCTCAAGGAGTTTCCCAGGGAAATGTGGGGCTACAGGGGCCAACGCGATCCATGGACCATACACGAAGTCGTGGTGCACATAGCGGACAGCGAGGCAAACAGCTTTGTTCGAGCACGGCGCTTCATCGCCGAACCGGGTAAGGACGTGATGGCCTATGACGAAAGCGCATGGGCCAACGCGCTGAATTATGCCGAGCAAGACCCCGACGACGCAATTCAGCTTTTCAGGTGGCTGCGCGGCAACACGCACAACCTGATAAAGGTCCTGCCCGAGAACACATGGTCCAATACAATCTACCACCCCGAAAACGGTACAATGACAATGGACGACTGGCTGGACATATACGAGAGCCACGTCCGCGACCATGTAGGACAGATGCGGGAGATCTATGAGGAATGGAAGGCGGGGAGCAAGTAAAACGTAAAGCGTAAAACGTAAGCGACGTGAAACGTGATAGGGAGCGTAGGCAATGCTCATAGTTTTGTTGCCTGGGCAGGTATATTCTTACGTTTTACGACTCAGCCAACAAAGGAGATAAACAGATATGCAAGCAGCGTTGCGTGCTCGTCTCGATGGCGAGATAGACAATCTTAAGCAGAGCCACAGATTCCGCCAGTTGCGCGTGGTGCAGGGCGCGCAGATGCCTGTGTGCGTTATTGACGGCAAAGAAGTTATCAACCTGTCGTCCAACAACTATCTGGGGCTGACCACCCACCCGCACCTGAAAGAGGCAGCTTTACAGGCAATCAAAGATCATGGCGTCGGTACGGCGGCCGTCCGTACTATCATCGGCACCATGGACTTGCACCAGCAGCTTGAAGAGAGATTAGCTGTGTTCAAGCACACCGAGGCTACGCTGACCTTCCAATCGGGCTTCGCTTCCAACCAGGGCATAATCCAGGCTTTAATGGAAGAGGGCGACGCTATCATCTCGGACGAGCTAAACCACGCCTCCATTATCGACGGCATCAGGCTATCGAAGGCGTCGCGGCATATTTACAAGCACGCCGACATGAACGACCTTGAGGCCAAGCTGAAAGAGGCTCAGGGGGCGCGAACCCGCATAATCATCACCGATGGCGTGTTCAGCATGGATGGCGACATAGCCAGGCTGCCTGAAATCGTGGAGCTTGGCGAGAAATACGGATCGGCGGTATATGTGGACGATGCCCATGCTTCCGGCGTGCTGGGGCGCAACGGGCGCGGCAGCGTGGACCACTTCGACCTGAACGGGCGTGTTGACATCCAGGTGGGCACGTTCTCCAAAGCGTTCGGGTCGCAAGGCGGCTATATCGCGGGCATCCAGCCGTTGCGCGATTTCCTGATACACAGGGCGCGCACAATGCTCTTCTCGAACGCGCTGCCGCCCAGCGTGATAGCATCTTGCCTGGCCGCTATTGACGTGCTGGAGGGCGAGCCTGAGCGCATAGAGAAGATGTGGCAAAACGCCCGCTACTTCAAAGGCGGGCTAAAGAAGCTGGGTTTCGACATAGGTGTCAGTGAAACGCCGATTACACCTGTCATCGCGGGGAGCGGCGAACGCGCCATGAAACTGAGCGACCGTCTATTTGAGGAGGGCGTATTCGCGCAAGGGATAGGATTCCCGACTGTGCCTGAAGCAAAGAGCAGGGTGCGAACCATCATAACGGCAACGCACACGCAGGAGAATATGGACGCCGCGCTCGATGCCTTCGAGAGAGTAGGAAAAGAGCTCGGCATCATTTAGTTAGATAGCACCGGGAACGAGAGGAGTGTGCTTCGCAGCACACTCCTCTTTATTTAACGGCAACGGTGGCGCGTTGTATGCTGTATAGCCGGTACAGGGTAAGTAAGCATATCTTCAGAGGAGGCACAGTATGCAGGTAAATCTCGATACAAACGAAGTATCTGCCGTTGT
Source organism: Chloroflexota bacterium (assembly GCA_039932335.1). Classification (GTDB taxonomy): domain Bacteria; phylum Chloroflexota; class Chloroflexia; order QHBQ01; family JADMIH01; genus JADMIH01. The sequence goes on from JBDTQH010000019.1 coordinate 23,598, forward strand.
TAAGGCTCTAAAATCGTACCTGGGTGACCTACACGATGAGCTAGGCAGCACAGAGAGCTACAACATGAGAGAAGACCTCAAACAAGAAAGGTTAGCCATCAGGGACGTAATATCAAAGCTGGGCGGCAACCCTGACGACACCGGGCTATCGGACATCGGCGCGAACAAGCCACCCTGGGGTTGATAAGAATATAATCGTCGAATCTGGGATAGTTGGAAGAACGGAACTTCTATAAGCAGTTCCGTTCCTGTGGAGTGCAGGAACAGCTTAGTGCGCTAGCGGATGCGTCATCATGGTGAGTGCTGACCGGCATTGCTCCCGCTCGCGTGCTCAATCCCAAAAGCAATCAAGAGCGGCGGTCCTTTAGCAGAGCGGAAACATGATCCCTTACCCATTCATAGGCTGGTTTGTTACCGCCTTTGGCGTAGAACTTAAGGGCGTCCAGTGCAATGTAGGTTTCGTAGCATAGGACACGCTCACCGTAGAAGGGAACCTCTCGCCCCATGCTCCGGTAGTATTGCTGGAATCGCTCGGGCCACCGATCTTTGGGAGACCAGAAATCGAGCCAGGCGATATCGTACACGAAATCGCCGTACCGGGCATTCATCCAGTCGAGAACGGCCGTTATTCTCCCGTCCTGAGCCATGAGGTTCCCGAAGCCGTAGTTTCCATGCACAAGAAAACGCTCCTCGGGGCAGTAACTGAGTAGCTGCGTCATCTCGCTGGAGAGGCGTTCGAACACCTCTCTCTCCAGGAACGAAGTTTCAAACAGCGCGTGCCAGTTCCCAAAGAAATCGCCGGCGGGCTGCTCATCTTTGACGGTTTCCAGGTGTGCTCGCCAACTCGACAACGGAGCAATACCGTTCCCATCGAAGATCCCGTACCCCGGCCGCTCTCCTAGCGGCACTTGATGAATGGCATCCAGCAATTGGATCTGCGACGGGATAAGCCCCTCGTACTCGGACCGGGGTATCTGCAGCAGGTTTTGGCCAGGTGCTTTCTCGGTTATGGCGAAATAGACCTCGCCAAGGCGACCGCGGTGCACCTGCCGGGGAACAGGTATGATCCGGGAGGCGAAGTTCTCTTCGACATAAGCTTGTTTCTCGAAATTGACCAACATCGTCGGGTTAAAGCTGGCGATGTAATCCTGATTACCCTCAGTGTTGGCGGCGTCTAAGTCGCTTCGTGGCCCAACCGTGAAGGAGAATGTCTGAGCAACATTGCCGCCCCCCACATGCTGCAGGTTGAGGATCGGCCGCTCAAAGTATTCGTGCAACAAAGGCAGGACCATCTCGCCAGTAACGAGCGGCTTGATACCAGGGCTGTCAGACATAAAGAAATCAGTCTCCCCTCAGGCACACCACCTCGCGGGCGCAGGACATGACAGCGCCCGCAACACTCAACAGGTTAGAAGACCTTCTTCACGACACCGAGCGCGCCTTGCTTCCATGGAACGCGGTGGGAAACACCCGATGCGTTCTTGAACTGGTCGAGGTGCTCGATGTACCAGCGATAGTTGCGAACCAGCGCATCTTTGTTCGAGTACTTCGGCTTGTAGCCAAGCACTTTTTCGGCCTTCTCTATTGAAACGAAGGAGTCCTTGGAGGCTGTCTCGTAGACCCACTTGTAGAGGGGCGAGAGGTGCAACATTTCGAGGAAGCGCAACCCCCAGATAGCAGGGGTGGCCGGGAAGCCGATGATCTTCTTGCCCTTGCCTGCCGCGTTCAGCACAGCCTGGTAGTCCTGCTTCATGGTGGTGAAGACTTTCGCGCCCACATTGAAGGTGTCGTTGACAACTTCATCGGGCAGGGTCATGCAGAGATAGATGGCCTGGCAAAGGTCCTCGACATCGAGAAGCTGGTAGCGGTTCTTGCCGCTGCCGATCATGGGGAAGTTGTGGCCGTCCATAGCCCAATCATAGAGCATAGCGAACACGCCCAGGCGCTCAGGGCCAATGAAGGACTTGGGCCGCACGATGGGTACGATCATGCCCTTGCCGCGATATTCGAGGCAGACCATCTCAGCCTGAATCTTGGCCTGGCCGTACGGGCCGACACCCTCAAGCTTGTCGTTCTCGTAGAGGGGGTGGTGGTCGGGGATGCCGTATACAGCGGTGGACGAGATCATCACGACGCGGGCGACCTTCAGGCGATTAGCCACGCTGAGTATCATGCGTGTGCCTTCTACGTCGGTGGTATAGATGTCGTGTGCTGAGTAAAGAGGGAGAGCAGCGGCTGTGTGTACAACCTGATCAACGCCCTGCATGGCGCGCTCAACATCCTTTTCGTTGCGGATGTCGCCCCTGACTACGGTGATCCTGTCCTTCTCTGGATAGTCGAAATCTGCGATGTCTAGAGCAACACAGTCATGCCCGCGCTCAAGTAGATAGCGTATGAGGTTGATGCCCAGGAAACCGGCCCCTCCGGTGACAAGTACTTTCATGCGTGTTGGTTTCTCCTTATTCATGGTTTGCGATAAAGGGTTGGGGCAAATACAAAGATCCCTCACCCCCAACCCCTCTCCCCGCTTCGCGATGAATGGGGAGTTATATTAGCGAAAGAATGGGGGACACCCCCATACCCCGTCATGAGCTGCGCCCCTGACCCCTGACCCCTGACCCCTACGCTGTACGCAGTACGCCTAGTACCAGTCTTCGCCCAACTCTTTGCGATCCCTGATTGCGCCCTCGAAGATTACCAGGTGCGGCTGGGGCGTGTTTTCGTTTATCGCGCCTTCCGGGTCTTCCCAGGGGGTTCCCAGGCGTGCGTTCTCAATCTCTATGTTGTCGTCGTCCAGCTTCTCGAAGAGAGGAGTGGGCGTAGCCAGAGCCTGACCGGCGGACAGTTGAGCGGGAGCCCACTCTTCCTTTGAGACATCGCCGCTGAAGCCCAACATCTCGTGCAATTGCTGAGCAGAGAAAGGCAGGAACGGCGCGGTGAGGATCTTAAGGTTGTTGATGACCGACAGTATCACGTACACCGATGTGGCGGCGCGCTCACGGTCAACCTTGAGAGCCTTCCAGGGTGCCGTCTCGTCTAGATAACGATTGGCTTCCGCCGCGAGTGCCATGACTTCGCGAAGAGCTTCCTTGAAGTGGCAACCTTCAAGGAGATCGCCTACTTTAGTGAAGGCGCCCTCGCTGCTCGCAATCAGTGCCTTGTCAGTATCGTTCAGCGTGCCGGGTTGGGGCACCTGTCCTTCAAAGTTGCGCGCTGTAAAGGTAAGCACGCGGTGAACGAGGTTGCCGTATGTGGCGACCAGCTCGTCGTTGTTACGCCTGTAGAACTCGCCCCAGGAGAACGCAGTATCGCGGGTCTCCGGCGCGTTGCTCGTCATGAAATAGCGCAATGCGTCGGGCTTGTAGCGTTGTAGCGCATCGGGGAGCCAGGGCACGCCGCCACCGCCACGCGAGGTGCTGCCCTTCTCGCCGCTTTCGCCCGTGAGGAACTCGTTGGCAGGCACGTCATATGGCAGCATCAACCCACCGTAGCCGATGAGCATGGACGGCCAGATGATTGTGTGGAAGGTTATGTTGTCCTTGCCTATGAAATAGTACGATTTGCTTGGGGCAGGCTCGCCTTCTCCCTGGAGCCACCACTCTTTCCAGGCATCAGGATCGCCCTTGATTGCAGCCCATTCCATGGCAGCAGACAGGTATCCCTTGACGGCATCGAACCAGACATAGATACGCTTGTCCTCATAACCTTCGAGCGGGATTGGCACGCCATAATTCAGGTCGCGCGTATACGCCCTGCCATGCAGCCCCTCACGAATCCAGTTCATCGTAAACGCAGCAACGTTGGGCCGCCATCTGTCCTTCTTGGTTTCGAGCCATTCGCGAAGAGGCTCTTCCAGCCTGGGTAGGTCGAGGAAGAAGTGCTCGCTAGGGCGAAACTCGGGTGTGCTGCCGCAGAGCTTGCACCTTATGTCAATCAGGTCTATCGGGTCGAGGGGGCGTCCGCAGTTGTCGCATTGGTCGCCGCGCGCGTTGGTATAGCCGCAGTGGGGGCATGTGCCCTCAACGTAGCGATCGGGGAGAAAGCGCTTGTCGACCAGGCAGTAGGGCGCGATGGTGGTATCTTTGTAGACATAGCCTTTTTCGAGCAGCTTCAGGAAGAAGTCCTGCACAACCCCCTCATGTATCGGCGTGGACGTATCAGTGAAGAGGTCGTAGGTGAAGCCCATAGCCTGCCATAGCGACACATTGAGGCGGTGCATTCTGGCAGCCCAAACGGCAGGTGACACATTGGCCTTCTCGGCGGCCACCATTATGGGCGTGCCGTTCATGTCGCTGCCGGAGACCATCAGCACGCGGTTGCCCTTCATGCGATGATAACGTGCGAATATATCGGCAGGCAGATATGCGCCCGCGATGTGCCCCAGGTGGCGGGGTCCGCTTGCGTAAGGCCAGGCAACTGCTATGAATATCTTCTCAGGATTTGGATTAGGCATAGTTCTCTAGGTTTGGAAAGCAAACAGATAATATAGGTCTGGTGCTGCACGATGATTTATGACGCCGGGAAAAGTGGCATACAGAATATTATATACTGTGAGGGGTATTAGCACAACTTGGGGCGAGTACCGAGTACCGAGTACCGAGTACCGAGTTGTCAGTTGCCAGTTGCCAGTTGCCAGTTATGGCGGTCGGCGGTCTGCCGTCGGCGGTCGTCTACGGACAACTGACAACTGATAACTACACATCCGTCCCAGTGGACATGTCACACCATCTTAATGGATAATAGCGGGGTACGTTTTTCTGGGGGAGCAGATGGAAGGCGAAATTGCCGGGAAGTATTCCGGGCTTATTCTGGATATGGATGGCATCCTTTACCGGGGCCAGCAGGCACTGCCTGGCGCGGTACAGTTGTTCCCTGCTCTAGGGGCGGCGGGCATCTCGTTCATTTTGCTTACCAACAACGCTACGCTCACTTCGCAGGACTTCTCCAACAAGCTTTCTCGAATGGGCATATCCGTGCCACCAGAGTTGATCCTCACTTCAGCGGGGGCGACCGCGACCTATCTGGCGGCCAATTTTCCGCAGGGTGGGGGTGTTTCGGTGCTGGGCGAGGCTGGCCTTGTTTCCTATATATCCTCGCTGCCTAACTTCAGGCTAGAGGGCTGGCAGCCCGATTTCGTGGTGGCCGGCCTCGATTTGAGCTTCAACTACGACTCTCTGCAGCGTGCCTGCTCTGCTATCAGGCGGGGCGCGCACTTCATCGCCACCAACGCCGATGCTACGCTTCCGGTTGAGGGCGGCGAGCTATGGCCCGGCGCGGGCAGCATTGTGGCAGCCATAGAAACTTGCTCTGGAGTCGCAGCCACGGTTATCGGCAAGCCCAACGTGTACATGGCCGAAATGGCGCTGCAACAGTTGGAGCTGCCGGCGGGTGAGGTGCTCTGCGTGGGCGACAGGCTCGAAACCGACATCCTGATTGGCGCGCGAGCAGGCATACCCACAGCCATGCTGCTCACAGGAGTGTCCACACTGGCCGACATAGAGCACGCCGAGGCCAGGCCGACATATGTTTATGAGGATTTGCCTGCGCTGATGAGAGCGTTAAGCATATAGTATCCACACATAAGATTGATAAGCGAGGTAGATGCACGATGAGACAACGAGTCCAGACAGATTTGGCACCGGCGGCGGTCGGGCCATATTCGCAGGCGATCATAGTAGAGAACATGGTCTATACCGCAGGCCAGGCCGCAATCGATCCGCAGACGCGCAAACTGGTTGAAGGCGGCATCGAAATCCAGACCGCCCGCGTGCTAAAGAACCTCTCGGCTGTGCTTGAAGCCGCCGGAACGTCTATGCACAACGTGATCAAGAGCACGGTCTATCTCACTAACATGGCGGATTTCGCGGCGATGAATGCCGTGTATGGCGAATATTTCAACCCTGAGATGCCACCCGCCCGCACCACAATCGCGGCGGCTGCTCTTCCGCTCGGCACATTGGTCGAGATAGAGTGCATTGCCCTCCTGTCCGACGATTAGAAGCCCACGTAATACGCAATACGCAGTAAGGAACCTATGGCAGTTCAAGAAGAAACAACTACAAGCAACGAGCAGTTTCAGTTCGATTACGAGGACGCGAAGACGGTCGAGGGACGCGGCGAGCTACGCACAGGCACGCGTGATCTTGCCGCATTGAGGCTTGAGAGGTGCCTGGAAGCAATTAGCGGCACCACCGGCAAGCTGCTTGAAATCGGTTGCGGCGCGGGACGGTATACACGCTCTTTTCTTCACTATCGCCCCGACCTCGACGTTTACGGTTGCGACATCTCGCATATCGCGCTTGACGAGGCGCGCGCCGCCGACCACACGGGCAAGATACACTATGAGCTTGGCGACGCGCTGAACTTGCCCTACGAAGATAATAGCTTCGATATCGTGCTGCTTTTTGACGTGTTCGAGCATGTTACGGACGTTGGGAAGGCAGCAGACGAGGTGGCGCGAGTGCTCAAGCCGGGCGGGGTGTTCCACTGCTTTGTGCCGTGCGAGGGTAACCGCCGCACCATATTCGCCATCCTGCGCAACAGCAAGCTCGTGCCGATCCACAGGTGGAAGCGCGACCACATCGGCCACATACAAATCCTCACAACCAAACAAATGCGCGGCATACTGGAGCGGCGTGGTTTGCGCGTGACGAACACCACATTCTCGTTCCACATTCTCGGGCAGATTCACGACGTGTTCGATTACTGGCGGCGCGAAGTGCTGTCACGCGATTACGTGCCGGGCTGGCAGAAGACAATTGTGAAGGCAGTAAGCCGCGCAGTCTTTATTCCAACGTGGCGGCTGGCCTACTTCGAGGATACATGGCTGAAAAAGTCGCCTGCTGCAATTGGCGTGCATATTACGTGTAAGAAGAAGGCGTGAAACGTGAAACGTGAAACGTGAGTGCGTTGGATACCCTGCTCACGTTTCACGTTTCACGTTTCACGCATCACGTCCCGATGCCCAGATCCCTCTCCACTCCCGCTATACTGGCACTGCTGGCTGCGCTGGCTGCTTTGCTGGTTGCCTGGTTTGTGCCGCTCCCACGCCTGGTTTTGAGCGAGGAAGAGCGGGCGGGCGCGCGTATGCCGGAAAACAGGAGTGTGGTCGAGGCATCCCGCATCGAGTTCGAGAATGCCGAGGCTGCCTATAAGTCTTACGTTACGAAGAACGATGTGGGCGCGGCTCTCGCAGGGCTGGAGCAGGCTGCAAAGACCTCGCAGGCCAACAGTGATGATCCGGCGTTGCACTTTGCTGTTCGAGATGCAGCCGCCCCGGTGTTCAACTACCTTGATGCACTCCAGACCTACGCGAAGGCAGGCGAGAAATATCTGGGCGACCTGCGCCACTATGACGATGAGCTTATGGCGTGGACACGCTCGCTGGGTACTGAAAGCGAGGCGTTGCGGCCCGACACATGGCCGATTGTCGAATATTTAAAGCTCTACCCGCCGCCAACAGGGCAGTCGGCTGACTATCCAGGCATATCGGCGGCAGACGTCGCCAACACTACGCAAACGCTGCAAGCTAACGTCGCTGGGCTAAGCCCGGACAGCGGAGGCAATAACCCAGGTGCCGACATCCTGAAGGACGTAGATGCGGTGCGCGCAGCAGGACGGTCCGTGGAGTACAGCCAGGGGTTGAACGCAGGATACCACACAATCCTGGCGAATTACGACAAGAAAGTGCAGTCGGTAGTCACTGCAACAAACGGTAATACACTCTCCTCAGGGCGTGTTGCGTTTGCCACCGGGCTGAATCTGCTGATGGGGGCAGTTACGCTGTTAGGGCTTGCAGCGCTCTTCTTCTCACAACGCTCCGGCAAACGGGGGCAGGCCACGTGAGCGCGGCGACGGCGACACGCGAGAAAACAGGGCGCACAGCATCGTCTATTGAGTCGCGTCTACCATCCGTGTTAACCTCCGAGCCTGCCATTCTGCTGGCGATGCTCGCATCTCTTGGTGTCTACTACCTTATACCGGGGCTTTTTTCGGCTGCTATAGGCGGCTTAGCCTTCTTCGCGCTCACCGTCTACCGTCCTGCGCTCGGCCTCGCGATGATACCCCTGGTTGCACCCCTCTTCTACCGTCAGCGAACCATAAATATCCGAGACAGCACTCTTTTCTTTTCGCTTGCCGAGTTTGTAATCGTCTGCAATATGGGCGCGTGGGTCTTGCGCGACGGCTGGACGTTTGTGAGGACGCGCACTCTTCCGTGGCGCATAACGATTCCGCGTGCGGCGGGAATCTGGTTGGCCGTTGCATTCGCGGCCATCGGACTGCTATGGATCTTCGTGCCCGACATACCAACCTCAGACCTTCGTAAAGTAGCCCTGCGCGAGTTCCGGCTGACGGTGCTTGAGCCTCTGCTCTTCTTTGCGCTGATGCTCCGTTGGCTGCGTACCGAGCGTGACATCTGGCGGATGATCGGCGCGTGGCTGATCGCGGCGGCATTGGTCGGGCGGGAAGGCGTAGAGCAGTACCTGTTCGGGCAGGCAGCATTAATGGAGGGTGTAGGGCGCGCTACATCGGTCTATCCGAGCGCCACCGCACTCGGTATCTATCTTGGCCGCGCGTTGCCGCTGGCGCTGGTGCTGGCTGTCTTCTTGCCCAAAGATAGGCAAATGTGGCGCGTTGCGTCGGCCTTGCTGGCGGTGCCTATCGGGTTCGGGGTGATAGTCAGCTTCGCACGAGGAGCATGGATCGGCGTGTTCATCGCGTTGGCCGTTGTCGCTGTGATAGCACGCCATAAATGGATGCTTGCCGCGCTGGGGGCGGCGGTGGTGGCGGGCCTGGCTGCGCTGCCTTTTATCAGGGTGGAGCGTATTACCTCAGTATTCAACTTCTCCACCGAGGACAACACGGGCGTTGCTCGCGCCAAGATATGGACAGCGGCGCTGAAGATAATTGGCGACCACCCTCTGAAAGGCATAGGCCAGGATCAGTTTCTATACCAGGATCCGAGCTACGGCGTGCCGCAGATGCGCTTCTTCACGACGTCCCACCCACACAATTGGGTGCTCGACTTCTGGCTGCGGCTGGGTCTGCCGGGTCTCGTATGGGTGCTTGCAGCACTGGGCTATTTCTTCTGGCAAGGTATACGCCTCTGGCAGCGCCTACAGGGCACAGCACTGGGCGCGCTTACTCTTGCCCTGATTGCTTCAATGATCGATTTCGTGGTACATGGTCTGCTCGATATGGCCTACTTCACGATGGACCTCGCGCTAACCTTCTGGCTCACGATGGGGTTGATGGTTATCATGGCGTGGACGACCGCCGACGGCAGACGGCCGACCGCCGATTGAAGTGGGGCAACTACAAAGAAGACAGCAATCACGCTGATTACATTGGAATCATAGCCAGTAATAGAAACAGGACGGAGCTGTCTGCCCGTCCTGTTTCTATTACTGGCGGTCGGCGGTCGGCCGTCTGCGGTCGTCCTACGCATTCGCCTCTTCGCGGTGCTTGCGGGCTTCTTCGATTACTTTGTCGGAGACGTGCGCGGGCACTGCCTCGTAGTGGTCGAACTCCATCTCGAAGTTGCCGCGTCCCTGCGTGACCGAACGCAGGTCACTAACATAGCGCTGCACTTCAGAGAGCGGAGCCTGCGCGTCGATTATTGTGAAGCCGTTGCCCTGCGGGTTCATGCCCAGCACACGGCCGCGCTTACCGTTCAGGTCGGACATGATATCGCCCGTGTAGTTGTCCGGTACGGTGATATGCATTGTCATGATCGGCTCGAGCAGCACCGGTCTGCCCTGCTGCAACCCCTCGCGGAACGCCTGCGACGACGCCAGCTTGAACGCCATTTCCGAACTATCCACCGGGTGGAAGCTGCCATCATACAGCGTCGCCCTCACGTTCACGACCGGGTAGCCCGCCAGCACTCCCTCGTGGAGCGACTCGCGTATCCCCTTCTCCACAGCCGGGATAAAGTTCTTGGGTACGGCACCGCCCACAACGCGCTCGCCGAACTCGAACTCTCCAGTGTCGGTTGGCTCAAGCTCAAGTACCACATCAGCGAATTGGCCGTGGCCGCCCGTCTGCTTCTTATGGCGGTAGTGTGCGCGGTCAACCTTGCTGGTAATGGTCTCGCGATACGGCACCACAGGCAGGCCAACCCCAACATCAACACCGAACTTACGCTTCATGCGGTCGGCTGTTATCTGGACATGGCTTTCGCCCATAGCAGAGATTATCATTTGCCCTGTTACGGGGTCTTTGCTCGTGTTGATAGTGGGGTCTTCCTCGACCATGTTGTGCAGGGCCGCGCCCATCTTGTCCATGTCGGCCTTGGTGCGCGGTGCGATTGATGCCGAGAAGAGAGGCGCGGGGAACTTGATTTGTTCGAGGATAATGGGGTGGCCAACGGAGCACAGGGTGTCGCCTGTCTGCGTTTCGGCCAGTTTCACAACCACGCCGATATCGCCAGGCGCAAGATGCTGTACAGCAAACTGCTCCTTGCCCCTCATAACATAGACCTGCCCGACCCGCTCCTCCATATTCCGCGTGGAGTTCAGCACATGGCTGTCAGACTTGAAAGTGCCTGAAAAGACGCGCAGATAAGACTGCTTGCCGAACTGGTCGCGGATCGTCTTGAAAACGATGGCAGCAAGAGGCGAAGCATCATTGGGTTGGAGTGTGACTTCGTTGCCCGATGGATCGCTTGCGGTGAGTGCGCCCGAATCGAGCGGCGATGGGGCATAGTCTACAATAACATCGAGTAGCTGCTGCATACCGATGTTCAAGAGGCTCGACGCGCATAGAATGGGAACTACCTGGCCGGCACGCACGCCCTTGCGCAGGGCCGCATCAAGCTCTTCGTGGGTTAGCTCTTCGCCTTCAAGGTACTTCATTGTGAGTTCGTCGTCGGTCTCAGCGATACGCTCGACCAACCAATCGCGGCCCTGGCGAGCGTCTTCCACGAGGTCGTCAGGTATGGGCACTTCGCGGAACTTGCCGTTAGTGCCTTCCTCATAGAGATAGGCCTTCTGGTGAAGCAGGTCAACTATTCCTTTGTACGAATGCTGTGTGCCGATAGGCAAATGAAGAGGCGCGCACTTCTTTCCGAGCACGTCCTGAACAGAATGGAACGCCATCTTAAAATCGGCGTTCTCGCGGTCCATCTTGTTGATAACTACGATGCGTGCGCAGCTGCGGTCATCGGCATATCGCCATACCTGCTCTGTGCCCACTTCTACGCCTGCCGAAGCATCAACAACCAGCAAGGCTGTATCGACAACGCGAACTGCCGCCTTAACTTCACCGACAAACTCGGCATAGCCCGGAGAGTCGAGCAAATTTATCTTGGTGTCACGCCATTCTACAGGTGCAACGGATAGCTGCACCGAAATGTGCCGCTTGATCTCGTCAGGATCATAGTCCGAGACTGTATTCCCTTCATCTACACGGCCAAGTCGCGTCGTCGCCTTGGTGGTGTATAGCATTGCCTCCAGCAAAGATGTCTTCCCTGCACCTCCATGTGAAAAGAGGCCTACATTACGGAGTTGGGCTGTATTGTACAGTTTCATAGCGACCTGAATCCCTCCTAACAGAATGGGCCTACGCAACATCGCGCAGCTACCCTGATGAGTAATGTCATTATACGCAATGGCTGAATCTGTGCAAACCAGGCGCTAGACGGGGCGGGAGGCGTGAGGCGTGAAACGTGACGTACTGCGTATTACTGCCGCAACACTGACAACTCGGTACTCGGTACTCGGTACTCAGTACTCGGTACTCGCTACTCGCTACTCGCTACTTCCCCTGGAGGGCTTTGAGGGTTGTCCAGACGCTTATTAGCGCCCATACTCCTTCGAGGAGAAGGAAGCCCCACTGCTGTTCTATGACAGCTATGGTCGCCAGGATTGCGGAGCCGACGAGGTTCAGCAGGTTATAGAGGAGGTCTGAGGGGCCAAGCCGCTTGAACTGGTTCGCAATATATGCGCTCAGTATAAGGAGAGAGCCGAAAATCGAGATGGCCTGTATCATTGTGTGGAGGGATTAAGTAGCAGAAGTAGCTGGCGCTAATCTTCCTGCGATGCATTCATGCCGCGGTTGAGCCAGTCGTCCAGCGACAAGTAAAAGGTTGTGTTCGGCAGGGTGGCGGCGGTATCTTCCGCGGCGTCTTCGTCGGTCTCCTGATCGGCCTTGTAGGTAAGGTGAACAACCGCCAGTGGTTTGGGAGAGTCGGGAAGAAGGAAGAGCACGTCATCACGGTCAACGCGAGCGCCCACCGCAATTGCTCTCGCATCGTACAGCGGGTGGCCGGGACGCGCCTCCTGGGCCAACTCCAACTCGTAGTAGCCGCCCTCGCCAAGCCCAACGTAGCGCCAGGGTGGGCTCCATGGTATATCCCGCATCGATTCGGCCGTCAGGTCAGCCATTCACCTTCTCTTCTGCGGAGGGTTTGCGCCTGTAAACGCCGCGCAAGCCGTTCATGCGTACCTTGGCTATGTCTTTTAGCATCCGGTAGGAGTCCTTGATCGGATTGACGTTGGCTCCCTTCGAATAGAACCAGCGGACGGGCACTTCCTTTATCTTATAACCCCATTTGAGGCCGAGATACAAGACCTCGACATCGAAACCCGTAACGAGCGCGCCTTTCACATCTGGCGTATTCTCGCCGTAGAGGTTGAGGTTCCGGAAGAGGGTATAGGCGGCATCCCGGCGGAACGCTTTGAAGCCGCATTGTGTGTCGTTGAACTGGGGCAGCGCGAGCAGCCGGACAGCAGTATTGAAAACGCGGCCCATAAGGTGGCGGTAGAAAGGCTCGTCGAAGCGTTTAGCGCCCTTCCCCTCGCGAGAGCCTATGGCGATATCGTACTTGCCTTCAAGATACTTGAGCAGCTTCTCGACTTCCTCTATGGGTGCCGAGAAATCGGCGTCGGAATAGAGTATGTAGCGCCCTTTGGCTGCCAGCATACCTGTGCGAACAGCATAGCCTTTGCCCCTGTGTGGGTTCCTTATTATAGAGAGGGCCGCGCCGGGCGTGCTTTCGGCGAGCTCTTCTACAAGGTCGGCTGTGTTGTCAGCCGAGCCATCGTCCACTACCAGCAGTTCGTATTTATAAGGTTGGCTTTCAAGATATTGAAGAGCCGTTGTAAGAGCGGAAGGCAGGCGGGCTGCCTCGTTATAGGCCGGGACAACAACAGAGAGGAAGATCTCGCCGTCAGGTTTAGTCCTGGATGTTGAGGGCTGTGGGTTATCCATAAGGGCTGGTGATGGGCTGGTTCCGGACGGACTATTCGAGGTTATTGTTTGCGATATCGCCATAGTCGTTCACCCTTCTTGGGCGGCAAATTGCTCGTGGCATAACTACGCGCGCATGGAGCGCGCGCACGGAAGAGTATAACACAGGCAAGCGCCCGGTCGCAAAGTGTATAGTATGCGTAAGTGTTCAGATTTGGGGTGGAGCAATCTTACATCCAGGTAAGCCAAGGCCCACCCCCAACCCCTCCCAAGTGTGGGAGGGGAGTCTAAGAAGAAGGGAAGAATGGGGACACCCCGCCCCCCGCTTCGCTCATCCCCCGTCATGGGCTTCGCCCCTGCACCCCCGCTACCCCAAGTGTGAACGCTTACTAGTATGCGTAATGGTATACTGAAGCAGCGCCCACGGCCGGTAATGGCCGTCCAACGAGCATAATGAGGCACTTACCGGGGCGCACCAATGTTCACAGAAAAGTGAGGAGCAAGGCAACATGCAAGCCGGTAATCGTGCCGTTCGAGCCTTCTGGATGCTGTCAGGGTTAGCGCTTTTGGCGTTAGCCTTCTTCCTGTTGGAAGGTAATCGTGCCTCCGCGATGGTTGGCCGAGATGGTGCAGCGCCCTTGCTTACCGCCACACCGCCTCCGTCAGTTAGTTCCACCGTGACGGTCACACCTACAGGGACGCCTTTATGCCAGCTTGCCTGGGTTGAGAGGGCTCAGTACCCGTTAGCTCTCTTCAGCCACCAGGTGGCGTCCTATGATGGCGATGTGTACGGCTTCGGCGGGCGCGACGTCAACTATGTACGCCTTACCGACACCTATGTTTACCGCACCGCCATCGACCAATGGGTGCAATTGGCCTCAATGCCCGAGATACGCTTCTGGGGCAGCACGGTCACCAAAGATAACAAGATATATGTTATCAACGGCTCTTATGACCAGGGAACAGCCCTTTCGTCGCTCGTATATGACCCTGCGCTGAACAGTTGGACTACCGGGCTCTCCGGGCTTATGGCAACGTATGGTCAATCAACCGTCGACTTGAACGGGAAGATTTACAGGATCGGAGGGATTGGCAGCGGCGGCTACACAAACAGCATGGAAGAGTACGGGGCGGCCTTGCTCGCGCCCATGCCGCAAGCGATTGCGTGGGCACAGGCGGCTGTCATAGGCAATTATATCTATGTGGCAGGCGGATCGAGCGACGGTGGGACGCTCAACAAAACCTACAGGTATGATCCGGCAACCGACACATGGGACGATGCCGCGATTGCCGATTTGCCGCAACCGCGCGCCTGGGCAGCGTCGGGGGTGGTTGACGGGCGCTGGATCATTGTGGGCGGTGTAGGCACCGAAGGGAGCGCCATCGCATGGGATCAGCAGAGTAATAGCTGGAGCCCTGTATCGCCGCCACTCTATCCACGCTCTGACATGGGCGGGACCGTGGCCGGGAACAAGCTCTATATCGTCGGGGGCCTGGCCGATACCGATAATCAGGTCACCTCAACCACCCAGGAATACGACCCATCGCGCTGTGCTACTTCCACGCCTACCCTCATGCCGACCGCCACAGCCACGACCACGGCAACGCCCACCCAATCACCTACGGCTTGTGCAATTACCTTCACCGATGTGCCGCCCGCCAGCACCTTCTATCCGTATATCAGCTGCCTGGTTTGCCAGGGTGTAATCAGCGGCTATACATCGGGCTGCGAAACGGGAAATCCTTGCTTCAAGCCGGGCAGCAGCGTGACACGAGGCCAGATAGCCAAGATCGTCTCCAACGCGGCGGGTTTCGCAGACCCCGCAGGCGCACAGCTATTTGAGGATGTATTACCCGGCTCACCGTTCTATGACTATGTCAATCGGCTGGCGATGCGCGGCATTATGCAAGGCTACCCATGCGGTGGGGCTGGCGAGCCATGCGGCAACGGGAGCCTACCCTACTTCAGGCCGAACACCAACGCCACCAGGGGCCAGATAGCCAAGATCGTCTCGAACGCGGCTGGCATCGTGGACCCTGCCGGCAGCCAACGGTTCGAGGACGTCGCGCCCGGTTCGCCATTCTATGACTATGTCAATCGGCTGGCGGTGCGCGGCATTATGCAAGGCTATCCTTGCGGGGGCGCAGGCGAGCCTTGTGGAGAGGGGAACCGACCCTACTTCCGGCCCAACTCCAACGCCACAAGAGGGCAAACGACCAAGATCGTAAGCAACACTTTCTTTCCCGGCTGCGGGCAGCATCGTTCCTACCCGTAAGTTGCCGATTTATGTCCGCCAGTGTCTATACCATTGGTTCCGCGCCTCTATCGCCCTGTTAATAACAGCTTTGTGGCAGTGAAACAAAGCTGCATCATGGCATGGTATTGAAGGTGGCAACAATCGACACCTTTTGGCTATTCGGTAACGTAACAGTGTCCTGTATAATGTGCCTATGAGACTCGGCTATGTACCGGCGCTCGATGGCGTGCGCATATCTCCAGTCGTTATCAGTAGGATTGCTGCTTATGCTATTGCAATGCTGCTGCCGTTGCTCGCCAAGTTGCCGACCTTGAACAACCGGATCCTTTTCATTGATGAGCCTCTCTACCTCGCCCAAGCTGCCCGGCTGGATAATTTGGGTGCGTTCATCTTCTCTGCTCAGTACCGTGTCGAGCCTAAGTTTCAACTCGGCCTGTTCCCAGACATAGCCGCCCTGTACATTAGCCAGCCTTATGCTATTTTCTGGTTGCATGTGTTCGCCCTTATCAGCATGGTTATTTCCGCCTGTCTACTTATAGCTCTTTCCAATATTGCCTTTGACTCCTATGTGCCCGGTGTATTCACGATAGCTGCGCTTGCGCTATACCAAAACAGGAGCCCTTCCACCGCGGCATCTTTGTTGGAGACCTTTCAGCTTCCGTTCCTTCTTGCGTCAGCACTATTCCTGTTCAGCGGCCTCTCAAGTATTGAGCAGCGCAAGCACAGTGCGCTTCTTCTGTTCGGGTCCGGCGCGAGTTGTGCGCTCGCCACACTAATAAAACCGCCAGGCATTGTTGTACTCCCTGTCATCGTCGGCCTCGTCGCTCTAGTTGGACGTGAGCAGCGCCGCTTCTTACTCACCAGCATCGTCTCTGTCATCGGCGGTTGCGCCCTTCCACTGTTGCTGTTCCTGATGCCCTACTTATTCAATGAGGTCGCTCTGCATTCGCTCCTGTTCAGCTTCCTGGTTGTTGCGCCTGAATACCCAAGCTACGCAGGTATGGGTAAGCCCTTCCTTGAAGGAGTGACCACATTGATGCGCTATTTCGGCTTGGTCAGCGTCCTTACATTTGCCATAGTGCTGGTCTTGGGACCGGCACTGCTCGCGCGCCTTCCTGGAGCGGAACGCAGCACAACGAAGCGGTACGAGTTAGCTTTACTTTGCATGGGCATCCTCCTGTTCTTGGGCTATGCGACGGGACAGTCAAAGGATCACTACCTAATTGCGGTTCTGCCGTTCCTGGGCTTGTTCACTGTGCAGCGGCTGCGCCTTATCCTCAGGAGCCAAACCTCTATTCGATTACAGCGCACGGTTGCCACATTTCTTGTTGTTCTGTTCATGGTCCAAGAACTCCAGTCTTTCGCATTCTATGGATCCCTCTTCTCTGATGACAGTAAGTACTATTCGTCCGAAGGCCAGGAGGCTAAGGACATGCTTCTTGCGGACTACATCCGTACCAACACAGCACCTCAGGAGAGCATCTGGGTCTATTACAACTCGCCTGAGATATACTGGCTTGCAGACCGGAAACCAGCCACAGATGATCCAACAGGATCATGGCTTTCCGCCCAACACACCGAGCGATGGATTGACAAGATGCATTCGGACCTCTTACGGGACAAGCCGGTTCTGATCGTAACCATGTCGGATCCTCACTATCCTGTAGATGGGTCGCCCCCGCTTGAAGATATGCCCGGCCTGGGCGAATTGCTCCGGTCTGACTATGAATGTGGC
This sequence comes from Chloroflexota bacterium, assembly GCA_039932335.1. Taxonomy (GTDB): domain Bacteria; phylum Chloroflexota; class Chloroflexia; order QHBQ01; family JADMIH01; genus JADMIH01. The sequence goes on from JBDTQH010000019.1 coordinate 40,782, forward strand.
CTCCATCCTGACCTGGGTGCTGGTATTTGCCGCTTGCAAAGGTAGCCATCTAACTGCACATCACCCCCGAACAATGCATGTATTCTGGCTAGATGTCTCAATTGCATGCTGGATAACACGTGGATTAGAGCCGTCCCCCTTCACTAGCTACCTCTTGGCTCAGCGACAATAACTGACGCACACGTGAGTGTGCAGCTATCCGCTAATGCGCCTACAGCCGCTATTGACTTGGAGTGGTAACCTCTGCTAGAATTGCTGCTACCTGGCCTCGTACCAGGAGGTGCCTGTGCGTCGAAGTGGCGGAATTCGTCAAGGAGATGTGGCACAGGCTACTGGCTCGTATCCTCAGGAAGGAGAGAAAAGAACCAATGCAAATAGCTGATAATGGGAAGAGAAAGGCAAGGAGAGTGGCGTCACTTGCCGTCGGGTTGCTGCTTAGCGCCGGTATACTTGGCGCGGGGCTGGCATCCGCGGGCATACCAACGGAGGTACCCGGCAACGCAATCGTGCCTACCGATGTCACCATGGCCGGCAAACTGTATGGTCAGTTGGACGGCAAGGTGAAGAACGCAGGGCAGGACACAAGACTGAGGGTGATTGTTCACCTGAAGGACCAGGCGGACCTCAGCACATGGCCCACCAACGACAGGGCCGGGGCACTGCGCAAGCTGAAAGACGTGGCGGAGCGAACACAGCCTGCCGTGGTCGACTCGGCGCAGGCAGCAGCCAATGTCGACATCTACCAGCGTTACTGGATATTCAACGGCTTCGCGATGGAAGCGCCTGCTGCTGCCATCCAGGCCGTAGCAGCCCGCAGCGATGTGGCATACATAGTTGAAGACGGCATCATGACAATGCCGAAGTACGAGCGAACCGTAGACTCGCCGGACAACCCGAGCGCCAACTGGAATATCTACCAGGTGCGCGCCCCTGAAGTGTGGGCACTGGGCTACGACGGCACAGGCCGCGTGTTGGCTAACCAGGATAGTGGTGTCGACGGCGCACATGAGGCATTGGCGAGCCGCTGGCGAGGCGTCAACGGTGGCTCACCTGCCAACTCATGGAAGGACCAGTTCGGCACAAGCCCCGCATTCCCCATCGATGCTGACGGCCACGGCACCCACACAATGGGCACGATAGCCGGCTATCAGGGCGATGCAACGGGCACAAACGAAGTCGGCCAATCGAAGGGCGCGACGTGGATCGCCTGCCGCATCTATGATGCCACGGGCAAAGGTCCATTCAGCTACATCCACGGTTGCTTCCAGTTTATGGCCGACCCAGACGGCGACCCCAACACGAACGACCAACCCGACTCGGTCGGTAACTCGTGGGGAGACAGCAACTCCTACCAGTATCCCAACCTCGAATGGTGGGGCGACATAGAAGCGTGGCGCGCAGTCGGTATTATCCCTGTGTTCAGCAATGGCAACAACGGTCCTGGCCCGGCGACAGTCGGCAAGCCCGGTGCATATCCGATTGTTGAAGGCGTAGGCGCTACCGACATAAACCGCACAATCGCGGGCTTCTCGAGCCGTGGCCCCGCACCTGACCAGGCTCCCTGGAACGATCCCGCAAACTGGGAGCGCAGCAACTGGGGCCTTATCAAGCCTGATATCATGGCTCCGGGGGTAAATATTCGCTCCAGCTTCCCGCCCAGCAGCTGCGGCGGCACAGCACCATGCTACGGCAGCATCTCCGGTACCTCGATGGCATCGCCACACGTGACCGGCCTTGTAGGTCTTCTGCGCCAGATCAGGCCTGATCTGACTATGAACGAGTTCTACAACATCATCATTGAGACCGCCTACTGGCAGAGCTCCTTTGGCACAAAGCCGAACAACAACTACGGCTGGGGCGAAATCGATGATTACGCTGCTGCTGTATATGTGCGCGATGCAGGCGCTATCAGCGGTACCGTTATGGATGCTTCGTGTGCCGCTGCTGTGCCGGGTGCTGATGTGCGCGTTTCCACAGCCTGCACCGACGCAAACGCTAACGGCGAGTGCGGCATTCGCAAGGTGGTCTCCTCAAATTCCGGCGGCTACCGCACAATTCTTGCTGCGGGTAGCTATACCGTTACGGTTAGCGCCCCCGGCTACTACGGCATGAGCTTCAACACGACGGTTATGTCCTCCACGACAGGCACATTGCCCATCAACCTGGTCAAGATGCCTACAGGCGTTGTTTCAGGAACTGTGACCAGCGATGGCACAGCAGCCGTGGCAGGCGCTAACGTTTCTATCGACGGACTCGCCAACATCCACACGACCACCGACGCTCAGGGCAACTACACTCTGAACAACGTGCCCGCCGGCAACTTTACGCTGCGAGCGGACAAGTGCGGCTACCAATCGGTGATCGCCAACATCACAGTCAACTATCCCGGTGGGCCGGTTGTCCACAACTTTACCATGCCGCAGGCACCTGCTCTGCTCTTCAACGATTTTGAAGATGGAGCGCTGACTGACTGGACGGTTACAGGCGGAAGCGCGGCCACAGGCACGTGGCACAACTCTGCTGTGCGAGGCTTCAACAGCCTTCGAGCGGTAAGAGCAGGTGCGGTTGCCCCTCCCTACTTCTACGTGGGAGCGCAGAATACGCAGTTGACCGCTAACTCTACCTGGAACACCTCGGGTGCCGAACACGTGTGGGTCAGCTTCGACCTGTACGACAGTGCAGAGAGCGAATACGACGTGGTTAAGGGTCAGATCTCCACCGATGGTGGCGCGACATGGCCAGTAAGCGGCGTAAATAACAGCACATTCTTCGGACAGGCAAGCCCCGTGCACGGCTGGCAGACGTTCTGCATAGACGTGACGCGGTGGAAGTCTGCCCAGATGAAGATCCGCTTCACCTTCACGACGGACGGCAGCAACTGGAATGGAGAAACCTTCGAGGGGCCGTCGCTGGATAACATACGTGTGAGCACGAGCAACACAGCCGTGGGCACAGTAATCCCCGCGCAGACCCCCACGCCAGGCACACCGGTACCCTGCACACCTGTAGGCGGCACCGCTACACCGACACAGCCTGCTGCTACAGCAACTGTGGGCGGCGCAACAGCCACGCCAACAGCATGCACGCTAGAGTTCGCAGATGTGCTGCCCGGCAACACCTTCTACCCCTTCATCAAGTGCCTCGCTTGCCGTAACATCATCAACGGTTACCCGTGCGGTGGTACCGGCGAGCCTTGTAACGGTAACAGCGATCCCTACTTCCGACCGTCTAACTCCATCACACGCGGCCAGCTCGCCAAGGTGGTGTCCCAGTCGGCTGGCTTCTCTGAGCCACACACTGGACAGACCTTCGAGGATGTGCTGCCCGGCTCAACGTTCTACGATTATGTAGAGAGGTTGGCCAGCCGTGGCGTGATGGGTGGTTATCCGTGCGGTGTCGATCCTAACGAACCATGTGTAGCACCAGGCAACCTGCCTTACTTCAGGCCGAGCGCCAACGCTACACGCGGTCAGTTGACCAAGATAGTGAGTAATGCAGCAGGCTTCAATGACCCTGATCCTGCAACATTCACCTTCACTGATGTGCCGGCGGGCTCTACATTCCACCCGTATGTGGAGCGCTTGCTCATCAACAGGCCGGGAGCAATGAACGGCTATCCGTGCGGTGTTGATCCCAACGAGCCGTGCGACGCTCAGCAGCGTCCATACTTCCGACCTAACGCAACGCTATCGAGGGGGCAGACATCGAAGATAGTGGCTAACACTTTCTTCCCTAACTGCCAGACACCATAGCGTTATAGACGCGAGGTACGAAACAAAAAGAGGAGAGGCTCGCATTGCTGTGAGCCTCTCCTGTTCTTTTGCAACCTAAATCCACAACGCAGCGGTCGGCGGTCGGTCTCGTTTATTCCACCAGGGCGCGTACCTCGTCAAGTGTGCTGGCATCTTGCGGGCGCTTATCGGGACGCAGGCGCACGATGCGCGGGAAGCGAAGGGAATAGCCGCTCTTATGGCGTGCGCTCGGCTGGATGCGGTCGAACGCAACCTCTATCACAATAAGAGGCTCGACAAGCCGGGCGCGGCCAAAGTCGCGGATGGTGTGCTCCTTGAACCATTCTGTCATTTCGATAATCTCGGCATCTGTGAGCCCTGAATAAGCCTTGCCCACATTAAGAAGCTGGTTTTCCGGACCAAGAACGGCGAAGGTGTAGTCTGAGAGCATCTTGTTTCGCTTGCCGTGCCCCCATTCCACTGCCGTCACCACAACATCGAGCGTGGCTAGGGCACGCTTCACCTTGAGCCACGATTTGCCGCGCTTGCCCGGCGAGTAGAGCGAACCGGGCATCTTCACCATTAAGCCCTCGTTGCCTCTGTTGCGCGCCGCATCGAACATATCATCGAGAGGGTGCGGCTCGTCTTCAACTTCCTCTTCCAGCCTGTCGACCGGCACAAGCTCGGTTGGCGCTTTCACAAGGGGGAAGGGAAGATCAAGCACCGCCAGCAGCTCTTTGCGGCGCGACATAGGCTCATCGAGCAGCACCTCACCGTCCAGGTAGAGCAGATCGAACACCATGCAGGCCACAGGCACCTCGGCCATCAGGTCGGCGGAAACGGTCTTCCGTCCCAGGCGCTTCTGGAGGGCAGCGAAAGGCAAGCAGCGGCCGTCACTCTCTGAATAGGCAACGACCTCGCCATCAAAGATAACTGAGTGAGGCAGAGTAAGTAGCGCATCGGCCACCTCGGGGAAGCGGTGAGCTACGGGGTCGAGAGTGCGCGAAAACATCTCCACGCGGTCACCCTGGCGGTGAAGTTGTGCACGCACACCGTCATATTTGTCCTCTATATAGATGTGAGTTTCGGCACGATTGCGAGCCTCCGTAACCAGATCAGCGGGTTTTTCGGCAGGAGTGGCAAGCATGAACTTCAGCGGGTGGAAGAGGCGCATTGAGGCTTCGGCAAGGCGGCCGTGGCGGGCCATGATAGCGACCTCGCCTATATCACCGATCAGCATGTTCACGCGCTGCACTTCGGCCACCTTCAGCCCGGCCATGCGCGCCAACGCCTCTTCAACCAGCGACTCTTTCAAGCCCATGCGCATATCGCCCGTTACCAGCTTGACGATATATTTCCCCTCAAGCGGCGTGGCGCGCGCAAGCAAAGTGCGCAGCAACAGCGCCTTCTTGCCTGTTCCACGCGTTGAAGCAATTGTGTCGAAGCAGTCGAGCGCCGATCTGAGAGTGATCGGTTCCCCCGGCTCAACAGGTTGGTCCGGGAGAATATGGGCAGCCACGTCACCGAGGTCGCCAAGGCTCACGGCGAGACGGCTGTACTCATTCGGATCGATACCGGATAGCTCAATCAAGACCGTGGAGGCGACGCTAAAACCAACGTTAAGTGTTCGGTCATCGGACGAAGAGAAAGGGTTGCCGGATAGGAGACGGCAGGCGATTGCCAGGTCGCTATCCTCCAGCGGCGCAAGATATGCCGCAAGGATAGCCAGCTTTTCGAGCCGCTTGGTGGTTGAGCCAACCGCATCGGCGGTTACCGCGAATAGAGTGAATGCGGAGTCTGTGATATTACTGGCGCTTGTGCTATTGGTCATAGCCGATTATATCAAAACCACAGGCTCCGCATTCCACAGGCTACGAGTGAACCTCTTGCCCACCATTAGCCACCAGTACCCGTTCAACTGCATCCTGTCCAAGCGCACTTGTTCGCACGCTGACCAGAATCTGGCCCTCCTGTATAGACGCGGCATACGTGCGGGCGAACTCCTCGGGCACTCCCACAGTGGCGAGCGCGCCGATAATCCCGCCCGCGGCTCCCCCTGCCAGCATACCGCCAAGCGCGGCCGCGATCGGGCCTGCAGCGATAAGTGGACCCACGCCGGGGATGGCGAGTGCAGCTATTCCAGCCAGTAAGCCAGCCACGCTGCCAACTCCCGCACCGACCACGGCACTGCCGACCCTCTGCTCGCCCAGTTCCACGGGAGCCTGTTCGGTAGCCGACATCTCTCCTGAAATGGGTGCGTCGGGGTTCACTCCGCCCGGCTCATCTGGGAAGTCTGTGTAAATGTCGATATCGGCGTTGCTGTCGGCGTCGTTTCGGCGCACAAGGTCAGCATCACGAGTAAGGCCCAATTGATTGCTACCGCCAAGAGGCTCATCGGGCGGCACTTCATAGGCCAGCACCACAGGCATATTGTTGCCTGTCATCTGGGCTTCGGTTGTGGGAAGATCCTCGTCGTTAGGAAGCTCCTCAGAGGCACGATAGGTGAGGTCCTCTCCCTCGACATCCTCACGAGAAATACCGGCGGTACCGGCAAGATCAGGCTCAGTGTCCTGGGCTTCGTTTCGCGAAATGAGCGAAATGCTGTCGGGGGAGACACCGATTTCTCTTAGCTCAGCAATGGCGGCCCTGGCCGAACGCGAGTCGGCAAACAGGGCGCTGACCACGCCTCCTTCTGTGTCCACGCCACTATCCGCCGCGTCCGCCGGCGGTATTCCGAACCTGTTAGCGTCCATTATCATCCTCCGTGGGAATATTGATCCCACGCCCGCCCAACAAATCCATCTCAGACGGCTCTGTTGGAACGCCAAACTCGCGTTCCCGATAAATCTTTGCATCCTCGCTGCTGCCAACAGGAATATTATTTCCACGTGTATCCCCGGCCTCATTGCCGGTGGCCTGGTCGGCGTACATGTCAGCGTGCTGGCTGCGCAGTCTCTCTTCTTCCGCCGATTCCCGTGCCCTGAGCAGGTCCGCAGTGGTGGTCGCACCTGTTTCAACGCCTATAGTCTCCGGGAGCGCAGGATTAGCACTGCCGGGTTTCTCGTTTACTCTGCCGCCAATAAATGCGTCGGGCGCTTCGTCGCGGTCTGTGGCTTTTATGGAAGGAGAGGGCACGGCATCACTGGTACTCTTGATTATGCTATCTTCGCCTGGCGTGTCGTAGCCGCGATAGCTGCGCTCTTCCGACTTGTCTTGATTGTCAGCCATATGGATAACCTCCTCGTGGGGCAAACTGGCCGCACAGTAACAGGGGAGCGGCAATCCCCACGGCCCAAATATTGCAAGATATGTGCCTTGCGCGAAGCATACGTCTCTGCTAAACTGCGTACTGCGTATGAGGGTGGACGAACGTACCCAACGGAACCCAACAGCCAATGATTATACTAATTGCAAAGGTAATCACGGTCAGTCACCGCAGGGAGGTAAATATTCAGATTTTGGGTAGTGCAACCTGACATTTCGTTAAGGGGAGGCCCACCCCAACCCCTCCCGCGTGCGGGAGGGGAGTCTAAAGAGAAGAGAAGAATGGGGGACACCCCGCCCCCGCTTCGCTCATCCACCGTCATGGGCTTCGCCCCTGCACCCCGCCCCCATACGCAATACGGAGTACGCAATACGCAAAGTACCCCACCACTTGGAGAGTGAACCATGAAAGTAATCATTCCGGCAGCGGGCTACGGAACCCGCATGAGACCCCAAACACATACGCGTCCCAAGCCGATGGTCCATGTGGCCGGGCGGCCATCACTTGCCTATGTTATCGATGCCCTTGCGGGCCTTGATATAGAAGAGTTGATCTTCATCGTGGGGCGCATGGGTGAGCAGATGGAGGATTATGTCAACAAGCACTACCACTACAAAACCAGATTCATCGAGCAAAAGGTGATGCGAGGCCAGGCCGATGCGATAGCTCTGGCGCGTGATTATGTCAAGGGCGATGTTATGACCCTTTTCGTGGATACCCTCTTCAAAGCCGATCTGTCTGTTATCAATACGCTCGACGTCGACGGCGCGATGTTCGTGAGCGAAGTTCCCGACCCGTCGCGCTTCGGCATCGCGGTTCCCGGCCCCAACGGCATCGTGACCAAGATTGTAGAGAAGCCCCAGGTTTTCGAGAGCAACCTCGCAGTGGTCGGCCTCTATTATTTCAAAGATTCGCAGTGGCTTTTCAACGCCATTGACAAGCTCATGGCGTCCGGCAAGAGCTTGAAGGGAGAATATTTCCTCTCCGACTCCATCCAGGTGATGATCGACGAAGGCGCGAAGTTCCGCACCTTCCCCGTACAAATGTGGGAAGACACAGGCACCTGGGACGCGGTCTTGCACGCGAACCGATACCTGCTGCGCGACATGGACAGCAATAAAGAGCCTTACACGAGAGGATCATCGGTAGTTATACCTCCTTCCTTTATTGCCGAGGGCACTACTGTAGAGAACTCGGTGATCGGGCCGTTTACCTCTATTTCTGAAGGGGCGACCGTTCGCGACTCTATTGTGAAGAACAGCATCGTCAGCCCGAATGCCCTGATAAGCAATTCTATGCTCTTCGGATCGCTGCTTGGCGAGCGCGCCAAAGCAGAAGGCTCCTTCGACACAGTGAACCTCGGCGACGACTCGGTCTCGCGCGACGGCAGCACGACCACCACGGCAATAGATGATACGTTCAAGTAGTAGTCAGTTGTCAGTTGTCAGTTTGACGACCGCCGACGGCTGACCGCAGTTTGCCGTCTACTGAGAACTGACAACTGACTAATGACTACTGGCAACTGACAACGGAGCCCAAATGGACTGGTTAGAGTTATCCGTAGAGGTAGACCCTGAGGCTGTGGAGCCTGTCAGCGAGCTATTCGCGCGACTGGGGTATAACGGGGGCGTGGTTGTGGAGCAGGCAGCCCCTGAGCAGCAGGCCGAGCAAAATAGCTGGGACGAGCTGCAGTATATGGAAATCGACCCCAACAGGCCCATCAGTGTGCGCACCTACCTGCCCATAGATAAAGAAGCGCCGGAGAGACGGCGGCAGATCGAGCAGGCACTGTGGCACCTGGGGCGCATGCGTCCTGTCGGTGAGCTACGCGTGCGCGAGTGCAAAGAGGAAGATTGGGCCAACGCCTGGAAAGCCTTCTATGGCATACAGCGCATGGGGCAGCACATTGTCATCAAACCGTCCTGGCTCGACTATACGGAGCGAGCGGGCGACGTTGTGCTCGACCTCGACCCCGGCATGGCGTTCGGCACTGGCCTACACCCGACCACGCGCCTCTGCTTGCTGGCCCTGGAAGAGTATGTGAAACCCGGTCCGGCGAGCATGCTTGATCTTGGTACAGGATCGGGAATACTGGCGATAGCAGCTGCAAAGCTCGGCGGGCCGGAAACCACCATAGCAGCCATCGACACCGACAGCGTGGCGGTATCGGCCACACGGCAGAACGTTGAGCGCAACGGACTCTCCGCACAGATAAGCGTGGAGCAGGGCTCAGCTGAAGCGGCGAAAGCCGATGGACCGTACGACCTGGTCGTCGCCAACATACTTGCAAGCACTATCATCGAGCTATCGAAGTCGCTCTATGCGCTACTTGAGCCCGGGGGCACACTCATCACGTCGGGTATCTTCATCGAGCGCGGCGATCTGGTAATTGAGGTCCTGGAGAAAGTGGGCCTGCCCGTGCGGGAGAAAAAGAGGGAGGGCGACTGGCTGTGCCTGATCTCCGTGCGCGAACAATAACCTCTGCCACGTGGCTGGCCGGGCTGCCCTGGCGCGTGAGGTCGGGCCGAGGCAAACGCCTATCGCTCACCGACCCACATCTCAAGCGGGTGGTGGTTGTTAAGCCCTGCTGCATGGGCGATGTGCTTATGTCTACGCCCGCCATCGCGGCTTTGCGGCGTGCGCTGCCCAATTCGCAGATTGACATAGCGGTGGGCGGCTGGTCGAAACAAGCTGTGGCGCACAACCCCCGGCTGAACGCCCTTATCGAGGCACCCGTGGGCGGCGACGATACCCATATGGCCGATTACATGCGGCTGGCACGCTATATCAGGCGCGGCAAGTATGGTGCGGCGCTCGTGCTGGACCGCTCGCCCCTTATGAACATGGTTCCTTACCTGGCGCGAGTGCCGGTGAGGGCAGGGCTGGACAGCGAGAATCGCGGTCTCGCCCTCACGCACCCCGTACAATGCCCGCCAAACAAGGTGCGGCACGAAGTGGAGTGGTATCTCGATGTAGTCCGCAGCCTAGGAATAGCCGCCCCGCGAGACGAATCATACCTCGAGTTCTTCCCGACCGAAGAAGAAAAAGGAGGAGCGGGCCGCGCACTCTCTGAGGCAGGCTGCGAAGAAGGGGACTTCGGGTATGTGGCGCTACACCTGGGCGGTGGCGCAAACCCCGGCATGAACCTCCTCTCAAAAAGATGGCAGCCGGAACGCTGGGCACGGATCACCGATTGGCTGGCCGAGACTTACGAGACCAACGTGCTGCTGCTGGGTGGACCAGGCAAAGAGGACCGCGAAGCCGCCGAAGCCCTCAAAGCGGCACTCTTCCCCGCCACTCAGGGCTACGTGGTCGATATGGTTGGTAAGCTGGGCTGGGGTGAAATGGGCGCTCTCATTGGACGCTGCAACCTCTTTCTGGGGCACGACACCGGCGCCATGCACATGGCCACCGCGATGCGCACGCCGGTTGTAGCTGTGTTTGGTCCAACCGATCCCGTGCGATACGGCCCCTGGGACCCGTCGAGGCGAAGCGTCGCCGTCGCACCCAAGCACGCAACAAGCGGCTCAGGAGCCGAGTCGCTCAGGCAGGCATCAAAGAGCAGCGACCTCTATCATGGAGCCGTAACTATCGAAGGGGTCTGGTCGGCAGTCGAGAAGATTTATGCGCGAGGCGTTGGGAAGAGAGCAGTAGAGTGAGCGACTACTATCCGACAGGCGAAACGGCGCTCGTAATCGTGCCGCCCGCGGATATCTGTGCCTACGCTGACCACTATCGCGAGCTGTACATGCCTGAAGAAGTCGAGCGGATAGAGCCGCATATAACGGTCACGGTGCCTTTTGTGCCCGCACCCTTGCTGGGCGATAGCGAGCCGCGTCTGAGGGCTGTGCTGGCGCGCTGTCCCGCTGTGAGGCTTTCGCTGCGTGGGTTCGAGACCTTCCCGGAAACAGGAGTGCTCTATCTTAGCATAGCCCATCCTGAGCGCGTCCAGTCAATCTACAGGGCTGTGCTGGCTGAGTTCCCCGACTACCCTATCTACGGCGGGCAGCATGGCGACGACTTCCTGCCACACATGACAGTAGGCGTGTTCAGCGACAGGGCCGAGCTAGAGCGCGTGCACGAAGAGCTTGCCGAACAGCGGCTTTTCATCGGCTGGGACGTTGAGCAGGTGGTTGTAAAATACAAGATGAGCGACGGCATCTGGGACACCTGGGCGGCATTGCCGTTACAGACTGAGGGTGTATAATAGCCGCTGTTGAGTAGCATGGCGAGGAGTACGGTGACGTGATGGGGGAGTTGAAGCTACAGAAGCCGGGGATGCTCAAGCCGGGCAGCCGTGTGGCCGTGGTAAGCCCTTCGTGGGGCGGGCCGGGCACGATACCGGCGCGCTATGAAATGGGCGTTGCTGAGCTTCGCGAGCGCTTCGGGCTTGAAGTAGTGGAAATGCCTCATACCATGGCGGATGCGGGCTGGCTCGATAAGAATCCGCGAGCCAGGGCCGAAGACGTGAACGCGGCCTTTGCCGATAGCTCTATTGACGGCATCATCACGTCCATCGGCGGCGACGACTCTGTTCGCATACTGCCATATGTCGATGAGGATATTATCAGAGCCAACCCGAAGCTCTTTATGGGCTACTCGGACACCACCACATTGCACGTCTTCGCGATGCTGGCGGGCGTGCAGACTTTCTACGGACCTTCGGTGATGTCGGGCATCGCGGAAAACGGGGGTATGTTTCCTTATGCAGAGCGATGGTTCCGGCGGGTGCTGATGTCTGCTGAACCCATAGGCGTGGCCGAACCGTCTGAAGAGTGGACAGAAGAGTTCCTTGATTGGAACGACCGCAGCCTGGACAACCGTAAGCGCGAGATGAAACCGAATACCGGAAGAGTATGGTTGGGCGGAAATTCGAGGGTAGAAGGTCGACTTATCGGCGGTTGTCTGGACGTGCTGGAATTCCTGAAGGGCACGAAATGGTGGCCGGAACGGGAATGGTGGGATGGGGCGATCTTCTACTGGGAAATGTCAGAGGAAGCGCCCTCGCCGACACTGGTGAAGCGCTGGCTGCGCAACTACGGCTCGATAGGACTCTATGAGCGGATGGCAGGTATGATGGTGGGGCGGCCAAGAGGATACACTGACGAACAAATCAGGGAGCTTGAGCAGGCTATCCTGGGCGTGGTCGGGGAGGAGTTTGGGCGGCCCGATATGCCCGTGGTGACGAACATGGATTTCGGCCATACAGAGCCGCAGATGATTATCCCAAACGGTGGGCGCGCCGTGCTCGACCCGGGAGCAGCAACCGTGACCTTCCCCGACGCGGCGGTGACAGGCTAACAACTACAAACTATTCGATATCGGAGAACCATAACAGCCCGTGCCGTTGCTGCCGGGCGTTATTTATGCCACACGTTATGCCCGATACACAAGCCACAATGAAGCGTCTGCTCAGAGGCACGCTCCTCAGACTAACCAGCCCCCGGCTCATAACCGCAGGACTGAAACCAGGCACATCGACAGACACACCAGTAAGGCGCATCGTGGTGGTGCGGCCCGATCACCTGGGCGATCTGCTCTTTGCGACACCCGCTTTAGCGCAAATCCGGGTGGCATTCCCGGACGCACACATAACCGGCCTTGTGGGACCCTGGGGCAAGGCCATGTGGGAGGGCAACCCTGATCTCGACACGCTCCAGGTGGTGCGCTTCCCCGGCATCACAGCTAACAGCGGCGGAGGCATACTGGGGCCGTACCGTCTGCTCCGCGCGACGGCCAGGAGGCTTGCCGCCGAAAAGTATGATATGGGCATCGTGCTTCGCTTCGACTACTGGTGGGGTGCGGCTCTTCTGGCGGCGGCAGGCGTCCCGACAAGGTGGGGCTACAACACCGCGGGCGTAGAGACATGGCTCACCAATTCAACGCCGTATAGCCCCGGTAAACACGAGGTCGAGCAAAATCTGGCGCTGGTTGATGCTGTTCTGGCAGGCGAAAAGGTGAAGCCAACTAGACCTATACACACACAGGTGAACAGGTCGAAGGGCATTCCTCAGATGCGCCCACCGAAGGGAAGCGAGCCAACTACAGGATTGCTAGTTGAGTGGCTGACGGCAGATCGGCGAGTAGTAATACACCCTGGCACGGCAGCGGCTAATAAGCTCTGGACAATAGAAGGGTGGGCAGAGGTCGCGAGCAGGCTCCTTGCCGACGGATGGGCTGTGGCGTTAACAGGCGCACCCAATGAGCGCATATTGGCCGAGGCTATCGAACAAGCAATCAGAAAGAAATCTGACAACACCAACGGATGCCTGGTAAATGCTGCCGGGCAAACCGCCAACCTGCAACAACTGGTGTGGATCCTTGCCAGAGCGACTGTTGTGTTGGGAGTAGATAGCGGCCCTCTGCATATCGCTGATGCCCTCGGCAGACCCAGCCTGCACCTGTATGGCCCAAGCGACGAGACGATCTGGGGTCCATGGGGCAACCCCCACATGCACCGCGCCTTCCGAGCACCCAACACCCACTCCACCATGCAGCTGGACGTAGGCTCCCCCGAACTGGAAGGCGGCCCGGAAATGCGCGCCATCACCCCCGATATGGTTATGGCCGAGGTGCGCGCTCTGGTGCGGTAGGGGGTTCGTAATGCGTACTCCGTACTCCGTACTGCGTAAGACGGCAGACGGAAGACCGCCGACCGCTAACCGCAGGTCAGGGGTGTAGCTCTTCTTACCTGTTTGCAAACCCCTCTTCAGGCAACTTTTCGGGCTCATTTTACTCCGATTTTGACCTCCCCAAAAACATCACCAAAGCCCGTCTCTAATCCTGACAGAGGATGTCAGGTGCCTCCTGTTAGTATGTTAATGCGAGTGGGATGAAAGTGTGTGTAGTAGCGAACAGGAGGCGAGACGTGCTGAGTACCATGAACCTGTCAAGTATGCTGAGCATCTTTGAGGAGGAGCAGCAATTGGGCACAAAGGGCTTTACCGAAGAGCTTGCCTTTGTAGATCGTGCGGACGGTTACGGTCTGGAGGGCGCGATCATTCGGCCCACCAACGGCGAGACAAAGCCGGTGGCCATCATCTGGATACACGGCAACACCAGCAGGTTCTACGACATGCCCTACATCCAGATCGGGCGAGAGATGGCCGCGCTCGGCTACACCTTTATCACAAGCAACACGCACGGGCACGACATAGCATCGATCATATGGGGTCCAAACGGCGAGGCGCAGCCCGGCGGCGCGTGCTGGGAGCGCTTTGACGAGGTACCTCTCGACCTTAGCGCCTGGATCGACATGGCAATCGAAGAAGGGTCCGAGGGAGTCGTGCTGGTCGGCCACAGCTTCGGCGCGAACAAAGTCATCTACTACCAGGCACAGAAACAGGACGAGCGTGTGCTTGGCGTAGTATCAGCCTCGGGCGACGTGAAATGGAAGGCCACACCCGACCGTGTCGCTCTCGCCGAGCAGATGGAGGCGGACGGCAGAGATGACGAAGTGCTGCCTCAACTTGAGATGCCCTGGTATCGGATGAGCGCAAAGACCTACCTGGGCAGGGCACGCATCGCACAGCACGTCTTCGACGCCGACACGGAGACGCCGCATATAGCGAAAGTACAGTGCCCCATCCTTGCATTCTATGGCACCGAAGAAGAGTGGTGCGGTAGTGCTTCTGACCTCGATATGATACGACGCAACGCTGTATCGTCCACAAGGGTCGAAACACACCTGGTGGATGGAGCCGACCATGTCTTCTGGGACAAGGCTAACGTGGCCGCCAGGCTGATCGGCGACTGGGTAGACGGGCTGCGGGCCGCATAGAGCGCCGTAACCCGCAGCATGTAAAGGAGCAACAATGCAATTCGCCATCTCGGCACCAAACTTTGGACAGTATCACGACCCACGACTTATGGCCAAGCTTGCCCACGAAGCCGAGGAGGCAGGGTGGGACGGCTTCTTCCTCTGGGACCATCTCCTCTGGACGTGGCCCGAGACCCAGCCCGGATCGGACCCCTATATATTGCTGACCGCCATGGCCATGGTCACAGAGCGTATCAAGCTGGGCGCGCTCGTTACACCAATAGCGAGAAGGCGGCCCTGGAAGCTGGCACGTGAGCTAACTACCCTCGACCAGCTATCCGGCGGGCGTATGGTGCTCGGCGCTGGCATCGGGGGCGATTGGTTTGGGGACTACAGCAAGTTCGGGGAGCCACCCGACGACAAGTCCCACGGAGAGATGCTGGACGAAGGATTGGCTGTGCTGGACGGGCTCTGGAGCGGCGAGCCATTCTGCTATGAGGGCAAGCACTATAAAGTAAAGGACGCGCATTTTCTCCCCAGGCCGGTGCAGCAGCCGCGCATTCCCATCTGGCTGGCCGGAAGATGGCCCAACAAGAAACCGTTCCGTAGGGCAGCACAGTGGGACGGGATAGTGCCGCTTGCCCTTGATGAACAGACGCATCTGACACCACAGGATATTCGCGATCTTATCGCTTACACGATGGAGCATCGCACAAGCAGTGCGCCATTTGATGTGGTCGTGGGTGGCATGACAGGCCAGGATAGCGCACAGGACCGGGACACCGTGGACGCGATGATTGAGGCCGGCGGTACATGGTGGTCAGAGGGTTTTGATTGGACGTACACAATCGAGCAAGTACACAGGAGGATAGCGCAGGGTCCACCTTCTATTTGAGACATATAAGCCGCCTGTAAGTGTTCGGCATAGGAGTGCATGGACACCCCCTTTCCTATCGACAAAGTAAAGGGTATTACTCTGTCTTATAGACCCGCAAACGAAGGTGCACGCAAAGCATACGCCAGCGTGGGTTTCAGGGAAACAGGTGAGATAGAGGAAGGCGAAGTAGTAGCTGCGCTGGATGTGGAAAACTATCACGCATAAATTGCCCACGCCTTGACGCATTTGGTATACTTGTAGTTGAACGCTTGTTCTAGTTATGTCTACTCCGCGAGGTAAGGAGGGAGGGCGATATGGCATCAGATAGGGTATCGGAGATCATCCGGCAGGCCGAAACACTCTCTACCACTGAGCAGCTGGAGCTTATTGCTCGTCTTGCAGAAAGAGCTAAGAAGAGCTATGAGACCGCTGAAGAACCGAAGGAGAGACGTAAATGGAGCGAGATTATGGGAATCGCTCCCGGTCTGCTGGCTGGAGTAGATGCTCAGGAATGGGTATCACTCACCAGGCGCGACAGCGAACAACATAGACAAGAATCGCTCAAGACAAATCACACAGACACAAATCCTTGAAAGTAAGTGATGCTCTCGTCGGTGTGTCAAACATCTTCCTGGATACCTCGCCTGTAATCTATTTCGTTGAAGGCGATCCGAGGTACCTTGACGTTGTCAAGAACATATTCGCTCATATAGACAGCGGTGCGCTCATGGCTGTCACGTCACCGGTAACTCTCGCTGAATGTATGGTTCTTCCGTACCGTACAACCCGAACAAGCTTACAGCAGGATTTTACCCGGCAAATCGTTAGTGGCAACAATACAATATTCGTCGCTATAGATGAGCAAGTAGCACAACGTGCTGCCGAACGGAGAGTGCGCTACAATATCGGATTGCTGGACGCGCTACAACTTGGAGTTGCCCTGGTCGCCGACTGCGATGTGTTCGTCACGAACGATGCCGTACTGAAGCGTGTCACTGAGACTGAGATTATGGTGATGGACGACCTCGAACCGTAACCTATCAACCTATTTGGTTGCCTGCTCATCTCAGCGGAGCCTGGCACAACCCTTGTAGTTACCTCCATATTAAGGGGATAATAGTATGCTCCGAGACCTTAACCAGACTAGTCAGAAGAATGGATATGCCCCAAAAGATATGCCACAAGTAGAACACCAGAGATTGCCTGGCAATGCCCAGACACACATTGTAGTGCGAGGTGCGCGCGAGCACAACCTTAAGAATATTGATGTGGAGATACCGCGCGACAAGCTGGTGGTAATCACCGGCCTATCGGGTTCGGGCAAGTCATCGCTCGCGTTCGACACTATTTACGCCGAGGGTCAGCGCCGTTATGTCGAGTCGCTGTCGGCTTACGCACGGCAGTTCCTCGGGCTGATGGAGAAGCCGGATGTGGATCTCATAGAAGGTCTCTCTCCCGCCATATCTATCGACCAGAAGAGCGCATCCCGCAACCCCCGCTCTACCGTAGGCACTATCACCGAGATATACGACTACATGCGTTTGCTCTATGCGCGTGTGGGCCACCCCCACTGCCCCAACTGTGGCCGCGAGATCCAGCAGCAGACTGTGCAGGAGATCGTGGACGCGGTGCAGGCTATTCCCGAAGGCTCGCGCATACTCGTGCTGGCGCCCATCATCAAGGACCGCAAGGGCGAGCACCAGAAGGTGCTCGAAGATCTCCGCAAAGCAGGCTATGTGCGTGCTCGCATAGACGGCGAAGTGCGCGACCTCGACACGACCATCGACCTCGAAAAGTACAAGATGCACACCATTGAAGCGGTGGTGGACAGGTTGGTGGTCCACGCGCCGGAGGGCACAAACGGAGAGGTTGACCCCGACCGAACGCGCCTGGCCGACTCTGTCGAGACCGCCATCAAGCTGGGTAAGGGCCTGGTGAGGATATCGATTCTTGAGGGAGAGGAGCTAACTTTCTCGGAGCATTTCGCCTGCCCGCATTGCGGCATCTCAATGGGCGCGATTGAGCCGCGCTCATTCTCGTTCAACTCCCCGCATGGAGCCTGCCCGGTCTGCACCGGCCTCGGCACCCAGGTGGAGCCCGACCCCGAGCTGATCGTGCCCGACCGCAATCTGAGTATAATCGAAGGTGCAATCGCACCCTGGGCCAAGTCGTTCCAGCAGGGCGATAGCTGGATGCTTGAAGTGCTGGAGGCAGTCGGAGAAGCGTTCGGCTTCAAGATGGACGTGCCGCTCAACCAGCTAACCGAAGAGCAGATGCAAGTCCTCCTGTATGGGGCCAAAGAGCGCCACATCAAGATCAAGCACAAAACTTACCAGGGACGCTGGCAGGAGTTCGACCGCGAGTTCAGCGGTGTGGTGAACATCGTCAAGCGGAGGCACTCTGAGACCAACTCCGATACGATTCGGCAGGAGCTGGAGCGGTATATGTCCGACAGGCCGTGCCACGCCTGCCGTGGGCAGCGGCTAAAGCCGGAGAGCCTGTCGGTCACGATAGATGATAAATCGATAGCGAGCCTGGCGAACTTCTCTATACGCGAGTCGCACACGTTCTTCGCGTACCTCGGCGGCGAAGGCGACAAGCCCACGCCCTTCTCGGAGAAAGAGCAGTTCATCGCCCGCCAGATACTGAAAGAAATACGCGCTCGGCTTGGCTTCCTCATGGATGTCGGACTCGACTATCTCACCGTGAACCGAACTTCGGCAACACTCGCAGGCGGCGAGGCGCAGCGCATCAGGCTGGCGACACAGATAGGATCGTCGCTAATGGGTGTGCTCTACATCCTCGACGAGCCGTCTATCGGCTTGCACCAGCGCGACAATGCCCGCCTCATCAACACACTTGTACGCCTGCGGGATCTCGGTAATACCCTGCTGGTGGTCGAGCATGACGAAGAGACCATGCGGGTAGCTGACTGGATTATAGACATTGGGCCGGGCGCGGGCGAGCATGGCGGCAACATTATCGCGCAGGGCACTTACGACGAAATCCTTGACGACAAGGACTCGGTGACCGCTCAGTTCTTGCGGGGCGAGCGGAATATTGTCGTGCCGAAGAAACGGCGCAAAGGCAACGGCAAGAGCATCGTCGTGAACGGCGCGAGAGAGAACAACCTGCAAAACGTAACTGTCGATTTTCCGCTTGGCAAGTTCATCTGCGTAACGGGCGTGTCCGGTTCGGGCAAGTCTACTCTTGTGCACGAGGTACTATCGCGCAAGGTGAGCCAGGTGCTCAACAGATCCAAAGAGCGGCCAGGCGCGCACGACAGCATAGATGGCATCGAGAATATCGACAAGATAATCGAAATCGACCAGTCGCCTATAGGCAGAACACCACGCTCTAACCCCGCGACATACACGGGGGCCTTCACACCGATACGCGAGATCTTCGCCAAGGTTCCGGAAGCCAAAGTGCGCGGGTATGATTCGGGACGCTTCTCGTTCAACGTAAAGGGAGGGCGATGCGAGGCCTGCCGGGGCGATGGCATCATCGAGATCGAGATGCAGTTCCTGCCCGATGTCTATGTGCCATGCGAGGTGTGCCACGGCGCACGTTATAACCGCGAGACGCTCGAAATCAGGTACAAAGGCAAGAACATCGCTGAAGTCCTGGATATGACGGTCGAAGAGGCAACCGAGTTCTTCGACGCGGTTCCAGCTATCAAGAACAAGCTTAAGACGCTCTGCGAGGTCGGCCTTGGCTACATCAGGTGCGGGCAGCCTGCCACTACCCTGTCGGGCGGCGAGGCGCAGCGCATCAAGCTGGCAGCCGAGCTTTCACGCCGGGCAACGGGCAAGACCCTCTACATACTGGACGAACCGACCACCGGCCTTCACTTCGCCGACATCGAGCGATTGCTGCATGTTCTGCAAAGGCTCACCGATGGCGGCAACACCATCCTGGTGATCGAGCACAACCTTGACGTGATCAAGACCGCCGACTGGCTGATTGACCTCGGCCCGGAGGGTGGCGATGCAGGCGGCGAGATCGTGGCTATTGGCACACCCGAAGAGGTGGCCGAAGTCGAGGAGTCCTATACAGGGCAGTTCTTGAAGAGGATATTGCCGGGCCGCTCGCGTAAGGGCGCGGCCTGATAGCCTCATAATAGCCAACAACATAGGAGGTAGTCACCGGTGCCTACAACCCTGGCTGATGTATTCAGGCATAATCTCTGGGCGAACATGTGCATGCTCGATGTGTGTGCGGGTTTGACCGACGAACAACTCGACGCGAGCGAGACAGGCACATACGGGCGTATTCGCGACACGCTCCTGCATCTTGTTGGCGCGGAAGAGCGGTATGTTACGAGGCTGGCGGATGGGCCCGCGCCTCCACTCAGGGAACGCGAAGAATTTCCCGGTTTCGACGTGCTGCGCGACGTTTCGCGGCAGAGCGGCGAAGCTCTAATAGAGATAGCTGACCGTATTGAACCCGGCACGATCCTGCGCGGAACGTGGCGTGGTGAGCCGTATGAGATGCCTGCAACAGTAGTTCTGACACAGGCCATCAACCACGCCACCGAGCACCGCTCGCACATCAGCACTATCCTCACGCATCTTGGCATAGAGCCGCCGGAACTCGATGCCTGGTCCTATAATTCAGCACAGTGGCAGACAAAGTAGACTGCGATGCCTGATTGCTGCACCCCGTGTTCTGAATATTTACACACCGTTTGAAGAAAACCGGAAGGAGAAGGCGATGGCAAAGATAATACCTGAACTTGTAGTCGCACACATGGCAAAATCGATGGAGTTCTACACAACGCTCGGCTTTGTGCAGGACAACGAGGGGATTGTCGACGATAAAGGCTCTCAATGGTACAGCCTTGCCATGGGCGACACCACGGTCTGGCTGTTGCGGGAAGACACTGTGGAAGGCTTCGATAGAGGGCTGCAACGCGGCTATGGCATTCATCTCTATCTCACTGTGTCAGATGTTGACCTCCTCTACAGCACGTTACAGACTAGCGGTGCTCGCATGAACATCGTCCAGGAAATCGAGACCCAGTGGTACGGGCTGCGAGAGTTCCGGGTGGCTGACCCTGACGGCTATGTCTGGACCATCAATATGCCGGTGGACGCACAGGCGACGGATGCGGTTGATGGCATCAATTGATACTGCGGCGCAGGCAACCGAAGCGATAGAGTACCTGTCGGGCGACTCTGTAATGTCGGGCCTGATCGAGCAGTGGGGACCTCTCTACCTCACGCAAACCGACGACTATTTCTTCACGCTGGTTGACGCCATAACATCACAACAGCTTTCTTCCAAAGCCGCAGCTACCATCGTCGGGCGCATTCGTGCGCTTGTACCGGAGAAGCAGAAGATCGAGGCCGAGGATATGCTGGAGGTTCCCGACCAGGCGCTCAGAGACGCCGGCCTGTCATGGGGCAAGGTAAGCTACGTGAAAGACCTGTCCGCCCGCGTTGCTTCGGGCGAAATTCACCTCGGCCGTATCTCGGAGATGGAAGATGAAGAGATAATCAAGGAACTTGTAGCGGTAAAAGGCATAGGGCGATGGACAGCCGAGATGTTCCTGATCTTCTCGCTGGCCCGGCCCGATGTGTTTGCCGTAGACGACTACGGCCTGCGTGCCGCTCTAAAGCGCATTAATAATTTGCCCGATCTTCCCAGGCCTGCCCCTATGCGCCAGATGGGTGAGCCGTGGCGTCCGTTCCGCTCGTATGCATCGCTCTACCTGTGGCGCAGCGTCGGCGGCACAGTAGGGCAAGGTGAAGGGGTAAGCGCGTAGAAGCGCGTATTCACCCGTGCCGCCTCTACAGATAGCCTTCATTCACCAGCACTTCGATTAGCTGGGGTTCCCCTTCATACTCAAAAATGACGCTATTGCCAACCTCAAGCACGGGCAGCAGGTCGTAACCCTTCTCCAGATATTCTTGCTTGGCGGCACGGTTGCTACTTATGTTGTGGTCCTCGAAGGGGATCCCCATGCGTGAAAGAAACTCCTTCACATTCTGGCATGGGCCTCAAAGATTCCCACTGTAAATGGCCACAGGTTTGCGCTGCATGGTAAGATGCCTCCTTAGGCGGGCTAGTTGCCAGTATGACCGCCGACGACCGACCGCCGACCGCAAAACTGACAACTGACAACTGACAACGCCGTCCATCGTCGTCTAAAACATATCCGCGATCCACGGACGGGGGGCCGCGAATACTGAGGCTGCCATAACAAGATCGGCGTCGGGAGCGGTGAGCGTGCCGAGGGTACAAAGCTCGGACGGTGCCATGTAGCCTGTGTAGATCGACGCCAGGTCGCGTACATGCAGACTCATGCGGCCCTGCCCGCCATCTCGCACTTCGCCATGCCCGTTAGCAATCTCCAGCACGATACGACCGTTGTTAGCGGGCAGGTAGTCGTCGCGCACGTCGAAGTGGAGTTCAGCATTCAGGCCGGGCGGGTAGCCTCGCAGCGAAAGCGCCTTCCGCACATCTATAAGGCGCAGCATCCAGTCGAGCGAAATGACGGTCTTGACCCTGGGGCGCGTTACTCCAACCAGCGGCTCGCGCAGCAAGAACACAAGTGGGTCATGAGGCCCGCCTGCCCAGGTTACATTCTCAAGCATGTAACGGTAGCGCGCCAACAGTGAAAGCACCGCCCGCCCTGCCTGCTGCGTGAGCACGCACACATCGAGCAGCGTTATCGGAGATGGGCGCTCGCCCTGCCTGTAGATAACGTAGCCTTGCGCAACACCTTCTTGCATAATCAAATAGCGATAAATGCCCGGCTCCACGGACTCAAGCTTGCGCTTCCAGATCCATGCCGGCCGGTCGAGATTGCCTGAAGAAAGCCGCGCCCGCCGTTCATAAAGAGCGTACAGCGTTGCGTAATCGGCTTCGGTAACGGCAACGAACTCCGGTCCATGCTCGCGAACGTCAATCGCGTCCAGCGCAAGCTCATACGTGACCCGCTGCCCTGCCCGCTCGTATCCCGCACGCTGGTAGAACGGCAGCGTGGCCGGGTAGAGCGAAGAAAGAGGCACGCCGTCGTCGAACATTTCCTCCACCATCATGCGGATCATGGTCGAGCCAACCCCGCTGCCGCGCTGGTTGGGTGCCACGCCCACAGCGGTGATGCCTGTCGAAGGCACACTCACGCCACCGAACCACTGGCCCGCAGGCACATAACCAAACCCCGCCACAACTTCACCAAGCAAGCGCACCTCGCGAAAGTTATGAACACCAAGCAGCCGCATCCAGTCGCCCATACCCGGCGAGTGAAGGGCGTTGTTCAAGAGCGCTTCCAACGCGCCCATGTCGTGCTCGTCAGGTGCCGACATAGTTAGCTCGCCATTCACCATATAGTCCTCGCAGATTCGTGCAATTTGCAACCGTTCGGCTACTTGAATAGTATATATAATTGGAACTCTATTAGCATCCTGCAATATGTACACCGGTCGCGAAGACACTGCCGCGGGAGGGCCTCAATATGGCCAATGAAGTTTGGAAATCCAAGGACGAAGAGCTTATCGCCCAGTATGCGGAGAGGCTCAACCCCGGCCAAAGTAAAGGCCCCGGCCCCGGTAGCGCCACGCCTGCCCGCCCACCCGCCCCGGGAGCAGTGCCCGGCGTGCGTGGTGACGGCATTGACTTCAAATACAGCAGCGCGCCTCCGCCCAAAGACCTCCTGAACTACAAGAACATGGACCTTGAGATGAGCCTCTGGGCTAAAACACAGGCAGGCTGGATGTCTGTGATTGTGCTGCTGGCTCTCACCTCCATTTGCTTCGTGTTCACATGGATATTGTGGAATGTGACAGGCTAGGCCAGCACAATGACTGAGCAAAGAAGAAGGCTACCCTGACAAACTGGGTAGCCTTCTTCTTTGCTCAGTCACCAACTTCAGATCAGGGTACTTGCAGCGACCACGTGCTGAATGTATCGAAGCGTGCCGCAGCGGACATCATATCGCTGTCGGGCAGCGTCACACCGTGTGCAGGCAAGCGTGTTGCATATGTGTAAAGCGGGCTTTCAAGTATTATGGCCGGAACATCTTCCGCGAACACGCGCTGAAAATCGGAGTATGCTCTTTTGCGGGCTTCGTGGTCGGGATTAGTGTGCCCATCCTGAAGCGCCTTGTCTGCCGCGGCATTGGTCCACCCTGCGAAGTTGAGACCGCCCGTGACCGCCTGTGACGAATGCCAGTACTGATACACGTCAATGTCAGCGCCGTTCGCTTCCCAGCCCGCCAGCACGATATGGAAGGCTCTGGGGCCAAGGTAGTCGTGCAGCAACGCCTCACGGCTCACCAGCACTGTGCGAGCATCCACACCCACAGCACGAAGATCGTCGGTGGCAAGCTTGGCAGCAGTCACATTGGCGGGTATATCCTTGTTGGCAGCCAGCACAACAGTCATTGTCAATCCGTTACGCACACGGATACCATCGCTTCCAACAGCCCAGCCCACGCTATCAAGCAGCCTGCGCGCCTCGGCAGGATCGTAGGGGCCAGACTTTACTGAGGGATCATACGCCCACGAATGTGTAAGCACCGGGCTGGAGGCCGGGACATACTCGCCGTCCTGCCTGCGCGCAATGGCATCCCGGTCGATAGCAAGCTCGAAGGCCTGCCGAGTCTCAGGCTTGTCGAAAATAGTGGATTGCACGTTGAGCAAGAGCATGTTATAGCGCGCCAGAGGTTCGCGGTGAAACGTTACGTCCTTCACAGCGGCTACTTCATTGACGCGCTCGGATGGGATATGTCCTAAGCCATGTACCTCGCCCATCTTCAGCCCCGATAGCGCCGCGCCAAAGGTTGGATAGAGCCTGAACCAGATGCGCGACACTTTCCGCTCCTCACCCGGCATATACTCGTTGGGCTCCAGCAAAACGCCATCTGAGGGCGGCAGAGCATTGGCCGAAGGGGTGACCAGTGCGCTCACCACAGGGCCTTGTGTGGCCGCCGAGGTGTTCACTTGAGAGTAGCGCCACGGTCCTGAGCCAATTGGAGCTTGATTGTATTCAGATGATGGTAGATCGGCGGACTTGACGGTGCCCCAGAGATGGCGAGGCAGAATACCGAGCGTTGTGTACTGCGGGAAAGAAGCGTCCGGGGCAGGCAGCGTAAACTCCACGGTCTGTGTGCCCATTAACTTTATGTCAACTCCCTTCCAGTGCTGCGCAAGGGCAGGATCGCCTGGAAAGGCGGGGTCCTGGAGCAGAGTCTTCAGCGTAAAGAAGACATCGTCGGCGGTAAGGGGTTCGCCATCCTGCCAGCGAAGATCAGGCCTGAGGGTGTATGTGTAGACGCTGCTGTCGGGGCTAGGGGTCCAACCGGAAGCCAGATCAGGCACAAGATTGCCGGATGCGTCAACACGCGCGAGGCCGTTGTAAACAAGGTGCACCAGGTCGGTGTCTGTGTCGCTGACCGCGAGCAGAGGGTTTACAAAGCGGGGTGCGCCGACCATCGCCTCCACATAGGTATCGCCTGAGCGCTGTCTGGGCGTGTTCTTACCGGCCCCGGCCATACCGGTGAAGATCGCGAGAAGAAGAGCAACAGCAACCAGACCGACAATGGCCTGGGGTTTGAACGAGTTAGACATAGGGAAGAGTGGGGGTGATGCCTGCGGTTGCGGGCAAAATAATAGCCGCCGGTAGTGCAGGCTCAGGATAGTGCTTGCGTAACAACCGGCGGCGTGAAGTTACAAGGTTAGACGATGATGCTGCTGATGAGCGCAACCAGAAAGAAGGTAATCGCAAGGCCAATGGTGAACTGGAACAGGCGCTTCTCGAAGCCGCGCCGCGTGCGATAGACCGACGACGAGTCGCCGCCGAAGATGCCGCCAAAGCTCGAGCCCTTCGCCTGCATCAGCAAGACGACAATAAGCACAATGGCAAGTATGACCTGGACGATCATCAAAGATGTTTTTATATCCACCGTGAGAATACTCCTTGCAACGAGGCTCTATGAGCCGCGCATGATTCATAGCATGACTCGTAGATTATACCACCAGGGGCACCTAAATGCAAACGCCCGGACGGCCCTTCCAGGGCTGATGCAAAGTCAGTTTCTAGCGTGCCATCTCGGCGGTGTCATTTTGCACTCTGTTCAGAATGACAAGGTCCAGGTGGTGGCCGGTTCACCGGCATTTCCGACTTTGCATCTGCCCCGACGGCGCTTCAGGCTTATTCAAAGCCAGTGCTCGGCGTGCCAGATCTATACAGGTGACGTTACGGGCAAATAAGGCAGGCAAGCTCTCCTTCTCATGCCCAGCCACGCAAAGCCCCGGAGGGGCGTAAGAGAGTAGCCCCATGCATAAGCGTGGGGTAGAGCCTCAGGTCCACAAGCCCCGTAGGGGCGACAGACACACTGACAACATTACATGATCTTTTTGTGTCGCCCACTTCGTGGGTTATGGATCCTGCTGCAGCGAGTGACCGGGGCTTCAGCCTTTTAGCTCAACGCTGATGATACGGAGGTCACCTGAACCAACATTCTCGAGCGAGTGCGGCGGGAGCGCGGCCGACCAGAGGGAGGGCGGAGGCTCTCTGAGCGCCTCCACATTGCGAGAGTCCACTATGATGTTCCCTCTGTCGTCGTATCGCACGAAATGGCTCCAGCTCACGACGTATAACGCCGCCGGCCAGCGGTGAGTGTGTATGGGGGTGCGGTCGCCCTGGCGAATCGCCGTTTCCAGCACACGGACGCGATCGTTCTCCATCAGCAAGCGGTGATGCTCAGGCGCCGCGATAAGGGTGTCCAGGGAGTCGTCCCAGGGCCATTCCTGCTCGCTTCGTTCCTTCGCCGTACTCATTGCCATAATCGTTCCCTCCCTCAGAAGTGTGCTCAGTATAAGGTATAGCCGGGCAAAGCTGGCCCGTCAAGTTGCACCACAGTTACCGTGCCAGTTCGCTTGACATTCCACCGGGCGATACATTAACCTGATGTAACAGTAATGACGCTCCATGTGCCCTGATGGAGACGAAGTATCACGCTGCCACTATATTACTTACCGTCGAACAAAGAAGGAGCGACCTAATGAGCAAGACCCCGCCCAGGCGTGGCGATCAACCCCCTCCGCCTGGGGAGGCTCGACGTAGCACACAGCCCAATAAAACAAACCGTACATCATCTTCTGCATCTACATCCAGCCGAACACGCACGAACGACAGATACGACGATTATCAAGAGGAGCGTCCCCCACGCCCATCGCGCCAGGGTCCGCGCAACACCGCACCCGCAAACCGCTCCGGCCGGCCGCGTTCGAGTTCCTCGTATTCCCGGTACGAGCCGCCGCGCCGCGATGTTTTCCCCATAATCATGGGCGGCATAGTTGGTGCGCTGATCGTGGGATTTCTTATCGTTGTCTATCTGCTGATGACCAGCCGTGGTAACAGCCCACAAACCGCTGCCTCTGTGCAGACGAACCCTTCTCTCAATGCCGACAGCCAGGCAGTGCCAACTATGGCACAATCCTCGGGGGCGGAAGCTAACGTGGTAGGCACCCAGACAATGGCTGCGCGCAGGCCTGCCGGAGGGCTTGGTACTCCCATGCCCGATGAAGGCAACGCTCACGTTGATGATGGACAGGCCATAACATACAAGAACTATCCCCCATCTTCCGGCACCCATTACGGCACTACCGCCACCTACGGCTTCTCGGAAGTGCCCATCCCCGATGGGCAATCGGTACACAGTCTTGAGCACGGAGCCATCGTCCTTTATTACAAACCTGATGTCTCCGACTCAGTCAAGCAGCAACTGAAGGAAACCTATAGCAGGCTACCCCTCGGCAAGTACGGCAAGGTTAAAATGGTAATAGCACCCTACACAAACATGACAACGCCCATCGCGATTGCCGCCTGGGACCGCCTGATGCCGCTCGATTCCTACAACTATGACGAGATACAGGCCTTCTACCAGCAATACGTGGACAACGGCCCGGAGGACGTGCCGTAGGGAGCATCAGGGAGCATAAAGAACGGGGAGAGCAGACACATCGCTCTCCCCGTTTGCGTTAACGACACCAGGCTCGCCTACACAATCATCCTCAGCGCGCCCGGCACAACGTGGAAGCTGGCAGGAGCCATACCAAGCACCTCGCCGTCTGCTTGCAATAGCAGTCGCTCGGTGGAGGTCACCTCGACTGTAGATGCGGTGAACGTCTTTACCTTTGGGTGCGTAACGTGGCTGCCGTCGTACACGCGAGGGACGTTGCGAACCAGCTCGATCTTGCCAAGATCACCCAGCAGTGTGACGTCGAGTATACCGTCAGATAGCCGGGCTTCAGGCGCGATTCGCATGCCCCCGCCGAAGTACTGGCCGTTGGCGATTACTATGCTGTTGGCGCGAGCGGTCCATGGCTCGCCACCATCAATGCTAACAGCGATGGGCTTGTTGGTATAGCTGCCCAGAGTGCGCACAAGGCTGCTCAGATAGGGTATAGTGCTGCCGAGCATGCGCGACCCGGCATTGGCACGCACGGTTACCTCCGCGTCAAAGCCAAGCCCCGCCGCATTGGCAAAGTAGCGGCTCTTTCTGCTGCCGTTGAGGGCAGAGTAGGTGACATAGCCCAGGTCCACTTGCGCCGTTCGCCCCGCGACCAGGCGAGCACATGCCGCCTCGACATCGGACGGGATGCCAATCGAGCGGCCAAAATCGCTGCCCCGCCCTGCTTGCACAAGACCCACCGCCACGCGACTGTCGCCCGGCATAGACGTGCCGTATTCGGCCGGGTTGACCACCCCGTTTACTACCTCGAAGAGCGTGCCGTCGCCACCGATAGCGATAACCGCACTGCACCCGGCAAGCACTGCTGCGCGCGCAATGCGGGCCGCATGACCACGCGCGGTGGTCACCTCGAATGCATAGGTGACGCCCGCTATGTCGAGGCTGCGCTGCACAAGCGTCAGCCACGCTCGCCCACGACCCGCCCCCGCGATAGGGTTGCATATCACCATTGTCCAACCGTCAAGAGGATGTTTATCCACTACTTTTCCCCATTTTGCCCCACTTTTCCACTGTTTATCCACACTTTTCCACATCCTTGAGCATCTCAATGTGGAAAACCCAAAGCAATGCGCCCGCACCGATTGTGCGCCCGATATACAAGGCTGCATCATTATATTCTATTTGGCATTGTAGTGGGGATCGGCCCCAACTGCGCCCCGAGATATGACGGTCAAGCGCACCCGCACAGCGGTGTCATTCTGAGCGAAGCGAAGAATCTCGCAAAGCAGGATGCTGTTCCCTTATGAGCCAATCCCTGGCAGAAAAGAGTCGGACGAGATTCTTTGCTTCGTTCAAAATGACAAAGCGGGCGAGCGAAGGTGACACAGACAGTTACGTGAGCCGCACCACACAGAGCGTATCGTGTGCCGCGCTGACGGTGGCAGAGAGGCGTAATATGTCACCATGCCGGCTGTATTCGTGCTCGCCGAGGGCCACGCCGTCAAGCTCGATACGCACAGCCGTTGGGATATTGCCGATAGTCAGGGCAGCATCAACGGGTTTGGCAGCGCGTAGAGCGTCAGGCGCGCCCACCTGGCGGAGTGTGAATGTAAGCGCTCTCTCCTGTGCATCATATTCGGCCTTTGCGACGCCCACTACGCCCGGGGCATCGACTTCGGCAAGATAGGGAGTGGATTGAGCGGCGGGATCGACCACATCGTTAAACATGGCAGTGAAGCTCGCGCCGCCCGGCTCAATGGCAGAAGCCAGGGCGTAGAGGGCGGTTGCATGGGCAGTGCGCGGCGCGCCCTTATAGAAGTAGCGATTCCCATCCCAACCTGCATCAAACGCTCCTACCGCGTAACGGTGGAGGTTGGTTGCAAGGGCCATATCGCCGATGCCGCGCGCCAGCACCAGCCCGAACCCCGTGTTGATCGGCACGTCGCTGATTTCCATTCGCTCGCTGACCGTTGATGACCCGATATATGCGCCCTCCGAGCCTGCCTGTGTGACGCCGCGCTTCTTGAACTTGCTATATAGCTTGCGAACCAGGGGGCGGTCGAACGGGAGCATGAAAGCGAGACCCCAGGCGTCTGTGAAGTTGAAGGCGACCGGCGTAGCGAGCTTGAGATCCTTCATGTAAGCTGTGCCGAACACGCCTCTCAGGGCAGGACCCTTCAGCACCAACTTGTCGCGCACCGTCTGGAGCCAGCGAGCGTTGTCGCGGCTGTAGTGAGTTCCGTGCAAAGCGTCATGGAGTGTGTTGGAGGCCAGCGCGTGATTGTTGCAGGGGACATACGCCATCCCCTTCTCGCAACAGACCCCGCCGAAGTTATTCTTGCGCATCTGGTCGTAGATGCGCGCAGCAACCTCGCTATGCGTGTAACGGTAGGATGCTCCGCTGCCAGGGTCAAGCAGTGTGAACGGCCGGTCGTAACGGCCATCGCCCGATAGCTTCTCGTAAAGGCCCAGCATCGTGCTCAGGTGGCCGGAGTACTGAAGGTTATCCTGCGCGATGGGGTCGGAAGGCGGGCCGGCGGCAACACGCTGGTGAGGACTAACCAGCACGGCCACATGCCCCGAGCTAAGTGCCCCACCACCTTCCGAGGGCGCTCCATCCTGCTGGGCAACGCGCCAATATCCCCATGCTTCCACACGGAGCATTTTCTCGATTGCACCTGTTATCGCCTCTACATAGGGTGCACGATACGCGGGCGTCCTTTGAGCGAGGGCAGCAAGCGCATAGGTCGAGAAAGCAAGCTGATACCGTAAGGCAAAGTTCATAGAAGGACTTAGCGACTGATAGAAGCCCTCCCAGGCATCGCGAGGCTGCGTCATCAAAGCGCGTAAATAGTTCAGATGCCCCAGGCTCTCCCGGGAAAGACCGTCAGTTTGAGTAGCCATACTCTTTCGCCTCCAGTATGTAATATAGCATACTGCGTACGGCGTACTGCGTATGACCGCCGACGGCAGACCGCCGACCGCGTTGTCAGTATTACGGCGGTCGGCGGTCTGCCGTCGGCGGTCTGCTGTCAATTGGCCTTTGCCTCGTGCCCCCTTACGGAGTACGCAACACGCAGTACCCCATGTATAATACGAGAAGCGCCATGTAACATATCGGCGCTTGAGGGGTGCGCTTGAAGTCGCCACGACAGCTTGTATTTGGGTCATATGTGGGCGAGGCCGGTACAAAGGCGGCATCTACGCCGGTAGCCGTCAGCCGTGAGATGCTGGCTGGTGTTGCCCTGCTTGTGCTGGCTGTCGCTACCGACCATTACAGCCTGGGCATGGGCGACATCAGGCTGCGTTTCGAGTTGATTGTTGGTGGCCTGCTCGCCGCGTGGTTCTTCGTGCGCGGCAGGGGCGCAGTACTTCAGCGAATCGGCATTATTGAGTACGCCTTGCTTGGTTGGCTCGCGGCCAACATCTTCTCGTCGCTCTTCTTCTCACCATCCCGGCAGGACAGCCTTAAGAACGCCATCATCATAGCGGGCGTGCTGACAATCTACCTGGCGGGCATTATACTGTTCAACAGCGCGCAGGCCATCACATGGGCCGCTGCTGCATGGGTGGCTGTGGGCGCTGTTGTGGCTCTTATTGGGCTTCTGGAAGCCGCTCTCTACACACTCTTCGGCACAACAGATGGCATCAACCTGGAGCGCGCCTACAAGGATGGCAACTTCATTCTAACTCCGCGCGTCGAGAGCACGATGTGGGAGCCGAACATCTTTGGCAGCTTTTGCGCGACCGTCGGTATACTGGCTCTGGCTCTAACACTCGCGCCTGATTTCAGGTCACCATCCCGACAACGATGGCTTCGCTTCGCGGCGGCGTGCGCCTTCTGCGGCATCATGCTCAGTATGACACGCACTGTTTGGATGCTCGCCCCGCTTATATTAGCAATCCTGATGGCAGTGAGCCTGCGCCTCAAACTGGCAACCGCTCGACAGGTCTGGCAGGGTATGCTTTTGCCGGCAGGTATCGGCATTGTTGTGGGGCTTGTGGTAGGCAACTTCTTCATGCCCACTCTTACATGGCAGAGGGGTTACCCGTGGAACCTCACATACGAGCAGGTGAAGCAGTCGGTTCCATACCTGATGAAGGGTATCACTCCGCCAATAGTCGAGGGAACGCCGGCGGCAGGCGTAACAGCAATGCCCACCACAGCGCCGGGCGCTACCCCTAACCCCGCCGGTGCACCTACCGCTGTTGTTAGCTCAGGCTCGACCCTCATCGACAAAATGAGGGAGGCCGCCTCGCCCGATACAGCACCTTCTATCCAGGGCAGACTGACTATCTTCAGGCAGTCTGCTGACGCATGGTTGCAACGGCCAGTATTCGGTTGGGGCACAGGTTCGTTCGCCCTGCTCTATCCGCCGGACCTGAACGGCTACTGGATATCCAACCTCGAATTGCACCTGCTGTTCGATACGGGCATTGTGGGGTTCCTCTTCTTCACGGCAGCCATAGTCATAGCTGCGAGGAAAGCCCGGGGCGCGTTGAGGACACCGGCCTCCGGCTGGCACACAACCCACTTCGTATTGCTGGGGCTGCTAATAGGGGGAGTGGGGCTGCTTGTAGCTTACCAGCTAACCGAGGCGACCTGGATGGGCTTCACCTGGGCGTTCCTGGCCCTCCTCGTGATGGCCGCGCACCATGCTCGCCCGCCGCTGGAAAGTCCGGCTCAAACAGCGGCCGCTCCTGATTACGTCGAAGCTAATGCCAGGCAATAGCAAGCCCGCAAGCCCGGATATGCACGACCGGCACGTAGCTCGTGATGCCGCACATGTAAGGCAGCGTGCTCTACGCGGCGTTATGAGCATGGCCGGACGCGAGGTAGTGGTAAAGCTGCTCGCGCTTGTCGGGTGGGTTCTGCTGGCTCGCCTGCTCGATCCTTCGGCGTTCGGCTGGTTCGCGGTCGCCAACTTCTCGATAAACGTCTTTGCATTATTGAGCGAGCTTGGCCTCGGCGCGCAGCTAATCAGGCGGCAGGGCGAGATTCCCCGCCGCGAGCTAAACGGCCTCTTCACCCTCCAGCTAACAGTTGTTACGCTTCTCTCCGCTATAGCTTCGCTGCTGGCCCTGGCTGCAGGCGGCTTTAGCATTGAGACAGCCATTGTATGCGCGCTGGCGCTGGCCTTCGTCATAATCTCACTCAGGACAATCCCCTCGGTAATCGCGCAAAGGCAACTCCTATATGGCCCAACTGTGCTGGCTGATGTGGCAGGACAGGTCAGCTTCTGGCTGGTGGCCGTTGCGGGTGCACTCGCGGGCATGGGCACATGGAGCGTGGCGTGGGCGGTGCTGGCGTCAGCAGTGGCCGGCACGATAATCATCTATCTGCGCGTGCGGTGGTTGCCTGGCCTTAGCTTCGATTGGAGTGGACTTGGCACCGGCGTGCTCTTCAGCCTGAAGTTCCAGAGCCAGACAGCATCGAGCTTCGCGAAATATATGATGTTACCGGGCATCGGCGGCCTTGCTTATGGCAGCACGCCCGTGGGCTTTCTAACATGGGCGCACCAGCTTGGGGCGCTTCCAGTGCAGCTTGCACAACTGGTTTCGCGGGTGAGCTACCCGGCTTTCTCGCAACTCCATAATAACCGCCGGGAGTTCGCGCAGATGGTGGGCACGACGCTCAAGTGGACCTACAGGTGCTCTCTCCCCATGTTCGCGGTACTGTGGGGACTGGCACCCCAGATAATTGACTATGTGTACGGCGCAAAGTGGCAGCCTGCGCTCCCGTCTCTCTACTGGCTGATACTTACGATGTCTATATCAGCGGCCAGCGGGGTGTTCCTCCCGGCTATCTATTCGCTCGGAGATGCCACAGCGGGCCTGCGCATATCCATCGCCTGGGCCGCGATGACATGGCTTCTGGGTGGACTTTTTGCGGTCGTTTGGCCGGGAGCAGTAGAGGCGCTGGCAGCAGCCTATCTGCTTGCAACAGTGGCGGCCACAGCGATGATGTTGCGTGCCCTGCACGAACTGGACATCCCGGCGCTGCTTCGTGGGCTTATCTTGCCTGCGGTAAGCGGAGTTACCCTCGCAGCCGTCCTCTCGGTGGCCGGTCCAATCATGGTGCACAGCCTGGTGGCACTGGCGCTTGTTGGCGGTGCTGCCGGATTGCTGGGCTTGGCGATCAACGTGTGGGGCGACCGTGCCTCGGCACTCGCGGCTATCAGATCGCTCGGAGCGCAGCAGACGAACAAGGCAGGGAAGAATGCCTGACGACCGCAGCCTGATTGACAATCTACGCGGCCGCCTCCGCAAGATCGCGTTCGAGTCGCTCTACGGCCCGTTCGCCTGGGCTTACGACTGGGTGAGCAGCACGTTCTTTCTGGGCCAGTGGCGGCTCTGGCAGCGCGCGTCCATACCCCATCTGGCAGGCACCCGAATACTCGAAGTAGGAATGGGCACGGGCAACCTGCAAATAGACCTCACGCGGGCGGGCTTCGAGCCGTTCGGCATCGACCTCTCGCCGCAGATACTTCGCCAGGCAGCCCGCAAGGCACGGCGATTGGGCCTGCCGCCATTCAGAGCAGCACGGGCGCGCGCTCAATCTCTCCCCTTCCCCAACGCCATGTTCGACTCGGTGATAAGCACCTTCCCGAGCGACTACATCTCCGATCCCGTCACGCTGGCGGAACTATGGCGCGTGATGAGGCCCGGCGGCAGGCTGGTAGTTGTGCTTGGCGGGTGGCTCACAACCTCCGGAGGTAAAGGCAAAGCCATGGAGGGGGTCGCCAGGGTAGTCTATGGCAATCACAGCGCACCCGATGTGCAGAGTGATGAGGCAGTAGCACAGCTTGCACGCCAGGGCACCGGCTTACACAAAGCCATATCGGCTCTCACATCGAGGATGGCCGAAGCAGACTTCACTCCCACTGCGAGAATAGCCGCCAACAATAGGGGTGCGTGCCTGCTGGTGATTGGTGAGAAAGAAGCATGACCTAGCGGGTGGCTCCCTTCTGAGAGCTTTCGCCGCCACGATCAGGCGTCGTGTCTACACTTCAACCAGGAGAAGCAGCCCGGTGTCGGCAGCGAATTCCGGCGCGTTATAGCCCGGATCGGTGAGCAGATAGGTGCGGTCGCGGAACTCCACGCGGTCGCCTATACCAACCTGTAGCGACGGGCGGCCCTGCACCAGATATAAGCCGACATTAAGCAGTATGTGGTATGCGGTATCAGCGAGCGTGCGGTCTTTGATCAAGATTGCCAGTTCGGGCAGGTTACACTGGTCGAGGCCGTAGGTGCGCAGGAGGTAGCCCTCGCGGCCGCCTGATTCGCCTCCCGCACTGTAAGTTACAACGCCTGTCCAGAGGGGGAGAGGCGGAATGTCGGTGCCGAGCTGGGGCATGTGAATCCTAGCTATCTCAGCAGGCAGCGCAAGGGCCGCACGCTCGTTCAGGATGCCAAGCCCATCTTCCGCCAGCATGACATCCGCCACCTGATAGAGAGCGGTCAGTTGTTCTATGGGGTCCGCAGTGTCGCCCACGTAGAGCAGACGGATCGCGGCGTTATGGTCGAGCATGGCCTGGCGTTCCTCTTCGGGCATGGGCGACACACCTACCGTGACAGCCAGCACCTCAAGCCGCACCTGGGCAGCGAGAGCGATCATGACCACCTTATGGTTGTCGAACCGCGCCATACCGCCAACAACAGGCAGGTCGCTGCCCGGCCCGATATTCGCCCACTCTACCTCGCACGGGCCGACAAGCTCTTGCAGTGCAGTCTCTGTCACAAGAGGATCGAGCGGCGGCAGAACGCCGTAAATGACGGTACAGGCTTGCCGGACAGGGATCTGCTCACCCGACTCGCTGCTTGCGGAAAAGAAGTCACTCACAGTTATAGCTCCGCGCCCCTGGAAAGATAATAGGTCACAACGAAAGTCCTATATGCAGCCAGGATATCGCTGAAACGCCATTCGAGAGTGCGCCCATCGATGCGAGTCGCCCCCTCAAGGAGTGCCGAAGCGTCGGCGAATAGCGTTTCCTTGAAGGTCAGCCTCATGGTAATGGGCGACGATAGCTTCATGGGCTTTGAGCTACGTCCCTCCATCGCATCACGCACCGCCGCAGCGGATTCCTGCCGGATGGCGTCCTGAGCCTCGGCCACGCTCATAAGATGGCGTGCGGCAAGCCGCGTGATACCCTCCTTAACTGCAACCCCGCGCAAGCCCGAACCAATCTGCTCGCGCAAGCTTGCGATAGTGGCAGTGTCGCCGGTTACCAACCCGATTGGCACTTCGTAATGACCTGCCACAGCAGCATTAATAGTGCCCTCGCTGCATACAAGGTCGTTCAGACGCAACTCAAATGCGTGGTAGGTATGGTTGAGAGTGCCATCGGCCACCCCGACCGCAGCGTGGTAGCCGACAAAGAGCACCACACCGAAACTGCTGTCCAACCCCTCGACCATGAAGCCCGGCTTGAAACGTCCGGCGATAAGATGCGCACGCGAGTGCAGCTCATCTGCGATCAAGTTGCGCATGTGATAGTGGCCGTCATTGACCACCACTTCAGTGGCACCCGCCGACAGCGCCCCTTCCACGGCGGAGTTCACCTCAGCGGTAAGGAGACGGCAAGCATGCCTGTAGTCGGCGCTGGCGCTGTCAAATAGCTGATCGCGATCAACAACCCCACAAACGCCATCGAGATCGCAGGAAATGTATACTTTCATGGATTACCAGTTGTCAGTTGTCAGTTGTCAGTTGTCAGTTGTCAGTTGTCAGTTGACGGCTTGTGACGCTTATTGGCTTGCCTCAGCACAATACAAACCATAAAGACCTCAGCGAACCTCTGCGCCTCTGCGGTGAATCCGTAAATCCCTGACCTCTGACACATGACCCCTACTTCTTCGCCTCGCCTGTGCCGTCGTTGTCTATTGGGGGTGGGGTGGTCAGTTCGAGACCGTAGATTTCGTCCGCGAGGCCCAGGGCTATACATTCTTCGGCGTTGAGGAAGCGGTCGCGCCCGGAATAGATATATTCCTCCCACCAATCCGATGTGTGCTGTTTGCTGCGCTGGGCGAAAATGATGCTTACCAGCTTCTTGTAGTGCCGGGCCAGCGTTGCATAATCGCTAAAGATCTGCTGGTCACTGCCCGAAAGGAACCATTGTGGAGAATGGAGCATGAGGGTCGAGAACGAACCTATATGACGCTTATCACCAGCCTGGAAGACGATTGCTCCCATAGAATATGCATAGCCTGTAACGACTGTGTTAATGACAACATTATAAAGAGCACGCATACGGTAGATCATCTGCATCATAGCAAGGCCCGCGCCCACCGAGCCTCCACCTGAGTTGATATAGATAGTGATAGGCTTATCAGCGCGCCCGGTGCGCTCTACCGACATAGAAACAAGTGCCTGCCCGAGTCGCTCTGCTTCGTCGTCTGTAATTTCGCCTAAAAAGTAAATGCCATTCGCTTCGAGTTGGCGCTGGCGCTCCATGTTCATCTGCACAAGCCTGTTAATGTCAATCAAAACGGCGTCTCCTGTGTGGGATAGCCGAATTATAGTCCTGTGCAGCGACACTGTCAAAGAGAGGCTGCAGGGTAAACGTTCAGATTTGGGGTGGAGGTATCTAACATCCAGGTAAGGAAAGACCCACCCCCAACCCCTCCCACGTGTGGGAGGGGAGTCTAAAGAAGAAGGGAAGAGTGGGGGACACCCCCAACCCCGTCATGGGAGCGCCCCTGCACCCCCTACCTTAGCTCTGAACACTTACGCTACAGAGTAAATGCTGGGATTAGGAGTATGAGCGAAGCGAGGGGTGTAGACGAATAACACGTCACGACTGAGCAGACGTGCTATTCGATGGGATAGTGAGCGTCAATCTCAACCTGTATATCGTCTGGGTTAAGATCTTTGGACGAGGGTGGCATGTTTAACTCAAACAGGACGTGTTGCGTCTCATCTTTCTTGAGATTTACTTCGCTCGATGATTTGCGAATGACCACGCCTGTCTGCTTATTCACCAGGGTCACCTCAACCTCTACCTGCCCATCGCCCGGCCCACCATTACGGATTACTGCGTCTACGCGGAATGGATCGTTAGAACCCGCCTGAGGCGGTTCGGCGGTATAGCTGTCGAGGATGGGCTTGGGACCAAGGCAACCCGTGGCGATTAGGAGGACCGGCAACAGGAGCAGTAGATAGACGAGACGCTTCTTCATAAGTTTGCTAAACCCTTCGCTTGCCGCTTACTTGGAGGGGATCCACGGCGGAAGCAATATCATGAAGACCAGCACCAGCATCACGACGAACATGATAATCCCGGCGCAGCCCATCGTCACAACAGGGTCGGCGCGGTTCTCGCGGCGCGTCAGGCGCATAAAGCCCAGTGGCTCCGGCAGAATCGGCACGTTATACTCGACCTCATACTCCACGTCAGGCAATAGCGACTCGTCGCGCAACGAAGGAATCAGGCGATGAAGTTCCTTGCCAATATTATCGACATCTTCCTGGGTGATCTCAACCGTGGGCCAGATCGGCTTGCCTTTATCTAGTTGCTCTTCGAGATTCTGGAAGGCCTGCACCATGCTGCTGTACGCACTTGCCTGGTCCTCATCAATACTCGACCACTGGGTGATTTGCAGTGAAGCGTCCAGATCGCGGCGCTGCATGGCATGCTCAATCTGGTCGGCAAGAAACTCGAACAGGCTATTATTGATGCCTGACTTGAGCGGATAGTAGGTTGCCTTCACACCGCTTATCACCAGCTCGCCCAGCTTGCCCGCTTCATCAACAAGCTCCCACTTGATCGGCTCGCTGTGCTTGTTTTCGAGACAGACAGCCTGATCGAAGCAAGCGTACATGGGAGAGCCGCCTGTCTTGAGCGCACTTTGCTTGCGTTGTTCCCGGTTACGCGAGCCTGCATTGAGCGCGAACATCCGCAGTGCGCCTACAAAGCCCTTGAAAGTGGTGGCAATATAATAAACAGCCAGTATAAAGATGATCGCCAGCGTGAGGGTCTCGACGTTAGAGCGCTGGGCTATGGTAATAAAGAACTGCACTCGCCAGAGGATGATGATAATAATTGCAATCGCAATAAGATTGAGCACAATGTAGATGAGTGCCATCATACGCACGCGCTTGGCGTAGCGCTCAGGTGTGCGCGTGGCAACTTCCTTAATAGCCTTCTCGGCCAGGGCCATACTCGCCTCCCAACTCGGATACTCAATCGTCCCAATTGCAGGATAGGTCTGCTACGCACATAGCAGCCGTAGCATGTGGTAAGCAAGTAGAATGCCATGACGTACTGCGTATTGCGTATTGCCTAGGACCGCTGACCGCGTTGTCAGTTGTCAGTTGTCGGTTACCGTCGGCGGTCGGCGGGCGACAACGAACGATCGTGACCCCTGGCGCTGCTAATGCACGTAACTGTCCGGAATAGGGGTAGCGGGGTGCAGGGGCGCAGCCCATGACGGGGGATGAGCGAAGCGGGGGGCGGGGTGTCCCCCATTCTTCCCTTCTATTTAGACTCCCCTCCCAAGTGTGGGAGGGGCTGGGGGTGGGCCGTGGCTTACCTGAATGTAAGATTGCTCCACCCTAAGTCTGAACACTTACTAATGCACCATCGTTTGACACGGACATGTATACTTACAAAGTTGGGAACCCAATCACGTTACTCGCCCGATAGCCTGCTCATCAGGCTCTCATCACTATACGCAGTACGCGATACGCAGTACAAACCATGGATATATTCTTCTACGCAGGATTAGCAGCAACGGGGTTCGGTGCCGGGTTGCTTGGGGCATTGTTGGGGCTTGGGGGCGGCGTCTTTGTCGTGCCTGCCCTGGTGCTGATCTTCGGTCTGCCGCCGTTAACAGCCATAGGCACAAGTAACGTTGCGGTGGTTGCCACTTCGACAGCAGGCGCATCGACTTATGTACGCAGCCGCCTCACAAATATCAGGCTGGCGTTGATACTGCTGATCTCAACAACAATAGCTGCCCTCATAAGCTCTCTCGTGGCATCCTGGTTGCCGGTGCAACTACTTAGCGGCCTTTTCGCTATTGTGCTGTTCTACACCGCTGTCACTATGCTCCGCAGCAACAAACCCCAAAGCGCGCCGACACTTGAGGGTTACGCCAAAGAAAGCATTGGGGAGAAGCTCGGCCTCGAAAGCAGCTACTACGACCCGGCGAGCGGCACGACCGTGGAGTATACTCCACGTAAAATCAGAACGGGAATGGGCATCAGCGCGCTTGCAGGCGTGGTAGCGGGCCTACTGGGCATCGGCGGCGGCATCGTACAGACGCCTGTTATGAACCTGCTGATGAGAGTTCCGCTGAAAGTTTCGGCAGGCACAAGCAACTTCATGATCGGCATCACAGCCACAAGCGCGGCTGTCGTGCGCTTTGCCCATGGTGATATCAACCCTCTAATCGCTGTGCCAACCACGCTCTTTGTGTTTTTCGGAGCGCGGCTTGGAGCATGGCTCGTACCGAGGACCAAGAGTTCACAGTTGAAGGTTATCTTCGGCTGGGTAGCCATCGTCATAGCAATCCTGATGCTGCTGCAAGCGGTTGGTATATATACGCCGCCAAAGAGATAGGCAAGCTGACAACGGAAGCAAAGATAACAGCATGACTGAAAAGACGAACAAAATTGCACAAACAGATGAGCCGACCTACCGCTGGACATCACTCATTCTCCGAATTGGTATGTATATCAGCTTCAGCGTGATGATGGCCGGTGTGATCTGGTCGCTTGTGATTGGGCTGCCGGCAAGCACAGCAACATCCTCAAACGTGGTGCCTCTAGATCAAATACTGCCCGAAATAGCAGCAGGCAATCCGTTGGCCTTGCTTAATCTGGGTGTAGTTCTGCTGCTAGCCACGCCCGCCGCCACTCTGCTCGGCATAATCATTACCTACGCACTAGAGCGCAACACCCGCTACACTGCAATCGCCGCCCTGATCGGCGTGGTCCTGCTCCTGAGCCTGGCAATATCGCTTCGATGGATAGTGCTCTTCTAGAGTACCGAGTTATCAGTTGTCAGTTGTCAGTTACTGCGGTCGTACTCGGTACTCACTACTCTCTACTCGGCAGCACCTCAGCTGTCCTTCCTGTATATACCATCCAGGATCGGGAGGAGACTATCCCAGGAATAGCGGCTCGTCACCAGCTCTCTTGCCGAACGGCCGTACAGCTCGCGCTGTGCGGGATCGCCCAGCAGTTGAACCACTGAGGCAGCGAACTCATCGGCGGCTTTCACGACGACCATATCCTGGCCGGGACGCTCGGCTATCCCTTCAGCACCCATAGGTGTCGCCACGATAGCGCGCTCCATCGACATTGCCTGCAGCACCTTAAGGCGCACCCCACCTCCCATCCGCATAGGCACAACATAGACCGCGGCTCCCGCCACCCACGGACGCATATCGTCCACAGGCCCCGCCACGGTGATGCCTGGTGTATCCGCTAGTGAAAGCACCTCAGGAGCAGGATTACGTCCCACAATATAAAAGTGTGCATCTGGGCGCTCTGCACGCACAATCGGGAACACCTCGCTGGCGAACCAGCGCACAGCGTCCACATTGGGCCGGAAATCCATAGTGCCGTCGAACACAAGCGCCTCAGGCACCATAGAAGGCTCAGGCGTAACCGCACTATAAGACCAGTAGTCGAGGTCCACACCGTTGGGAAGAAGGGTCACCCTGTCCTTTAGCTGCAAGGAGAGACGCGACAGTGCCGCCGCATCGGACGGTGAGACTGCGAGCACATGCTTGCTCATAACCGCTGTACGCCGCTCGTATTGCCGCAAGCGCCACCACTGTATCAGCGAATAAATACCGCGTGGAAGCTGTCGTGCATGGGGCATGTCGGTTGTGAACGCGCGCCGCTGGAGCAGGTATTCGGCATTATGGGCGTCGTAGGTCATCCAGGCAAGCGGATCCAGCTTCAATGCCAACAGCCCGTAGGGAACCATCTCAATGCCCTCAACATGAACGGCATCGAAATATGAGTCGTTGCAAAGCTCCTCAAGACGGCTGTGCATAGCGTCAGAGTGCAACCGCCACGCCATATCGGGCAGCCTGGAAGTTGTGAGCTTCATAATCCGCTTTCGAGCGGTACGCTGAGGCTGGGGCAACGCCTCGGCATAATCACACATTGCCGCTACGTCGGACATTTCCATAGGTCCATCGGGCCGGAACGTCAAGAGAGTAACGCGATGATGCCGCGCGAGATAGCGCAAGATATGCAGGTTGCGTATGGCGGCCCCCTGACGGGGCGGGTCAGGCCATTGAGGAGCTAAAACTAATATCTTCATCGTTTGTCTGCCTGTCTGCTGCTCGCCTCCGAAGCCCTGGCGGCGGCCAATCCCTGCTCGGCAGCCTTGCCTATTTTTTCAAGCGACTGCTCGGCTTCCTCCCCTGCCCTCTGCTCCACGGGGCGTATCTCCGACAGGGACAGGTTCTGCGTCCAGAACGCTACAGCCCCAATCACAAGTGTAACCACCAGTTGGCCTACATGGAAGATAAGAGCAAATGCTACCGCCAATTCTTTGTCCACGTTGAAGACAGCCATAGCTGCCACGCAAAGGGCCTCATACGTGCCGACATTGCCTGGAAGAGCAGGCACCAGCAAGCCGAGATTGACCAGTGCTGTCATGAAAAGGATTCCCGCCGGGGCAAGCAGTTCCGGCGGAAACGGCGACTGGAACGATAACAGCGCGGTAACGAACATGAAGGCAACAACCACCCACACTAGCAGCGAAATAGAAGCAGCGAAGATAAGAGGGCGGGGCGTTTTGAATACATGCATGCCGCTCGCGAAAGTCTCTATCAAGCGTACAATCAGCTTCTCAAGCCTGCGCGGCAGAGGGAGGACGGCAAAGAGACGCTCCACCAGGCGGGCAATACGGTCGCTGTACCTGTAAAAGAGCACCAGACCCGCAACAGCAGCCACCAGTCCCACGCCCGCCACGCCCGCAAGCAGATCAGGGTTCACACCCGACGCGGTGGAGGTGGCCGACGGCAATAGCACCAGGCTGAGCAACAGCATCAAAAGAAGCGCTATACCATCGAACGATTTTTCTATGACGATCGTGGCGAGAATGGTGGTTTTGCGCAGGCCGGTCTCGCGCCCCAGGAGATAGGCGCGCACAATATCGCCGGCGCGGGCAGGAAAGAAGGCGTTGAAGAAATAGCCCGTCATAACTTTCGCGTAGAGGCCGAATATGCCGCCGCGAGATGCCGGGGCCGATTTGCTCGCAACAGGCTCTGTGCCGCCTGCCTGTGCAGGCAATTCCAGAGGATCGAGCAGATGCTGCCAGCGCCATGTCATGAGGAAATAAGCCAGCAGCATAAGCAGCATGGATAGAGAGAAGAGGGCGAGATTTACTTCGCTGAGATGCCGCAGCACCTCACTCCATTCGACGCCGCGTACCACGAAGTAGAGGCAGATGCCGCTAACAATGATCCCTAGACCAATACGGCGGATGTTCATGGTGGTCAGACGCAGCTAGAATGGGAGGCACGTATCGCGCGGCGCCGGGCCTTATGCATACGTGCCTCCCATTCTATCTACGCATCTGTCGAAACCACCATCAGGGGCTGTCCGTACTCTACAGGCTGGGCGTTCTGGACCAGGATGCGGATAACCCGACCCGTAACCTCAGACTCGATCTGGTTCATCATCTTCATGGCTTCGATAATGCCGACTATCTGCCCCGGTTCTACCTCGTCGCCCTCACCAATATAAGGCGGCTCGGTTGGAGCAGGCGCGGAGTAGAAAGTGCCCACCATGGGAGCCACTATCAACTGCTCGCCCTCAACCAATGCGACACCTTCACCATGGGCGGGATTGTGACCAATGAGGTTCACGACGCTTGAGTTTTCGGGTATAGCAAGTGTGGCAGGAGGAGTATAAACAGCGTTCTGGGGCGCAGGAGAAGGCGAGGCATGGCTGCTGACGCCTCTCTTAATTATGATCCGAACAGGGCCGCTTTCAAGGTGCAATTCGCTTATGTCCGTTGAAGAAATAAGCCGCACCAATTCCCTAACTTCCTGGCTCAAAGCCGCCAGCGTTGGCAAGCCCTGAGTTTCGCCATCATCCGTGTTCTTGTCCGGCAGTCGTACCATTAGCCGCTCCCGTATTGAAGTATGGGTGGGTGGGGCGTGAAACGTGAAACGTAAGTATGATATTGAAATCGCCAAGACACCAAGACGCCAAGGCTATTATGATATTACATTTTACGCTTTACATTTTACGCAGTAACTCACGTTTCACGCGTCACGTCTTACGAAACTCGCTCGAGATATTTGCCTGTGCGTGTATCTACCTTCACTCGGTCGCCTTCGTTGACGAACAGAGGCACGTTCACAGTGAGGCCTGTTTCGAGCGTCGCTGGCTTGGTTGCGCCTGTGGCTGTATCGCCTTTTACGCCGGGGTCGCTGTTGGTGACGGTTAGCACGACGGCGGCGGGCATGTCGATATCCACGAACTCCTCACCGTGCAGCAGGACGTCAACGGTGTCGTTCTCTTTGAAATAGTTCACGGCATCGCCGAGCAAGTTGGCGTTCAGGCTCATCTGCTCGTAGGTAGACGGGTCCATGAAGTTGTACTCATCGCCGTCGTTGTACATGAACTGAAGCTCGCGCCGCTCAAGACGCACGTCGTCAAACTTTGCGCCCGCCTGATAGCTGCGCTCAATATTGCTGCCGGTGCGTAGATTTTTCAGGGTAAGGCGCACCTGTGCACTGCCGCGGCCCTGCTTGTTATGTGCCCAGTCGGTGACCCTGTAAAGCTCACCGTCGAGCATGATTGTCAACCCTTTGCGAAGTTCGCTCGTTGTCACGGTCATTGTTCTTGATTCTCCTGATTAACGCTTGGACTAATCTGTGTCCAGCAAAATGGATTTACGCCAACCCGATGCCGCCATCGCATCTGCCCGGTACGCGGCCTAATATTCCAGGTGCTTGTCTGCTTTGGTAAGAACTTCCACATCATCCTTGCGGAAAATGAGTAGATCCTCGATGCGGACGCCGCCCCAGCCTTCCAGGTAGATGCCCGGCTCGTTGCTGGTAACTTCGTTCTCCTGCAAAGTATCCTCCGACAGCTTGCTGAGGCTCGGCCCTTCGTGTACTTCCAGT
The DNA here is from genome assembly GCA_039932335.1 of Chloroflexota bacterium. GTDB lineage: Bacteria > Chloroflexota > Chloroflexia > QHBQ01 > JADMIH01 > JADMIH01. The sequence continues at coordinate 85,446 of JBDTQH010000019.1, forward strand.
CCAACGCCGTGACCCAGGCTGTGGGTGAACTTGTCACCGTAGCCCGCAGCATCTATGATGTCGCGACAAATCTTGTCTATCTCAACACCGGTCATACCTGCGTGTGCCTTGCGCGACACCTCAAGATGGGCTTTGAGGACAATATTGTATATCTCGCGGAACTTATCGGTCGGCTCGCCCAGGCAAATAGTGCGGGTGAAGTCCGAATTATAGCCGTCCACCTTCGCGCCCATGTCGATAACAACCGGCTCGCCTTCCTGTAGAGCGCGATTACCGGGGACTGCATGAGCCATCGCGCCGTTCGGCCCTGAACCCACAATAGTGCCAAACGCACGCTCGTCGGCTCCCAGGTCGCGCATCGTCCGCTCGATATCCCAGGCAACCTGCTTCTCGGTCATGCCGGGGGTGATACGGCGGCTCACTATATTGAACGCCTCGTCAGAAATGGCGCTGGCCCGCCGCATGATGCGCAGTTCGTCTTCATCTTTCACCAGGCGCAGCGGCTCAACCACCTTCGTAAGCGGCACAAGCTCTGTATCAGGCAGCGACTTATCAAGCGCGCGCCAGTACATGTGTATCAGGTGCGCGGTTTCGAACCCCAGGCGCTTCGACTTACGCGAATTCACCTGCTCGGCGATAGCAGACATCAGCTTGCCTGTGCGTGCCACGACCTTGATGCCCAGCTCGGGATAAAGCTCCTCGGCACACTGGATAGTGTAACGCCCGTCAGTAATCAGGCACAGGTCGTCAGGTCCAATCAAGAGAATACCGGCGGTATCGAGGGGCGGCTGGTCCTCTCCGGTGAAACCGCTGACATAATTGCGGTTGTAAGGGTGCGACACCAGCATGCTGTCCACGCCCTTTTCGCCCATAGCAGCACGCACGCGCTCAATGCGGCGCGCGAGGGTATCGACACTATATAAGTGCTCGGGTGCCGGGGATCCAACCTCCGCCGGATTAGCTGCAACCTGTACCATTGATTGTACTCCTCTGTACGATACACCCGTTGACCGGGCGGATTACGCCCATTCTAAGCCTTAAGGCGTTCAAATAGCAATTATACCAGAAAGGCCAGCGGCTACCAACCGGGGGCGCGGTTCGTACTGCGTATGACCGCCGACGGCAGACCGCCGGCCGCGTTGTCAGTTGTCGGTTGTCCGTCGGTCGGAAGAGGTGAACAGGGAGCACCTGTTCGGGGTTTGGGGTGTCCCCATTCCGCAACCGCCAAACCAGTCCTGTGCCAGGGCTGATGCAAAGTCGGTTTCTAGCGTGCTCTCTTAGCGGTGTCATTCTGAACAGAGTGAAGAATCAACCTGCATACTAATTTCTACCCGAACGGCTTCTTCGCTACGCTCAGAATGACACCGCCTGGTGGGTGAGCTTACCTGCCGCCTCTTTTGTTAGCACGGTATTCAGAATGACAAAGTTTAGATCTGGTCGGATCACGAGCATTCCCGACTTTGCGTCGGCCCTGGCCTTGTGCAAAACTATATTGACACCGCGACTAGGCACGGCTTATAATAGGGTAGCTGGAAGTGTGGTGCGCCATGCGAAATCCAGCCCGGACGACCTTTAAAGCCGGCCCCGTGAGGCCGACAAGGTTGGTGTAAAGCATAAATAGATGCGTGACTCCTGCCAACCTTGCGCTGTGCAAGGTTTTTTTGTGCCAGGCGCAAGCAGGCAAAGGCAGCAACCACCACTCATCAAAATGCTTTCCACCGGCTAGACCGGAGGACAAATGAACATACCATCGACCCATCATTACTCGCCGCCCATGCCTCCCGTAGGCGCAACCGGCTCCGCACACTGGAGCGATGCTGCCAACGTCGCCAGGGTGAAGGCAAGCCTCCTGCGGGCAGCGTCCGACACTCTTGACGCTGAAGGCTTCACCCAGGTGGTCGCTCCCCTGCTCACGCAGCTTTCTGGTGCGTGCGGCGAGCCCGGCACTCTCATTCCTGTGCAGGTGCAGGGCAGGCAGCAATACCTTCGCCAGACCTCGCAACTCCACCTTGAGCCTCTCATGCGCGAGCTTGGCCGCGTCTACTCAGTTGGCCGCTCCTTCCGAGCAGAACGCCGCAGCAGCGACCGCCACCTGACCGAATTCACCCTTATTGAGGCGGAAGCGGCAGGCTGGAACCTCTCTCAATTAATGGACCTGATGGAGCGCATGGTCGTTAACATGCTCCACCACGCCGCCGCAACCGCACCCGCGCACCTTCGGTCCCTGGGCGTTGACCCCGGCCGGATGCTGGCACTACAGGCCCCGTTCCAGCGCATGACCTACGACGAGGCGATCATAGCCTTGCAACGTGCGGGCCACTTCATCGAATGGGGCGAAGACCTCTCCAATGCCCATGAGATCGCACTTGCCGACATAGCGGGCGGCCCCCTCTTCGTCACACACTACCCCGTAGAGACACGCTTCTTCACGATGAAGGTATGCCGGCACGACCCGCGAGTGGTCGAGTGTTGCGACCTGATCTTGCCCGGCGTAGGCGAGGTAATGGGAGCCTCCGAAACCGAGACAGATGCGGCCCTGCTGGAAACACGCATGGCAGCCTCGCGAGGCGTACGCCAGATTGTTGACCTCGGCGGCAGCGCGGACGACTATGCATGGTACATCGAAATGCACCGAGAAAGCAGCACCCAGCAAGCCGGTTTCGGCCTGGGCTTCGAGCGCCTGGTCCGATATGTCTGCGGCCTACCGTCCATACAACAAGCGGTGATGTGAGACGTATTGCGTATTGCGTATGGACCGCTGACCGTAACAACTGTCACCTACGCAGTACGTAGTACGGAGTACTCCGATAGAACTGAGGTTATGGCTTGAGCGATCAGCCTGGTATTCCTTTCTACAATCCTTCTCTCTCCTACCAGGAGAACTACGAGCTGGGGCCGTTCGGGGCATTCTCCGAGAAACCTTCTCCTCAAGAGATCGCCGCTCTCCAGTTGCCCGAAAGCGAATGGGTTAGTGTGGCGGGCTTGCGGTTGCGTAGGCCGATCGGCATTCCCTCCGGGCCGCTGCTCAACTCAAAGCACACAACTGCCGCCTTTGCCTGGGGCTTCGACCTTTGCCACTACAAAACGGTGCGAAGCCGCGAATGGCCCTCCCACCCGGCGCCGAACGTCCTCCTCGTCAACGCCACTGAGCCGATAGCGCCCGCTGAAATCGGACGCGATACCCTCATAGCGCGTCCTTTCCGCGAGGGCGAACAAGTCGACCTTGCCACGTTGAGCATCACCAACTCGTTCGGGATGCCCGCACAGCCCCCCGGTGTATGGCAAGCCGACATGGAAGTGGCCGCACGCGCAGCAGGACCGGGTCAGGCACTGATTGCCAGCGTGACAGGCACGTCCGACGCCAATAACGACCCTGATGCGCTCGTAGCCGATCATGCCCGCGCCGCCGCCATATGTGCCGAGACAGGCGCACATGCAATCGAGGTTAACCTGTCATGTCCCAACCTGGGCGGGCATGGGCTGATGTGCCACGATCCTGAAGCATCGGCAAGAGTGTGCAAGGCCGTGAAGAGCGCCATAGGCGACTTGCCCCTCTTTGCCAAGTTGGGCAACTATGCGCCCGATAGCAGGGGCGAGGCGGTCCTTCTCAGCATAGTCGCCGCGACCGCGCCCTTCGTACACGGATACGGAGCCGTGAACGCCGTACCCGTGCCGGTAGCCACCGGAGCAGGCGAGCAGGCATTACCTGGCGCCGGCAGGAACCTCGCTGGAGTTTGCGGCGCGGCGCTCCGTGCCACCGGCCTCGACGTAGTGAGCCGCCTCAGTGCCATCCGAGCCGCACACGGCTACACGTTCGCCATAATAGGCGTGGGCGGCATGACCACAGCCGCTGATTACTTCCGCTACCGGAATGGGGGTGCAGACGCGGTGCAGGGAGCCACTGGCGCGATGTGGAACCATCACCTGGCCGTTGATATAGCCAGGGCAATGCGCGGTGAGATGGCCGGCGCGAAGAGTTGACTCAAGGGCTGCGACCGGCAATAGAGCGATCTGGCGGCTGTTACCCGCACCGGGGCAGCCGCTCTCCATGCCCGCTTTGGGCGGGTTGTTGTGGTATAATTTCACGATTGTAAACCAGTAACATGATAAAAGAGCCACCAGCTAAAGCCAAAACATCAGCGCCCGCAGAGCCGCAAGCAAACCCCATGTTAGCATCTCGCCTACCGTTACTGGCAGGGCTTGGCGTGAGTTTGTTGTCGCTACTCCTGTACTTGGTCACCCTCTCGCCCACAGTCAACTTCATCGACAGCGGCGAGCTAATCACAGTCGGTGCAACTGCAGGCATCGCCCACCCGCCCGGCTACCCTCTCTACACGCTCCTTACCATCGTAGGAGCCGCGCTGCCTTTCGTTTCGGCTGCGGTGGGTGTGAACCTCGTGTCGGCCCTATCCGGCGCGCTGGCTGTCGGGCTCTTCTATGCGCTGACCTACGAGCTTGTACGCTACCAGATCAGGTCCGAGCCTTTGGCAACACTCACCAGGAGTGACAACCGGGCCGCCAAACGAGCGGAACGTGCTAACGGCACGGCTAAACATACCGCATCGAAAAGCAGCGCAGCCAACGAAGCAACCTCCACCGATTGGACCGCAATAGGTGTCGCTGCCGGAGTTGCGCTCTTGCTGTGCGCTTCCACTACCTTCTGGAACTGGTCCACGGAGGCCAAGAACTACAGCCTCCACTATGTTTTCGTGTCCGGGCTGCTCTTGCTCGCGCTCCGCGCCCGGAGAGAAGTATACGGAGCAGGGCAACCGGGTCCGCTCTGGCCGACGCGCCAATGGCCTACTGTGGTGCGCACTCTTGTGCTGCTTGCCGCAGCGACCGGGCTGGCCTTCACCAACCACCCCATGGTGGTGCTGCTCGTGCCCGTGCTGGCCGTCCTCCTCTTCTGGCCACAGCCGTTGAGCCTTGAAGTAAGAGCTAAAGGTGCTCAGCCGGATGCCCTGCTCTGGCGCTGGATGCTCAAGTACGCGCCCTGGCTCTTTCTGGCGGGGTTGGTTCCCCTCGTAATCTATCTCTACCTGCCAATTCGCTCAGCGCAACAGCCAATACTCAACTGGGGCTCGCCTGATAACTTTGGCGACTTCTGGCGGCACATAACCCTCTCGCAATCACGCGGGCTGCTCGGCAGACCTCTGGGAGGTCCGCTCGATTTCCTCGGCAGAGCAATTTCTATGTGGACCGATCAGTTGGGGCTACTCCTCGCTATCGTGCTGGCCGGGTTGGCAGTCGCAGGCATTGTGAAGCTGGCACGCTCTGGGGCATCTTTCCTCGCGGCATCGGCTCTGCTCGTAGTGCTCACCATCTATCAGACCTACAACTTCCAGAACGCCGAAGTAGCCGCTTACGCCATGCCGATGTTCATGATGATACTGGCATGGGCGGGAGTTGGCTTGTACTGGCTGCTCACGATAATAGCGGAGCGTATGGCTCCTCAGCATGATGCCACGCAGCAAAATCGCCCCGGTTGGCTAGCTGCGATACCCCTTGTGCTCGCTCTGGTGGGGATAGTCTGGAACTTCGGGCGGGCAGGACACGCCAACAATTACCTGGCCGAGAGCTATGTGCGCAACCAGTTCAAAAGCTTCGCGCCCAATGCCGTGGTCATCACCAACAACTGGTACCTGACCTCACCAGGCTATTACCTGCAGTATGTGCTGAAAGATCGTCCCGACGTGGCGATTATAAACCGCAAGCTGCTCCAGAACCCCTGGTACATGAGCTATCTGCGCAGGCAGTATCCTGAAGTGATGGCAACCGTGAAGGAAATCGCCGACCCCTTCATCGAGATAGAAGGACGCTGGATAAATGGGGAGCAGGTCGACTCGCAGGCTGCGTCACAACTCTATTTCCAGATGCTGAGCGCTCTCATCGACCGCAATACGAAGGCGGGACGTCCGGTCTATCTGCAGTGGATCGACCCCGGACAGGAAGAACAGTTTATCGCCAAAGATTTCTCCACCCACCCGGAGGGCATGGCCCTGCGCGTTGACGCCCAGCCATTCATAGGCTCGCCCACCGACCCGCAGTTCGATTGGCGGGGCATTTTGACCGACACAGTGCCCATGGAAGATATCGCCACAGTAGTGATCGATGAATACCCCGTAGTGCTGGACCGCCTGGCCGCATTCGCCCGGCAAAACAACCACCCCACCGAAGCCGCCAACTTCGCCGCCCAGGCTGCTCAGATACGCCAGGCACTCAGCGCGGCGGGAAGATAGGGGAGTACCGAGTACCGAGTACCGAGTACCGAGTACCGAGTACCGAGTACCGAGTA
>JBDTQH010000020.1:0-90952 GCA_039932335.1 Chloroflexota bacterium
TCCGCAATCTTGCCTCTCGGCTAATGACCTACGAAAAGGCTGAGATCGGGAGGGTCTCCGATAGGTGTGGTGCGGACAACTCCGATGGTAAGGTTGCCGGCTGGATTGGTAAACCAGATGCCCACCCTCTTTACTTTGTCTTTAAGATTGTCCGGCGGCAAAAACACCTGCCCCTGGTTGTCCCCTGTGCCGGGAGTGGGCCCCAGTGTCCAGCCTGCCTGCAGGAGAGTGTCCATGTAGAACTTGTTCACGGCCTGCGTGTTGAAGTTGCTCTCGTCAACTGTGCGGTACGTGATAGCGATAAAGCTCTTGATGTCGTCCTTTCCACCACCGCTACCGGCGGCTACCGCTGCTTCACCGCAATAAGGGACGACGCACCACGTTTTGATATAGCTGGCGGCCGGGCGTGGGATGAACTTGAAATCGCTGGAGTCTTTTGCATCCTTCTGGCTGGTGCCTCCCGCTACGGTGCCCCGGCACTTCAGCACTTCTACACCCAGCAGACCGAGTAGCACCTCGTTCCTGGTGCCTTTGAACTCCAGGTGCTGCTCAAAGCGAGCGCGCTCGAAGTACTGAGTGAGGTACTCTTTGCCGTCTACTGAATTCTTCTCCATCTTGGCGTCCGTTACAGGGTAGCCCTGCTGCTCGAGCCCACCATGGCTCAACCAATACTGGTAGAAGATGGCTGGAACAACGTGCCCCGTTTCCGAGAAGTTGTGGTCGCCTGTCTGGGCCATGCTCGTGGCGGGTGCTTGCAAAAGCATTATCACCGCGAATGTGAGCGCAAGCGCCAATGTTGATGCCGTAATACTCACTGTGTGTTTCATTGTGCGTTTCATTTTCGTTAGCTCCTTTTTTCGTTGCTGTTCGTTGAGGTCACCTGAGGGTCACCTGGGATTCATGTGGGGTGCACCTATGCATCTTTGGCCGTTTCAGATCTGTTGTAGAGGTGGGCCCACGACTTCCTGGTGATATTTTTCCATCCTGGCCTGCATAAACCTTGGCCTGCATAAGTGCACTGTCTGGGGACGTTGGCGTCGGAAGCCCCTCCCCCTCCGCCGGCCGCCCTGTCTCAATGAAAAATCCCTCGCCACCGCCCGGTACCATGAGCACAAGCAGCCTTGCCCCCGTAGTGCTTTCTGCCCTGAAGGTGTGCCGCACACCTTTCGGCCCGAAGATGAACGAGCCAGGTCCCGCAGAGTATGTCGTGTCGCCTGCCTGTACCGTGAGGTTTCCTTCCAGACCCCATAAGGCTTCGTCCTCTGCATGGTGGATGTGTAAGGGGATCGGGTGGTTGGGAGCTACGAGCATCCCCACCAACCCGAAGGCTCCGCCTGTCTGTTGAGCGGTGGCCTTGATTGTTGCACGGTTGTTTATGTACCGGATTGCCTCGTCCTCTGCTTCGCTCAACACATAAGGCTCTACCTGATTGACTGAATTCATTCCCATTTTATTCTCTCCTTGTTGCGCATGACTATTCGCGGCGCTTGGCCTCCTCTGTCCGCTGGATAGAGGTTACGGCTGTTTCATGTTTTGCTCTCTCTCGTAGCCGATGCCCTTGCTTTGGGGCTGACCGTATGCCGAGGGATAAAGATACTTGCCCTGCGAGTCCTTCGACTTTGTCTGTTCTACAGCCACTGGATTCTGTAGGGCATAGGGATCGTGGCGAATACCTGCAACCTGCCAGGATACTTTCACGCTCGGTTTGTCCGTCTTGATTACAAAGCTGTTGTCATTGATCTCGCTCATCACTACGGCCTGGGCAAATTGTCCCACCACAGTCAGCTGGTAACGGAAATCGCGATTCAGCGCCTCGAAGTATGCAGGCATGCTCACCGTGGCACTGCCACTGGCGTCTGTAGTGACATTACCGCTATAGATATCCATCATCTCGGGGCTTTCGACCGCCGAGTGGCTCAAATATTTGTGCTCAGGGTCAAGGGGATCGTCTATCATGAACGTGCCGGCGGCAGCCTCGCAGCAGGCGCCTGTGACGTGGAGGTTGCCTTCAAAGTAGCCGGCGTACCCTCCCTGGGCCGTGTTGAAGCCGTAGATTGCCGAACCGCTGCCTGATGCAGATCCACTCACACCGGTACCCCCGGCCAGGTTATTGCCTTCTATGCCAGGATGGGTGGCAGAGCTCGATGTGCCATATACGCCACGGCCGGTTGCACTTGTGCCATATATGGCTGTGGCGCCGTTGCCAGTGGTGGATGCATACAAACCGATCGAGTTAACGCTTTCGGCGCGCACACCGTACGAGTTGACACTCTTCCCCCATACGCCGGCACTTATGTCGCCAAGGCCATATACACCGGGTCCGGTTGCGCTATCGCCCCGAACCCCCGGGCCAACAGCACCGGTGCTCGTATTCCGCCCGTATACCCCCGCATAATTGCTGCCCGTCTCGCCACGCACACCTTCGTAGTTGGTACTGTATCCGTACACTCCGTCGCCGCTGCCGCTGATGCCTGCTACACCGCTCCCGCTCGCACTGCTTCCTTCAAGGCCGCTGCCGCTTGCGCTTGCGCCCACGACTGCCGAACGTCCGGCGAAGGTCGTTCTTGCAAATACGGGCAGTGTGTCGCTATTCGTATCTATGTAAATACCCGGCAAGCGTCGAGCATTATCTACAAACTTCGTCATCTGCCCGCGCGTGACATTGCTGCCGGGGCGGAAGTATGGCCTGTTATTCGCGTCGCACGGCTCGCCCGGCCCACCACAGGCGTACCCGACCATGATCTCTTGCTGGTATAGTCTGTTGGCGAAATCGAAGAATGAATGAGACGGCGGCACGTCTGTGAAGCACTGCCCTCCCGGACACGATGGTGCATCAGGCGCATTGGAGGAAGACCGGGCTGCGGTATCTGCCTGTGCCGTGCTCGTTGTGCCAGTTTCGCTCAGACTCAGCAGGATGGCTATCATCAGCAGTGCTGCCGCGAAAACCTTATTCCCACTTTTCTTGCTCGCGTTTACTCTATACATTCTCTTGCTCCTTTCTTCGTATGGAAATGTATCTTTCCAGCCTCGACGCTAGGGCTGAACCTACCTGGCGCTTCAATCATGATGTGTGCGTTCTACCCCGGTGGTTGTTCATATGTTCCGGCCCCTTACGCTATGCCCGTCACGGTGCGGCCAACTGCTATGTTGATAGCTCTATTTCTTGCTGCTCTGCCCGTCGCCGTCGCTTGCATTTGATGGCGAGCCATCCTGGACGTCTTGAAGATCGGCCTCCAGGAGGTCGATCAGGCCGGCCCAGGTTCGGAAGAGATGAGCATTACCCTTAACGATGTGCTGGAGTCTGCCGGCCCACGCAGAGCCGCCGCCTTCAACTTCTTCCTTCCAAATGCGTAGCAGGAATGGATAGGAATCATCTTGCGGTTGGTCGGATTTCATATTCAGCCACTTCCTGCTTTCTTATTTCTGACCGGCACGTATCTGTTCGTGAGGTGCTCCGAGAGGACCATGGCTCATTAAAGCCGAAGACCGCTGCCCAATAGAAGGCTTTTCCGGTAGAGCAGGTGGTATAATTAGCGGCAGAAAAGCGGTATACGCGTCACGCCAAGAGCTGTTGAGAGGTATTCATGACTGGCGTCCCAGCATCCTTCGGACACTGGCTCAAGCAGGCTAGAAGAGAAATGGGCTACACCCAGAAGGAGCTAGCCCAGATTACTGGGTGCGCTACCACCAGCGTTCGCAAGATGGAGGCTGACGCATACAGGCCGTCTAAGCAGGTTGCTCAAAGATTGGTAGAAAGCCTGGAAGTGCCGCCAGACGAGCATGAGCGAATTATCCGATTGGCCCGGACGGCAAGCCCACCGGTGTCACGCTCGACGCTACGGGTTGAACCTCACCAGCAGGCGGGTAGATCGCGACCGAACAACCTGCCAGCGCAGCCAACCACCATTCTGGGGCGGGAGGCAGTGAGCAAATCCGCATGTGCCCTCTTGCTGCGTAATGATGTGCGCCTGCTTACCCTGACCGGTCCACCGGGCATCGGTAAGACGCGTTTAGCTCTGCACATGGGTGAGGAGCTGCTCTCCGGCTTCGAGGATGGCGTTTTCCTCGTGCTGCTTGCTCCTGTAAGCGACCCCAAGCTGGTTGCGCCGACAATCACCCGCAGCCTGGGAGTCCAAGAAGGGGAACAAGCTGCGGTTGCCGCATTGGTGGAATATCTGCGCCACAGGCGCATGCTGTTGCTGCTGGATAACTTCGAGCAGGTGGGAGATGCGGCTTCTGACCTTGCCACGCTGATGTCCGAATGCCCATACCTAAAGCTGCTCGTCACCAGCCGGGAAGTACTGCACGTAAGGGGTGAGCATCAGTTTTCAGTGCCACCGCTTGATCTGCCTGATCTCCAACGATTGCCTGCTGTGAGCCGGCTTGACAGCTTATCTTCCGTCAGGCTCTTTGTCGAGCGTGCCTCATCCGTCAATCACGATTTCACACTCGTAGAACAAAATGCCGCCTCAGTGGCTGAGATTTGCGCTCGCCTTGACGGACTGCCTCTAGCCATAGAGATCGCGGCAGCACGCACGAACCTCTTTTCTCCCCAGGAGATAGCCGTGCGACTCTCCAGCCGCCTGAGCCTGCTTACCTCGGGTGCCCGCGACCTTCCCGCTCGCCAGCAAACTCTGAGAAAAGCGATGGACTGGAGCTACAACCTCCTGAGTCCTGCCGAGCAGTTGATTTTCGCCCGCCTGGCTGTGTTCGTGGGAGGGTGCACGCTGGCCGGTATAGAGGCTGTGTGCAACCCGAGGGGCGACCTGGGTATTGATACGGCAGAAGGCGTGGCGTCGCTACTCGATAAGAGCATGTTGCAGCAGGCAGAGCAGAAAGGGGAAGAACGCCGCTTTGCGATGCTTGAAACCGTCCGCGAGTATGCAATGGAACTGCTGCAAGCGAGTGGGGAGGCCGATCTGGTCGGGCGATGGCACACCCAATATTACCTGGCGCTTGCCGAGTCGGCGGAACCCGAGCTAGTGTTGCAGAATCAACTCATCTGGCTTGATCGCCTGGAGAAAGAGCACGATAATATTCGCGCGGTACTGGAGCGCCACCTTCTGCCGGAAAAAGTGAGTTCGCATGCCATTGATGGGGAGGCAAACGTAGAGAACAGGGGGAACGTAGAAGTCGCCCTGCGCCTGAGCAGTGCTCTTTGGCGTTTCTGGCTGATACATGGACATTTGACTGAGGGACGCAGGTGGCTGGAGAGAGCTATAGAGCAAACAGGAAGCCAACTTGGGGTAAGCGCGACATCCCCGTTTGTATCTGCCTACCGCGCAAAGGCGCTGCACGGACTCGGCGGACTTGCCTACACCCAGGGCGATCTACCAGCGGCCCAGAGCGCTTTTGGGGCGGCGTTCGCGCTTTGGCAGGAGTTGGAGAACGTGCAAGCGGCCACATGGTCCCTGAGCAACATGGGCCTTGTGGCGGTGGCACTTGGAGAGCACGCAGCCGCCCGTTCCTGTTATGAGGAGGCACTGGGTATCCAGCGTGACCTGGGCGAGAACGGGGCCATCGCCAGAACCCTTACTAACCTTGGTGTTCTGGCCCACGATCAGGGTGACTACTCCGCTGCCATGCTTCTGCACGAGGAATCGCTGGCTCTCGCGCGGGAGTTAGGCAACACCGGCGGTATTATGGCCGGCCTGACCAACCTGGGACTGGTTAAGCTAGATCTGGGAGACTACGATGGAGCGCGAGACCTGTTCCAGGAAAGTCTAGATATGGCCCTGGAGCTTGGCTCACAGCACAACGTTGCGGGTGCTCTCATCAATTCCAGCGTGGTGGCTTATTTGCAGGGCGATCACGCTACTGAACTGGCGCTGTTACGCCGCGCACTCCCTCTGTTGGAAGAGCTTGGTGATAAGATCAGCATAGCAAACTGTATCGAAGGTTTTGGCGGTGCCATCGGTGTTATGGCCGACCCTATGAAAGGCGTCAGGCTGCTTGCTGCGGGCGCTACTTTGCGCAAAGTTATGAGCGCGCCGTTACCAACCAGGGACCAGGCTCGCTACGAGGGAAGTGTGGCAGCAGTTCGCGCCAGGATGAGTGAGCAAGCGTTCGATAAAGCCTGGTCGGAAGGACTGCTTCTGTCGCAAAAAGAGGCGGTTGCATACGCGCTTTTAGATTAGCATGCGTACCGATATACGGCAGTGCAGTGGTATGCGGTATACGGCATGCGGTATGCGGTATGCAGGTAACTGGCGATTGGGCTTACAACGATTTTAGTGGTTGTGCATCACTTTAGGTGATGCCAATTTGCTGAATGCATTATGGATGTCATGGAGAGTTGAGCACATACTGCCTCAGCAAATCGAACTTGGCTCGTCCGTAGAGTTGCCTCTTGCGGAGCTTCAGACGGTTCACTTGTCCCTCTACCTGTCCATTGCTCCACTCGAGCGTAATTGCAGCAGAAATTGCCGCTTTGTCCTTCTCGATCCCAGCAGCAAAGTTCTGCATCGCCATGATACCACTATCAGCAGCCGCTTTCAGCCAGTTTTCCAGTTCTTTGCCTGCACGGCCCTTCACGATCTGGTGGAAGTTTTGCACCAACTGGTAAGCCGCACTCGCTTGTGCGGAGGCCTCTCGTATCTGAGCCAAAACTGCTTGTTCAACCATGCTCAGGCTCTTGGGATCACGTACCAAGAACCATGCTAACCTGCGTGATGATGCGACAAGTAAGGATTGCTTGGTTTGTGCCCCAGGTTGGTGCATGAGCCCGGGTTCCTCGATGGGCTTTGCTGAGCGGTACTTGTTTGGTGTGTAAGGTGATAGTATGCCTTCCTTTTTCCTTTGTTGAGCAGCTCATATTATCACCAGCCTACGAGAACCTGGGAAACCCATCTCTCGTAGCTCATGCCATAATTGTCCGCCGTTCTGACAGCCATTTTTCCATCTTTGAGCCAGGTAGGTTACGTAAGGATCGAGCATGCTATGCATAGGCTTGCGCTGTAACTGGGTTGGATCAACGTCCAAGCGCAGGTAACGATACACGGTCATACGACTAATTCCCAGCTGTTTGGCTATTGCCCGAATGTTAACACCCTCAGCATACAGTTTGTGTACCTGGTTGTAAGTGTGCTGCCTACGCCGGTGGCTTTCCTGCTGAACTAGCATCTCAGAAGCACTACGCGGTGCCGGCTGATGTAACTGAACCGTCTTGTGAGGTTGGTTTCCCAACGGCATAGGTTCTCGTGGTTCCCGATGTTCAAAAGGAAGGCTAATACCGGTAAGCTTGCCACGATTATGGTCCAACACCCGTTCCAGAGCATCAGGCAGGTTGCACAGGAGGTGGAACCAGTCGGCTGCTTGAATAGATGAGGGTGCACCTTCTGTAATGCCTCGCGTGTATTCGGTGGAGTGATCACGAGTAATGATCTCGATTCCGGGATGTCCCTTCAGCCAGTCCGCTAAAGCCTCAGCGCTTCGAGTGGGTAACATATCAACAGGGCGATGCCTCTCCAAATCAACCAATATGGTGCCATAAGTTGCACCTTTTCTAAGTGCGAAATCATCTACACCCAGCACCCTTGGGGTAGCATAAGCTGGAGATGGTACCTGTCGCAGAAGCCTCAGCATAGTCGAGGGACTAACGAGCATCTGCAATCGCTCAATCAGCCGACTACCTGCACGCGCACCAGTTGCCAATCCCACTAATTGCACGACTTCCTTCTGCCTCATAGTGCGGCGAGCATAAGGAGCAGCCAGGGTTGGCAGGTGCTCGGCGAAGATAATACGAGCACAACTAGAGGTGCGGCAGAAAAACTTACGAACACAAAGGTGTAAGCGAATGAGGTGACCTCCCCAGGGAAGGTCCGCGATTTTCCTCATGTATCGGCTATGAACATGGCTAGAGGATGCATTACATTTCGGGCATCGGGCTGTCATCGTGGAGACCTTCAACTCCACGACGATGACACCGTTCTCCCGTTCGATTTGTATTACCTTGAGTCCAGGAATTCTGGGTAGCAAAGTTGTAGCTAATTGGCCAGGCACGATCTGGGGTGGAGATGGTCTACACATGCCACATGTTTTACCAAACTATCTTACGCCCCATCACCTAAAGTGACGCGGTTCAGAAGCGCTTTTGGTGAATAGGAACGTGGTTTGCTTGTGTAGAAGTATGAACACAACAAACCACTAAGTTGTAGCTGGTCTCGTTGAGCAGTTACCAGGACTGAAGTTGGAGCATGTCGCATGGGAGCAGGATATTATCGCAATCACGTTGACAGCAACTGCACCATCAAGTAAGTGCCCACGGTGCAATGCGACATCTAGAAGTATCCACAGCCACTACTTACGACGACCCCGTGATCTTCCTTGGGCTGGGTGTGGCGTACACCTGCGACTCGCTGTTCGTAAGTTCTTCTGTAGTAACCCGGCTTGTACCCGGCGCATCTTTACAGAACGATTAGTTGGATTTCTTACCTCTTACGCCAGGTGTACAACACGCTTGACGCAGATTTTGAGCGTCATCACTTTCGAACTTGGCGGTCGGGCAGGTTCGCGCCTAGCTCAGCGTTTGGCGATGACCATGAGCGCTACCGGACTGCTTCGTTTGATTCGCAGAACTCCAGATAAGCTCCGACCAATCCCACGAGTATTGGGGATAGATGATTTCGCGCTGCTTAAAGGGCGTACCTATGGCACCAATTTGGTCGATTTGGAGCACCACCGTCCGGTCGACTTACTGCCTGACCGGCGTGCCGAAACGGTTGCTCGCTGGTTACAGCAACATCCTGGCCTGGAGATCATCACTCGCGACCGCTCTACTGAGTACAGTCGAGGTATCGCCCTTGGAGCACCAAAGGCTTTGCAGGTGGCCGATAGGTTCCACATCGTCGCCAACCTGCGTGAAGCTCTGGAGCGTCAACTTGAACGAGTTCGCTCTGCGTTTGTCGGTATTGAGCTGCCACGCTCACAAAGGCGTTCCGCGCTGTCGTTAGATAGCAATTTCGCGCCTATATTACGTCAGCCGGAGATACGCTCAGCATCAGAACGCACCGTCAGCGCGATACGGCGAAAAGGAAAACGAACTATCGTGGGCCAGGTCCGAGCACTTTATGCTGAGGGTTATAGCGTCCGTAGTATTACCCAGCAACTTGAACTCTCACGAACAACAGTATACAGGTATCTACGTAGCGATAGCCCGCTGATTACGCCGCAACGAAAGATTATGCCAAGCATTCTAGATGAATATGTTCCTTATCTAAGTGTGCGCCGGCAGGAGGGCTGCGAAAATGGGGGTGCAGCTCTGGCGCGAGATAAAGCAACGTGGGTACCAAGGATCGTGCCGCATGGTGACAATATGGGCAGCCCAACAGCGACGGACGCCCGCCAAATCTACCCCTGGCCCATATCGCACAGCTGAGCATCAGGCACAGCGGGCAGAATTGCTAGAGGAACGATTGCAGCGAGCACCATCCGCCACAGCACTGAGTTTTATTCTATTGCGAGAGACTGCCAGCCTGAACGAGGATGAAGTGCGAGCGCTAAAGCAAATCAAGGAGGCCAGTCCAGAAGCCGCGCAAGCCTATGAATTGACTCAGCGCTTCATGATTATGATCCGTAAGGAGGGCGACGAACAACTAATCGACTGGATACGGCAGGTTAGGCAAAGCAACCTGGTTGAGCTACAGAATTTTGCGCTGAGCTTAGGCCGCGACCAAACCGCAGTGGAAAATGCTCTTACTATGGAATACAGTAATGGACAGGTTGAAGGTCAGGTAAACTGCTTAAAGTTGAAGAAGCGTGCAATGTTCGGACGTGCCAGTTTTGAGTCGCTGCGCAAGCGAGTGCTGTACATGGCGTGACCCGTTTTCACCAAGAGTGCTTCTGAACCAAGGAAGTGGACAAGGGAAGCCCTCTTATCTACAGTACAGGAGAAGAAATGAATGATGTCTGAAAAGTTGCCCTCAAACCACGCGAATTATAACTAACCAGATGTCTTACATGAAGTGTTACAGCCGAGAACTCAAGTTGGAAGCGCTGCAATTGCTCAAAAGCAGCGGCAAGACCAAGGCTGACCTGGAAAGACAACTTGGTTTGTATCCTGGGCATGAGCGTAGCGGGGGCGCACCTATGGGAGAAGGCGTTCAATTAGGAAGGGATACACTGTGGCGTAAGCGTTCCCAGACACATGGGCTTGCAGCGAGAAGCTGGGCAAACATAGGTGGGTATGCACGAAGTGGGGGTCGAACGCAACCTTGCCTGGCTCAACCAGTTGAAGCGGCTGATTATCAGGTATGAGCGTAGAGTGGATATTCATAAAGCTTCCTTGAACCTAGGTTGCGCTACTATCTGCTGGAATCATCGAAAGTGAGGTTTTGAAACAGGCTCTTAATCGGTGTAAGCCCGCACAACCTCTTTGGGCTACTATACAACAATTTCCGCCGAATTTTGGTATACTGCCTTTTATAACTATATGTCGTTATTGTACAACTTGTTAATTTTCGCTAGGACTCGTCTAGTATTCGAGATCGTGGGAACGCTATGTCCAAACTTCTTCTGCTTGGGGGCAGCAAGCCAGCGGACGAAGGTGAAAGTATTGTCACCTCGTATTTGGAGGCTAATCTCCCCGGCACATATACTATTATTCCCAATATCGAGATTGTTCAGAGAGGCCAGCCGGCTTTTGAGTACGATCTGGTAGTTATTGCGCCCCACGTTATCTATGTAGTAGAGGTCAAGCGGTGGCGTGGTGGCATCCAAGGCGATGACTATAGCTGGTTGGTAGCGGGTCTTCACCGCAGGCAAAACCCCTGGCCTACCACCAACAACAAGGCGCGCGTGCTTAAAAGCCAGATTGTGCAGCGACTGCCGCTCTGCGCTTCCATTCATGTCGAGGCAGTAGTTGCCATCGCTGATGATCAGGCAATTCTAAACCTGCGAGGCCACTGCCGCGACCGCGTATTTCGTTATACTGAACTATCAGGTTTCCTTACCGATCCCACGCCGCTAGGTTCGCTGTCAGGCAATTGGCGCACAGAGCGTGGTTCCCTGGAAAAGGCTATCACTGAACTTGCGCGGGGCAGGCAGCAAGGCCCGATGATGTTCGGCGAATATCAGGTGCTGGAAACTATCGCCCGACGGGACGATGTGACTGAGTACCTGGCGCGCAATCGGCTCTTACGCAGCAGCGAGGCTGTGCGTCTGCGGGTCTTCTCTTACAACCCATATCTTGACTCGTCGCAGCTTGCCCGACGCAAGGAGATTATAAGCCGCGAAGCCGAGGCACTTCAGCGCATTGGCCCACATCCTAACCTGATCGCGTATAAAGGATACTTTACAGCCCCTGACGACCCGAACCTGTTTGTGGAAGTAACCGACTGGTCAGAAGAGGGCACACTCAGAGCGGCGATGAGCGAAAACGCGCCCGATGCCATGCCTGTATCGCTTGAGCGCAAACTGGAAATTGCACAAGGTATCGTAGCAGGTCTGCGCGCGGTGCATAGTGCCCAAGTTGTACATCGCGATCTGCGACCCGAACATATCCTTATTGGCCGCGATGGAGAGGCACGCATAATGAGCTTCGACCACGCTCGCCTGGCCTTGCCCGCGGCTGGCACAGTAGGTCCTATCCAGCCTGAGCCGGGTATGTCGCGGGCTTACCTGGCCCCAGAACTAATCAACCCCACCCTTGCTCCGACTCCTGCCGCCGACCTCTATGCTCTGGGCGTAATCATGTTCGAGATGCTTGTGGGGGCTCCTATATATGACAGCCCCGAAGATGCGCTGCGTGGACGTACTTCAGCGGGCGGTCCGACTGCCTTCGGCGTGAACGATCTGCCCATCCGCCTCAATACCCTGGTGCAAGCGCTTACCCACCCCGACCCAGCCCGCAGGCCGCAGAACGCGCAGACTGTACTGGATGAACTCCATGCTATTCTGAGAAGACCATCGCAAGCTGAGCCGGAACCCGCCACGCCTTCTCACATTAATATGAACAATCCTCATATGGCAAATTTAAGTATCTCGATTGAGGATATCGAGCCTGCGGTATTCGCCATAGGAAATCTCATTGACGGCAAATACGCCGTGCAGCACGTACTAAATGAAGGTGGGTCGGGCCGCGTATACAAGGTGTATGACGAAATATTCGACCAGGTATATGCCCTGAAGGTGTTCAATAGCACCAGCCTATCGCTTGATTTTCTCAAGAAAGAGGTACAGGCGATCAAGGATATTGACCACCCCAATATCGTGCGCGTCAACGGCTGGGGCAAGCTAGCGCAATCCAACAGACTCTATCTCATATCCGAGTTCGTGGAGGGCGAAGACCTCACGCGATTCACCCAGCCCGATCACCATCTGCCAGCGGGCGAAGCGGTCCGCGTAACACTGGACCTTCTCTCTGCGCTGGAAGCCCTCCACCCTCCACTGGACCGCATTCAGGAGCTTAGAGAATTGAGCAGATTGGACGGTCTCACGGAGGAACAATATGCAGAGTTGAGCCGCTTGCAAGGGCACGGCTGGCTGCATCGCGATATAAAGCCTGCCAACTTGATGCTTACCCGTGACCGCCTGAAGCTGGTGGACTTCAATATCTCTTCCAAAGCAAGTGAAGCTGGGCATACATACGTTGGCACTCGCGGCTATATGCTACCAGACACCGGCATCATGGAATGGAACACCGATGGCGACCTGTTCGCGGCTGGTCTGGTGCTGTACGAGCTAATTACAGGCCACCACCCTTACCCCAACCGCGAGCCCAACGGCGATGATGACCCTGCCGACCCGCGCCAGTTCGTTCCTGATCTGCACCCTAATTTGGTGGGGGTGTTGCTTGCCTCCGTTTCGTGCGACCCATCAGTGCGTTTTCATAGTGCCGCCCGATTCAGCGCGGCCTTGCGAAGTCTTGACGGTGTGTACCTGATCCAATCGTTAGATACCGCCGCCGATACTGAGATCGCTCACTTGCCCATCGAAAGTGTCGCAGGCGGACGTAACCCATATGTAAAGCTGTTTCTCACCCTGTACAGCCAGGCTCGCGTTGACAATAGCGGCACGCGCGGCCTGCCCGAGGCGGCCCGACTTACCTACGTAGATACGCGCCTCGACCGCGACCTCCGGCCCGCTATCCTCAGTGGCAAGTACAGGCTGGTAATCATCACAGGCAACGCAGGCGATGGCAAAACAGCCTTTATACAGAGCCTGGAGGAGCAGGTCAAGCGCGAAGGCGGTTCCCTCGAAAGGGTTACAGACAACTCGACCCGCTTCATATATAGTGGCGTACCATTCTACACTAACTATGATGGCTCACAGGACGAAGGCGATGAGCGTGCCAATGATCTTGTGTTGACTGAGTTTTTCCAGCCATTTAGCGATGCACATACCCAACTCTACTCCAACGTAGTTAAAGAAGAAGCAGGAGAGGCCCGTCTACCGGTTCATCTTATCGCCATTAACGAAGGGCGGCTGATAGACTTCCTGGGCAACAGCAGAACCAGCGCGAAAGATAGTAATAACGCTGGCCCAGGGACTTTTTTCGCGCTGAACAATGCTATGCTGCGCTACTTCAACCCTGAGGAAGCCCATGCCACGCAAGAATTGCCCGATTGGCTACTTATCGTTGATCTCAACCAGCGATCTGTGGTGGCACGCGACCCCGAAGCTGGCGACAGCTCTGTTTTCGAGCGTCAGTTGATGGCACTCCTAAAACCTGAGTTCTGGTCCGCTTGCGAAGGGTGTCCTCTCAGCAGCCGGTGCTTTATCAAGTACAACGTGGATAGCCTATCAGATTCGGCTTCAGGTGCGTCTGTTCGCGAGCGCATACGGACCATGCTCGAAGTTGTTCACCTACGCCGCCAGCTTCATATTACAATGCGCGATATGCGCTCCGCTATCTCGTGGATGCTCTTCCGCGATCATACCTGCGAGGACGTAGCTGCTCTTGTCGGTCGAGCAGATGAGTCGGACAATAATATCCTTGATGGCGATAGCGCTGTAGAAATTACAGATCCTGCCGCATGGCTTGATTTACTCTACTACAACGCTTTTGCCCGGCAGCAAAAGAGCAGAGCGCACAATGGGCGTACCGACGACCGCCTGGTCCGCCTGCTCAGGCAGATTGATCCGGCAGAGGTTGCTAATCCGGCCACCGACACCCAACTCAATTCCCAAGGGCTGGATGGCCTATCGCTTCTCACCTTCCAGACGCGCGCTCAGATGCTCACAGAAGGGTTGAGCCAGTGGCAGCTCCCTACTGGCTGGGAAGCCTCACAGCGCATCGAGAGTGTGCAAGGGCACAGGGACCGCCATGCCCTCCTACGTCGGGTCGCTTACTTTGAGAGGCGCGACGATGATTGGCTGGATATGCTTCCCTATGCTCACCTGGCCGATTTCCGAAAATACACACAGTCGATTCGACCCGATTTTGGCAGCCTCAAGCGCATGTTGGCGGAGGGCATATCGTTGGCCGAAGGGGCGCGCAACAACCAGCTGGCACAACGTTATGTCTGCCTACGCGCTGGCGAAACGTCCAAAGTCGCCATAAAGTCGTTCCGCCTCTTCCCAGTAGAAGATTTCAAGGTATATGTGCCAGAGAACGGAGGCCCATTCCTCGAATACACGCCTGATAAGATCGTGTTCTACCACGACCCGCGTGACCCATCCCTGCAAATACGTGGCGCGAAGCGCGCCGAGCTGGTGGTGTCGCTTGACGTACTTGAATTGCTGTTCCAGGTGCAAAAAGGGTTCATTCCATCGCTGGACGATGTGCGTGGCTTCTTCGTCAATCTGGTTATCTTCAGGAACGCCCTGTCCCACCTGCCCTATCGTCAAGTGGTGCTAACACGCGACGACGGACAATATTACGAGATTGCCCTGCGTGGCGGCGGTGTTGTCGAACTTCACCCCTGGTCTGCGGAAAGAGAATTAGAGAAGGAGCGCACCAGCCAATGAAACTCAGCCGTCGAGATTACGAGTTCAACAATCCATCCATATGCCATGTAATGCCCAAACACATCGAGTTGAACCGGCTGCTTATCAATCTGTATATGCTCCTGAAGTACAATGGGCGTAAGCCGGTGCAGAAGCTGGGACGGAATACCATCACAGTTAAGTATGTCGTGGACCAACTTGTCCAGCAACACGCCGACAAACTAACCGGCTTCCGCGAACATCAGGATATAGTGCAAGACTGGATATACAGCGACCTGTTGGATATAGTATTCCGAGGCACGCCTGATAAAGAAGTCGTGGCCGCTCCAATGCCTTTACATATCAATGCTTATAAGTTGCGAAACCGCAAACAGTCAGACGATTATGGCGGTTCAGAACACGTTTACAGCATGATTCGCGCTGCCGATCCTGGGCTTGTAGATGAATTAGCGGCTTATCTGGGCGGCGGAATGGATAACACAGGTGAATACTATGACAACCACACGCCTCTCGACCTCGATACGTTGATGGTGGTGCGGATGGTGGAAGGGCCGCACCTAAAGGACGGCCCCAGTGGCAAAGGCAGTGTGCCGGAGCCTCCCCTATGTATATGCCAGGCACGCCTGATGTGCGACGATCTGCGCCGCCTGCTTGCCTACAAAGACGTGGTTCCGCGCTCTGTATTGATCGGCTATCTGCGGACCGCCTTTGGTATGCACACGGCCCTCCACCTGCTAAAGCTGTTCCACCAACTTCCTGGTTGGGTGCGGGACGCTCAGGCTCACCCAGCCTGCCTCAACTGCCAGGTGGATCCACGTAGCGACCGTCCATTTGCTGCCTGCCCCTACGCAGATCAAAATCCTGACTCCGAGACTAACCAGCCGTTGCCGGAGATAATCGTGGACATGGGCGAGGACTACACGAGCCACATGGCAAAGCTGGCGCGAGAGAATTGCGCGCTCCACTACGGTCAGATGAACGACTATATACAGGCGGTATTTACAGTCAACCAGCTTTTCCAGTACGCGGCCAGCAGCACGGGTAGGCGCTCCATAGCCAGACAGCCGGAAACGGTCGGCGATGTGCTGCATCTTCTGAGCAACCCTCCACCGAGCATGGATTATTACTTCAGCGAGCGCATAGATGCGATTCTGCCCCTGGAAGAAATGTCCGATGAGCGGGATGAAGTGCGTGCAGTGTTCGAGATGGATGAATTGTCCCCACTACAAAAGTTCGTTGAGCTGGTGTCTCTGGAACGCACGCGCTTCTACCGCAGGTATCTGGTGGAGTTGGTAGATCAGGTTTTGATGAAGAATCGGGACACATGCCTACTGCGGCAAGGCAAAGGCAAGCGCAACGAGAGGCGCTGGCACTTGGGCAGTCGCCTTCTGGAGATGCTGGTGCAGATCGCGGTGCTGGAGCCGATCGAATCCTCACCGGTGGTTGCGGGCGCGAGTCGGGGCTATGGCTTTTTGTCCGGTCAGGCGAAGCAGGAGCGCACAGCATTACACTCACGCCCCATCCTGATTGACGAGTTTATCACCTGGATGAAAGAGCGTTATGGGCTGGTGCTGATGCCAGACTGGCAGCACGCCACAATCCAGGACTACCAGGCATTTAACGGCAACTTGCGTAACCTGAAGGACAAGCTGCGCGAAATCGGCTTTTATACTGATCTGAGCGATGCCTATAACACGCAGACGATCCGGCCTCGATATAACATCAACTCATAACCTCTTATCTAGCGCCTCAGGGGTATAACTTAATGCTCGAAACCGACGCAGCAGATATAGACATCCTTGAAGACCCGCCGCAAAGCGACCTGAACCAGGATATGGCTACGGCCATCTACCGGGCCATAATGGACGAACTGACGCAAGGCAGGCAGGGCCATTGCCTGCGTGTCAGCACTCTGCGCCCCGAAATCATGCGTGATCTGTGCGCGCGATTCAACAGCGAGGGTGTTGAAGCTGATGTAGTAATGCTGGTCGCCCCGCACGAGCGTATAAGGCAACCCTGGCAGATAACGGCCACGCGCCTGATCGAACTCAGGAACGCACAACGAAAACCGCTGCTGGTGTTCGTGCCGCCAGGACTAAAGGTGGCTGCTGAGGACTCGTTCGGGGCGACTACCTTCGTCGAAGTTAGCCTGGAATGGGTGTCCGGCCAGGTGCGGACAGAACTGCGCGCCGAGCTACCGGACGACCTGCGCCGCATGACCGACGAAATAATTACCTATCTCGAAAAGAACGAGAAGCGTATCAATTCGGACGACGTGGTGCGGTATTATGTAACTATTCTTCGCAATCGCCCAACACGCCAAATAGCAGGCGGGGCAATCTACCAGTTCGGCCTGATACCCGATTTCGCGCTCTTTGATGTGCCGGATCGAGTCAAATATCGCCTGGATCGCAACCTGGGTGCGCTACGCACTGTTGTCGAAAGCAACCAGCCGTTGCTTGGCCGCGTACAGGAGCTAAGATTGAAGAAGGGTACGATCCAATCGAACCTGTACTCTTTCTTGCGGGGTCAACAAGTAAGGGATGTGCGCTCCTGGGCATCGCTTATTGCCGCCCGCCCGCAACATCGCCTTCTGGCGTTCGACCTGTGGGAGTTCGACAGCGAAACACAGGCGCAAGAGCGAATACTGCTTGTGGTAGACACGCTTGATCTGCCATCCAGGGATAAAGCGCAGCCGACAGGCGCAGACAATCCGATGTATCTCGATGTAAAGCGAGCCACCAGTGTTTCGCTGAAGTGGTCCACCAAACCCAAGCCCTCTGCCGTGCCCGACCTGGCTTACTTCCGGATCGAAATAGTCAGCACTGAGGGCGCAACCGCCTGGGAAAGCAAGAATATTGCTGCTGGCACAGCGGCTACCGCCCAACGCTCTAAATCCATAAAGGTATCGGAGTTCCGCGACAGGGTGGAGGATGGGCTTTATTTCTTCCGAGTGCGCTCCTATTCCAAAACCGACGAAATCCTCAACGAGGAAGATGCGGAGAAGAATCCTGAAATATTGCGCGACCCTTCTAACCCTGAGGGCAAAAGCAAGCACGAAAGTGAGGATGTGTGGTTCTGGGTGGACGATAGCACCGATGCTCAACCCCCGCCCGCCGAGCCTCAGCGCAATGTGGTGGTCCACTCATTCACCGAGGCACGGCTGCGCGCACAGTTTGCCGCTGTTGACCGCAAGGAAAACCCCGTTGGTGATAAGTTAATCCCACGTGCTGACAGAACAGGCTGGGCCACCGCAAAAGGCAAGCGGGCCGAAGCCATCTACAACGTAGTTTATGACGCGCAGGTGCGCTTCACAATGCCCGTCAGTAACCTCTTGCGCCAGGTAGAGAGCGACACACTCAGCCACCCGGACAACCTGGGACGCTGGCGCATTCTCTTCACCGAAGGACAGATCCACCAGACAGCCAAGCCCACTCTGAGGCAATACGCCAGTTCGGAGCAGGCACCCGCTCCTTTCTTGCAGGCAAGGGCTGCTGTATTCGCGGCCATACAGGGTACAGGCGAGGACAGTCTCACGTCAACAGCTAACCTTCTCGATGCTGCCGACTTAATAGTAGCTTATGCGGAGGCTTATAGCGATTGGTTAGGTCAGGTGCAGGATAGCTTTGACGAATATGCTGTGCACGAGGATAGCGGCAGGCGGCGCGTGGCTTCGCTCTTTCTGGACCTGGACATTGTGGAAGTGGTATTGCCTAATGACGGCCCGCTGCCTAGCCGAGTATACCTTGCTGCGCCCACGCACCCACTGCGCCTGCTGTGGCATTTGCAATGGGCGCGGCTTGCCGATGCCTGGGTGCGGGAAGCCACAACGTCGGCTTCCCCAAACGAAGCACTGACCCAGCAAGTGCGCCAATACCTGCTCAGGGGATTGGCCCCGGTTAATCTTCCTCCTGTGATTCGTGCATCGCATGATTCTGGCGCGGAAGCTCTCTCCCACTTCTATGTCGAGCAGGGGTCACTCACCCCCTTCTGGGGATTATACGTGCGCGAAGATGTGCGGGACAGTCGCGTGCTACGTGCCAGGCTGCAGCGCGCACTTGGGATCAGCCGCCAGAGTGCTCAGACAGAGGTGATTGGCGGGATCGGAAAAGCGGCTTTAGCGCAAAAGCTCAACCGCTATCTTGTGCAGCATCCTTATGTGTTCACGTTGAAGCTCAATGTGTTCAATCCAGGCGATGCCGGCCTGATAGTGGACGCTATTTTGATGGTTGAGAAGGAGCGCACGGCCAAAGGAATGCCAATGCTGCGCTACGAGTTGAGGCTTTTCACAAGAAGCACACGGCTCGACAATGTTGGCGAAGCTGTCGAGGAGTTGCTCAACCCGGAGCGGCAGGTCAGCCCTGAAGCCGATGCTTTCACTGTCGCCAGCCAGAACCACCTTTTCCCTAAGCTGCGATTCAGCCGCAACCCATTGGACGATTTTCAGCAGCAGCCGGAGAAGTACGACGCGCATATTTCTATCCTGCATGACCTTTTCCCTGTTGATGCCGAGTCGCAGTCGCAAGGCGAGGGGCGGTCCAGCTTCGTGTATGGACTGGTGCAGGAGCAGGTCACGCATTTCATAGGCGACCCAATGTATCGTTCCCATTACGCATGGGAACGCCAACTCTTGCCGATGCCATGCCTGGAGCTGCCCGGTGATGAATACGGCATGAGCGCGATCATCTCCCGACTGTTAACCCAGATAGCCGCTCTGCAAGCGTCCGTGGTAGCGGGCAAACGTGTGGATGGCTATGTGCCTACGTTGCGGCTGAATCTGGCTCTCAACGACAAGAACCTGCTGTATCAGGTCCATGCGGCTTCCGACTGGGTGTTTATCATCGACAGGCACTTGGGCTTGGAATATTTCGACAGCGACATGGGCGATGACCGCCCAGTCTACCTTCTCGATTTTACCCCTGAATTTGTAGGGCATGACACCGACCGACTACTTCTCACTACCCGTTCTGTGGACGAAGTAACTTCCCTGATCAAGCCTGCGCTCGTCGAGAACAACCTGCTAGTGCGCGAAGGCGTGGAGACATTCTTCCTGCAATTGTTGCGCTCACTTAGTGGTCGTCTCGCCTTGAAGCTGATTTCGTCGCCCACCGCAGTGACCGAGGCACTTGGGCTGGCTGCGGCTCGACTCTTCCTGGAACAGTACGGCTTGCTCGAGGACAGGATTATTCTCTCGCTGGATGTGCATAGCTCACTCTTCGCGGAAGCAGCGCGCGATGCCGGTTCTGAAGATGAAAGCATGTTGAGGCGTGGCGACCTGTTGCTTGCTCGCTGCGACCCTGATACGCGCACACTACACCTGCACGTAGTCGAGGTGAAGTGGCGTAAGGGTTTGACAGGTCTAGGCGCGTATATGGACTTGCGGGGACAGATCGAGTCGCAACTAACCGCTAGCGAAAGGGCTTTACGCAAGCACTTCGACCCATTTCTTCGCCAGCATGACCGGATTGACAGACAAGTCAAGACGCGTGAGCTGGCATCTATCCTGAGCTTTTATATGGAACGAGCGCGCCGTTATGGGCTGCTATCCAATAGCGCGCTGGAACGAATGCGTCCCTTCATCCAGAGCCTTGACGAGGGTTATGAGATCGTCTGTCGTGGGGCCGGTATTATTTTCGACCTTGATTACAGGGGACTGGACCATGACGAGGAACACTCCGGTTTGGCTTTTTACCGCGTAGGCCGCGATTACCTTCGCAAAATGGTAGAGAATGGCCTTGCTCGTAGAGATTCTATAAGGCAGGACACTAGCGCCATCCCTTCAGCCATTGAAGAGTACGACCAGCGCAAGCGACAGGAAGAGCACATCGCCCGTGACACCTCCATGCATGGAGACAGAAGTTATTCGGGTGTGCGTTCACATTTCGGCAGCACCACACCATCCGGGCCTGACATGGTGTCTACCTCCGACTTGCCTGAGACTGTGCATCGTTCTACCACCACAGGTAATGGTACTTCTGGGCCACAATCACAAGCCTTGGAGGGCGTGGTCAAAGCGCGTGCTTCCACGTCCGCCTCCGCAGATCCTGTTGCTTCACAGGTGGAGCGTATGCCTCAGCCTTCGCACCCTCCGCTTGCATCTTCTACAGATGTAGTACCGCAATACAGTAAGCCACAGCACGCTGATTTTGGAACCATAGAGGCAGCGGACACGGCTTCGGCGGGCAGCCATTCTGCTGATGTTACCGCCTCTTCGGCTGTGGAGGCGGTACTGGCCGGACCTGCATATGACGTGATGCTTGGCGATACGGCCCCTTCGGCTCAGTATGGCATCCTGGGAAAGGTGGGTAACAAAGTAGTTGCCTTTGACCTCAACGGCACGAACACAATCAGCCTGTTCGGTGTGCAGGGTGGCGGCAAGTCCTACAGTGTGGGTACTATCATCGAGATGGCTACCTGCCCCTTGCCCGGCATCAATCTTCTGCCCGCGCCGCTTGCCTCGGTAGTCTTTCACTACCACGAGAGCCAGGACTATCCACCGGAGTTCGTATCAATGGTGAAGCCTAACGACAATGCGGGCGAGATCGATGCACTGGAGCGCGAATATGGCGCACGCCCGGCAAAGCTCGATGACGTAATTATCCTAACATCCGCAGATAAGGTTGAGGCGCGCCGGGTGGAGTTCCCCTCGGTGGCTGTGGAGCCGATCTTCTTCGCCTCCAACGAGTTGTCATTCAAGGACTGGCGCTTCCTGATGGGCGTAACGGGCGGTCAGATGTATATGAAACAGGTCAATATGATCATGCGGAAGCTGCGCTCAACACTAACGCTTGATACCCTGCGCGATGAAATTGACGATTCAGACCTCAGCGACCAGCAAAAGACAATCGCACGCATCCGCCTCGATTTCGCATCCCAGTTTATAGACGACGCTGCACGGCTGGCCGAAAAGCTGAAGCCGGGCAGGCTCATTGTGGTTGACCTGCGCGACGAGTTTATAGATAAGGACGAAGCGCTCGGCCTGTTCGTGGTGATGCTCAACATTTTTGCCAATGCAGGCAGGCACGAAGGCTACAACAAGCTGATTGTGTTTGATGAGGCTCACAAGTACATGGACAACGAAGACCTCACCGGGCATATAGTGGATGTAATAAGGCAAATGCGCCACCAGGGCGTATCGGTGCTGATTGCTTCGCAAGACCCACCTTCGCTGCCTAATGCCATAATCGAATTATCGTCTCTGGTCATCCTGCATAGGTTCAATTCGCCAAAGTGGTTGGCCCACGTGCAGCGTTCTATCACGGCACTGGGTAGCCTCACGTCTATGCAAATGGCTGCCCTGCGTCCCGGCGAGGCCTATCTATGGGCCAACAAAGCGTCCGAGCCATTATTTACCAACCAGGCTGTGAAACTGCGAATGAGGCCACGCGCAACCAAGCACGGCGGTGGTACTCGCACCGCAGTCTAGTGAGCTACACAAGCACACAAGTTGTGCATGATGCGGAGGAGGGATAATCTCATATGAGCTACAAGATACTGCATTTTGCCGACCTGCACCTGGAAGCTTCGTTTGCCCACCTGAGGCTGCCCTCACACGTCGGGGCTGCCAGGCGCAACGACTTGCGGGCTACACTTGGCCGAATAATGGCACTTGCCCGTGAACACCACGTAGATGCGATCACTATTGCTGGTGACTTGTATGACCACGAATATGCCCTGCCCGATACGGCTAGCCTGCTCGTCGAGCAGTTTGGGCGGATAGCACCAGTACGGGTGATAATTTCTCCAGGAAAAGCCGACCCATGTGTGACGGGTTCGCTTTATCAATTTACTGAGTGGCCCTCGAACGTCACTATCTTCACAAAAGGCGCACTATCGCCGGTTGAGCTGACTCCTCAAATACTGCTGTGGGGCGCGGCTTGCCCACCGTCACGCGGATATGAAACCGTCCAACCTATACGCGGGGGCGGGTCCGAAACCTCCGCTCAGCCTTTCAATATACTACTAATTCATACGCTTGATGCAGAGGAGAACCCTGCTCAGACCGCTTCGCAAGACCTGTTTACCCTCAATATAGCTACTTTGCATTACCTGGGCTTCGATTTCGCTCTGCTCGGTCATGAGCATAGCGGACGCTCCTGGCCCCACGAGCGACCCTCGTGTGTCTATCCTGGCAGCCCGGAGCCATTTTCTGCGGGTGAGGTGGAAGGCAATCACGGTGTGACGCTTGTCACCGTCAACGAAGGCACAGGCGCGTTCGATGTGGACCATATACCCCTTTCCCAGTGGCGTTATGCGGTAGCGAAGGCGGACCTCACAGGTTGCGACAACTTTGCAGAAGCTGCTACGCGAGTTCGCCTCGCCCTGTCCATGTGCGATACCACAGATCCTGAGAGGCTAGCTGCCCACATTGAACTGGTGGGTAGACCTCTGTTCGACCTGGATTGTACTCGCCTGCTAGATGAGGTTAATTTGCCCCCACAGGTAGGCCTGGTTGATAATACTGCGCCAGCATATGACATCGACCGGCTTTTGAGTGAACCCACCGTACGCGGCCTGCTGGCGCAACAACTAAACAGCAGATTGAATACGGCCCGCGACCTGGCGGAGGCGCAAACGGTACACGATACGCTCAGGTTTAGCATGGCCGCTTTAGAAGGCAAGCCTATATTTGTGCCGCGCAACGCAGGTTACACCCAGGAGGGTGTAGAAGGATGAAGCTGCAAGAGATACAACTCACCGGGTTCGGCAAACTGGTAGGTAGGTCGTTTAAGTTCGGACCGGGCTTGAATATTGTGTTCGGCCCTAACGAGGCGGGAAAGTCCACTTTGCAGAACGCTATCCTGGGTATGCTGTACGGCTTCTTTGGTGAGGGTGCGATCAAGGCGCAGATGCGGCAGGAGCTTGAGGCGTTCAAGCCCTGGAACACCACTTCCAGGTACGAGGGCACGCTCACATACGGGTTGGATGATGGCCGCGCCTTTTCCGTTACGCGGCGGCTTGGCCCCAGGATGAATACAGTCCTTACCAGTTATCCAGACGGGACAGACCTTTCCCGCCAGTATGAAAGCGACTCAAACGGTCGCCTCTACTTTGCCGATCAACAGTTGGGCATGAGCCGCGAGGTGTTCTTCAATACCTGCCATATCCGGCAATCTGAGCTAATTGCGCTTCAGCAGTCGGCAAATGCCATCACCGATGCGTTGATGCGCCTGTCTACATCCGCCGCGTCAGTCGAAGGGACGGCTTCCGAAGCCATTGAAGCCCTGGAAAAGGCCAGCCGTGAGCAGGTAGGCACCGACCGAGCCTGGACTAAACCATTGCCTTTGGCTAGAAACCGACTACGCGACCTGGAAAAGGAACGCGCCGATGTACAGCAGCAAAGACGCGAAATGTTCGATAGTATGTCCAGGCTGCGAAGCGTGGAACAGGAACTTGAGAGCTGGAAAGCACAGCGTGCGCAGCTGCGCTACTTGCAGTTGCAAGCCGAACACAACTCTATCTCCCGACGTATATTAGAGGTTCAGCAGGCCGCCGATGAACTGGACAGCCTGCGAGCTGAGCGGGATAGACTGGCGGAATGGGCATGGTTCCCTTCCGATAGCCGCGACACTTTAATTGACCTTCGCTCCAGGCAAACCCTGCTGATGGAGCGTCTGAACGCTATTGAGAGTCGCACCGCTACCGCCGATGGGCAATTGCAGACGCTGGGCGCAGAACTGGCAGCTGCCAGCCAACAACTAGCCGCGCTGCCTATGCTACGCGACCTGCCTGCCAACGCCCAGGACGAAGTGCAGTCTCTATCTCTTCGGTTGTCGGCTGCGTCCCAGACCGAAGAGATGGTAAGTGAACGGCATCGGAGCGAACGCGCTGCATTAGCGGATATGGAAGATACTGTTAGGCTGCAAGGTGAGCGGCTAAAGCCACTGATCGCGATTGGCCATGGCGGCCTTGCTGAACTGGAACAGGCACTATTCTACGGCGGAGAAAGCATAGCGCGGGCGACCCGACACTACGAGCGCGCCAATGCGGACTGGCAGCGCATTGGCATGACAGAGGACCAGTTCCGCCAGCTCGAACAGACTGCTATGGAAATAGCTTCGGGCGTTCGCCCCACTCCCCAGGCGCGTAAAGGCTGCTCCTGGCCGTTTGGAAGTGCGCCTGCGTCGGCCAATCAAACCTCCGCTGATGTTACCATATACGGACAGATCAAGCCTTTGCACGATGCCCTGGCCGCTGCATCCGCAGAGTTGGAAACTGCGCGTACCGCAATGTCACAGGCGCAGGCTTCGCTGCATACACGCCTGGGTCCGATCTTGTCCAGCTTGGGCGCACCCGAAGATACAAGCGGCCTGGTACGCTGCCGCAAGGAGCTTAATGGTTACTTGCAGGCATCGGCTGTAACCGATCAGCGCCGTGCGGCGATGGACCAACTAGACAGGGAGTTGAAGGAGGCATCTGCACAGGTCATCCAGGCGCGTACTAACCTAACAGTGCGGTTCGGCGAGATTGGTTTTACCACTGGAAACGACGATCCTAAAGAGGCATTGCGCCGTTTTTCCGATCATATTTCCGAGCGTGCCGCGATTGATCGCACGCGGCAGCAAATTATACAACAAATCGAGCGGGGTGAGCAGCGTCAACAGCAGTTCCTACGCGATATTAGCGAGCGGACTGCAGCACGCGCCCCGGTTAGGGATGTGGGTGTACAGCTGCGCGATCTACTGGCGCAGGCACACATAGAATACAACGCTGATGCGGACCTCTCTGGTGGACTCGATCAGGCGGTGGCGCGCTTCAACGATTGGGCAACCAAGTACGCCGCATGGGCCAGCGCCGATGCCGCATATCGGCAGGCTTCCCAGCGCACAGAGACACCAAACCCCACCACTACAGCCACTATCTCGATAGACGACCAATCTCGCCTGGCCGCGCTAAACGTCCAGCTTGCGGCTATGGCAGCAGCCCACCCGGAGCGGCAAACGCTCCCGCCTGCCTCGCACTCTCACGACTATGCCCAGCAGGAATGGCAGGTAGAAAGCCACATCAAAGACCTTCAGCGCGAATACGACGGACTAGGATTGAACCTGAGCCGAACCACTCAGACTATGCGGCACCCCGCCGAGATTGACGAAGATATAGCCCTGGTCAGGTCGGAAATAAGCAGGTTGGAGGCTGCTCGCAGGTCACTTGACATGGCGGCTTTTGAGCTAAGAACCGCTATGGCTGCATTCCAGAAGCAGTTTGCGCCCAAATTGGAGCTGCTGGTCAGCGAAGGTCTTAGCCAGATCACGCGCCAACGCTACAGTCAGGTTAAGGTAGATCCCATCTCATTAGCGGTAAGGCTGCATACACCTGAACTCGACGACCTGGTGGATGTAGAGCGACTTAGTGCAGGCACGCGCGACCTTGTGTACCTGATGCT
Organism: Chloroflexota bacterium; assembly: GCA_039932335.1. GTDB lineage: Bacteria > Chloroflexota > Chloroflexia > QHBQ01 > JADMIH01 > JADMIH01. The sequence goes on from JBDTQH010000020.1 coordinate 26,270, forward strand.
ACGCGTGGCTATCGCGCGCCTGATGAGCCGAGGCGACGAAGCTCTGCCCTTGCTTCTGGATGACCCGCTGGTTCACCTCGACACCGACCGCCAGCAGCAGGCATTAGGCTTCCTTGCTGATCTCGCGAAAGGTATCCAGGTGCTATTCTTCACCAAAGACGACCGCGCACTACAGTGGGTACAGTCCCAGCACCCCGAAGCGCATATTCATCTCTTGCGCCAGCCATGACCGACCCCAACGCACGACCAACAAACCACGACGATCCAGGCAGCTTTGACGATTGGCTGTGGGGCGATATGGCCGACCTTTCTATCGACACGCCAAACGAGAGTGCGACCGCTCCGGGGATAGAGGATGCTACCGAGCATCGGGCTGGACCAGCACTGCTTATACCTTCTGAAGACTTAGATATGCTAAGCGTGGCGGATTACCAGGTCGCGGAGCATTATCCGGCTTTCTCTATGAGGCAACGCATTACCAGGCCGCTTTACGAAGCAGAACTACAACAGCAGCCTGAGCTTCCTGATACGCGACATACGCGCCCTCTCCTTACCAGAGACGAACCGCTCGCACACATCGAAGGTACTAGGCTGTCTACATTGCCAGATGGTGAAGACTATGATGCCAGCCAGCCTGACGTGATGGAGTTCGAAGCCGACGATTCGTTCGTGTCAGACGATTTCTTCTTTATCGGCAATACAGAAGACGAAATAACGCCCTTCTTCGAGATAGAAGAGATAGACGAAGATTTCGGCGACCTACTCAATCCCACGTCGAGACCAGAGGGTACAGGGGAGTATGACCTCATTGAGCCTGCCGTCTACCGCGATGCTATCTCGCTCAGGCTTGAAATTACCATCGAGCAGCTACTTACCACCTATAGGCGAGCGGGCGCACTTAGCTACCGGCAGGTGGCGGTGGCATTATATGACTGGCGGGATGATGCTGTAGCTTTGCAGCAGATTCGGGCCGCGCTGCTGGCCGTCGGGGCTAAGGTGAAACGGCCAGGCGGCCAAGTGCGTAGCGCGGGAGGCATATTGACTTATGCCTACCAGGAACTGTTAGAGCAGTCTCTGGTAGGCATTATGGTCAGCGCCTGGACTGACCGTGACCTGCGACTCCATTTTGGGCTGGACAATGGTTCAGAAGACGATTCTGTTCTCATCTATATGCGCGAAGTGGAGTGTTTGCCCATGCTGTCGAGGGAGGAGGAAATACTAGTTGCTGAGCGCATAGCCAATGCCACTTCTGTAGATAGTCACGTTGGGTGGCCTGACGACGCAGGCTATATGGACAGCAAAAGTGCAAGGTCAATGCTGATAAAGGCTAACCTTCGATTGGTTATCAATATGGCTCGCCAACAACTAGGTCGTGGCCTTCCCCTTTTGGACTTGATACAGGAAGGCAACATCGGCCTGATAAGAGCGGTCGATAAATTTGACCCCGCCCGTGGTCACAGATTTTCTACTTATGCAACATGGTGGATTAGACAGGTTATGTTACGCGCTATTTCGGATACAAGCCGACTTATCAGACTGCCTGTTCACATTACGGAAATGCTGGCACGAATCCATCATACGCAGAATGAACTGCAACAAAAGCTATTGCGCGAACCGACGGAGGTAGAGATCGGGCAAACACTAAATATGCCTGCAGAGCGCGTGTGGAAGATTCTCCGTATGTCTAGTCCGCCTACATCACTGGACGCAGTTCATGATTCCCTTATGAACGATGAACACGATTTTGTACAGGATTTTGCAGATAATGAATTGAATGAACACCCAGAAGAGGAAGCCGCACGCCAGTCCCTAAAATATCAAATGGATACAATGCTTTGGCAATTGACGGATCGTGAGCGACAAATCCTCCAGTTGCGTTATGGGCTCATCGATGATCACCCACGCACATTAGAAGAGGTAGCCAAAGAATTCGGTATTACCCGTGAACGCATACGCCAGATAGAGACGCGTGTCCTACGCAAGCTACGTTATGCTCGTTACGGCGCGAGTAAGCTGCGCGGTTATCTAAGTGAAAGTGTTACAGAACGTCAAGCGGCAGATACATTTGTGGTGGGTACTCCGTCAGGATACGTGTTTAAGAGTTCGCCTGTCTTCATGCCGCCAAAGCTTCTAAATAATATTAAAGAATTGGGACTCTCCTTGACGTTTGCTTTACGTGAACATCCGAATTGGCTCAATCAGTGGGCGCGCTACAAGCACCTGGAACGTATTGCTCGGCGACAGGCTGCGGAAAAGTCGAAGCGTGCTAAATCCATCACAAATCAGGCAGATCAAATTGAAATGGACAGGGTGCCAGATATACCAGGAGATATTATGTTGGCAGCAGCCGATGCCAGTAATCAAACAGATGATACAATAGAGACTACGGAAACTACGGAGACTGCAAACGCGGATACTGCTGGCAGCGTAATAGAAACGCAAAGCCTAGATATGTTCGAGCCCGAAGTAGCCCAGAAAGTGCAATATATTGGAGGTAAACTCGATGCATATGGCGTTGAGGCAGCATCTTTGGCGAAGGCTTTGGACGAAGCTTGCTTAGCACATATGCGGGATGAGCGACAGCAATCTGTAAAAGAAGCTGCGTCTCAACTCGCACTGGTTAGTCAGTACATCGTTTCGATTGCTAAAGTGCTGCAAGATCTGACGGAAAGGGCGAACTTTGCGCGTCCGACCCAGGCAAAACGCATAGTTAAAGCTATTGACCGTAGCTGCAATGAACTGGCTGAACAGCGTAGGCAGGTAGCGCACATCAGTGATAAGCTCGGACAGATAACCGAGAGCTACGAAGTAGACGGTGTTTACGCTCCACTGAACGAGTTGTGGCAGTATCTTGATGGTGCCATCCGGGAGCTAGACCGCCTGGGCCGCACCCTTGTATAGCGACATATATGCACTCGCATACTAACTAAGCTTCTATGACTTTACACTTCCTTACTTCATTTACAATCTGCCCCAGCGACATACGCAAAGTCGTACAGCATACTGCTTCTCTGCCCGCATCTACACCAGACCCACTTGCTCATTTGTTGGTTACACCACTTGCCATGAGCCAGCGTTCCCTCGAAATGGTGCGCGCCCTCCAGCATGAAAGAGGCTCCAACATCACCTTCGACAGCGGAGGCTACTATGTTCAAACAGGCAGATTTACTTATCAGGAGCTATATCTCAACCTGCTTAACTGCTACCGTGCTAATCTCTGGGCTGATCGGTACGTTTTACCCGACCACGTGCCAACATCCCGCAACAACTCGGATGAGGTGCATTCCAAAGTACGTGAGACTGTGCAGTATGCGCGTCTGTTTTGTCAGGAATTACCTGCTGCTTTGAGGCAGCGCGTTATGCCTGTGGTACACGGCCACACGTTCGAGCAAGTGGATCATTGCCTGGCTGAGTATCTAAAACTTGATACTGAGTGGATCGGTTTTGGTAGCTTTGGTACAGGAGGTAAAGACAGCGAGACTAATATAGCAACTCAATCGAGCGTGGGCCTCGCCCGTCACGTTAGCAATGTAGCCGCCCAGCAGGGACGGAAAGTACACCTGTTTGGACTAGGGGTGCCTGCGCTTGTGCCGCTTCTGGACGGGGTTGGCGCGGCTTCCTTCGATTCGTCGTCCTGGCTGAAATCAGCGGGGTTCGGGCAAGTGCATCTGCCTTTCACTCGAAGCTACAATATTACCTACAGTAACGGAGGCGCGCACGCCCAGCGTGGCATAGTCTGGTCGGAGTTCGAAATGCTTAAGGCTTTGACCGGCCACGCCTGTATATACTGCCACGATCGGGACACACTTGCTGCTCACAAGATGCACCGAGCCGCCCATAACCTGGCGGCGATTGCCGAAACAGTATCAATGATCAACAATCGGGAATACGACAAAATAGGCAGGATATATCGAAACGCCTCTGCTAAATACCGAAAGGAGTATGAAACTTGGCCGCGACGAAGCCACTAAGCTTTCATGTACCCCCAGATGCTGGGCCGGCTCATCTGTTGCCCATCTTAGAAGTCCTGCGTAACTATGTAGAACCAGGCCCAAAAGACAACGTTGCTCTGTTTCAGGCCGTACAGGAGGAATACGAAGTGCCTGCCAGAAATGAGCCAGTGCTGCTGGCTGAACACTTGGGGCTGCTTGTTCGCACACCGTCTATTCATCTAGCACCACTTGGCCACGCTCTGCTGGGTTTGCGCCCACAGCGCCGCGTTGATATACTCCACTATCTTCTCTATTCGGCATGGGATACAGGCACGCCCGCGCGCAATTCCTATTTGTGGAGTTATCGCACGACTTGTTCTGATCTATGGAGCCGCCAATATGTAGAGTTGCGCTCGGCAACCAACGCTCTGGTCGAGAGCGTCATCAGCAGAGCGCATACGGTCTTTGAAGATGTTGAAAGTTTCCAGCCCTCAAGCGTATCGTTTAGTGCCAAAAGTATTCGCGGTGTACTGCGGTGGCTAGAGGCTTTGGAGCCGCCCGTAGTGACCGACGGAGTTTTTTCCCGAAGAAGCACCTGCTCTCCTGAATTATTACTGATGTCCATCGCACTCATGTACAGGGAAACAGGTGCTGATATAGACGTTGACCTGCTTCTCACCCCAGAGAGGCGAGATATGATTTGCCGGGTGTGTCTGCTTGATCCAGCTTACCTGGATCGGCTACTTGACTGGGTGCGGCCTATTTACCCCGAATACCTAGCCGAAGGCACGCGCACGGGCGCATATGGCCGCTTCATACGATTGGCAAAGCTGCCACAGATCTACAGCGTGCTGGCAGACAATAATTAGAGAGTGAGAACACAATGAGTCTTGAAGGTCTCAAAGTAGTGCTTGAAAAAGAGCCGGTGGTAGGTACTCCGGCAGCACAACGTATGCTGGAGAGTCCGGCAGAAATAGAAAGCAAATATCTGCATCATGTACGCTCCTACGTGCCTCTTGGCAGGGCTTCGGAAAGCGACAGCGACTCGGCCGGGCAAAGCGTCAACCAGTACGAAGATCGATTGATACGTCTGGTCAAGACGAGCAAGGCTCCAAAGGGCTATATAACCGCCGATTACGGCTTCGGCAAAACCAGCACTTGCGCTTTCCTGTGGGATCGTTGCCGCAATGCCAATCTGCTAACCGTGCCGCCTTTTCAGATCGAAGCCCTGGATCATTTGCTGATAGCCACCTATGGCTGGGTAAGGCACGTCCTGTCCGGGAGTCGTCCAGCGCTGGTGTCGCGGGCCACTGAAATCTACGACAGGTATCGCGTAGCTACCATTGAACGCTACGCCGGAGGAAACCAGGAAACCATGCGCGTGCTGGAAATGGAGCAACGTGCTGGGCGCTATCATCTTGAACTGACCGCCACCGACTACATACATTTCTTCGAGGAAATGACTGCGCTCGCAATAGAGGCGGGCTATGACGGCTTGGTTGTGCTGGTAGATGAGGTTCAGCAATATATAGATCCAACCATCAAGGCTGGCGTACGCGACCCCATAGCCCCCCTCTTCGATCTGGTGCAGGCACTCGTCACCCGCCAGGGGCATCTCAAATTCGGTCTCATCTTCAGCATTCCCAAGAAAGAGCTTGGCGTTATCAATGATCAAAGAGGCGATCTGGTTCAACGGTTGAAGATGGATGGTTTAGCTTTGGACCTCAGCACAATCTATGACCGCGACTTTGCCTCAAACTTGTGGCAGCGCCTGGCAACTCAGTTCGATTTCGAGGCTGAGGCACCAAGGGTGATCTGCCCAGAAACGCTCGAAGCCCTGGGCGAGATAGCGGCACGCGAAGACCTAGCTAACGGCCCTCGTACGGTGGTCAGCGTATTCCAGCTTGTATGCGGGCGCTATCTCCAGCATGGTGGCAAAACAGAGCCATATACGCCCATTGAATTGACAGACAGCTTTATGGCCGGCCAGATCAGCTTCGACGGCATGAACAAAATACAATCCGCAGTCGTGGGAGCGTTGAGTTCCAGAGTAGTCAAAGGCAATCCTGAGCGCGAACGCGCTGTGCGACTCCTGGCAGCCTACCCTTCGGACGGCGCGACGCGCGAGGTACAAATCCGTTACGGTCTCGACATAGCGGTGGACGACCTTGCCAACCTCGCACAAGGTGAGCTAATCATATTCGTAGGTGGTGGCCGGGATACTTCCGGGCGCGAAGTTCCGACAGGAGCCACCCTACGAGGGCTAGAGCGCGCTCAAATAAATATTGACTGGCTCCAGAGTACGATACGGGAGTTCCATCGTGGATACTACGAAAGCAGCGATCTGGCAATGCAACGTGCGGCTGCGGGATTCGCTGCGCTTCTGCGCGAGCGTATATTTACGCCAGGCTGGAAAGTCTCTGAGGAGCTAGAAGCACGCTTCACGCAGAACCGCGCCCTTGTATTCGAAGGGAGTTTCAACAGCACGCGCAAGAAATACCCGGCGCGCATTATTCATGCCCGCATTCTGGCTGATGGTGATCCTTCACAGGATGTTGATCTACGTGGCGATATAGTATTCGACTTCGTGCTGGAGCGTCATCTGGATATTCCGGAAGATAAGCGCAGAACGTTGCCCGGAACGGTTGAAGCCCCGGCACCAGGAGGCGGCGTAAACCATAAAGGAAGGGTCGTTCGCTTCCACCTGAACCTCATGCATCGAAGCTCACAGGAGATATATCGCGACCTCACCACTACTCTTCAGCCGGTAGTCAATCCCTGGAAACTCACGCCTCTTTTGATGTTGAGCCTGTATCAGAACCTGGAGGAGAAGCGCGCCAAGGGCCTTATACCCAAAGGCGAGGATGATATGATCAGGAACGTCTTCCAGCCGACGCTGCTCGACCATTGTCTTGAGGAAATATTCATCACGGGAGTTGACAAGTCATCCGGTATGGCAGGCCAACGGCTGGTGGAAGACGCTTTTCGTAAGAGCTGTGAACGCATCTATCCTGAATACAACACACTCATGACCAACGACCAGTGGCGCTCGGCTCTCAAAGAATATGGCACAGCGCTGGAACGTCTGTCTACTGTCTATGAGCGGCGTGGCGAACAGCCTTATGAGAGTACCAAAGAAACTCTTGCTGCACATTTTAACCGCACCAATACCGGCCTCGATAGCTTCATATCCAGTTTTGGCGACCTTATCGAAATTGTGGAGCGGTGGCAGGGTGGGCAAGGGCAGGCCACGAAAATGGGTACTGTCCGTTTTAAGATGCATCCACTTGAAACGCGCACCATGTCTCTTTTGGAAGGCAGCACGGATAGCGTGAATCGCAGCATCGGTGGCCGCACAATGGCTTTGCGAGCCTTACCCACCGTTCAGGTTCAACGTTGGGCCAAAACCCTGGGCTATAGAGACCCTGAGATTGATGCCATTCTCACTTTACTTGAGAAGCGCCACCTAATTATCCACGATGATGCTCGCGGTGTGATACTACAAGCGCCCCAGGTTGCGCCTAGCAAGGAACAATATCGAACGACGTTAGCACATCAGCAGGCCCGTGTAAATCTGTTTGTGAGCCTCTTCACTAATGATCCTATGCTCAATAACTGGCAGAAGCAGCATAAGGCTATGCAGGAAGAATTGTCGCGTGGCGCAGTGGACGATCAGAAGCTGGTTACCCGTACCCGTACGCTCGACAGCTACGAAAATGGTATAGACGCTTTCCGCGGGAGCAAACGGGCGGAGATTGCTGGGCGGATTAGCGATCTTCTACGTGGTTTTGTAGCCTGGAACAATGACCGCTATACAGCGCTTGACAGGCCTCCAGGTTCTGGCTTATTCTCCGACCAACTTGACCACCAGCGCCAGGAGTTGCTACGCCAGCGTGGGACTATAAAGATAGTTCATGACCAACTTCGCCAGGAAGCCACCGGCCTTGTGGAGGCCGCGAACAATACGTCCATGACCGATAGCGACCTGCAAGCGCGTCTGCGCGAGTGGGGAGAGATACATAAGCGTTACACCACACTACAGCAAGACGTACAGACATTCCTGGCTATTTACACAAACTACAGAGAAACTGCTGCTTTGCTGGAGGCAGGAATCGACCTGAGTATACAAATTGGTGATTTGGGTGAGCCTGCCATCCGTTTGCTGCGCGACCTTCAGGCGTGGGCAACTTCTATTCGGGGCGAGATGAGCAGCTACAAGCGAAAGGCTCTCGAAGAGGTATCCACTTGGAAAGCACAGTTGGCGGACATAAAGCGGCAAGCAGAGCACATACGGATTCACACTATCAACCAATTTAATCATACTCAAGGGCAACTTCGTATGTTCCTGAGCGAAGAGATGCGAATACCAGACGGACAGATTTTCGAGCCTATAGTATTCAACCCGCTCGATCCCCAGGGCAGTCACCGTAAGCTGTTTGAAAGCGCTGTACAGACGATTCAGCGCTTATCTGAGCAATTTGCAAAGGCCGCGACTAGGTTCGAGAGCGAAACCCACCAAGCCCTCAGTTCAAGCTCTCTCGCAGGTATGCGTGAGCAGGATCGAGCCGATGTGTCGCAGGAGCTTACTACTGTGCTTGCTGAGGTAGATGCTTTACGCTTGGCGAACACCATACTGGGTACGGTTGAGCCGATTGTACTCCAGCAATATGTTGCAGCAACCGTGCTCAATGGCCCAGAGCTGGGGAACGGCGTAATTAAGTCGGACGAAGAACATGGGGAGGTTGGGAATTTGCTAAGCAGCTTTGGCGCGTGCCGAGACCATGCCGTTACAGCTGCGCAACGCCTGAATAGCATACAGAAGCGTATGGGCGAAATAGCTCTGAAGCCTGAAGAAGCAGTTGTCTATGATATTATTCGTCAGATTGCCGCTTCCACAACCGATGTGGATCTGGGGCAGTTAGCTATGCATCCAGCGATAACTGACAGCAAAGATCAACTCTGGCAGATGCTTGCTACTCTGTACGACAAACGGCGCATTCGTATTAAGGTGCTGCCGATTGTTGACTAGAGGACACGTTCAGGAGAACAGATTGAGTACCAGCGCTTCATCACATCCAGAGAACCGGGATGAGAAAACGAGGGAGTCGCCTAGATTTCAGCCACAGATATGCATCGCTACAGAGATTGACCTGCATTGGCTCAAGTCGCTGGCGGATGAACACAAGCACGAATTGGGTTTCGTCCGCCGAGGCGCACTGCTGAGGTCAATCGAAGCGCAGTGTCTCCTGACCGCGCAGTATTCAGGTGCTCCTCTTGGATTTGTGCAGTTCCATCACCGTCGGGATGGGCAGACAACTATTTACAACATTGTCGTCGCACGGAATTCGCGCGGTTCGGGAGTAGGTAAAGCTCTGCTGAGTGGGTTGAGAATGGTTTGTATCACTTTAGGCCAGCACCGGATTGTACTGAAAACACCGGTGGATCTGCCTGCAAACCGCTTCTACGAAACGGTGGGCTTTGTTCTCGCAGGACAGGAAGCCGGCAAGGCACGGCCGCTGAATATCTGGCGGATGGAAGTGCTATCCCACGATTGTGCGAATCTTGAAGAACGTACTTAACTAGTAGATCCGCCCCGATTTGGTTGATACAAAAGTTGCATTGAGAATAGTGTATCGTTCAAGAACCATTCCCTGATACACATAGGCATCCCTATTCTTTGAACAGTGTTTTAAGCAGCTAGCATGAATACTGAGAGGAGCAGAACAGTTACCATAAAGCCTGAAGAGAAACAATTACCCAGTGACAAGCAGAAAGAGAATAGCTATAGTAGGCGCGGGCTACAACGCCCTAGTCTGCGCCTGCTACCTTCCCAAAGCAGGCCATGACGTGACAGTCTATGAGCGCCGCTCCTGCGCTGGTGGAGCCGTCAACACTGAGGAGATTTGGTGGGAGCCATGCTATGATCACAGAAGGAGTGGGGCAACGCTAAGCCCGATATGACCTGCTAAAAGTGTGTCAGCCATACGTATCTCGTGGATACTTTATAGTCCACATGCGAATACTGCCGCAGTTACACCCACTATCCTGGTGGCTGCTAAGTGGACCCTGTGCTTGGGCACAGGAGAAACGGGATATGCAGGTCTTCACCGGCACGAGATATCGCCTCCCTAGGCGTTTTCGCCGGTTGATGCTCAACCCCGAATATAACCCCCGGCCCTAGGACTGGGGGTTTTTCTTTGTCCTCGTGTGCGCTGACGTTCGTTGCAAGCCTGCGATCGCAGAACTTTGCAAGCTCACTGGTAAGCACGCCTCTAATTGCACTCCCTGCGCTGACACAACTAACTGCAATCCGAGGAGTTGGTACACGGCGCGCTTATCCTCATCAGCGAACAGCCCTGTATCCTGCTGCACAGCCAGGTATAGCTCTTGCAACACGGCGATGCTGTATTCCAAGATGCTGGGCCTGTGTCAAGGGCGGCTCAGATCTGACCCACTTAGGCGGTGAGAATTGACCCACCCTTTTTGTCCGCGACACTCCGCCCATTCGTCTCGTTCTCGTCGTTTGTACCAGCTCCGACATTTCTTTCGACTCGTCTTTCTCCTCTTTCTCTCTTGTCTGGTTTCTCAACAGCTTGGTCGGCCAGCATCCGCTGTCGCATACGGTAGCTGCGGCCATTGATCGAGATAACCTCTGCATGATGTAGTAACCTGTCCAACAGGGCGGTCGCCATCACCTCGTCTCCCAGCACCATCGCCCCCCATCGCGCAGACCCAAACTTCCTGTTGAATCTACAGAAGTACGGCGCAGCCAATATCGAGGCATGCTTCAACTGCGGTAACTGCAGCGCGGTATGCCCCCTCTCCACCGAAGAAGATAACTTCCCCCGCCGCATGATCCGCTATGGGCAACTGGGCATGGCCGATAAGTTGGTTAGCAGCAAAGAGCTCTGGTTGTGCTACCAGTGCGGCGAGTGCACCAACACCTGCCCCCGGCAGGCCGACCCCGGCGAGTACATGGCGGCGGCGCGCCGCTACGCTATAGGGCGCTACGACCGGCTCGGTATTGCCCGCAGGCTCTACACCTCGCCGCTGTTCAACGTGCTCTCCCTGCTCCTGCTTGCCGCCGGACTGGCGCTGTTCATCTACTCGTTCCACGGGCCGATGCCGGGCGATAGCCTGCGCCTGTTCGATTTCATCCCATCAGAGGTCGTGCACTACGGCGGTATGGGGCTGGGCTTCCTCGTAATAGTCCTGGCTATCGCCGGGGTTGTGAACATGGCGATGCAGGTACGCAAGACTTCTGTATTCCCCAAAGGTACCCGCCTAGACCGCTTGGCTGCCGCCAGGCAGACGTTCACCGAGGTGTTTAGCCAGCGGCGATATCGCAAAGATTGCAAGAGCGAAGAAGCAGAGCCCCGCCGATGGTACGCCTCTATAACCGAGAAGTGGTTTGTTCACGGGGCGATAATGTGGGGCTTCATGGGTCTTTTCGGCGCTACGGCCCTCGACTACCTTCTCGAAATCGTTGGGGTGAAGCCGACGGGCACATGGGTGCCTATCTGGTACCCGGTGCGGTTGCTGGGAACGCTGGCCGGACTGCTCATGGTGTACGGCGTGACTATGGCTATGGTGCGCAGGGTACACAAGGCAGACAAGTCGGTGGCCTACAGCACGCCTTCAGACTGGTCGTTCCTTGCGCTACTCTGGCTGTCCGGCGTGACCGGCTTCGCGCTCGAGGTGGCCGTCTACCTGCCCCAGCCGCACGATTGGAGCTACTGGATGCTGCTTGCCCACCTCGTGGTGGTGCTCGAACTGCTGCTCCTGCTCCCCTTCAGCAAGTTCGCTCATGTGGTGTACCGGACAGCAGCGCTCTATGTGTACGCCCTCAAGCCGGTGCCTGAAGCGGCACGTGCCGGCGCAGCAACCGGCCAGGCTTAGGGTCAAGATGTTGCAGTGAGGAGTGGGAGCGCAAGCAGCGAGGTAGGAGGTAGCAGCAATGGATGCTAATCAAGGAATTCCCCATGTAGACCCTGGCACACGCAAGTCGTCTGGGAACTCGAGGCTTGTTATTGTCGCCGGGGCAATCGTGATCGCCGCCTTGGCTCTGCTGGTCGGATACCTTCTCGGGCGAGGCAGTGCGTCAGCGACCACCGCTGTATCAGGTGATGACATGATGCAGCGGCAAGCCACAGTAGCCGCCAGTGGTGCGCACGTTATGCCGTTCGATCTTACCCGTACAAAACACAAGTTCACTGATAACGAAGCGGGTGGAATCGAGGCGATCACCACCAACGACCCCAACGACAAGCAGCAAGTGGGACTGATTCAAATGCACCTGCAGATGGAGCAAGGCAAGTTTGCCTCGGGTGATTTCACCGACCCCGCCGGTATTCACGGAGACACCATGCCTGGTATTGCTGGGCTCAACGAGGCCGCGAAGTCGGGCCGGTTGCAGGTGAAGTTCGAGTCTCTACCTAACGGGGCCCAGCTGATCTACTCATCTAAGGACGCTGTGGTCGTAGCAGCGGTGCACGATTGGTTTGCGGCCCAGCGCTCCGACCATGGCAGCCAGTGAGTGCCTATTTACGACGAGGGGCGACCAGAACGCCCAAAACACCACGAAAGGAGTATCTATCATGTCTCAAAAAATGGTCGTTATCTGCAACCACGCAGATCCCAGTGGCATTATGCCATCGCTGATCTTTGCATCGTCGGGGATCGCCCTCGACTACGATGTGCACATGTTCTTCTGCCCGGGAGGGGCGCAGGCGCTCGTCAAGGGAGAGCTGGAGAAGTTAGGCACGCCCAAGGGTATGCCCAACCCTGTTGGACTGTTCAACACGATCTTGGACGAGGGCGGAAAGGTCGTCTTCTGCGAACTCGCTATCGAGAGTAAGGACATCGACCCGAAGAATCTGCGCGACGAACGTATAGTCATCGAGAAGGTGCCCCCATTCTTGATGGGTGCCGAGGGAGCAGGGATGACTTACGTATTCTAGTTGCTGGAGAGTCTTGGTTCACCGGCCAGGCTTGCGCCCCTGCACAAAATCTGCCCGGCAGCACGTGCTGCCGGGCAGTAAATCAAAGGCTGACCAGGGTAGAGGGTAATATTATGAAGCTAGAAGCACCAGGCGAAGCACTTGTGACATCGACAGTCGGTGCAAGGCTGCGCATAATACGACGGGAGCGAGGCCTTTCGCAGAAGGAACTGGCTGAGCAGGCAGGTGTGTCGCTGAACTGCATCAGCCTGATAGAGCGCGATGAGATCTTGCCCAATGTAGCTACCCTACAGCGCCTGGCGTCGGCGCTAGACGTGAAAGTGACCGCGTTTTTCGATGCGGACGAACAGGTAGATGTTATACACCTAGACGCTCCGAATCTCCCACTTGCTACAAGCTCGAAGGTCGAGTTGCAGGGCATCTGCACGAGCTTGGGCGAGCAAGCCATGCAGCCCTTTATGCTCACGCTGAGGCCTCATGCATACGCTGGGGGCTACGCGGCCAAGACGGGCCATGGCTTCGTGTACTGCCTGAAAGGCAGGCTCAAGTGCGAGATCGATCATGAGAGCTACGTCCTCGACCCTGGGGAAGCCCTGCTGTTCGATGGACCTTTACCCCACCGCTGTGAGAACCCCGGTGATGCGGAAGCTCAGTTCGTGCTGGTGGTGCAGCCCGAGGAGGCAGCACAGGTGCCCATGGCGGTGTGATGACCTGCCGACTCGGGATTATGCGCCGGTGTTGCAGACTACGCTCCTTGAAGTGAATAACGGCTGGTTCAGTTGTCCTGCCAGCCTAAGTTGAACCCGAGTGCATGTCTAGGGTCAAGGCGGTACTCCGCGAGGCAGAACGGGCGCTTGACCGCCAGTAGACCCCGGCCGGGCGACCAGCAAACAGAAACGAGGAGACCGAGGCCGCACCTCGCAGCCTCGGTCTCCCGTCTATACTGGGCTACTATACAGCGGCCTCTACCCGGGCGGACTGCATATGTTCGAGTCCCTGGTCGATCCAGCGGCGCAGGTCGTCAGGACGCATGGCTCCCGCTCCCTGCGCGTACACGGTTCTGCCGGAGATAAGCATGAAGGTCGGTATGCTCTCTATGTGCAGGGCCTGAGATACGCCGGGGTTCTGGTCGACGTCGAGTTTCGCGAACTTGACCTTGCCCTGGTACTCGGGAGCCACTTCCGAGAAGATAGGGCCCATGAACTTGCACGGGCCGCACCACGGTGCCCAGAAGTCGACCAGCACAGGTGAGCCTGCCTCCAGCACTTCCTGTATGAAGTTGTCGTCCGTGACTGTATAAATCTTGCCGTCGGAGCTGCTCACATCTTCGGGAGTCGCGTTCTGAATCCTATTTGGTTCCATTTGTTTGTGCTTCCTTTCGTTGTATAGAGTTTCTGTATTGCCGCTCACCCTGAGGTGGTATGGTTTGCTGATGGTAGTGCGCTGCGACTCAAGCGTTCTCCGGCTCCAGCCGCTGAACCACCCTTATGAGGCGCGCGCGAGCCTCTTCCGCTACGCTCTGCAGATCCCCACCCTGCACGATGCCTAACATGGCTATGGGGTCGGCTATATCCACTCGCGTCTCGTCACCGTGCTGGTGCACTATCACGTTGCAGGGAAGAAGCAGGCCAATATCGTGCACCGATTGGAGCGCCCGATGCGCAAGGGGTGGGTTGCACGCGCCCAGGATGTAGTATGGCTCAAACTCTACGTCCAGCTTCTGCTTCATCGTCTGCCTGACGTCTATGGTGGTGAGCACGCCAAACCCCTCTTGTTTCAGTGCTGCAGTCACCACCTCGATGGCCTGTTCTATGGGCATATTGAGCGTCGTGCCGAAGGCATACTGCTGCCCTGTCGTTGTAGTCTCTGTTCCTGTGTGTCCCATGTCGTTTTCTCCTTTCTTCACAGCCTGCTGCATGGGTACTAGTCTACGGTGCACATAAACTCCAGGAGCCGCTGCTCAAGTTGAGGAGGTATAGGCTCCAGGCTAGTGGTCTGCTTGCGGTACAGGGCGAGCACGTCCTCCAGTGAGGCTTCCGCGTCCATGCATTTGGCGCACCGGGCGAAGTGCTCCAGTATCTCATCCATAGCTGTAGACCCGGCATCGGCATCCCCTAGCGCATCTATCATCTCCCAGACATGACGGCACTCCGGGGCAGTCCCTTTGATACTCATCTGGTCTCTCCTGAAACTCTCGATTCGAGTTGTGAAGCGTCCATTGGAAGTGTTGCGGGTCGACTCCCCTGCACGTAGGGGCCAAGCGCCTCGCGCAGAGCTAGCCGCGCCCGGTGCAGGCGCACCTTCAGCGCCGACTCGCCAATGCCGAGAGTGCGCGCAGCCTCATCGGTGCTCAGCCCCTCAATATCCCGCAACACAAATGCCGACCTGAGCGAGTCGGGCAGGCGCAAGACGGCAGCATCCAAAGCTTCCTTCAACTCGCGTGAGAGAAGGCTTTCGTCCGGCGCGTTGGCGGTGTCCAGATCAGGCAGGTCGAGCGTGGTGTTTTCATGCCCGTCTTCTCTCTGCCCTCTATTGCCGCTGAGGCTGATAACGCCTTCCTTGCGACGTCGTAGGTGCATGAGCGCGTTATTCAGAACGATGCGGTAGAGCCATGTGCCTATCTCGCTTTGCCCTTTAAAGCTGTCGAGGTGCCCGCACGCCTTGATGAAGCTCTCCTGCAGCACATCTTCAGCCTCATCGCTGCTGCCGGTAACCTGCAGAGCCAGCTTATAGAGCCGTGGCATATACCTCTTGAGGAGGCACGTGCAAGCCATGCGGTCACGGCGACGCAGGCCCTCGAGCAGTGCAGCCTCGTCATCATAGACGGTGAAGTCTATCTCCCAGGGCTTTTGAAGTCCCTCTTGTTGTGGTGTTGAAGCTCCCATGAGGCTCCTTCGTGGGTCTCTTTGTATATTAGATTGCAACACCCGGCATAAGGTTACATCTATAGCCTGTCTTCTCGCCAATCCTTTCAATCCCAGTATATAGCGGGGGGTGAGCGGTTGGCATACCGGGGCGCTTTGCGGTTTCCAGCTTGCGCCGGTGGAAAGGGTAGATCGTACCTGCTACAGCAGTGGTTGGTGCATGTGGTAATAGGCATCCAGTAACGACGACTTGTCGGCGACACAGAGCAGGCGGAGCCGGTCAGTGGAGAAGCGGAGCACGCGCCCGGTGATGGAGGCGCACATCGCCGCCAGCTGCACCATCGCGCCTTCACGCCCGATGGAGCCCCAGATGCGATGGTGACCAGCGAAGACAGGCTGCGCAGAAGGGTATGGCGCACAGGGATGCGCCCATCACCGAACGCGATACTCTCCATATAATCGGACGAGGCACCCTTATCGTAACGCGTGGCAATCACCAGCAAGCCGCCCGCCAGGAGACCACCCACAGCAGGAATAGCAACACGTAGATGCCATGGGAGCGCTTCAGCTGTCTCCACAAGGGAGGCGCTCCGCACGTCTATCGCCCACCCCATGCCCTGAATGCCTTGCCGGAACAACATCGTAGCGAGCGCGCCTGCCACCCCGACGAACACTGCTCAGAGGAGCACAGTGTACGTGTGGGGCACCGACAAGGGGCTTAATAACCGCCGAAGAACGTTGACCATCAAACATCATACCGAGTGGTATGCACTCACAGGTGCAGCGATCATGCCACCATCCATGTAACCTTTTCAGCACGCACGCAATCTAACCAATGTCAAGGTGAAAATCCGCCGGCAGACGAAGGGGGAGAGCGGCGTCACTTCCAACGATATAAGCAGAGACAGCAAACATATCATAACATGAACAACCCCCAAGCACAGGAGAAGACAAAATACAATGCTACTCAGGCGTTTCTACCACGACGGACTGGCCCAGGCAAGCTACATGGTGGGCTGCCAGGCAAGCCATGAGGCAATAATCATAGACCCAAATCGTCGCGTCGAGCAGTATATCGAGGCCGCCTACAAAGAGGGGCTGCGCATCACCGGCGTCACGGAGACGCATATACACGCCGACTTCGTATCGGGAGCCCGGGAGTTAGCCCAGCGCACCGGTGCGCATCTCTACCTCTCTGATGAAGGACCATCTGACTGGAAGTACGCCTTTGCCACGAGCGCAGGTGCGACGATGCTGCACGATGGCGACACCATCCAGGTGGGTGGGGTACGCCTGCAAGTCGTGCACACGCCCGGCCACACACCCGAGCACATATCATTTCTGCTAACAGATACTCGTAGCTCGGACCGGCCCATGGGCATGTTCACCGGCGACTTCGTCTTCGTAGGTGACGTGGGACGGCCCGATCTTCTGGAGCGGGCGGCAGGCATCAAGGGCACCATGGAAAGCGGGGCGCGCAGCCTCTATGCTTCGCTGCAGAGGTTCAAGGAACTGCCGGACTATCTGCAGGTCTGGCCCGCCCATGGAGCAGGAAGCGCATGCGGACGGGCGCTTGGAGCCGTGCCCCAGAGCACCACCGGCTATGAGAAGCTCACCAACTGGGCCTTGCAGGTGTCGAGTGAGGAAGAGTTCGTGCAGGAGGTTCTGCGCGGCCAGCCTGAGCCGCCACCCTACTTCGCACACATGAAGAGAATCAACAAAGAGGGGCCAGGTCCGCCGCCCCAGCACAGGGTACCCATGCAGGTACCCTGTGACCTGCGTCTACGCCTGGCCGGACGCATGACTATTGTGGACGTGCGCCGCGCCGCCCAATACGCAGCTGGTCACCTGCCCGGCACGATCAATATTCCCCGAGGTGGCGATTTCCTGATCTGGGCAGGCTGGCTATTGCCCTACGATAAGCCGCTGGGGCTGATTGTCAATGATGAGGAACTGGCTGCTGTTACGGCGGAGTTGCAGATGATAGGCCTCGATAACGTCAGCGCCTTCTGGCCGCCATCTGCTCTCAAGGCCAGCTTGCCGAGCAAATCGACCCGTCCGGAGCACCAGTGTGGCCGTTTCAAGCGGCAGAGCGCCTCGGATCTACAGGCGCTTATCGAAAAGCATGACCTGGTGCTGCTTGACGTTCGTACCGCTGAAGAGCACGGGGCCGGGCACATCCCCGGTAGCCGCAATGTACCGCTGGCCCATCTGGAGGAACACATCCGGGAAATCCCCAGAAGGGAGCAGGTGGTTGTCTACTGCGCGGCAGGTTCGAGGTCGCCAATAGCCGCCAGCATATTGCAGGGGCACGGCTGGGAAAACGTGGTGGAGATGTACGATGGTTTCGATGCATGGCAGCGTGGCGGCTACCCGGTAGAGAAGTAAGCAAAAGGAGTTATTACAGAGTGCAGAAGCTATTTGGTTGGATGAATAAGGGCGGGCACAACGCACAAAGCGACGTTACCGCAGAAGAAGTACAGCGCAGGCAAGCCGGCGGCGAGAACCTCTTGATACTGGACGTGCGCGAGCCCAACGAGTACAAGGAAGCGCACGTACCGGGCAGCATGCTTGTTCCTCTAGGCCAGCTTGCTTACAAGGTGGCGGAGCTGCCGAAGGATCGCCCGATAGTGGCCATCTGCCGCTCGGGCAACCGTAGCGGGGTAGCCACCAACATGCTTCTGCGCGCAGGCTTCAACGAGGTGCAGAACCTGAGCGGTGGGATCATGGCGTGGGCACGCGCCGGTGGCCCGCTCAAGCGGGGCAACTAGAGAGGCTCTAATGAGACAAATATGGACGTTCCGCTCTTAGCTATAGGTCTCGGCCAAGATGCGCACGCGGCGGTAAGCACCTCGCTTGTCGTTGTGGGGGCAAACGCCACCGGGGCAGTAGTGCACCTGCGGCGCGGCAACGTGCGCTTGCGCGAAGCCTTTATCTTCGGGACGACTGGCATAGGCGCGGCATACCTGGGGGCCAGGTTATCCTACTCGGTGCCCGGCTCCGTGCTCCTTGTGCTCTTCGTAGTGCTGATGATAGGGGCTCTCAAGATCCCGGCCCTCGTGCCCTGATAAGGAGTTGGCTAGCAGAAGTGATCCTGGTAGTTTAGGGGCCAGAAAGGCTGGCCTCATGGACGGCTACATGTAACAACGTAGGCTCTAATAGCATAAGGAGGCAAACAAAATGGCATTCACGAATTCAGCGTTCGCACAGTTCATGGTTAGCATGGCGGGCAGGCTCTTGCGCATAGTAGCAGGGGTGCTTATTATCGCAGCGGGGATCTGGCTGGTAGGAGGCACAACAGGCTGGATCATCGCAGCCGTGGGCCTGGTGCCCCTGCTCGCCGGCGCTTTCGACTTCTGCCTCATAGTGGCCCTGTTCGGTGGCCCGCTCTCCGGCACCTCTATACGCGCAAACCACGCACGCCCCGGCACAAGGTAAGAGTGCTTTGATGACCGGGCATACTTTCGATAAGCGGTTCTACACCCCGCGAGCTTTCTTGCGGGACGCCGCTTACCTCGCACTCCATCTACCAGACATGGTGTCGGCTATCATCGGGAAGCGTGTCAGCCGTGCCTTCGCCGAGAAGGTGATGCTGGCAGTCACCGAGGTGAATAGCTGCCGCTACTGCTCCTACGTCCACACCAGGATGGCACTGCGGCATGGCGTTAGCGCTCGCGATATTCAAGAGTTGACTGGCTGGGGCATCGCTGCCCCAGCCGCTCCGACTTACGAAAGGGTGGCTCTTGCATTCGCCCGGCACTTCGCCGAGACGGAGGGCCACTCCGATCCGCAGGCAGTGCGCCGCTTGCGGACATATTACGGCCCGGCAGTCAGCCGTGACGTTTTGTGCTACATTCGCCTTATCACAGTGGGCAACCTCGCAGGGAACAGCGTGGATGCCTTCTTGAGCCGCCTCTTCGGCAAGCCTGCTCGAGCGAGTAACCCCGTGTCCGAGCTGGTAATGTTCCTTCTCTTTGCGCCTTTCACCTTGCCCCTTCTTCGCCTTATGAAAAGCTCTGAATTTGCCACACAATCTGCTATCGATCTCCATGACTTCTCCATACGCCGGCGCTAAACTGGATACATAGAAGAGTTGACGCCTCCATCAAGGGGGCAATGCATGAGAGAATATAAGGAGGCCTGAAATGAAAAGTCGTATAGTGGCATTGGCAGCAGGTATTGTGGCGCTGCTGCTCGTAAGCGTAGCGCTCGCACCGGGCGTGTTCGCGCAGACGCGAGGCGCGGGCAACGGCCAGGTGGCTCGTCAGGGTAACGCTTCGGGCACCCCCGGCATGATGCAGGGACGCATGGGCGGCATGGGTATGGGGATGATGGGAGGCCAGCAAAGCTCGCTTATCTCCGTAGCAGCAGATAAAATCGGCATGAGTGTGGAGGATCTTGTCACCGCCCTGGGTACTACCAAAAGCATCGCTCAGGTGGCAACAGAGCACAATGTGCAGGCGAGCATAATCGTAGATGCGTTCGTTGCTGCACGTGCCCAGAACCTCGCGGCGGCAGTCCAGAACGGGCGCATGACGCAAGCTCAGGCCGACCAGATGCTCGCAACCATGCGCACCCACGTCACCGAAGAGGTGAACGAGGTGTGGACAGCAAGGGGCCCAGGTAACGGCACCGGCTTCATGGACAGCGATAACGACGGCACCTGCGACCACATGCCGGAGGGCCCAGTGCCATCCGGCAACCAGGGCGGCATGATGAACGGCCGCACCGGACGCGGTGGCCCGAACAGGTAAGCACGTAGCGGGTAGCCGAGTATAGTTGGACGTGCGGAGAGGAGCGTGGCCCCTCTCCGCCGCACCATTGATCAAAGATATGCAGCGAAACGAGCGAATAATGGTGGTTGACGATGACCGCCAGATAGTCAGGCTAGTTGGATCGTACCTGGAGCACGAGGGCTACCAGGTACTTACCGCGTACGATGGCGATACGGCACTGCGAGATATCCACCGGGAGCGGCCCGACCTGGTGATACTCGATCTGATGCTCCCCGACCACGACGGGTGGGAGATCACCCGAAATATACGAGCTGACAAAAGTCTGTCGGGTATTCCAATTATCATGCTCACGGCCCGCGTGGAAGACGCGGATAAGATCGTGGGGCTGGAAGTCGGCGCGGACGACTACATCACCAAGCCGTTCAACCCACGAGAGGTAGTGGCAAGGGTGCGTGCCGTTTTGCGTCGGGCCATGACCCCATCGACACACCCTCATATTTTGAGACATGATAACATGGTGCTGGATGTTGACCAGCATACTTTGCAGGTGGGCGGCAGGGCCATCGACCTCACCCCTACCGAGTTCGGGCTGCTGCAGGTGCTTATGGAGCACCCTGGCTATGCCTTCTCCCGCCAACAACTCATGGAGAAGGGCCTCGGACTTGAATATGAGGGGCTCGAGCGCACGGTTGACAGTCATATCAAGAACCTCCGGAAGAAGATTGAGCCGGACTCTGCCCACCCTACGGTCATCCAGTCGGTATTCGGCGTCGGATACCGGCTCACTTCGAGCGAGTCCAGTGGGAGTTAGTGGCAGTGTCCTAGCCTACGTGCCGGGAGCAAAGTCATGAACAGACTATGGGTGCGACTCACACTGGCGTTTGGTCTGATCACTCTGCTCAGTGTGCTGGCAGTTGCCCTCATCGCGAATAACCAGGTGAGCACCGATTTCAGGCACTATTACATGCAGAGCAGAATCCAGGACACAGGCCTGCTCGACCGGCTGGGGCAATACTATGGGACGCAGAGAAGCTGGTTGGGCGTTGAATCGGTGTTTCAGGAAAATAAAGGGGTGGTCGCTCCTGGGGGCGGCCAGGGTATGGGCATGATGCGTGGCGCGCCGGGCCTGAGCCTCTCCGACGCCGATGGTCAGGTGGTCTATAGCACTTCCCCGGCTCAAACTGGCAGTCCTCTGGGGAAGCAGGATCTGCAGGACGCACTGCCTGTGGTGTGGCAGAGCCGGACAGTAGGATACCTGTCAGCAAGCACCCCCGGCCACCTGGGAATGGGTACTGCGGACATGCTGACCCCAGCGGGCGATCTCTTTCTCTCACAGATCAATGCATCACTCTTGCAAGCGGCCCTCGTCGCAGGTGGGCTGGGGCTGCTTCTGAGTCTGTTGATCGCCTGGGGCATATCTGCCCCGCTGGGCAAGCTCGCGCAGGCAGCAAAGGCTATCGGTGCAGGCAAGCTCGACCAGCGTGTCGCCGTCGGGCCGAAGGTGCTCGTGTCCGACGAGATATCCGATGTAGCCAGCGCCTTCAATGGCATGTCGGGCAACCTGCAGAACGCCGAGCAGTTACGGCGCAACATGGTAGCCGATATTGCGCATGAGCTGCGCACGCCGCTTGCTGTGATACAAGGGAACCTGCAGGCTATGCTGGACGGGGTCTACCCGCTTTCCAAGGAGGAGGTTGCCACCATACATGGCGAAACCCTCGTGCTGGGCAGGCTGGTAAATGACTTGCGAGACCTGGCACAGGCAGAGGCGGGCAACCTGAATCTTGCGCTACAGCCGCTGGACGTAGTGGCCCTGATTGAGACTGTGGTAGCTGGGCTCAAGGAACAGGCTGAGGGCAAAGGGGTGCGATTGCACCTTGACAGGTCGTTCGAAGTGGCCCATGTGCCCGTGCCCCTCACTGTTGCCGACCCCGACCGGGTGCGCCAGGTGCTTCACAATCTCCTGAGCAACGCAATACGCCACACTCCGGCGGGTGGCGAGGTCTTGCTGAGGGTGAGGGCCGGCGCTGTAGCGCCAGGGGTGCCTGCCTCAATCGAGGTTTCGGTTGCGGACACCGGGCAGGGCATCGAGCCCGACGACCTATCGCACGTATTTGATCGCTTCTGGAGATCAGACAGGTCGCGAGCACGTGAGCAGGGTGGCTCGGGCCTCGGCCTTACGATAGCGCGTCGGCTGGTTGAGGCACAGGGCGGGCAAATAGGCGTGGAGAGTCGGCCCGGCGAAGGCAGCCGATTCTGGTTCACGCTCCCTGTTGCGCCCGGTGCCGCCAAGCAGCCTGTGAAAGCTTAGCCGCCTTGTCGTCCGTTCGATACTCCATGCAGATAAGCGGTAACTGCGTCACCGTCCGCAGATACACCGCTGAAGCCGATTACAGCGCGCAGGTGGAGCAAACTTTCGAGAAATTCAAGCTCGGGGCGGTAAAGAGCTACCTGGTCAAATATGAAGAGTGGGTTCAGATGAACTCGGTCGAAGCCCAGGTGCTTGAGGGAGTGGCGAAGCTATACCCACAGGTCTTCTCGCGCCTGAGCAGCTTCTGCGCTAACAACAAGCACTATCTCGACGAGACTGTGGGCACCTTTGACCGGGAGGTCCAGTTCTACCTCTCCTATCTGGAGTTCATCGCCCGATTTAAGAGAGCAGGACTAAAGTTCTGCTACCCGTACGTTTCTAACGAAGATAAAGAGGTTTGCAGCTACGAAGGGTTCGACCTGGCCCTGGCAAACAAGCTGGTTGCCGAAGAAAAGGGTGGCGGGGTGGTGTGCAATAATTTCTACCTGAGTGGTCCGGAGCGGATACTCGTCGTATCAGGTCCCAACCAGGGTGGAAAGACCACCTTCGCCCGCGCCTTCGGGCAGCTGCACTATCTGGCGAGCCTGGGCCTCCCGGTGCCAGGAAGGGAAGCCCGACTATTCCTGTTCGACGCTCTCTTCACTCATTTCGAGAAGGAGGAGAAGATCGAGAACCTGAGAGGCAAGCTGGAGGACGATCTGGTCAGGATCCACTCCATCCTCGGCCAGGTCACGCCGCGAAGCATCATCATAATGAACGAGATTTTCACCTCGACCACGCTGCAGGATGCCCTGTTCCTGAGCAAGAAGATCGTGGAACGAATAATCTATCTGGACTTGCTGTGCGTGTGCGTTACCTTCATCGATGAACTGGCTTCCCTGGGCGAGAAGACCGTCAGCATGGTCAGCACGGTGGTTCCCGATAATCCGGCCGAGCGTACCTACAAGATCCTGAGAAGGCCCGCCGACGGACTTGCCTACGCGATATCCATCGCGGAGAAGTACCGCGTCACGTACAGGGGCCTCAAGGAGCGGATAGCGTCGTGAAGGCACTGCTCATGTATCGAGATCGCGATTTTGATCTTCAGCGCGAGCTGCCGTGGAATGGCGGAGACCTGACCAAGGATCTGGAGCTTGACATGCTCTTCGGGGGCATGGCCGGGGGCGACAGCTTTCTCTTCGACGTAGCGAAGAGGGCCGTCCTGTGCAGTTTGAAAGATACAGACACGATCCTCTACCGCCAGCACATCCTCTCCGACTGCTTGGACAACCCTTTGATCGTCAGGAGTATCTACGACCTCGCGGTCGAAGCGATCGCCAACGAGAAGAGGAACTACTGGGGCATCTCCAGCGGCTACCCCGATTCTATTCTGTACAGATCTCGCGAGGTCTTGCAGATGTTTGTAGGCATGCTCAGGAGGTTGCGCGCTATAGCGGACGAGCACGCCGACAAGTTCCAGTCGGAAGGCTTCACCCGGTTCTTCCAGATGCTGGGGACGGAGCTCAGCGATGAATATATAGCCGGCGTGCAGGCTCATCTGAAGGAGATGAAGTTCAGACGCGGAGTGCTGATCAGCGCTGATTTGGGGCAAGGCAACAGAGGCACCAATTACGTGCTCCGCAAGCCGCACGACAAAAGAGGGGGCTGGGTGGAGCAGATCACGGAGCGCATCGTTGGTGACGGGATCCCCTCATATACATATTGCGTACCCGACCGGGACGAAAGCGGCTCCAGGGCGCTCTCGGAGCTGAAGGACAGGGGCTTGAACCTGGTGGCCAACGCACTCGCTCAGTCTAACGACCACATCCTTAGCTTCTTCAAAATGTTGAGAACCGAGTTGGCCTTCTATGTTGGCTGCCTCAACTTACAGGGGCAGCTTGCCCGAAAGGGGGAGCCGCTGTGCTTCCCCGTGCCGACCCTCGCGGGCGAGCGCAGGCACGCGTTTACCGGCTTGTATGACGTCTGCCTCTCGCTGCGCTTACCCCAACGGGTGGTCGGGAACGATGTCGACGCTGATGGCAGCGACCTCGTGATAGTGACGGGCGCCAACCAGGGCGGCAAATCCACCTTCTTGCGCAGTATAGGGCTGTCTCAGCTGATGATGCAGTGCGGTATGTTCGTGGGGGCCGCGTCTTTCTGCGCCAACCTCTGCGAGGGCCTTTTCACCCACTACAAGCGGGAAGAGGACGCTGCTATGGAAAGCGGGAAGCTTGATGAAGAGCTTAGCCGCATGAGCGACATGGCCGATCACCTGAGCCCTAATTGCATGGCGCTCTTCAACGAGTCGTTTGCAGCCACGAACGAAAGAGAGGGTTCGGAGATAGCGAGGCAGATAGTGTGCGCCTTGCTGGAGAAGGGTATAGAGGTCTTCTTTGTGACCCACCTGTACCAGTTCGCCCACAGTTTCTACAACAGCCAGTTGCGAAGCGCTGTTTTCCTGCGTGCCCAGAGAGAGCTTGACGGAAGTCGAACTTTCAGGCTGGTTGAAGGCGAGCCTCTGGAGGCCAGCTATGGGGAAGATGTTTACCACAAGATCTTCGAGGGCGATCTGCCGAGTGCCGTCAGGTTGGAGACGACAGATTAAGAAGGGGCGGAAGGGAGAAAGCAAGTATGCGCCTACGCGCGGGTCCAGGCACGAACCCCCAACCGCAAACCGAGAGCGGCCGTTCGCAGGAGAGGCGAAAGACCCACCTCTTGTTCGCTGCTGGAGTTGGCCTCCTAGCTCTCCTGCTCTTGGGCGCAGGAATCGTGGCACTCCTGGTATTTGGGGTTGGCAGTGAGGACAACATCTTTGCTGTTCCTCTACTTAGTGGTGGATTAGGGGCAGCCGCCCTTACGGAGTAGCAATGATAACTCATTTCTGTCCGAACTGCTGGACTGAGACGCTCGAGGAAGAGGAGAACTGTCCGGCTTGCGGTTGTGCTCTGCTATGCTTCGAACAACTTCCTTACGAGAAGAAGCTAATAATGGCGCTCAAGCACCCGGTCATACAGAACAGGATGATCGCTATCGAGCTACTAGGTCAGATCGGGCCCGAAGAGGACGGCTACTACGAGTATTACCAGCTTCGCGAGGTGTTATTGGCCCTTGCAAGGATCGACACACCGAGCACTAGAGCGCTCATTTCGGAGGCCTCTAGCCACAGGTCCATGCTCATCCGGAAGCTGGCGGCAGACCTGGCAGGTGGCTGGTCTCACCACCTGCAAAACCCAGTTTCTGCAAATGGAGCGAAAGACTACATGGACGAAAAAGAAATAGTAAGCAGATGCATATTCTGCCAGGATCCAGGCGACAAGGTCGTGTTCTCCAACCGGCGATTCTACGCGATTTACGACGCTTACCCTGTAAATCCTGGCCACCTGCTGATCATCTCGAGGAGGCACGTGCCTGACCTGTTTGGCCTGGATCAGGAGGAGTTTGCAGCGATCCACGAGACGTTAGCAGAAGCCAAATCGCTATTGGACCGTGAATGTAGCCCGGACGGGTACAACGTGGGAGCCAACTGCGGAGAGATAGCAGGGCAAACTATCCCACACTTCCACCTCCACATCATCCCTCGCTATAAGGGCGATGTTGATAAGCCACGAGGCGGCATAAGGAACTTGTAGGAGCCGCTGGTTCCTTACCCGCCGGAAGTGTAACTGTTCCGGAGAGCCGAGAGCCGAGAGCCGAGAGCCGAGAGCCGGGGTCGGAGCGGGGAGTCAGGAGAGAAACAAACTATGTACGGCCGGATCCCGTTATGCAGAGTACCGCCCATGCGAAATATAGCGAGCCGCACGCCGGCGCGGGATAGCTAGTGCCCTCTCTACTTGAGCTATTGATTCTGGCAAGTGCTGCTTTCCTGGCCTCCACGATTGCCGCGGTCGCGGGGTTCGGCGGGGCTGTGATCCTGCTTCCTGTCCTTGTGGCAGTGTTTGGGGTCCGCGATGCCGTGCCCATTCTGACCGTAGCGCAGCTGATCGGCAACGGTAGCCGTGTCTGGTTCAACAGGCGCGACCTTGTCCTTCCGGTAGTGGGATGGTTCAGTATAGGCGCGGTGCCGACGGCGCTCGTCGGCGGCTTTCTTTTCGCAAGTGCGCCGCTCTCCGCCCTCATCCGGCTGCTAGGGGTCTTCCTGCTGCTCACCGTCGCCTGGCGGCACTTGCGCCCCGGCCCACCTCGGAAGCCTCCCCTCAAGGGGTTCGTACTGATCGGGGCAGTATTCAGCTTCTTGTCCGCGCTATTGGGCAGCGTAGGCCCACTTCTCGCCCCATTCTTCCTTGCTTACGGGTTGGTAAAGGGTGCATACATAGGTACGGAGGCTCTCGCTACGGTGGTAATGCACGTGACGAAGCTGGTAGCCTATGGAGGTGCTGCCGTGCTCACGATCAACGCAGTTTGGATAGGGCTCGGACTCGGGTCGGTCATGATAGTCGGTTCACTGGTAGGTAAACGCATTCTCGAGCGTTTGCCCGAGCGGCTGTTTGTTGTAATTATTGAAGGGGTGCTCGTATTTGCGGGTCTGACTTTTCTCATCGGCGGGTAAGTCATGTGAGCACAGTCGCCTACCAGGTGGGTGGAACCGCTAGGTGCAAGGTGCATCATAGGTGGTGAGAGCGCAGGAGTTTAGGCCCATTGACGCTGGCCCCCTCATTGCATATAATGGACATACAACCAAATAGGCGATGAGGCTCGCCTGACCATCACACTTACACAGATTACCAGGGGTGGTCCACCGTTCTCTCGAACTGATAGCTTCTACTGACATCCGCTGAGGTGCCGGTAGAGGCTTTTTTGATGGTTACGACTCGGTAGGAAATAGGCCAGACGAAGAGCCACAGGTAACATAGGCAGTACCGGCACCGGCAGCGCCGCAAGACATTAACCTTCCAATACAACATAGATGCTGGAGGACGTTCACGATGAACAATATATGGTTTGGTGCCGCTGCCTGGATGGGCCTGGCTTTTCTCGCAAGCCTCATATCGATCAGGCTAGGTATATCAGTCTCTCTCATAGAGATATCCGTCGGCATATTAGCCGGCAACTTCTTCGGCCTGCAAACAAACGACTGGGTCAACTTTCTCGCTAGCTTCGGCTCGGTAGTGCTCACCTTCCTGGCCGGGGCGGAGCTTGAGCCCCAGGCGCTACGCTCTCACCTCAAGGAGAGCCTGAGTATAGGTTTCCTGTCCTTTCTGCTGCCTTTTGTCGCGGCCTTCTGTTACGCCTATTTCGTGGCAGGTTGGAGCCTTGGACAGGCCGAGATAGCAGGCATCGCGCTCTCCACGACGTCGGTGGCGGTGGTCTACGCGGTGATGGTGGAGACGGGTCTCAACCAGACCTCGCTCGGCAAGGCTATCCTTGCGGCCTGCTTCGTGACCGACCTCGGTACGGTGCTGGCGCTGGGCCTCCTCTTCGCCCACTTCGACATTTGGATGCTGGTGTTCATACTGATAGTTGCGCCCACCCTGTTCTTAGCGCCCAGGCTTACCCGCTGGGTGATACGCGATTTCGGTGGACGAATAAGCGAGCCCGAGACCAAGTTCCTGCTCCTCCTGCTCTTCGCGCTGGGCGGAGTGATCGTGCAGGCTCGTTCTGAGGCTGTGCTGCCCGCTTATCTGATCGGTCTGGTGCTCGCGGGGGTCTTCTTGCAGGAGAAAATACTGGCCACTCGCATCCGCACGATCGCTTTCTCCATACTTACACCCTTCTACTTTATAAAGGCGGGATTGTTTGTGCGGCTTGATTTGGTGGTGCCCAGCATCGGGTTGATAATCGTGCTCTTCCTGGTTAAAGTGGTGAGCAAGAGCGTGGGTGTATGGCCTCTGTCGAAAGCCTTCAAGTTCACCACCCGCAAGGCCAACTACACGACGTTGCTCATGGCCACGGGCCTCACTTTCGGCACTATCTCCGCGCTGTACGGCCTGACCAATAAAATTATTGACCAGGGGCAGTATACTGTGCTGGTGACAGTGGTCATCCTTAGCGCGGTGGTGCCCACGCTGGTCGCTCAGCGCTTCTTCAGCCCGGATGCCTCCAGGCCGGCCCACCTGGTGCAGCGAGCGGAGCGGGTGGGAAGTGGGGAAGACCTGGGCGAGGCCGTGGGTGCAGGCATCGGTGCTGACCAGGCTCATTTTAGAGAAAGCGATAGCGCGGCCGTGAGTGCGGGTGCTGGCGCAGGTAAGCTGCCCTCGCCTGCCTCTCAGTAGTATTCGGCTGGGGCCGCAAGATGCACAAGGAGGTGTGCCGTGTTCAGGAAGGTGATACTGGCTCTCGACGGTTCTGATTGTGCAATGCAGGCTGCGGAGGCAGCTCTCGGGCTCGCCGCTGAGCAGGAGGCCTCCTTGTATGTGCTCTCGGTGATCGAGCACATGCCCCACTATGCGGCCACGGTGGGAGAGTCCGAGGAAGAGTACGAGCGCGCCACGGCCTATTTCCAGGGAGTGCAACAGCCTGTTTTGGACCGTGCCGCTGAACTAGGAGTGGCTGCGGAAGGCAAAATAGCTGTGGGTAACCCTCCGCAGGTCATTGTGCACGCTACCGAAGAACCGGGCACCGATCTGCTGGTGATAGGGCACAGCGGACACTCGGGTGCCTGGGGGCGGTTCCTGGGTACCACTGTTGACAAAGTCGCCCGTCACGCGCATTGTTCTGTGTTGATCGTGCGGTAGCACACAAGCACGGTGGCGCCGCGGCATGACGGTGAAGTAGCCCTGCTGTCAGTGTTCGGCATGGCACCTCAACCGCCGCCGAGCAGGCGAGCCGCGAGAGCCACCGCCGCTACTACAAGGAGTAGCCAAACTGTAATGATCACACCGGCCGCCATCCAGTTCGTTGGCCTGCCCTCGATCATTCTGCTCCGGGCCTTGTCTCTACACTCCTCAAAGACGGTTGGCGGGAGCATTTTGCGAGCGAGTGCCACACCAAGAGGCATCAAGATCAGGTCGTCAAGGTAGCCCAGGATAGAGATGGGGTCGGGGATGAGGTCTATGGGA
Organism: Chloroflexota bacterium; assembly: GCA_039932335.1. Taxonomy (GTDB): domain Bacteria; phylum Chloroflexota; class Chloroflexia; order QHBQ01; family JADMIH01; genus JADMIH01. The sequence continues at coordinate 56,047 of JBDTQH010000020.1, forward strand.
CTGAAAGCATATGCGACTACTCACGCTGCGAATAGTCTGGCATACCAGGGTACTCTAGAGTCTCTATATGCCAGGTATAGCGCGTATGCTTCGCTCTTTAGCGCCCTTGTGCGCTGTTTCAATCTTTGAAACATCGTAGTTCCCGAAGATGTACCCGGGAGCATTCTACCAGATGAACGTCGCTCAGCAACAGACACACGAAACTGAGGTGCAATATGTCTAACACGCCAGACACATCTACAGCAAAGGGAGCAGAGGCGGAGCATGAGCGACCGTCTGCCGAGAACCCGCCTAATCCTGCAGGCTATGGTTACGAGCGTATGCAGCAACTGACGATCTACATAGGCGAGACCGACCATTACGAACACGGACCGCTATACCTGAGGATTCTGGAACTTGCAAAGCAGCATAACTGTGCCGGAGCTACCGTGCTAAAGGGGCTGGCCGGGTACAGCGCGTCCAGCCGTTCCATTCAGACTTCCGGTTTCGCCGATCTCGCACCGAAGCTGCCTCTCGTGGTGCTTATTGTAGACGCCGCCTGGCGACTGGAGCCGATCCTCCCCCTGCTGGAACTGATGGTGCGCCCGAATGGTGGGCTGATCACCGTGCAGGATCTGGAGGCCCATCGCTACTTGCACCCCAATATGCCCGGAGGTAAGCGCCAGACAGGGAGCCTGCTTGGCGCACTCGGCAGACGCGGCATGCAGAGCGCAGGTGGCGCGCCTGGTGGGGCTGGTGCACAGGGTGACAAGCCTCCGAGAGTGAAAGACCTAATGGAGAAGCACGTTATCTCAGTGCACCCCGCCACCCATGCGGAAGAGGTGGTGCAATTGCTCATGGGCAAGTATTACAAAACCTTGCCTGTCATTGACAGAGACAACCGGGTGGTCGGGATGATAACCGACGGGGACCTCATGGAGAAAGGCAGGTTGCCGTACAGGCTTAGTATCCTTGAGGCCCTTGAAGCGAGTGGCGAGCAGGGCTTTCAGGAGATCCTGGAGAACTTGCGCTCTTCCTCCAAGTTCGCCCGCGATCTGATGAGCTCGGGCCCGCTGGTCACCACCCTACCGGAGACGACGGCCCTTGAGGCTGCGCGGTTGATGGCCGAGAAGGGCCTAAAGCGGATACCCGTCGGGGACCCGTTGGGTCGGTTGGTGGGCATTATCGGCAGGCTCGACATACTGAAGGCTGCCTCAAGTATATTCCCACAGGCCGAGATTAATGGCGAGGATTTGACCAACGAAGTGCCTCACCGGCTCGTACGCCTCAGAGATATACTGGACCCGAACGTGCCGGTAGTGAGCGCTGATGCGATAGGCCGTGAAGTTGTAGAGATGCTAATCACGCCACCCTGCCCGCGCCGGTTGGTGGTGGTAGACAACAAAGAGCACATGCACGTGGTGGGCATAATAGCCGATAGGGACCTCGTGTTGCGTGCGCATGTGCAAACCAGGCCGGGCCTGTTGCGCATGCTGAGGGAGAGCATACCGTTCCGGAGGCTCACCCCGCAACAACAGCAGGAGAGTTACCGGATGCAGGTGCGCGCTGCCGCTGACATAATGAGCCGCAACGTGGTAACGGCCCTCGACGAGACGCCGATCGGGGAAGCAGTTCGCTTGCTGGTTCAGCGTGAGATAAAGGTGCTGCCCGTGGTGGACAGATCAGGCAGGTTGCTGGGAGTGGTGGGAAGAGGTACGGTGCTGAGGGCTCTGGTCGAAAACTATGCGAACCACGAGGACCACGTTGACCCTGTCGGCGAGGTCGAGACCGAACGAGCGAGCAATTCTTGAGGATGCGCGATCTGCTGCTTATTGCTCTAGGCGCCATGTTTGGTGCTAACGCCCGGTATGTCCTGGCCACTTATTTCACTCGATGGTTCGGGCCGGAATTTCCGTACGGCACTCTATTCATCAACATCACCGGTAGCCTGCTTCTCGGGTTCGTGCTCACCTACCTGGCTAACCGTGTGGGCGTGGACACCGGCTATCGCTTGCTGATAGGCACCGGCTTCATGGGCGCGTATACCACGTTCTCGACTTTCAGCTTTGAAACTATAGCGCTCATGCAAAGAGGCGACTGGGTGCCTGCCATTGTAAACTCGGCAGCCAGCCTTGTTGGAGCCCTGCTCGCGTGCTATGTGGGTGTTGCGGTAGCCAGCTGGATGGGCTAGTGAACCGGATGTGTGAAGGGTAATCGGGTTCTGCAACCTTTCCAGATTAGGATTGAGAAACGCCCACTCTCTTCGGTGGAACCGCAGGCGTTACAAGCGATCGTTCGGGACTTCGTTGTTTATGGCACTGTGAAAGGCGGTGCCAAAACTGTGCGTTCTTGATTAGCTTGTCAGGTTCGGCGAGGCATGCTCGAAAGGTTCGAGCCTCCTTAGTTCTTCACAGCACCAGCGTTCTCGTTACTCTCCTTGCTTTTAAGGGCCATTGTTTGACGGCCTCTGGTTGGTCGCATATAATAATCGTAGCTAAACATTGTGTGAACCAGCCCATTTACACTTTGCATGGTGTGAGACGTGTCCCACCTGTCCCGCCCTGCGAAAACTAACCTGAGACCCGCAGCCCGCGGCTCAGGTTTTTGTTTGCCCAATTTCTGCCACACGCACTATCAATTACTCGTTACTAGTTACTTGTTACTCGTTGTGAATAATGCCTGATCCCAGGGCCTGTTCGCTAGAGACGATAGCTAAGAGCGATAGTAGAAAGTGCAAAGGGAAGGAGGACCGATGGCTTTAGACCTGTGGCTCGCTCTCATTGTGTTTGTTGTCACGTATGCGGCAATCGCTGTAGAGAAGGTACATAAGACGCTCGTCGCTCTTGCCGGTGCGATGCTCGTGCTGTTATTAGGGCTGGTTAGCCAGGAAGAGGCTTTCCAGGGGGTTGACTGGAACGTGATCTTCTTGCTGGCAGGCATGATGATCATCGCGAACACGCTCAGCCGTACTGGCATCTTCCAGTGGATGGCTAGCAAGGTGATCGACCTTGCCAGGGGAGAGCCTTTCCGAGTTCTTTTGCTCCTGTCTGCAATGACCGCCGTCCTTGCTGCCTTCCTCGACAACGTCACCACAGTCGTGCTGATGGTGCCGATTACTCTGTTCGTCACAAAAGCGCTTGCTATCTCGCCTGTGCCTTACCTCATCTCGGAGATACTTGCCTCTAACATTGGAGGGACAGCCACCCTTATCGGCGATCCCCCTAACATCATCATCGGCAGCGCAGCCGGGCTGGATTTCGTGGCATTCCTCCTCAACTTGGGACCGCCTGTGCTCGTGATCTACCTGGTGTTCATGGGCATTGTGGCACTATTCTTCAGGAGAGAGTTGCGCGTACCTGAGGAGCGCCGCATGGAGGCGATGGCAATAAGCGAGGAAGGGATGGTTCGCGAGCGCAAGCTTCTGGTACAAGGGCTGGTGGTGCTTGGACTGGTGCTCGCAGGCTTTTTGCTCCATGGGGTTTTGCACCTGGAAGCGGCTACCATAGCCATGAGCGGTGCTGTGCTCTTGTTGTTTGTATCTCGTGCTGAAGTCCATGAAGCAATCACCGAGATAGAATGGACCACGCTCCTTTTCTTCCTGGGATTGTTCATCCTGGTAGAGGCCCTCATAAAAGTAGGGTTTGTGGAACTGGCAGCGCGGGGCGTGCTGGACCTCACGGGCGGCAACCTGTCTGCTACCGCGATATTGCTCCTTTGGGGCAGCGGTCTCGCCTCGGGGATCATAGATAACATACCGTACACAGCTACCATGGTGCCTATCGTGCAGGAACTGGGTCAGAGCATGCCGGTGGAACCACTCTGGTGGTCGCTGGCACTTGGTGCTTGCCTGGGAGGCAACGCCACTGCCGTTGGGGCTTCCGCCAACGTAATCGTGTTGAGCCTTGCAGAGCGCGCCGGATACAGGATTTCATTCCTGCAATTTCTTAAGTACGGAGTTGTAACGACTTTGGTGTCCCTGCTCATAAGCACGCTGTACATATGGCTAAGGTACTTGAACTGAGCAATGCGAGGTGGGCACTTTTTCGCTTATCGTCTGAAAGGAGCACCGGCATCATGAGCAAACTACAGAGGAAGTGGCATGATATGTGGCTCGTGGATACTCTGCTTCGTGTAGGTTTCCTCGTGCTGGTAACCTGGATCGCGCTCACAATCGCCGTTTACCTGACGGGTGCCGGAGAACCTCTCTGCATTGCGCCAGGGCCGTGCGAACCCGTGCCGCCGGACCCGCCGGCAGGTGACCTTCCGTAAATATGGTTTGCCTCCGCCTTGTCGAACTGCCGACCTGGGGCCAAGAGTATTATGAGGAGAAGCACTCGTGACTAACATCGCCTATCTGGAGAATGGACCCGTTCAATACCGGGTCGTGGACCGGGTCGCAGGTCCGGAGCAGGGCCCCGTGGTGCTGGTGATCAATGGTGGACATACCGACTGTAACTCCCAATTTGGGCACGAGCACTTTTTCGTGAACCGGGGATGCCGGCTCGTTATTCCCTCTCGACCCGGATACGGAAAGACGCCGTCCCATGCGGGCAGAACAGCTGAAGCCGGTGCCGATTCACTCGTTGCGCTGCTGGATCATCTGCACATTGGGCAGGTAATAGTTGTGGGCATCTCCGCTGGGGGTCCAACGGCCCTGCAGCTGGCCGGTCGTCACCCTCAGCGCGTAAGCAAGCTTATTCTTCAAAACGCAGTGACAGGCGGTCGGTTTCCTGACGCCCTGACACGGTTGGGCGCTTACGTTGTGTTTAATCAATGGGTGGAACGATACACATGGGCCGAGTTTCGCCTCTTTGCACAGGTGGCGCCTATAAGCGCATTGAGGACCATGATGAGCAGCCTTTCTTCACTGGACCCCGCTCAGGTGGTGGCCACAATGAGCCCGCAACAGCAGCAGGCAGTGCTGGCTTTCTTGCTGCCATCACGGTCAGGATCGGGCTTCCTGAATGACATAAAGCACAGGTGCGGTGACCTCAGGCGCATTACAGCTCCCACCCTGATCATCAGGAGCAAATACGACGGCTCAGTTAGTGCATCTCATGCGAGCTATGCAGCCGACCGTATTCAGAATGCGCATCTCTTTGTCTCTCCAGCTGAAAGTCATTTGCTCTGGTTCAGCACATACAACGCCGCTATAGAAGAGAGGATGAGAGCGTTCTTGCAGTCATAGGTGTTGTAGCTCCCTGTATAGACGGAGAGAGGTAAAATGGCAAAACTCAGGATGCCGCTCGCGGCGCACTGGACCGAAACGCCGGTGGGTCGAGCCGCGAAGCCAATGCAGGAGTTCGTTCACAGCTCAACTTCGGGCGGCACTGTGCTGCTCGTGGCAGCCGCTACGGCGCTGGTGGTAGCTAACTCACCGTTACGTTCAGCATACGAGGATTTACTCAATAGCTACCTGGACGTGAAATTAGGCACGTTCGAGTTGCATCTCAGTGTGCTCCACTGGATTAATGATGGCTTGATGGCAATATTCTTCTTCCTGGTGGGCCTGGAGATAAAGCGGGAGGTGTGGGCTGGAGAACTGAGCAATGTGCGAGCAGCGCTTTTACCGTTGGTAGCCGCGATTGGAGGTGCTGTTGTACCTGCGCTTATCTATGTGGGCATCAATCTTGGTGGGGCAGGAAGCGCAGGCTGGGGCATCCCGATGGCAACGGACATCGCTTTTGCTCTGGGTGTGCTGGCACTGGTAGGTAGTGCGGTGCCCTTCGGCCTCAAGATAATGCTCACAGCGATAGCTATCATTGACGACCTGATAGCAGTGTTGGTGATCGCATTCTTTTACTCTGGCTCTATCGATTTCGGTGCGCTTGCTACGGGGTTTGCCCTTCTGGCGCTGCTCCTCGTGGCCAACATAGCCGGTATCCGGACAATACCTGTTTATTTGCTGGTGGGACTGCTCGTGTGGGCGGCGTTCCTCGCGTCAGGTGTTCACGCCACGATTGCGGGCGTGCTGGTGGCCCTGACGATACCGGTCCGTGTGCGTATCGACCAGGCAACCTTCCTCCGGCGTGCACGCTCGATTCTCGATGGCTTTGAGGTGAGCAGCAAGCAAGAACCTTATTCAATACTGGAGGATGAGCAGCAACAAGCTGCTGTGATTGAGCTTGAAGACCTGTCGGAGGCAGTACAGGCTCCCCTGCAAAAGATAGAGCATAAGCTGCACAGTTGGGCGGCTTTCGTTGTTATCCCTGTATTTGCCCTTGCCAACGCGGGGGTGACCATCAGCGTAGACGCACTTCGTGATGAGACCTTGCCGGTAGCAATCGGCATAATGGCTGGGCTACTGATAGGGAAACCGGCGGGCTTGTTCGGTGCGACCTGGCTGGCTGTTCGGGTGGGGCTGGTAACACTCCCTAAAGGGATAACGTGGCGGCACGTAGCAGGGCTGGCATGCCTGGGCGGTATGGGATTTACGATGTCTCTTTTCGTGGCCACGCTCGCCTTTGGTAGCAGCCAGTTGCTTGAAACAGCCAAGCTTGGGATATTGGCAGCGTCTCTGATTGCAGGAGTAGTGGGCTTCGTGGTGTTGAGGACCGCTCGCACCACGGCAGATAAGACAAGTTCAACATAATGCTATCACGATATTGCAGGATGCATGTCCCTTGTGCTATACACTGACCTGCTGTGGAGCCGTGGATAAACTCCTGCATCGGCCGGACCGCACGAGCGAAGGGGGTCTCGGTCCAGGGGGCTGCCAGTGGTATCCTGAGTCTTGCCATAATCTGCGGATCCTACAATGTGCCATCTGGTCTGGCTGCGATGATCTACCCCAGATATTGCAGCACCTCTGCTTCTTGCCGGGAGGTGGGTTGAGCAGACCACCTCTCGAGGGGCCATCACAGGTACCGGAGCGCGTACAGGCCGCGCCCACAGTAGTAGCCCGCAGCAAATTCAGCAGGTAGGATCGTGACGCCAAGTTGTGCCAATGCTTTTTGATAGTAAGCGGCGCGAGCCTCAGTCGCTCAAAGCAGCGGTTGGTGCAGACGATAATAGGCGTCAAGTAGCGATGTCTTGTAGACAACGCCAAGCAAAACCGGCTGTTGGTTGGAGGCGATTACAGGCAGGCGCTCGCCTTGATAGGCAAGGAATATCTCCATTGCCTCGCCCAAACCCTGGTCCTGCGTCAGCACCGAGAATTCCTGGTTGAAAAGATCGGCCGCAGTGAGGGAGCTCGTGTCGCGCCGATCGGCGAGTGCTGAAGTGACATCGCGCGCCCTGATGACGCCGCGGAACCAGCCGCTGTCGTTGACGACATAGACATACCTGACGGTGTGTTCCTCGAGCACATGCACGATTTCGTCAAAGGAAGCCGTCAGAGGTAGCGTCGTTTCAGCGGGCTTGATCAGGTCCCTAACACACAGTCTACTCAGCTGGCCCCTGGTCTCTCGCTTGCGTCGGTGCTCGACAACAACGCTGTACATAGCTCGGCCGCTGCCGCGCACACCAACGAAATACGCTATGATGCAAGTCAGAACGAGGGGCAGCAGTGCCGGAGCGCTCCAGGTCATCTCGAAAATCATCAGTATCGCCATTAGTGGGGCACCAGTGGCTGCCGCCAGGAAGGCACCCATCCCCGCAATGGCGTAAGCGAATGGCGCTGAAGCATTCGGCCATCCTAGTCCGGTAACAAGCTGACCGAATAGGAAGCCGCTGGCCGCGCCAACAAATAAAGTGGGAGTAAAGACGCCGCCTACTGCGCCGGAGCCTGCTGTAAAGGCGGTTGCAACTACCTTGAATATAAGGATCGACAGAACAGCGGTCCAAGCCCACTGATCGTGCAGAAGCGAGTTGACCACTTCGTAGCCATTTCCCCACACCTGCGGCACCCACACCGATATTGCACCCACCCCTAGCCCACCTACTGCCAGCCGTACAGGTATTGGCCATTCGGATTTCCGAAACAGGGTTCTGGAGAAGTCCAGCAAGCGCAAGAACTGTGGGGCAGCAAGGCCGGCCACAATGCCCAGTGCCGCGAATGCTACTAACTCAAGATCGAGCACGTTGGGAAACGTTGGCATCTCGTATGTCGGGTGGTAGTCAGGCAGCGCGCGCATGGTCATGTTCGCCACTGCTGAGGCTACTACCAGCGGGCCGAAGCTAGCCATGTCAATGGCCCCCAGAACAATCTCCGCGACGAAAAAGGCTCCAGCGATCGGCGCATTGTAGGCAGATGTGATACCTGCAGCAGCGCCACACGCCACAAGCAGGCGCAGGCGCTCGGTACTAAAATGGCCGATGCGCCCTGTGACCGAGGCGCCGGTGGCCGCCAGTTGTACCATAGCACCCTCACGGCCGATCGACCCACCTGAGGCAATAGTTACCAGAGAAGATAGGCTACGGAGTAGTGTATGGCGCACGGGCACTCTTCCATCTCCAAAGGCAACCGTCTCCATGTAGTCGGACGGCGCGCCTTCACCGTAGCGATGGGCAAGCACTAGTAGCCCACCGGCGACGAGCCCACCGACGGCCGGGAGCCCTAAGCGCGCATACCACGGCAGGCTCTCTGCTATCTCTACCAGAGAGCCGTTGTTCCCGACGAGTAGCCACTGCAGCGCGCTGATCCCATACCGGAATAGCAGCGTCGCAAGTGCGCCAACCACACCGGCAAAGGCCGCCCACAGCAGGATAAGGTAGCCTTCGGGCGTGGAAAGGGTGGCCAGCAACCCTCGAAAGTCCTCGGACATTGATCCTCGAGCCCCAGCCCCGCTCTGAAGGGCGGAATTGTTACTGTGCAGAGACGCATCAGCCCCTGTGCCGGCCGAGTCCGAATTTACTGTTGGCTTGATAGATACTCTCCTTCGTCACGTGAGACGAGCCAGAAGGATGTCTTCGTCAACTCGAAAGGTGCCGTCGCCCGAATGTCCTGAGAAGGTGCGGACAAATAGCCAGATGTCGTGCAATGCGTGCAGGAAGTGGACAGGAGAAAGCCTCTGGTCCTCAATATGGAGGAAGACTAACAGATGCCCAGCAAGTCCCCTCTGCAAGAGCAACAATGCCGCCGAAGAAAGTATACACCCGAGAGTTCAAACTCGAAACATTGCGACTGCTCCAGAGCAGCGGCAAACGTAAAGTTGATCTAGAGGGAGAACCTAGGTCGTACCTTGGGCATGAGCGTAGCGGGACGCGGCTATGGGAGAGGCCTTGATTCGCACTCCGACCATGTAGGTGACTTGGTAAGAGGGTGCGAGACGGTACCATAGTACATGGGAGGCGTAGGAGGAGGCAGTGTCGGTGGGCAGATAAGTAGATAGGGACTGCGCGAAGGGTGACGAACGGCGGCTAACATAGAGGAGCCTCGTCAGGTGTATCTTGCTTACCTGCAACGTAAAACCGGGCAGGGCCGGGACGGCAACGGGAGCACGCGCTCTGGAGACCTGTGTCCGCTCCAGCGTGCTATCTTGCAGCGGGTTGGCTTCCATAACGCCACAACGAAAAAGCCGTCTCGTCGAAGGTTGCTCAGATGATCGTTGCTTCTGCTCAGGAACGTCACACTCACCTCATATTTGCGCAACCGCGAGGCAAGCAACCTGGCAAGGGGATTGGTGCCGAATATGATTACCCCTTGCCAGGCCTCCGCTTCCGGAGATGCTTCAGACTGTGCAGTTGTTTCCGGCGGATTGGATGGCTACTGCCTGGCGCTGCACCTTCATCGTTCAAGGCTCAACGCTCAGCTAACTCGGTCATTGGTAAGTTCATACCCAGCCAGGCGCCTCAGCACATCGGGGTCGTGATTTTATTGTCGCTACCACTGGCATATCTATTTTTGTGCCTTGAATTGAACCGGGAATTGGAGGCAAACTAAAATAGCCTCCATATCCTTGATCGAGGCAGCTAAGATCTTCGTATATGGGTATTCGCCCTCCCCTCTTGTTGGCCCCGTAGCCGATCGCCTGTGATAACTTGAATATGTAATAGGGCGCTTATATGATAGAGCGCCACTTGTAGAGAGTTAATGGTAGAGTGCTTACTCGGGTCTACATATCTGAGCGACGCGAGCCAGCAGATCGTTCATGTCAAAGGGCTTGACAATGTGATTATCTATGCCGCGCTTTCTGAAATCTTCATCATGACTGGTTGCCGTCACGAATATCACAGGGATCTTTGCCGTTTCGGGAACGTCCCGGATCATATCGTACAGTTGCAAGCCGTCGATACCAGGCAGCATCACGTCCAGGAGTATGAGGCTCGCCTTCACGGAGTGGATAACTTCGAGAGCCCGTGAGCCGTCGTGCACAGCTACCGCCTGATAATCAGGCTCACCATTGAGAGCCGCTTCTAGCAGGCTGGCTATGTCCTCATTATCCTCAACGATGATAATGACTTTTCTCTCCGCGGGTGCATCTTCTGTATCCATGGCTGGCAATAATCCTTGTCGCTAATGGCTGGCTTGTCATTTTGCACAACTAATCGGCATGATCAAGTGTCTGGTCAAGTGGAGCACAATATCTGCAAGATTCGGCCCACCCATAGTCAGTGCTACCGCTCCCAGGTAGAAATACTGTGCCTGCACGGCGACCATCGCGTCGAATAAGGTCGCAATGGTCACTTAGCACTCAGCCCCAAGCCCCGACATGCCCGAAGGTAGGTACGCGGAAGGACCGGTATCAGTGTAGCCCCAGGGCCCGCACTCTCGGGCTTCTATTCTACCGATGTGCTAAGCAAAACCCGGGGCAGGATACTTTTTCATTGTAGAATGTACCGCATGAGTGACCTGATTGAGCAGCCCGGGCCAACTGAAGAAGCGGCAAAGCGCGCTCAGCACATGCGCGACCACCTCGCCAACGAGCGCACCCTCCTGTCGTGGATCCGGCTTGGGTTGAGCCTGAGCGCCCTGGGTTTTGTAATTGCGCGCTTCGGCATCTTCCTTGAGCAGTTGGTCAGCGCGGGCCAGGTCAAGGAGGCGACGCCCCACTTCTCGGTGCCTATAGGGGTGGGGCTCGTGCTACTCGGCCCGATCCTGGCGGGCATGGCTGCACGTCGCTTCTTTGCCACGGAGCGCGAAATCGCATCGGAGCGGTCGCAACCCCACTACGGCCTGCTCTACCTTATCCTGGCGGCGGTAGCTATTACCGGCTTTGTTCTTGCTGTCTACCTCGTATATGTGTGGCTTACTCTCGGCTTGTAACCGTCGCACTTATACGCGCCTGCAATTCATCAAGCATCGGCCAGGGTGTGTCCTCTACTTATCAGCACTTACCCCGGCCAATATGCCTGAAACCGGGCGCAACGCAGTGCCTGGACAGCCGATATTTGGAACAATTGTTGGGAGCAAGACCATACAGGCCTCAAGCAACAGTACGATCCAATGCGAGGGCTCCGGAGCCCTCGCATTGGCCTCTCGTTTCTGTAGAGCATACGTTGAGTTGCGCCATTATTTCCGACGCCGCTCCAAACGAAACGCAGCAGTGAGTTTAGCTGAACAACATCGGCTATTGCGGCAGCGTTCCGGTGCCTCGCAACAGCAACAAATCGCAAGCTCACCACATACCGGTGTCAGGGCGTAGTCATAACCAAGACGCTTCAGGTTTCGCTGAAGAGATCGTCACTTCTTCGTTCCGACGCTACCCTACAGGCCGTCTTCGGTCAGCTTTCCGCGCACGTCAGAGCCGCCGCCTTCATCTGGACCCTCTGCGTCCGCAAGACCACGTCCTTCACCCGCCTGCGCGTGGCTCTGTGCACGTAAGGGTAGAACAAGTCCATGCTGATGCAAGAAGACCTGCCTACGGGACCGTTTGTTGTCTGCGCTCGCATGGGAATTCTCGCCAGCCTGCGAGGAGATGGCAGCGTCGCCGCGCGGCATACGCCCATGCAGGATGTCGTGCATTTTCGCTAGCTCACGAATAAACTGCTGCGCCCACGGTGTGACATCGTAGCTCTTCAGACGCTGCTGCATTACGCGGTTGCGTTGTTTCTGCTCCGCAACCGGCATATCAAGAGCGGTCTTTATACCGGATGCGATCTCCGTGAGGCTATTGGGATTTACAAGCACTGCCTCCCGCAGTTCCTCCGCGGCACCGGCCAGCACACTCAGGATAAGTACGCCGGTGCCATCCGTACGAGATGCAAGGTATTCCTTTGCCACCATGTTCATGCCGTCGCGTATCGGCGTAACCAGGGCCACGTCGCTGATGCTGTACATAGCCGCGAGCTGCGTAAGAGGCACAAACCGGTACTGATACCTGACCGGCACCCATCCCATGTGGCCAAAGCGCCCATTGATGCTCCCCACAAGGCTCTCGATCTGCTGCTTGGTCTCCTGGTACCTCTGCACTCCTACGCGTGAAGGCGTCAACGTCAGAGCCATCACCACTTTACCGTGCCAACCGGGGTTCTGCTCCAGGAAAAGAGCGTAGCCCTCCAGGCGATTTATTATCCCCTTAGTGTAGTCGAGCCTGTCCACCGCTAAGATTATCTTGCGATCGCCCAGGTCCTCGCGCAGGTGTACCCTCTCCTCCCGGGCAGCAGAACTCTCGGCGGCAGCGGCGTACCTTGGGTAATTAATGCCCATCGGAAATGTGCTCGCCCGGGCGAAGTGCTCGCCGGGCTGCAAGTCATCCCCTGAGCGCTCTCGCTTCAGGAACCGCTGCACCGATCGCCGAAAGTGATCCGTGTAGTCGTGCGCGTGAAAGCCGATCAGGTCTGCGCCAAGCAGACCAGTTAGAATGCCGCTGCGCCAGGTCTCAGGGAGCATCCTCAGCATTTCGTAGCTCGGAAAGGGAATGTGGAGGAAGAAGCCTATTGGCGCATCAGGCAATTGCTCGCGCAGGAGCCTGGGCAGCAACATAAGGTGATAATCATGCACCCAGATCATATCTCCTGGCCTGTAGACCTGTAGAACTGCCTCGCAGAAGGCTCTGTTCACATCCTGATAGATTGTCCAGTGCTCGTCGTGAAATGCGGCGTAGGAGGGGAAATAGTGGAACAGCGGCCAGATAGTGGTGTTGCAGAAACCCTGGTAAAAGCGCTCCATCTCCTCCTCGGATAAATAGACCGGGTACGCATTGAAGTGCTCTTTAGCTACCGCCTCAAGTTCTGCGCGATCCTGCTGTTCCACATTCATGCCGGGCCAGCCGACCCATGTGTATGATGTAGGGCCCGTGGGCCGTAGCGTCTCAAGCCATGCACTCAACCCCGACACCAGCCCGCCTGTGCTCTCCTGCACCACAAGCGTATCGTCCTCAAGCCTGACGGTAAAGGGGAGCCTGTTTGAGGCGATTATGATCCTGCGATCATCCCTGAGTTGCTCCGAGGCAGACCAAGCACTCACAGTTTGCTCCTTTCCACAGCGTTCCTACATATACTTCTGACCACTACACAACCAGCACAGCTTCACTCAGTACCCATGACCAGTGCTCGGGCATCTCGTAAGGCCGCAGGACTACCCACGAGCATAAGGGTATCTCCACTCCTCACAACAGTGTCGCCGTTCGGCACCATAGTCTCGCCTTCCCTGCGAACCGCCATCACCAGCACGCTACCAGGCAGGCGCACGCGCCGCAGCGGCAACCCCGCAAGTTGAGCGTTACCAAGTTGCGCGTCAACCACTTCCACGTCGTCCTCTTGGTCCATAAGCATATCAAAGGAGGCAGGGAACTGAAGCGCCCCCTCGATGGCCAGGGCTGTGGCCATGGCGGGTTGGATGACGCGCGCACCCAGTTGTTGGAGTGTGCGTACGCTGTCAGGGTCATCAGTCCTCGCTACAACTTCCGGTATGTTGAAGCGCTGTGTGGCAAGCTGACAAACGTCTAACAAAATATCTGAAGCAGTGGGCACGGCTACGAGTGCGCGTGCAGTACCGCCTCCTGCCCTTGCCAGCACCGACTCATCCGCGGGGTTGCCCTCGACGATGCGAAAGCCTGCTGCCTTGAGTTGTGCCAACAGTTCGCCATCGCGGCTCACAAAAGTGATCTCCTCTGTGTTGTGCCTGTGCAGCCTCGTAGCCAGCAGGCGCGCCATAGCGTCAGTGCCCAGGATTATAACGCCGCTGCGCCGCTTGCGCTCCGGTGTAGGCACAAAGCGGGCGAAGAGCACAGGGGAGAGGGTACAGGTTATCACCGCGACCAGCACCACGGCCGCGTTCGTGGCTTTGCTGATCAACTCCAGGTCGAGCGCAATGGCTGATGCGGCGATAATCAGGGAAAGCCTCGAAGACAGGAGCATACCGGCGCCCAACGTTTCTCGCCAGGAGAACCGCACCCGAAACAGGAGAGAGGGCAGCATCTTTACTGCGTAGGCTGCCGCTATCAGCACAGGCACGAGGGTGAGGGCAGCGGGCGATTCCGCAAGGGAGCGCAAATCGAAATCAGCCCCAACCATGATAAAGAAGATCGGTATGAAGAAGCCGAACCCGATCGCGTCCAGCTTCTCGCGCAGGGGCGACTCGTGGCGTTGGCTGCTCAAGCTGATTACCGCACCCGCCAGAAAGGCGCCGAGTATCACTTCTACCCCCAGCGACTGCGAAAGTACGACCCAGGCAATCATCAGTGCGAACGCACCCCGCACCTTCACCTGGGACGTGGCATGTGCTAGCTCCTCCATAGCCCGCGTCAGGGCCCGGTTGCGTATAGCCCACTGGCCGATCTTGGCTGCAGCCATAAAGGCGGCCAGCAGTAACATGAACAGCAGCAGTTCGAGGCTGAGCCCCTGGCTTATAACAGCAATGGTAAGGCTAAGCAGCAGCAGGGTCACAAAGTCGCTGACGAGAGCTGTCGCAAGCAGCACCTGGCCGTACCTTGTTGCCGATAGGCCGCGCTCCCTCAGCACCGGAACGACTATGCCGAGCGACGTGGTGCTGAGGATCAGTCCCATTAGCACGGCGTTGCGAGCAAGACCGGTTACCACAAGGGCTGAGCCCACCAGGAGCGCCAGGCAGACAGTGCAGGTAAACACAAGCAGTGCAAGCGGCACGGGTCGGTGCAGCAACGCGCGTAATGTTGCTCCCTTACGTGTGGTGATCCCACTGCCGTTGCCTGCCGCCGCCCCGTTTGCTCTGCCGACGGCCCCAAACAGCAGACCAAAATTAACCTCAAGGCCCGAGAGGAACATGAGGAACACGAAACCGAACTCTGCCAGGAAGTCGAGCGTAGGGGAATGTTCAACCAGGTCGAGCCCGCTCTGCCCGATCACCATACCGGCGATTATCTCTCCCACCACGCCCGGCAAGCGAATGACCTTGATGCGGCTCACCAGTAGCGGTACGGCAACTGCAAGGAGCGTGATCAGTAGTAGCGGCGTGAACGGTGTGTCGTGCTGCATTAAGTAGGAAGTCCCATACTGCTGTGTCTCATGAGCTTTATAGATCGAAAAACCTCACTTGCATAGCGCATCCGGGCATCTAGCGCTTCTTTTCGAGGTCCGCGATGAGCGCCTTCATCTCATCTATTTCCCTGCGCTGAGCTTCGATTATACCGTCAGCCAGTTTCCGCACGCGGGGGTCGGAGATGTTGGCATTCTCGCTCGTCAGGATAGCTATCGAATGGTGCGGGATCATCGCCTTCATGTAGGCTACGTCGTCCACTGTCGCCTGGCTGCGCACGAGCCAGAGTGCAAGTATGAATACAACGATGCTGGCCACGGCGATGCCGATGTTGGCCCGTCGATTCGTAAGCATGCCAAGCATGAACCCCAGCATTATGATGGCCATTGCCGCACCCATTATAAGCGCCATATAGGCTCGCGTCTCGCTGAAGAATACATGATCCAGCTGGTATGTGTTCAGGTACATCAGCCCGAACATTATCACGGTTGATGTGGCAATCATAGCCCCAAACCTGGCGTATTTGTTCATAGCTCCTCCATAGACCACGTTGGACCACATTGAACGTGTACCGAGCCGCAGGATCAACTTTTGCTCACGGTCACCTGAGGAATAGTGCATGCGAACGCGTCGCTGCCGGCACTTGTCGGCTACTTCGTACCCTGCACGGTCGGCCTGCCGTGCTGTGCGGTGCGGGGAGAACTCTCCCCGCACCACACTCCCTGCTGCCACGTAAGCGCTACGGGCCGTACTTCTGCCTGTACAGCTGGGTGCCAAGTAGTCCTAGCTGCACCTCGAACGGCGTGCCTGCCTTGTCGGGGTGTAGTTCGAAGCGGTTACGCTCGAAATACTGTACAGCATAATCCTTGCCGTCCGTCGGGTTCTTCTCGACCTGCTCCTCGGTAATAGGGTAACCGAACACGCCAAGGCCGCCGTTCTCGTTCCAGAACTTCAGGAAAGCAGGCGAGACGTTGTGCCCCGTTTGCGGGAAGAAGGTCGTACCGTCTTTCGGCTCTACGCCCGGTTGCGGCTCGTGGAGAAGTGCCCCGAGGCGGCCCAGCACTACCTGGTTGCCCAGCGATGGGTGCTGCTCGAAGCGCGCCCGCTCGAAGTATTGAGCTGTGTAGACCTCGCCGGATGCTTTGTCGGTTTCCTGCACAAGGTCCGAGATAGGATAGCCGAACAGCCCAAGCCCGCCGTTCTCCTGCCAGTATTTGAGGAAAGGCTGGCCGACGAAGTAGCCTGTCTCCTTGAAGTAGGCGTGATCGTCATCGGGTTGCAACGCCGCGAACGTCCAGCTGATAGAGTGAGCTCCGCCGCTGCCCGTTATCTCCGCGCGCGCCACGTGCATACCGGCGTGCAGCGGGGGCGCCGTCGCGTCCAGTCTGTAGATGCCGTCCGCTCCGTCCACTCCGTCCGCGCCACTCACCGTCTGGATTTCGGTGCTGAGTTCCTGCCCGTCCAGAAAGATCTTGGCACTCGTAGGAACCTGCCCACTTTTCACGTACAGGCGAAGCGGTAAATCGCTTACCCCAACCGGCACCCTGCCACCCAGCGCAGGAATGTACCGCGCTACCTGCAACGGTACAGCAGCGACTACGCTCGGGGTGGCCTCTGCTCCGGTAGCGGGTGTGGCTGTACCGCCCCCGGCGGATGGGTTGGGTGCCCCGGAGGCTATCCTGAAGCGCCACTGGGTGGTTTTACTGTCTCCGTCGTCCGTAACCGCGTTGATGCGAGCCGTATGCTGGCCCAGAGTAAGGCCCGGGATCGTTGTGGAGGCGGTCCGGGTGAGAGTATCTGAGCTAGAAAGCTGCGTATCGCGCGGCTGGTTGTCGATCATGAGGGTGGCGCTCACAACAGGACTCTGGGCCTCTATCTGCACGCTGATGGTCACCTCTCCGAAACCGACAATATCGCCGTCTGCGGGCCTGAAGTTGCTGAACGTGATGCCGCTTTCCGTGCTTGCAGATGCTTCCTGCAGGTCCACCGGGTCGGTATGCAGGGCAATATTACCAAGGACCGACATGGCAGCCAGCACTATAATGGCGGGGAGCAACGCGCCCAGCGTACGCAGGAGTCCGCGGGGCTTTTCAACACCGTCAGAGCTCAACGTCTCCTCTATGCCGAACTGGCGGCCCGCTTCCTCGAACGACTGCAACCTTGCCGGAGCTATGCTGCCGAGTAACCTGTTACTCTCGATCACCGGGATAGCGGGCTCTTCATCGGCCAGCAAGTTGGGGTCGGGCTCCGAGGCAGTTCCGTCCGAGGTCCGGATGGGGGCAACATGGGCCATACCCAGCACGTCGACCAGCGAGGTGCTCGGTCCCACCGCTTGCAAAGCAGCCACCGGCGTTGCTATCGCGCGTACAGGGGTTGCAGGCCACGTGCCCTGCATCAGCCGATCGGTGGCCGCCAGTGTGGTTACCCCCACCAGGTCTCCCGCAGCGTTGAGCACAGCAAGGGGCGTGTTCGGCGGAAAACGCGGGTGCGCCCGCACCAGGTCGGCCACGGTGTCGGTTTCCCGCACCGCATCGTCCGGGCGGCTCACCTCCATAAAGTCCGAAGCCTTCATCTGTGACAGCACGTCACGTAGCGTGCGGCGCTGCTGCCCGACGGCTGCTGCTTCCTTGGCCGACCAACCCACCACTACGAGCGCCAGAGCCTGTAACCACAGGTCGCTTGTCAGCCCGCGCCATGCGCCCAAGAGCACAAGTGCCAGGGTTGCTACTCTGCCTATCGACTGGGTGAGCGCCAGACCACCCTCGCGATCACCCGAGAATGAAGTATGTGCGGCGGACAAGGCCAGCCCACCGTCGAAGGGTGTGCCGGGGATAAGATTGAGCGCCCCTGCCCACAGATTGAGCAGCCCCAGGGGCACCAGCAACGCCCTCAGCCACCCCAGCAGGTGCTCCGGACCGGGTATGGCGTTGCCAACCAGCAGCAGCAGCACTCCCAGGATAAGGTTGAAGAGCGGCGCTGCAAGCGCGGCGAGGATGGCGCGGGCGGGGCCAAGGTCGCCCGGTCTGAAAGGCACCGCCGCGCCAAAGGGGTAGAGGTTCGCGCTTCGCGGCCCCCTCCGCCCCACCGCTGAGTGCACCGCTTCATGGAGGACCACGCAGAAGAAGTAGAGCACCAGCACAGCGCTTGCAAACAGCCAGTAGAGGTTAGTGCCCCAGGTGGGGAAGTTTTCCGGCAACCACAGCAGCGCAACCCACCAGAGGATGAGCACAGAAGCGAAGATCCAGGTGTAGTTGACATATATGGTCAATCCCCCCAGGCGTACCGCCCGCAAGGCTGTTTGCATACTGTTGTCTCCTTTGCTGTTTGTTGAGGGCGTAGATCTCCACAGCTTCCAAACATCTCACTGGCCTTCGATGCCGCTGCTGCCGGGAGCCCGAGGTGCCCCAGGTGTCACTCTCTGCGCCGCCTCTGTAGTGCACCGTCGTGCTTTGAGCGCATGCTGCCCACATAGCCAGTATAGCCGTGGGTACGCCCGCCTACATCAGGAAAAGACTGAAAAAGACTAAGGCGATACCTGAACCGCGGTCCATGTGCCCCGCCCCGCCCAACAAGTGTATAATCCTACTGGGGCTGCGGAAACGGTGCGGGCGGGCCGCACGTTCGACCCTTTCCAGGAAATGCTCAGGCACTAGCTGTTATGCAGAGAAAAAGGGCGCACTATGACACAGCATGAAGATCCCGCAAAAGGGTGCCGCACCGGCACTTCGACCCCTCCAGAGGTTGGCGCAGGCCACACAGGGCAACCCGTCACGCATTCGGATGCCGCTGCAGCCTCCGAGGAGTTATTTGCCAAGGCATTCCGTGTCAGTCCTGCCGCGCTCTGGATCAGCGAGGTAGATACGGGCATCGCACTTGACGTGAACGACAGCTTTCTGCGGATTACCGGGCATACATGTGAGGAGGTGATAGGCCAGACAACCATGTCTCTGGGGTTGTGGGCTGACACGGGTGCTCGCCAGCGGCTGGTGGAGGCTCTACTGGCTGGCAAGAAGGTGCAGGACCTTGAAATCCAGTTCTCCAGGAAATCGGGTGAAGTGCGGGAAGGGCTGATTTCAGCGGAGACTGTAGAGATAGACGGGAAGCTCTGTTTGCTCGTCAGCTGCTCAGACATTACAGAACGCAAGCGCTCGGCCGAGGAGCTGGGCAGGTACGCGGATCGTATTAGCGCACTCCTTACCGAGGTAAGCGCGGGGCGTGAAGCGTTGCAGAGCCTCTCGCGCAGGCTGCTCGAAATACAGGAAAGCGAGCGCCGCTACATAGCCCGAGAGCTACACGACGAAATAGGGCAGACCCTGACTGCCATTCAGATCAACATAGAGACGTTGGAGCGCTTACCCGAGGCGAAGGACCTACAACCGAGACTGAAGGAGAGCGTTAGCCTGGTAGAGCAGGCACTTTATCAGATACGCAACCTGTCTCTTGATCTGCGACCCTCTATTCTGGACGATCTGGGGTTGGTGAGCGCTCTTCTGTGGTACACCGAACGTCACGCCGAGCGCACAGGACTGGATATACAGATAGCGCTGGATCCCCTGCCTTACCGGCTGCCTACCGATATCGAGACGACCTGCTTTCGGGTTGTGCAGGAAGCGCTCACCAACATCGCTCGCCACAGCCGTGCCCGGTGCGCCAAAGTAGAGCTTTGCCGCCGCGATGGTAACATTGAGGCCATCGTCAGCGATGACGGGGATGGCTTCGATGTAAAAGCAGCCCAGGCGCGGGCCTCAGCAGGCGCCAGCATGGGCTTAATCGGCATGCGCGAGCGAGCGGAGCTGGCCGGTGGGCGGCTGGCCATCGATTCCGTGCCGGGCAAGGGCACCACTATCAAGCTGCTGCTGCCCCTCAATTTGGTTGCCACTGTTGATCCCGCGGACGCCGTTTCCTCGCTGCCCGGGAATTCAGCCAGCTCTGCTACGTCGACTGCCAGGGGTGCTCAAGCAACGCCTCACGCTACGACTACTGAAGAGTTGGGCGGCAGGGGTCAGTCCTCATGAGCGGGCAGATTCGCGTTCTACTGGTAGAGGATCACGACCTGGTGCGGGCGGGCATACGATCCCTGCTGCAAAACCTGCCCAGGATCGAGGTAGTAGCTGAAGCAGGTACCGGGCGGGAAGCGTCGCACCTGGCAGAGATACACCGCCCTGATGTAATGCTTATGGATATCGTGCTGCCTGACGCCAATGGCCTTGAAGTGGCTGCAACGCTGATCAAGCTGTATCCCGATACCCGCGTTATCATACTTTCCATGCACTCCAACGAAGAGTACGTCTGGCAGGCTCTGCACGCCGGCGCAAGCGGCTACCTGCTAAAGAACTCCAGCACGTCGGAGCTCGAAGTCGCCATACATGCCGTAGCCCGCGGCGAGTCTTACCTGAGCCCGCCCGTATCTACGCACCTGGTGCACGACTTTACGCGCAGAGCGAGGGGAGAACCCAGCTCGCTTGAGGGGCTGACTGCCCGTCAGCGCGAGATCCTGGCGTTGATCGCGAGGGGCTACAGCACTCAGCAGATAGCAAGCGAACTGTCGGTCAGCCCCAAGACTGTAGAGACGCACCGCAGGCAGTTGATGCAGAGGCTTGATATCTATGATATAGCCGGCCTGGTCCGCTACGCGATCCATACAGGTCTGCTGCTCCCTGGCGAGTAAACTCTTCAGGCAATGCTAGTCTTACACGTCAGGCCGGTATGTAGCCAATCCTGACGATTGCATCATCGGCACACTCCGGCTCCAGAACGCCTTCAGTGCGCCCCTCTACTGCGACTCGCACTTCTTTGATCGACGGGAACTGCTTTAGCGTACGCGCTATCTGCTCCCGTATGAGGGTTACCCGCGTCGAGCCTCCTCCGTAGGCCTTCATCTCTCCGGAGAAATCAGCGATCGCCACTCCGTCTTCTATTGTGAGCTTGCGCAAGACCCTGCCGGCAGGGTCAGAACGGCGACGCTTAGACAGTACAGCGCACGTGTCTTGGCAAGCGTAAGCTTGGCACTCCCCTCAGGTGACCACCACTGGCAGTGTACCCGGGCAAACCGCCCCGGTGCGGGGAGGGTCGAGTGTCACACGTGGGCTGCCCGGTATCAGGTATTCCCTTAGTCTTTTTCAGCATTTCCCCGACGCTTTTGTCCTTCAAATTGGCTAGAGTTAGCACAGCCGGTGGTGTATGTGGCTTCTGGCGGAGAGCGCCGGGCTCGTGGCATACCACTCTACAGGCGCGATGCCCGCGCACGCGACTGGCCATAGCCGGCTACGGAGGTGTACAGCAGCCCTCATGGGCGGCATCTATCTATTCAGTTACGTGCTCCAGGCGAGGTTTCATGATCCCTCATGTATCAGGTACATAGCTCATGGCGCAGAAGCATATGGCACAGATCCGCACTCTTGTAGTCGATGACAATCCGGCCTTCCTACGCTCCGTGTCCCGGCTGATATCCAGCTACAAGGAGTTTGAAATCGTGGGAGAAGCCTCCTCAGCTGCTGAAGCGCTCAAGCAGATCGCCCTTTCGCACCCTGACCTGGTGCTGATGGATATGGTCATGTCTGACCTGAGTGGGCTAGACGCGACTCGAATCATTAAGGCGGAATCTGACGCTCCGCGGGTGATAATCTGCACCCTCTATGGCGATGCACGCTACGCGGAAGCTGCAACGGCCGCGGGTGCCGATGGTTTTCTGTCCAAGTCCGCATTAAGCAAACAACTGCTGCAGGTGGTGTATTCACTCTTCAGCTCGAAAGAGAGTTAGTGGCCCAAATTTCAGCCCTTTCTCCTCTTCAATTTCTACCAAAGGGGAGGCAAACTGCCTTGAGGAATTCACTAACAGATCCAGCAAAAGGTGCAGTCCGAAGCTCACTTCGTTTATACGGGACACTGGCTGTGCTACTGCTCGTGGCTATCTTCTCTACGGCGTGCGGGGATGACTCAAAGAACGCTACGCAAGGGGGCAATCCGAGCGGGGTTGCGCCCAGCGATGCCGGTAAGCTTCCGCAAAACATACAGCGACTGGAGATCAACGTAAGCGACGGCAAGTTCGAGCACGACCGATACGATATGCAGCAGGGCGCCGTCCAGTTGGTGATAACCGCAACGGGTGGCCCATACACATTCATGGTGGAGAAGCTGATCGCTGCTCAGGAGTTGCCCGCGAGCGCCAAAACAACTATAGGGGTCAATGTACCCAATCCAGGCGAATATATAATGAAGCTGACCGGGCAAGGAGAGGGCACAGCGATACTCAACGTCCGTGCGCCTGGAGGTGGTTAGCACGAGTACACACACCCCACTGCAGCCGGGACAACCCGACGCCGCGAGTAGCGGCAGCCGCGATTCACACACCCCGTCACCGAGCGTACCGCTACGATGGCGCCTTAGCAAGCTGAGCACATCTGCTTGGTTGTCGAAGTGGCGCGGCAAGGATGTGTTCAATGGCATCGGCTTTGAAAGCCAGCGCTACCTTACCAAGTGGTTATTGCTGGGGAGCATTATCGGCGCAGTTGCGGGCCTCGGTGCCGTGGCCTTTTACCTAGCGATAGGCTGGGCCACCGATTTTTTCCTGGGGCAACTCGCCGGGTACACCCCACCTTCTCCGGTAGGTGAAGGTTCTCCCGCGCTCCTGCCGATCGCAAGGCCCTGGCTGCTACCCATCGTTACCGCCCTGGGAGCGCTCATCTCGGGTGTAATAGTGTTCAAGTTCGCGCCTGAAGCCGAAGGCCACGGTACCGATTCGGCCATAGACGCAATCCACCACAAGGGAGCACGCATCAGGCCCAGGATACCGCCCATCAAGTTGATCGCCTCGGCTATAACGATAGGCGCCGGTGGCTCCGGTGGGCGCGAGGGTCCTGCCGCTCAAATATCGGCGGGCTTCGGTTCTCTACTCAGCAACTGGCTCAGGCTCGACACGCAGGACAGGCGCATCGCCGTCGCCGCGGGGATGGGCGCGGGCATAGCAGCCATATTCCGCGCTCCTCTCGGCGGGGCCGTGATGGCAGCCGAGATAATGTATATTCACGACCTCGAAGTGGAAGCGCTTATCCCATCGCTCATAGCCTCCATCGTGGGCTACAGTGTGTATGGCGCTTTCTTCGGTTATTCGCCCGTTTTCGGCGCGCAGCCGCAACTGGGGTTCGATCACCCTGTCCAACTGCTCTACTATGCGGTACTCGGTGTCGCGTGCGGTCTTATGGGGATACTGTACGCCCGCTCGTTCTACGGCATAACAGGCCTGTTTCAGCACGTGCGACTGCCGAATTGGTTCAAGCCGGCGATCGGGGGCATACTGGTGGGTTTGCTCGGCCTGGCTTTACCAGGGGCCCTACATATGGGATACGGGTGGGTACAACTTGGCATGACTCGGCAAGATCTCATGGCTTTCCCCTTATGGGTGGTGCTACTACTGCCGTTCGCCAAAATCCTCGCCACCTCCCTCTCCATCGGCTCGGGCGGATCCGGGGGCATCTTCGGGCCCGGTATGGTGATCGGTGGGATGCTAGGGGCTCTCTTCTGGCGGCTGGGGCAGGGCATTCTGCCCCAGCTCCCCCTCGAGCCTGCGCCGTTTGTGATTGTAGGCATGATGGCACTCTTCGGTGGGATAGCCCATGCGCCCCTGGCTGTGATGCTGATGGTGGGGGAGATGACGGGCAACCTCTCCCTGCTCGCGCCCGCGATGGTGGCCGTGGCTATCTCCACAGCGCTCGTCGGGAACAACACGATCTATCGCAGCCAGCTTCCCACGCGAGCCGACTCTCCGGCTCACAGAGTGCGCTTCTCTTTCCCGCTGCTTTCCTCACTTCTTGTGCGCGACGCGCTTTCACCGCCCGGCGCGACCATCTCGGAAGACGCGCTCCTCAGCGAGGCGCAAGCTCTCATCACGCAAGATACCTCGCCGGGAGTGATCGTGCTGGCCTCGAGCGAAGATGGGCAGGGCGGCGACCTGGTGGGGCTGGTTACCAGGGGCAAACTGGAGCATTTGTCTCAGGCTCAGGTCGAGGGCAAACTGGTGCGCTCGGTGGTGTCGCCCGTACTAGTCAAGGTCGAGCCGGACGAAACATTGCAGGAGGCGCTCGAAAGGTTCTCCGATGGCTCCGTAAGCTGGGCACCCGTGGTGGAGGGAAAGAAGCTGGTAGGGAGGCTCACGGCGCGTAACATCATGCGCGTCTACAAAGCAACGCTGGGGAGAAGCGTCAGCAGGGCGAGAACGCTCACCGACAACACGGTCATGTTGGAGGCGAAAGTGGGCACAGGGCCTGTACTGACCAATATGACGCTGCGCCAGATAAAGTGGCCGCCCAACACGCTGGTCGTGTCGATAAACCGGGGCGGCGAAACGATCTTCCCGCGAGCCGACTCCAGGTTGCAGGCGGGCGACCGGGTGATGGTAATGGCCGACCCGTCGAGCGAGCGAGCTTTGCGCACCTTCCTGGAAGGCACACAAACGGTGGAGCCTGTGCAGCACGCCCCTGTGCCGCAGGATAGTTGAATCAGAGCACCCGCTTCAGTATCGCTGGCGCTCTCGCACGGCTGAGCAAGCTCCAGCCGGAACGTGAGGACGAAGGACGAAAAATGAATGCTGCGAACGCAACCATACCGGCAATAGAAACGCATGACCTTACCAAGCGCTACGGCAAGGCGCGAGGGATTTTCTCGGTCAATCTCCGCGTGGAGAGGGGCGAGGTATTCGGCTTTCTCGGCCCTAACGGCGCGGGCAAGACCACTACTATCCGCACCCTGCTCGACTTCATACGCCCCACGTCAGGGTGGGCGCACATTTTCGGCCTCGCCTGCCAGCGGGAGAGCGTGGCGATTCACAAGCTTATAGGCAACTTGCCGGGCGAACTGGCGCTTTATCCCGACATGACTGGCCAGCAGCTGCTCACATACTCGGCCAACTTGCGCGGCGGGGTCGCTCCAGCCGAGATCGCACGATTGGCCGAGCGACTGGACATCGACTTGCATCGCCAGATTAAGGCGTACTCTCGTGGCAACAAGCAGAAGATCGGGCTTATTCAGGCGATGATGCACAAGCCGGAGTTGCTCATCCTGGACGAACCCACAGGTGGCCTCGATCCGCTGGTGCAGCAATCGCTGTATGAGCTACTCGAAGAAGTCAAGAGTGAAGGTCGCACTATCTTCTTCTCATCGCACGTGCTGCCTGAAGTCGAGCGGCTCTGCGACCGGGTAGCCATAATCCGCGAAGGGAGGCTGGTCTCCGTGGAATCGGTGGCCGGGTTCAAACAAAAGGCTCTGCGTCGTATGGACATCATCTTTGATCGCCCTGTAGTCGCGGAGCCTTTCGCGTCCATTCCGGGAGTGGTGGAAGCCCACAGTGCCGGCACAACTTTGCACTGCGCAGTAAAGGGAAGCCTCGACTCGCTGATCAAGGCAGCGGCCCAGCACACCGTGGTCAATATCGTCACTTACGAGCCGAGCCTCGAAGAGATATTCCTCGGCTTCTACAAAGAAGAGGGGACAGCAGACGGTGCAGCGCCGCAAAGAGCAACCCCCCAGGGAGAGGCAAACCATGTGGACTAACTCGAGCAGCAGCGTATTCTTTGGCAACATCTTCTTGAAGAGCTTGCGCGACCAGCGTAAGGCGATACTGGGCTGGGGGCTTGGGCTGGCGGGCCTGGCCTACATCACCCTCCTCGCTTTCCCGTCTATCGGCTCCAATCCGGAGTTCGACCAGCTATTCAAGCAGATTCCCCAACTCCAGGGCTTCCTGGGCGATGTGGCATCATTCGACACGCTGGAAGGCTTCATCACCTCGCAATTCCTCAGCTTCATGCCCGTGATCCTGACCATCTATGTGGTCATGGCTGCGGCGAACACGATCACGGGAGAGATCGAGTCGGGTACCATGGACTTCCTCCTGGCGCACCCCCGTCCCCGCATGAGGGTGGCACTTGAGAAGTACCTGGCGCTGCTTGCGGCCCTTGTGCTCATTTGCGTGCTAGTGGGGTTGGGGATGTGGCTGGGCGGCATCACGATAGGTCAGAGCGTATCGTTCGGAACCTGGATGCTGGCGGGGATCGACATCGTCCCCCTTACCTTGCTGTACGGGTCGATAGCTTTCGCACTTGCCTGTGCCGTTCGAGGGCGAGGCATCCCGATCGGCGTGGCCGTTGGGCTGGCGGTGGCAGGCTTCATACTGAACGGGCTCGCTCCCCTGGTCGAGAACCTGCAGCGATACAGAGAGTGGACTATCTACTACCTCTTCGCGGCCAGCAAACCTTTCTCTACGGGCCTTGACCCGCTCTACACCGCAATCCTCCTAGTGGCAAGCGTGGGTTGCCTCGGCATCGGCATTTTCGCATTCAAGCGCCGGGACATGCTGGCCTGATTATAGCCGTTCGCTTTGAGCGTTCAGAGTACTCCGAGCAAAGGCCATACGAGGAACAAAGACTTGAGGCATATGAAGATCAATACAGGCACAGACCACATCGTTAGCTCACTGGGGCGGCTCCTTGTCGTATCCAACCGGCTGCCTTTCACAGCCACAGAGGTGGAGGGAGAACTGCAGTATAGAGGGAGTGCCGGGGGTGTGGCTAGTGGGCTCAGCTCGTATTTCAGCTCGAAAGGCGCGAATACAGGCGACTACCTCTGGATAGGCTGGCCGGGCGGTACCATTCGCAAAAGTTCAAATCGAGACAAACTGCGGCGAGTGGCGCTGGATAGCCACCAATCTCACCCGGTTTTCCTCTCTCAAGATGATATGGAGAACTTCTATCAGGGTTTTTGCAACAAGATAATCTGGCCACTCTTCCACTATTTCCCCTCGTACGCCCAGTATAAAGACGCCTACTGGGAGCAGTACGGGCGGGTAAACAGAACCTTTTGCGAAGCCGTGGTGGAAGCATACAAACCCGGCGACACGGTGTGGGTGCACGATTACCACCTCATGCTGCTCCCGGGGTTGCTCAGGGAGAGGCTGCCGGACGCCGAGATCGGCTTCTTCCTGCACATCCCTTTCCCCGCGTATGAGATTTTCCAGCTGCTGCCGGGGAACTGGCGCAATGGAATCCTGACAGGACTCCTGGGTGCCGATCTGGTTGGTTTCCACACGTACGACTACACCCACAACTTTGTCCGCTCGGTTCTGCTTACCCTCGGCTACGGTTATGAGCATGGATCTATCCGCACTCCCCAGCGTTCAGTGAAGGCGGACACTTTCCCTATGGGAATAGACTTCGAGAAGTTCAGCTCAGCAGCCGAAAGCCCTGAAGTACAAACGCGCAAGAGCGCCCTGGCACGTGCGGTGCCCGGGGTCAGGATAGTGCTGTCGATCGACCGGCTCGACTACACCAAGGGCATTGCGAACCGCCTGGAAGCCTTTGGAACCTTCCTTGAGAAGTACGCGGAGTGGCGCAACCGGGTTACGCTGGCGCTGGTCACGGTGCCGTCCCGCGTTGATGTGGAACACTACAAACAGACGCGCAGCCGCGTGGAGGAGCTGGTGGGGCGCATCAACGGCACGTTCGGCAGGATCGGCTGGACACCGGTGGTGTACCAGTACCGCTCGTTGGAGTTCAACGACCTGGTCGCTCTGTACGCAGCGGCAGACGTAGCACTGGTCACGCCCCTTCGCGACGGCATGAACCTGATCGCAAAAGAGTACCTGGCAAGCAACGTAGGTGGCACCGGAGTGTTGGTACTTAGCGAAACGGCTGGCGCGGCCCAGGAGCTCGGTGAGGCTGTTGTGATCAACCCCAACAGTCGAGAGGAAATAGCGGACGCTTTGCGGCGGGCCCTGGCAATGGAAGTGGAGGAACGCCTAAGGCGCATCTCGTCCATGCGCAAGCGCCTGCGTCACAACAATCTCTCTGCCTGGGCGAAAAGCTTTATCGAGCAGTTGCACGGGGCAAGGCAAGTCGTAGAGCGCATGCGTACAGAGCCACTCAGCGAGCCTGCGATTGCAGAGTTACTGGACGCGTACCGCAACAGCGCACACAGGCTCATATTCCTTGACTACGATGGCACGCTTGCTCCGTACCATGTAGACCCCACCGCTGCCGGCCCCACCCCCCACATGCTTTATTTGCTGGAAAAGCTGTCGCAGGACCCTGACACTGACGTGGTGATCGTAAGCGGTCGTGACAGGACTACCCTGAGCGAGTGGCTTGGCGCGTTGCCGATCGGTCTGGTTGCCGAGCACGGAGTTTGGATAAGAGAAAGTCCCGGAGAATGGCAAACACCGCACCGGCCTCCCAATCAGTGGATGGAGAGCGTAAGGCCGATCCTCGATCTGTACAGCAGCCGAGTACCCGGATCCTTCGTCGAGGAGAAGAATTTCTCGCTAGCGCTGCACTATCGCGGCGCGGACCCGGAGCTCGCTGCCATCAGAGTCAGGGAGCTGGTTGACCGCCTGGCCAGTTTAGGGGCCAATGAGAGCCTGCATATCTTGCCGGGTAACCTGGTGCTCGAGGTACGCACCGACGGAGTAGACAAAGGTACCGCTGCCCGCAGGTGGCTCCAGACCAGGTTCGTTGCGAAGGGGTCTACTCCTAATCATGAGCCCGTTGGGCGCGAACCGGAACGGGCAAAGGCAGATAAGGCAGATAAGGCCGTTAGAGAAGACAAAGACGATGGCAGAGGCGCGTATCCTGCCGGGAGTACGCACTTCGTCCTTGCGGTGGGTGATGATCGCACCGACGAGGACCTGTTTAGAGCTCTGTGGGATACAGAGGCCACATGGTCTGTCTGGTCTATCAAGGTGGGCAGCGGCGAGATTGCATCGGGTGCGCAATACAGTCTCCACTCACCGGGTGACGTGCTCAGCCTGCTTGAATCGCTCGCGCTGCCCGCTAACCGGCCCGACCGCCTGCACAGGTCAGCGAGCAGTAAAACGGCCCAGTAGCCAGAGGCTAATGCGCTCCAGGATAACCAGAGTCCCTGTGACACTAAGCGCGAGCAAGAAGAGGGTGATATCGTTTTCGGCGCCGACGCGAAAGGCAAATACGAGCGAGGTGCCAACGGCGGGAGGGTGGACCACATCAAGCACAATCATAAGGAATATGCTGCCTATAAGGGCAGCCCCAGCGGCAATATAGCCGTGGCCGAAGACCCAATACGCGCAAAGCCCTACGAGCATGGACATGGTGTGCGCTACCGCCAGGGTGCGTATAGAGTTGGTGCCGTGCGTGGGGTCGAGGTAGATGAGGAACGCGCTGGAGGCGAGGGATGCAAACAGAATCCGCTGCTGGCTGAGTGCCTCAAGGAGAAAGAGCATGCCAAGGATTGTGCCTGTCGGCAGCAGGGCTAGAGTGAGCTCTCCGCGCAAACCGAGCCTG
Organism: Chloroflexota bacterium; assembly: GCA_039932335.1. Lineage (GTDB taxonomy): Bacteria > Chloroflexota > Chloroflexia > QHBQ01 > JADMIH01 > JADMIH01. The sequence continues at coordinate 85,603 of JBDTQH010000020.1, forward strand.
TGGCGTGCGGGTACTGTCGCGCCCTCTATTGGTTTGAGACTTTCGCGATCCTGGCTCGACCTGTTGCACCGATCCTTCCTCTGGGTTAATCGCTCGACCCAACCGCAGGGTATCACTGGAGCACGGAATGGGATCCTGCTGCTATCCGGCACGATTTGTGCCGAACAAGAACCTTACTCTGAAGCTGGGAGAAATAGTGAAACGCTTGACTAACCATCTTCGCCGCATCTGGGAGCAACTGCGTGGCAGCCTCTGGTTTATACCCTCGCTTGCCATGCTCGCGGCCATTGCGCTCGCCGCTGCAATGGTTACGCTTGACCGCACCATCGGCCCCGAGCTGATCTCAAAGGTTCCTCTGGTGTTTGAGGCAGGACCGGAGGGCGCTCGACAGGTGCTGAGCACAATAGCGGGTTCCGTGCTCACAGTCTCAGGCGTTGTATTCTCATTTACAATCCTGGCTTTCTCGCTTGCCTCCAGCCAGTATTCCCCGCGTATCTTGTACAACTTTATGGAGGACCGTACAAACCAGATCGTGCTCGGCGTGCTGCTTGGCAGCTTTGTATACTGCTTGCTCGTTCTGCGTACAGTTAAACTAGAAGATAGCTCCATTGTAAGCACCACATTTGTGCCTTCGCTTTCAGTTACAGCGGCGATACTGCTGGCCTTGCTGGACCTCGGCCTCTTCATCTTTTACCTGCACCACATCGCCACGTCGATAACGGCGTACCATATCATCAACAGGGTAGGAGAGGTCGCACTAAGCAGCGTCGAACATACCTTCACCGAGGAACCGGCGCCCCAAGAGCATTCCACCGCGCTCACCGAGCGGCCGGCGCCCAACTTCACAGAAGCAGTACGCGCCACCGCCGCGGGCTACCTGCAGGAGATCGACCTGGAGAGCCTGGCCAGGCTGGCAGCGCAGCACAATTCTCTGGTGGAAGTGAGCCGCCGGGTCGGGGACTTCGTCACTGACGGCAAGCTCCTCGCTCGCCTGGCGGTCCCGCAGCCCCTTTCTCAGGAGGCGCGCTCCCACTTCATAGATGCCTTCGTGCTCGGTGCGCGTCGAACCCAGCAGCATGACCCACTCTTTGCCTTAACGCAGCTGTGCGATGTGGCGCTCAAGGCGCTGTCACCCGGTATCAACGATCCTACAACAGCGTTGATGTGCCTTGACCAGATAGAGCGCGTGCTTAGCAGGGCAGCTACTCTGCATAGCCCCACCCGCGTCCAGTGTGACAGCAGCGGTGCGCAGCGCGTCTTCAGCTACGCCGTGAGCTTCAGCGAGCTGGCCGACCAGGCTTTCCAGGGCATAAGGCATTACGGCGTGGCCGAGGCATCGGACGTACGGCTCGCATGCAAGTTGCTCGAGGTCATGGCGGCTATCGCCGAGCAGACGGCTGACATGGCTCACCACGCGGTGCTGTACAGCCATGCCTTTGCGGTAGTTGATGCTGCCGACCGCGCTCTGGTGGCACCTGCAGATAGGACGATGCTCAACTCGACTCTTGCCTCTCTGTCGGAAGGATCGCTACCACCCAACTGGGAACTGCCTCCTCTGAAGGTTTCACAGGGCTGACAGGATTGGGGCCAAAGCCTAAGGCTATCACTCGCCGGCAGATGCGCATGGCGTGGTGCCCGCAAGTAACGGAGGTGAAGGAGTAATTGGATACCATGTTCTTCAACGGCTGGGAGGGCATTCTGCGAACAGTGATCGTGGGAGCTCTGGCCTATGTTTGTCTCGTGCTGCTGTTGCGCATCTCCGGCAAGCGTACGCTCTCCAAGATGAACGCATTTGACTTCGTAGTAACGGTGGCGTTCGGGTCAACTCTCGCGTCCATCCTACTGTCGAAGGACGTATCTCTGGCCCAGGGCGTCACGGCCATGGCTCTATTGATCCTTTTGCAGTACATAGTTGCGTGGACATCGGTGAGATCGAAATGGTTCAGCGAGTTAGTCAAGTCGCAGCCGGTGCTCCTGTTGTACAAGGGGCAATTCCTCAAGGCGGCGCTAATACGGGAGCGTGTGGCGCAGGAAGAGGTTCTGGCGGCTATCCGCAGCCAGGGCATCTCCGAGGTCGGCGCTGCGCTCGCCGTAGTGTTGGAAACGGACGGCACCTTCACGGTAGTGCAGCGCGATTCAAGCGCGCGTGCATCCTCTCTTTCCGATGTTTCCGGTCTTCCGTTGTCTGACTACAGAAGCAACGGACACTAGCCGTCAGGGGCTTTATACCAAAATGAAGGCTCGTTCCTCTCAGCAAGACGGGTCGACTGCTGTGCCATTTTAGACGAGGGCATTTTCTCAGACAATAGGGGAGCCATGATATATTCCAAGGGAATGCCTTACTCAGACGAGCTAGCACCTTGCGCCGTGGACGTGGACGTGCATACACACGGAAACTCGTTTGTGAAGCTCGGTACACCATTACCTCTGCTAAGATGTGGCGGTGCCTGCACCCTTCTGCTGCGGCTCTTGCCGCCTGTCACTCTGCACCTCGCGTCCCTCTTTTTCGATTTCTTGTCCGAGGAAGTAGTTCAAGCCCGTGCGTATGGCGGCGATTGCAGCGAGCTTACCTATATCGTCCCAACTGGGGGCAATAGCTGTTTGTACGATGTCTGCGGCCAGCAAGAACTCCAGGCTCAGGGCAAGGGATCGGGCCAGATTCAACCGGATGCGGGTTCTGGGTAGCGGTGTGCTACGCTGTAGAAGCTGCAGCACGTACTCCCCTAGTCCTCGCACTATGGCCACTACGATAATTATCACTCCGGCCGCTTCGGCAGCCCAGCCAACCCATTGTCCGGCGGTTCGTAAATACTCTTCCATTTGCTCCTCAAAACACTCGTCTCTCTAAGGTAACGCAGCCTCTGTGAAAACCCGGGCCGTGTTACAGCATCGCTAACATGGTGGGCAAGCAGAGCAAACCACCTGCGACACCCGGCTCCCACGTCCTCAGCACTCCTGCATGTACCGATATGTTTCAGGAGGGCTTGCAAGGACTATGCCTGACCGAATGTAGCGCAGGAATCACAAGGAGGCTGCGAGCAATCGCTGATCGGAAGGCCGCCAGGGAGTACGGCACGACATATGCCGGTGGGAATGTATCCTGGTGAGAAACAAACGTGTCCGCCCTGTTACCTGCAGGACCGTCGAGGGGCTGGAGGGGTGACAGAGTGGAGGTCGGGTAAGGGTATCGGACGCGGCACATGGGTGCGCCATATGTGGCGTGACCTGGGAAGGACAGAGGGCAGAGCGCAGAGGGCAGATACCGGTAAGTTCAAGAGCTAGCAAGTGGAGGGAAAGCATGAGTGATCTCAGCACTACAGGGGCAGACAATGAGAAGGCTGTGCTCAACGAGGAGAGACTGGAGGTCCTTAAGCAACTTGAGCGTTGGCTGGAAGTGCCTATGTTGGTGCTTGGCTTCATCTGGCTTGTGCTGCTTGTGGTGGAAGTAGTCTGGGGGTTGGGCCGCTTCCTCCAAACCGTCAGCAATGTAATATGGGTAATCTTCATCGCGGATTTTCTCCTCAGATTCACGCTGGCCCCTTTTAAGCTCAGCTACCTGAAGACAAACTGGCTGACCGCACTCTCTCTTGTGGCTCCCGGGCTTCGTCTGCTCAGGATCGCCCGTTTGGCTCAAATCCTCCGGTTGACGAGAGTCACCAGAGGGCTGAGGCTCCTGCGCGTAATCAGCTCGCTCAACCGCGGGATGCGTGCTCTCAGTGCCACCATGGGTAGGCGCGGCTTTGGATACGTAGTCTTACTGACCCTAATTGTGGCTGTAGTAGGCGCTGCCGGTATGCTAGCATTCGAGGCGGAGGCGGTGGGTGCCGGGAGCGAGCGAGGCCTACACAGCTACGGTGATGCCCTGTGGTGGACGGCTATGGCGCTCACCACTATGGGATCGGACTACTTCCCCGTGACACCGGAGGGGCGGGTGCTGGCGTTCATTCTGGCGCTGTATGCATTCGCCGTGTTCGGCTACGTGACTGCCACGCTCGCAACGTTCTTTGTCGGCAGGGATGCGCAAAGCCCGGAAGGTGAGATAGTGGGCACAGCCGAACTTGCTGATGTGCGCCGGGAGATGGCCTCTCTGCGGGCAGAGATACATGCACTCGGAAGTAGCCTGAGCCAGAAGAACGATTGAACCGCTAATGGTCCGGCGGTCCTGCGATATCAGACTTTAAGTGGCTACGCAATCTGCAACCGAGGAGCCCGGCGGAGAAATAGAAGCAGCGGAAAGCCCGATGCCGGACGCGAAAGAGCGCAGGGCGAGTGTGGGGACGTTATTGGGCAAGCTACAGGCTTTCCTGTCGACCTAGGGGTAAAGTGAGCAAAGTTGTCATCATGGGCAAAGTATCTTGATAATAAGGGACTCAAGTCGGGAACAATAGGCGTAGGACGGTACACAGTCCACTAGCAACAGCATGGTGTCCATCGCTTCTCGGCAATCCGCTAGTCCTCCACATTCGAGCAGGCAAAAGCATGGATCCTCACTGGGAGGTACAGGTCTTTCATCCTGAGCACTCATCTTCGCCTTTCTTCCATGATATGTACGTCGGCTTCCAGGCATGCCTACAACCACACCCCGAATTCCACCCCAAGTTCGCGGCGCGGCACGTGGGATTGCACATAAGCTGCCATGTACTCGTGCTCACACAGGGGCGAGGCTCAACCTTTACGCCTTCTGCCCCAGCGAGAAGCCAGAGTTAAGATGCCTTACAGGGTGTGCTATCGATAGCACACCCTGTAAGGCAGTTCATGTGAAAGGGCGTGTTACCGGTCTACGGACAGCAGGCAGGAGTAGGAGTAGGGGGCCCGTAATGCTCTATGAGCGTGGGTTTATCCCCTCCTTCAGAGGCATAGTACCACCTCGCCGTCCGCGCCAGTTTGTTTGACAGCGTGTCCACAGCTAATAGCCGATTCCACTCGACTGTGCTTGGGTTCTCCGAATTGTGTGGTGTCCAGGTGCCACTGCTTTCTCGGCCCAAGGCTATCGTTTCGGTATAGTATCCCGCAGCCCATACCTGTTTGGACGACGCTACGGATATTCCGTACATCAGCGTGTTATCTGGCAGACCCCTAGGCGCACTCTCGGGCACCCTCTAGAATCGCCCCATTTCTCAATCGGAATATTGCTACCCGAACTTGGGAGGTCAATGCTGGTGGACAAGCCAAAACAAAGGCTGTTTTGGAAGCCTACTGCCCACGCGTTATTGTTATCGAGAGCCGACCCAGATTGCCGAAGAACAGGAAGTGCCTCAATGCATAAAGAGCCTCTCCCTTGTTCAGCTGCCGCCCTATCCGGTGGCGGTACTCAGGGCTCTTGAGGTAGCGCAGAATGAACTGCGCCTTT